>NZ_LMRE01000001.1:0-821523 GCF_001424745.1 Methylobacterium sp. Leaf469
TGACCTGACCGGTATTTTGGACCGAGCCTGACCTGACCGGTATTTTGGACCGAGCCAATTGGAAGGCTACTGCATGGTGGCGGCCATGGGTAGCCGGAAGGCCAGATCCGGGAGGGTGACAGGCGCAGGTGGCCGGTAGCCCAACGACGAATGCGGCCGAACGCGGTTGTAGGTATTCTGCCAGATCCCAATCACGGTCTGTGCCTCCTTGAGCGAGTAGAAGATCTCTTGGCGTAGACACTCGTCCTTTAGCTTGCCATTGAAGCTCTCGCAGTAGCCATTCTCCCACGGCGATCCTGGTGCAATGTACTGGATCTGCGGGCCGGTTTTGGCGACCCATTTCCGCAAAGCCTTCGAGATCATCTCTGGACCATTGTCGCAGCGGATGTTCTCTGGGATGCCGTGCAGACACATCGCATCGGCCAGCGCCTCGATCACGCCCAGGCTGTTGATGCGCCGGGCCACCTTCAGCGCCAAGCACGCCCGGCTGTGCTCGTCGATCAGCGTCAGGATGCGCAGGCTCCGCCCGTCGTGGGTCTGTGTCTGCACGAAATCGAAGCTCCAGACGTGATTGCGATGGAGAGGCCGCAGCCGCACGCAGGAGCCATCGTTCAACCACAACCGGCTTCGCGGCCGATGCTTTTGCGGGACCTTGAGCCCCTCACGACGCCAGATCCGCTGAACCCGGTCCTTGCCCACCTGCCAGCCCGCTGCCTGCAGCAGCGCGGTGACACGGCGGTAGCCATAGCGTCCGTATTCAGACGCCAAGGCGATGATGGCGCGGGTCAGCGCATCCTCGTCAGCCGGCACAGTCGGTATGTAGCGTTGCGTGCCCCGGTGCTGGCCAACGATCCGGCAGGCATGGCGTTCTGAGAGACCATACTTCTCCCTGATGCCGTCGACGGCCTGCCGACGTCGCTCCGGGGCTATAAGTTTCCCGCGGCGACGTCCGCCAGCACCTGCTTCTCCAAAGACAAATCAGCCACGAGCCGGCGCAATCGCGCGTTCTCACGTTCCAGATCCTTCATCCGGCGCGCCTGGTCGATCGGCAAGCCGCCGTACTCCTTGCGCCAGCGATAGTAGCTCTGCTCGGAGATCTCGGCCTCCTTGCAGGCCAGGGCCAAACTCTTGCCCTGCGCCGTCTGAACCTCGATCTGGCGAAGCTTCAGCACCACCTGCTCCGCACCCGTCTTCTGACCTCGCCGCATGTCCAGCTCCTTCGGTCCTGGCTGATCCTCTCAATCAGCCCGGTCCAAAGCCAGCCAGTCACGTCAGCTCCGCACCCGTCTTCTGACCTCGCCGCATGTCCAGCTCCTTCGGTCCTGGCTGATCCTCTCAATCAGCCCGGTCCAAAGCCAGCCAGTCACGTCAGCCTGTCGCGGGTTAGTTTGATTGAGGAGTTATACCAGCTCTCATTGATCAGCACGCATGTGCCCATTGGCGCAATCCGATGGACGTGATGCGCCAGGGCTGGGCGATAATCTTGTTCCAGGCATCGCAACAGTGGTTGAGGATGTCGGCATAGGATCGGAAGATGCGATTGCCGAGCCAGTTGTCCCGTATGAACTGCCAGAGGTTTTCGACGGGGTTGAGTTCGGGTGAGAGCGCCGGCAGGGGCAGTAGGGTGATGTTGTTGGGGACGGGCAGCTTCCTGGTGGTGTGCCAGCCGGCCTGATCGAGCAGGAGCACGGCGTGGGCACCTGGAGCGTACGCCTTCGGTGAAGGCCGCGTTGGTAGTCCCGGCGGGGTTTCAGGCGGCAATCTGCCGGGACTGACGCTGGGTCCAGTTCCACGGCAGCAGATCGTCGATGCACCGGGCGGGATGGTCGGGTAGCCGCGCGAGCACGTCGGCGAGCCACGCCTGCGGGTCGATGCCGTTGAGCTTGGCGGTCTTGATCAGCGTGTAGAGGGCAGCAGTGCGATGGCCGCCCGCATCCGACCCGGCGAAGATCCAGTTGCGGCGGCCTACCGCGATGGGCCGGATAGCGCGTTCGGCGGCATTGTTGGAGAGGCAGATGCGTCCGTCATCAAGGAACCGGGTGAAGGCGGTCCAGCGCTTGACCAGGTAGTCGATCGCCGCGGCTGTGGGAGCTTTTACCGAGAGCCTGGCGCGGTTCTCCCGCAGCCACGCCTCCAGGTTGGTGACGAGGGCAGCCGAGCGAGAGCGGCTGTGGCCGACACGGGCCTCTGATCCTCCCCCGCTTTCGCGGACACGGGGTTTAGCTTGCATTCGGCTCGGCTTGCTCGGGCGTGATGTAACCGAGCGCCGAGTGGATGCGCTGCCGATTGTAGTAGCCCTCGATGTAGGCGAACAGGTCGCGTCGGGCCTCGTCCCGGGTCGCCCATCGTCGTTGGTGGACGAGTTCGACCTTGAGTGTGTGGAAGAAGCTTTCCATGGGAGCATTGTCGTAACAACAGCCCGTACGGCTCATGGAGGGCGTCGCCTTCATGTCGGCAAGCTGCTTTCGGTAGGCCTCGGCGGCGTATTGGCTGCCGCGATCCGAGTGACAGATGAGCCCAGCGGCCGGTCGCTGCCGTTGGGTGGCCATCATCAAGGCGGCCGATGTCAGCTCGGTCCGCATGTGGTCGCGCATGGACCAACCGACGATTCTTCGCGTGGCGAGATCGAGGACGGCGGCCAGATAGAGCCAGCCCTCGCCGGTGGGCAGGTAGGTGATATCGGCCAACCAAACCGTGTTGGGCAGGGCAGCCGAGAACTGTTGTTTGAGGAGGTTGGGCGCGATCGGCAGATCATGACGACTGTCGGTGGTGCAGGGCCGGAACCGACGCCCTGCCAGAGCCCGGATGCCTTGACGGCGCATGAGGCGCTCCACCCGCCCGCGACTGACGGTTCGGCCCTCTGCGCGCAAGGCCGCGTGCACCCGAGGTGAGCCATAGCGCCGATGATGCTCGGCATGGATCCGCCGGACGTCGTCAAGGAGCTGACGGTTCGTCACCGACCGGTCGCTCTCGGGACGTGACCGCCAGCCGTAGTAACCGCTGGGGGAGACTGCGAGCACGCGGCACATGAGACGCACCGGCCAGGTGTTCGCATGCTGCTCGATGAAGGCGAACGTCACTTGGGCATCTCCGCGAAGATGCCGATCGCTTTTTTTAGGACGTCGCGCTCCATGCGCGTCCGGTCGAGTTCACGCCGCAGACGGGCGATCTCAGCGGCTTGGTCGGAGGGGGACGCCTGCCGGGCCTCGCGCTTCCCCCCGTCGGCCTCGCCCTGGAAGATGCCGATCGCTTTTTTTAGGACGGAAGATGCCGATCGCTTTTTTTAGGACGTCGCGCTCCATGCGCGTCCGGTCGAGTTCACGCCGCAGACGGGCGATCTCAGCGGCTTGGTCGGAGGGGGACGCCACTGGGCTCGCAGGCGCGGCTCCCGGTGACCCTGCTCTCCGCGGTGGTGGGGAGCCACCCATCAGCGCCGAGCGCCACTGCCTCAGCATTGAGGGTTGGATCCCGAGCTCGGCTGCGATCTGCATCTGCGGCCGGCTGCTACTTTCCAGCAGGGCCACCGCCTCGCGTTTGAACTCGGGGGTGAACTCGCGTCTCGTCTTGGCCATCAAACACCTTCCCCGCCCGCAAGGAGCGTATCAGAGGTGTCCGTGAAAGCGGGGGAGGATCAGTGAACTCGGGGGTGAACTCGCGTCTCGTCTTGGCCATCAAACACCTTCCCCGCCCGCAAGGAGCGTATCAGAGGTGTCCGTGAAAGCGGGGGAGGATCACCTCGTCGCATAACCAGATCTCTACGGGCTTGGCCCCGACAGCCTCCGCGATCTGCGCCAAACGGTCGGGGAAGCCTTTTTAAAAACGGCGGCGGCCTCGGGGGCCTGGGCGTGATGGCGCGGGCGAGCCGAGAGTTTGCGGTAGCCCATCGCCCGCAAGACCCGGCTCAAGGTCTGCTCGGAGACCTATACGCCGTGATCCTCGCACAGGATCTGGGTCAGATCGCACAAGCGCCAGCGGACCACGCCGTGGGCGGCGGGTGTCGGCCCCTGTTCGACCAGGGCCCTAAGAACCTCGCGCTGGTCGGCGTTCAGGCGCGGACGGGCACCGGGAGCCTTGCCGTCGATCAGCCCGTCCGGGCCATCGGCGTTGAAGGCCACGACCCAATCACGCACCGTCTGCAACCCGACCCCGCCGATCTCGGCCGCCTCCCCCTTGCCGTCGATCAGCCCGTCCGGGCCATCGGCGTTGAAGGCCACGACCCAATCACGCACCGTCTGCAACCCGACCCCGCCGATCTCGGCCGCCTCCGAGCGCATACCGCCCGCGGCGATCACCGACAGCGCTAACAGGCGGCGGGTCTGGGCCGGGTCACGTCAACACTTGGCCAGGACGCGCAGGGCCTCGGCATCAAAATCCGTCCGCAGCGGTACCGGAACAGGCATCGCATCCTCCTCGGGCTCCAAAACCAGAGGACAGAATCATGGCCCAGATAGCGATGCTACCCCGCATGAGCCTTGCTCAATGATGCTTGGTATAAGTTGATATTTTTCATCGGAACAACATACCCGCCACTCACTCAGTAGCCATCCTCTTGTTTCTGTAAATTAGTGATACCAGATATCGCATTCCTTAGCGCATAATCAATGGACTTAAGATACTCAGGACACTTGTGTTCTAGCCATTCGGGTAGATCCTCCTCAACAATTTCGAGGGCTCGGCCATAATTCTTTTCACTGAGGTGCTCTTCAAGGTAGGCAAGTTTTCTCCCAACCCCAAAACATTGGATTGGGTCTATCGCGTGATTTGCTTCCACCTCACCGGTTTTGCGATCTATCTCCTCGTAACCAACCTCTTTCATTGCTTTCAAGAGGGAAGCGATTAGCTCGTTGAACGGGGCAGCAGCCTCTACGGACAATGGTAGACCGGAGGCAGCATCCAAGAAGTTGTCCTCCAACTCCTTCGCCGATGTAAACATGTGATCCGGCAGAGACGAAGATTCCGGTCCGGTCGGCCGGTCCCTTAATAGCTCTCTGTGTAGCGCTATGAACGATAGGGCGCTCCGATCCAAGGAGTTTGCCTTGAGATAAATTTGCGCGCGGCGAGCTGCTCGACCGAGTCGCATATAGTACAGATTACCCTCTAGGTGGTCGAGATCGACCGTTGCAAGCTCTGCGCATCCGATTAGATCGAGTAGAAACGCTTCCGCATCGGCCCGAAGCACGAACCAGCTATTTGGCATTTCGCTCATGTTATTATTTCCTCGCCTTTATCGGGCAGCAACGAGTCCCGTGGTCATTTGAGAAATATTATAAACTGGAGTAATTTGTACACTAATTCATGGTGAAAAAGTGGGACAAGTGGCAAGGTCGGAATACGAGCGCGGACCAGGTCGTTCTGAAGCTGCGCCAGATTGGAGTGCAAATACCTCAACAAGAGTTTTCAGCGAAATGCCCGTTAGGAGGAGGTCGAGGGATTGCGCAACATGCCTCAAAAGGTGAACGCTTCGGAGTCGCTGCCCGTTTTGCGGGGGCGTCCTGCGAGCCAATCCTGAACGTCCTCTCTCTCGTCCGCCGTAAGTTCCAGAACAGAGAGGTCCCGAGCGGCCTCGGCCTCCCGCAGCTTAGTGCCGACGAACGACTGTCGCGCTCTCAGAGCGAGCGTTTCAAGGAGGCTGGCTTTCACCCCTTCAAGCTCGTCCGTGCTTCCGAAATCGTAGGGTAACTCAAACGCATCGTATCGGAGGAACAAGCGTTCGAGCTGACCCTTGTTGTTGCGTAATAATTGAATCTTTGCGGTCCACCGCTCGAAACGGTCTTCTTGGTCCACGATCAACCCTTGCTCCACCATCCCCGATGCGGCTTGCCCTTCTGCGGCCACGAGCTGCTCAAGGCGGTCGGTCTCTGTCGCGGTCAAGAACCCCTTGTGGAAAGCCTGGAACTCACCGCTGTGGCGAACCGCCTCCTCGGCTATGGCCCAGATGTCTCGCGGGCACCACAGTCCGAGGAGGGTGTCGACGGCGTAATTGCGGGTGAAGCCGTTCGGCAACGATCTCTGCCCAGCCGTTTCCATAACGGTAGACAGCGGGTTGCGGGAGATCGTCACCTGATCAACATCGGCGCCGAACGCCTGCAAGGTAGGGTCAACCGTCACCCGACGCCGCCCTTCAGGGGTCAGGGCGTAGCGGATGCTGACCTTCTCGCCTATGCGGCCCTCCCACTTGTGTAGGTAAACACCGCTCGCGAGGAGGCCGTAAGTGAAGCTCCGTTCATCATGGCGGCGCAGGGCGGCGTCCAGGGAAGTTGCCTTATCTAGCAGCCACTGCCAGTGCCCGAGGAAGGCCTGAACGCCCTCCTGTTCGACGGTTAGGCTCATCAGCTCGACGTTCATGCTGCTGTTAGTCAGGCCACCTCCTAAGCCGGGCCGGGTCGCGTTCCCGGAGCCAATCCAGACCAGACCTTCGCCGTAGCCGTCGCTCGTGACCTGAACGACAGCAAAGGCTTTTGCATGCATGAGCGACCCAAGCCGCAACGGCGACCAGCAGATACGCACGTCGGGTCCGAAGCCTGCCCGTAGCTGATCCAGCTCGCATTGCAGGTCGGACGGTGTTCGACCACGCCATGCTTCCATCAGCTCGAAGGCGAGGTGGACCTCGACCAGATTGACACCCGCGGCGATTCTCTCCGCCAAGCGCTTCACGGCCGGTACGTCGATGTAGCAGCTTAGGACCAGCAGCGCATACCGGCGTCTCGTCCTATAGCGTAGCAACCCGAGCGATAAAACTATTTCTTTTTGCAGACTGCTGCTGCGCGATGTCTGCAGGTGGATCATCAATGTTCTCGTGAGTGGTTTTGTAGATTCGAGTTTACAACGTAAGATGGCGTCCGTCAACGAGATGAAATCTGGAAGAAAGGTAATAAAGTCGAAATTATGCTTCGGTGGAGCTCCACGCTTGAGCCAGAAAGGTCGGGATATGGGCTGGTATCTTCGAGGAGCCTTCGACCCAGGGCGATCTCGGTGGGTGCCGACATGGCCTATGACGCCGAGGACTTCGTCAACGAGCTCAGGTCGATGAACGTGCGCGCGCACGTGGCCCGGAACACCAACGGCCGCCGCTCCTCCATCGACGGACGAACCACTCGCCACGCCGGCTACGGTCGGTGCCAGAAGATCCGCAAGCGCATTGAGGAGGGCTTTGGCTGGATCAAGACCGTCGGCGGCCTGCGCAAGGCCCGCTTCAAAGGCCGCGACAAGGTCGGGTGGGCCTTCACTCTGACGGCGGCGGCCTATAACTTGGTCCGCCTGCCAACGCTGCTCGGAGCTCTGGCGTGAGCGTCCTGGGCAAGTGGCGGATCGTCGAGTTGCCCGGCTACATGGACGACTACGCCGACATGGTCGAGGCGGCCTACATCCTCTTCGAGACCGGCTGCGGCGCGTTCGCCTTCGGGTGTGTCACCGGGGCATTCGTTGGCGGAGCCACCTGCGGGAGTGATCGCGCCGCCATCGTGTTCGACTGGAATGGCAATGACGAGATGGAGGCGGTCTGCGGCTCGGGATCGGCCGAGGTCCAGGCCGACGGCTCGCTTCGCGGCGAAATCGGCGTCCACCGCGGCGACGAAATCTCCTTCATTGCCCGCCGTTGGCTGAATTCTTCAACACCCTGCTAGGTAGCCTTGTCGACCAGCGCTGAGACTGCGAGCATGGCCGTCAGGAGGACCGATTGGCTTGGCTCACGCTGCCTACACCTGGGCGGCTGAAGGCCCAACAGAGTGATCGAACCACCTGCGCTTCTTGAGCCATCGTTGAGGCGGCAGCAGCTTCGGAAGTGCAAGTGCAGGTAGGAGTATGGCCGTGCGTAAGGGACCGTGGTCGTGCTGGTCATCGCTTGGTTAGCCCTGCGTCGCGCTGAACGTGGGTCTACGCGGCGGCTGGCGGTGTAGTTGGTCGCCGCAGTCGCCCTCCTGCCCAATCTGTGGTCGGCAGGGGAGTTCTTTTGATGTAGCGCTGAAACCGCCGAAGAACAGGCGCGCGTCCCGTGTGCCTCGCAGCGATGGAGGGGTGTGTCGTGCCGACCGCGGGAGCGTTCTATCCGCCCGCGCCATTCGGATCCGGTGGATCGCGCAGACGCCAGACCGGTACGCGGTCTGACTTGAGTCGGGCGCGCCGCTCCTCCATTTGGTTGCTGAAGAAGAGCTCGGAAGTGAGTAGTGCGTCACCGATCGCCAGCCGCAGGCGCATATGAGCCGCCCCCTCGTCATCCTCGACTTCACGCAGAAGCCGCAAGACCCGGTGCAAGTCGACCGGAGCGGCCTGGATCAGCGCTGCCGCATCGGCGCGGTGGTCGAGCGCGTCGGAGCGGTACCAGAGCCGCAGCAAGTGCTCGGCACTCGCGAGCCGCGCCTCGGTCCCGAACCACTCGCAGGGGGGGGGCGCTTCCATCAGCAGCCGCGCTTCCGTGGTCCATGCTCTCGGTATCAGCCAAGCGTTCGGTAGTGCACGTCTGAGCGCACAAGGTGGCGCTCTCCGTCGAGGCCAAAGAGACGGACGAGCTCCGTGATCGCCTCCGGCCGCTGCAGGTGTCGGTCGGCGTAGAGGGTGAACAGCGCGGGCGTGCGCATGTAGACGACGCGCCCTCGCGGAAGCTCTTCGTACTCATGTCCCGCAATGGCCGCTGGCATGCCGCGTCGGCGCAGCTCCGTGGCGCCAAGTGCCCGCCATGTCTCCCAGATCTCGTAGTGACCGTGTGGGTGGGTGAGGCAGTCGCCATAGGTTTCTGCCACTGCCAGGGGCGTCCGGTCCGTCACCAGTACGGTGCGCCGACCATCCGGTACGCCCCAGAAGATGCCGACACTCGGGGGGATGGCTACGACCGGATCGGTGAATGTGGTGCTCATACCGCTCGCTCCATCAGTACACGAACTTCCAGTCGATCCGGCTCACCCCCGCTGCTGTGTCGGCGAGGTGCGCCGTGCAGAGGACGACGATGTCCTGCCGGATGGCCTGCGCGCCCGCCTGCACCGGGGTTGGCTTGACCATGAAGCACGCGCCGGTGGCCTTCCACATGCGCTGGCTGGTCGGCTTGTCGTAGGTCATCAGCGTCAAGTTGGTCACGCGTAGGGCGTAGCCATAGGCATTCTCCATTTCGGGGGACCGTTCTAGGCGGGGTGACGGGACGGGCTGAACATGACGAAGGGGTCTCGCGCACGCTCCGGGGGAGCTGAGGGCAGGGATTCCCGTTGCCGACGGCGGAATTTACCGTGGAACTCAGATTCCCACCGCGGCCAGTTGTTATATCCCTCCCAGGCTGGTGTCGTTAGACCGCGTCGGGTGTCTGCACGGCCTACATGTTCTGAACGGCGAGTTGCTGCGCTGCTCCTTCGGGATGCGGCGTCATGCCTACTGATAGCGACGTGCCTACCGTAAGGTGGTGAGCGAGGTTGCGATCAGGTTCGAGACGTGTTCCGCCGCAGCGCGTGCTGGGTCGCGCGCGATGTGAGCGTATCGCTGTGTCGTCTTGGGGTCGCGGTGTCCTAGGATAGCGCCGAGTAGCGGAAGGCTACTGCCGGCGGACGCGCCTACGCTTGCGAAGGAGTGGCGTAAGTCGTGCAGGCGCACATCCGGCAGGCCTGCACGAGCACGGATGCGTTCCCAAACCTTCGCCAGCCCAACAAAGGGTCGGCCTGGGACGTTGCCAGTGAACACGAATGGATTGTTCTCCAGCCTCGGCTGCAAGTCAATCAAGGCCAATGCCGCCGTCCCGATTGGGATTGCCTTCGCGCCCGTCTTGCTCGTCGGCAGTCGGAGATAACCGTGCTCGCGATCGACATGCGTCCATTGGAGTTGCAGGACCTCAGATTTGCGAGCCCCCGTCAGTAGGAGGAGCCGAATGGCGCCTGTTGCCGAGAGACTCTCGGCGTGTGCAGGGGGGCGAGGTGGCTTTCCACGCCCAGCGCGCTCGCTCCAAGTCGCGAGATCGGCCGCGTGCTGCCGCCAAGCGTCGTCCGAGACAGAGAGGGCCTGCCCAAGCTGCCGAAGCTCTGGGCCTGACAAAAAGCGCTCGTTGCGCTTGTCCTTGAACCGCTGCACGCCTCGAACTGGGTTGTCGATACGCATACGCTTGCGCACCGCGAACGCGAAGATACCGCCGAGAAGCCCGACCGTTCGGGTGGCAGCCCCGCGGCCACCTTCGACGATCGCGCGGCCGCGTGAGCCGGTTCTCATGTCGAGAGCGGTCCTACCCGCCGCCACATCGTGCAGGAATGCTTCGATGTCGTCAGTAGTCACGTCCTGCACGCGCTTCCGGCCGAGCAGCGGTTCTATGTGGCGCTGGATGCGGCTCTCGTCCGTGAGGATTGTTGAGGCCTTCTTCGGCTCATCGAACTTCGTCAGAATCTGTCCCGCTCGGGCTGCGGCGAGGTAGAGATTACACAGTTCCAATACCGTCAGATCGGCTGTCGTCTGTGCCTGCTTTGCTTCCTGGGGATCAATGCCATTTCGTGCCTGCACAAGGAGCCGCATCACCTCACTGCGCGCTGTGTCGGGTGTCCAGGGTGAGCCGTGCTTCCCAATGGTGTGCCAGCGCTGGCGACCTCGGAACAGGTACTTCAACGCGTAACTCTTTGTGCCGTCGGCGTTCACCCGCAGTCCGAAGCCCTTCAATTCTGCGTCCCAGAGCGTGTAGCGCACGTCCCTCGGCTTAGCCGCCTTAACGATCTGAAGGGTCAACCTACCGGTCACGCTGCTCTCTGGGCTACAACGGGGCTACAGCATTGCAGGATACTCCCTATGATACCTGCCGGGAAGTGTCGCCCTAAGTCATTGTTTTTACGTAGGTAAGGCGGGTCGCGGCGGCTGGTGTCAGCCTGGATACTTGCCCTCCGAAGGCAAAGGTCACACGTTCGAATCGTGTCGGGTGCGCCAATCATCAAGCCATTGGTCTCGCTTATGATTCGGCTCCGCGTTTCAACCTCCCCATGGCGTCGTTGATCGACCTGTCGCCCGTTTTGTAACAGGTAACGGGTTTCGAATCATGGCTGCCATTCGTCGGCGCAGTCGATCCTGGCAAATTCAAGTGCGAGGCGCTGCCCCGCCTCGTCACGGGCATTCTCTCCGAAGAGTGAAACCGTATCGTGGGCAGAAGCGCAGGCGCGTGAAGCCCAACGGCGAAGGCGTCTCTGCAAAATCATGTGAGCCAGAGCATGCTGATGCCAGGGCGAATCGCTCGTGGCGCTCGCCCGCCATCAGCACCGTAGTGCTGGGTGCACAACCGCCTTCGGCGCGCAGAGGCAGCTTGGTCGACAACCCGCCCTGGCTGCGCCCAGGGGCGCCCCCCGCCTTCGACCGTGCCCTCATCCCCCAATGGCGCCGGACCGGCGTGCTGGTGGACGCGCACCACCGTGGTGTCCACGAAGTGCAGGTCCCAGTCGAGGTCGCGTCGGGCATCGGCTTGCGCCTGCAGGCGCCGCCGCACCCGGTCGAACACGGCTGGCCTGCCGCCCGCGATGGAACCGGCTCGACCCGGTCCCGACAGCACCATAGCGGGCCGGCAGATCCGCCCAGGGTGCGCCGCTCCGCAAGATCCACAGCGTAGTGTTCAGAATTTGCCGGTTGTCCTCGGAAGAAGGGCCCGTGCGTAGCTGCTGCGGAGGCAGCAGCGGAGCGATCGGCTCCCACTGCGCACCGGTCAATTCGTAGCGTCGCATCCCGTCCACCTGGGGGCGATCACCCCGCCGATGAAGCCTTCGCAGAGACGCTCTATGACGCGGTGTGTCGGCTGATCTGCCAGGTGGCGGCGCGCGCAGGGGGGCCGGAGGCGAGGTCCGAGCCAGCACTGGGGCGGGTCTACGGCTGGAACCGGACCTTCGAGCCGGTATCGATCGCGGAGGCGCGCTGGGGCCCGACCACCTACGGCCACGATACCAACGGTCAGGTGACAGAGGCGCGGCGACGGACTGGCGGAGCGCTTCGATGACGATCGGGCCCTGAACGGGGCGGCGTTCCACGTGGTGGATGCGGGTCGGGGCGGTCTGGCGCAGGCGGCACGCCTGCCGGAAGCGGCAACCGACAAACGCCCGGGGGCGCCTTCGACGCGACGGGATCAACCCGGAGACGGTCGCCGAGTAGAAGAAGCGGGCCTGGGTCGCCGACCAGCGCACGGGATCGAAGAATCGCCGTTCGCCGGTACTGACGGTGCTGAGCGCTGTGTCGAATTTGTCTGGAAGCCCAAGCCGACGCGACACGAAGTTTCGTCGGCAAGGCTCGTCTCGGCGTCGTGCAGGGAGAAGATCGATGCGCTTCGAGCACGGCATGTGAAAACAACAGTCTGCAAAGTGACAAAATTTTGATATTCAGCACTCTTGATGCGAGCCGTTCCTTTGGAGATACAGAGATCGTCTTTCCTTGTTCTAACAACAGCGAGAAGCGTGCGCCGTGCTTGCACCGACCCGTCGCGTCTTCCTGTCCGGCGCCCTGGCCCTGAGCATCGCACCGGCCCGCGCCGCATCGACGCCCCTGCGGGTCGTGGCCTCCTCGCTGCCGCATACGGAGATCCTCGAATTCGTCGGCGAAAAGCTCGCCCCCGAACTGCCTCTGAAGATCATCGAGATCTCGGGCGATCTGCGCCCGAATGCCCTGCTGCGTGACGGCGACGCCGATGCCAACTTCTTCCAGCACGTCCCCTTCCTCCGCTCGGAGGAAGCCGCCATGGGAATGCGCTTCGCCGTCGTCGCGGCGGTGCATGTCGAGCCCCTGGGATTGTACAGCCGCCGCGCCACGTCGCTCGCGGCCCTCCCGAGTGGCGGTGCCGTCGCCCTGTCGAACAGCGTCTCCAACACCGGCCGCGGGCTGTCGCTGCTTCAAGCGAACGGCTTGATCCGACTGCGGGCGAGGGACGCGGGCGTGGACGACATCGTCGAGAACCCGAAGAACTTCCGCTTCGTCGAGATCGCACCTCCGCAACTGCCGCGCTCCCTCGACGACGTGGCGCTCGCGGTGATCAACGGCAACTACGCGTTGGAAGCGGGGCTGGAGCCCGCGCGGGATGCGTTGGCCCTCGAAGCCGCCGAGGGCAACCCGTATGCGAACGTCCTCGTCACCATCGAGGGCTTGGCGAAGGATTCCCGCGTGCTGCGTCTCGGAACCCTGCTGACCTCGGCCGAAGTCGCTGGGTTCATCGGCCACCGCTACCGCGGCTCGGTCGTCCCTGTCCGCCCGTCCTGACCGGCGGGGGTGAAACTGCCCCCCACACGTCGATAGTCCCATCCTGCCCTGCCTTCGCCGAGTTGGGCGACCGGAGTCCACGACCGATGCGCTTCCTGAAGACCCTCGCCATCGCCCTTTTTTCCATGGGTACGATGGCGGCCCAGGCCAAGACCTTGACGATCGGTACCGTGCCGGGCGCCTACAGCGACGCCATCACCGCGGCCGCCAAGGAGGCCAAGGCGCAGGGCATCACCGTGAAGGTGATCGAGTTCAGCGACTGGACGACGCCCAACGTCGCCCTCGATGCCGGCGACATCGACCTGAACTTCTTCCAGCATCGCCCCTTCATGGAGAACGCCGCGAAGCAGAAAGGCTACCGGTTCGACATCGTCGGGCTCGGCATCCTGCAGAACATCGGGCTGTTCTCGCTCAAGCATAAGAGCTTCGACGGGATCCCGGCGGGGGGCAAGGTCGCCATCGCCAACGACCCGGTGAACCAGGGCCGAGGCCTGCTGCTGCTGCAGAAGGCCGGCCTCATCAAGCTCAAGGACGGTGTCGGCTTCCTCGGTACCGTCGACGACATCGTCGAGAACCCGAAGAAGCTGAAATTCACCGAGGTCGAGGGTCCGCAATTGGTGCGGATCACCGGCGACGTCGATCTCGCCCAGGGCTACCCGCATTTCATCGTCGCCGCCGGGGCCTTCGACCCGAAGAGCGGGCTGATCTATTCCGGGATCGAGGACAAGCTGTTCGCCGTAAGCTTCGTCACGAAAGCCACCCGCAAGGACGATCCGACCATCCGAAAATTCGTCCAGATCTTCCAGAACTCCGAGGCCGTGAAGCAGCAGATCCACACATCGTTCGCCGGCAGCGAAAAGCTGTACCTGCTCGCGTGGCAGAACTGACCATGGTGAGCCTGGCTTTGGATCGCCTCGGGGCGACGGGTTCGGCCCGGTCGAAGGCGATCGGCCTGGACGCGATCCCCGCCGCCCGGACCGAAGCGGGCCGGCGCGGCACCGGCACCGTGCGGTTCGAGAACGTCTCGAAGACATATCGCTCTGCGGGTGGCGAGGTCCGTGCCCTCGACGACGTCAGCCTCGACGTTCCGTCCGGCGCGATCCTCGGCATCATCGGCCGCTCGGGTGCCGGCAAGTCGACCTTGCTCCGAACCGTCAACCGTCTGGAGGCGCCGACGTCGGGACGGGTGCTGGTCGACGACGAGCCCATCGAGGCCCTCCAGACGGACGGCCTCGTGGCCCTGCGCCGCCGCACCGGCATGATCTTCCAGCACTTCAACCTGCTGTCGGCCAAGACCGTCCGGCAGAACGTGGCCCTGCCGCTCAAGGTGGCCGGAATCCGCCCGTCGGAGATCGAAGGCCGGGTGGAAGCGGTGCTGCGCCTCGTCGGTCTCGAAGGCAAGGCGGAGGCCTATCCGTCGCGCCTCTCGGGCGGGCAGAAACAGCGCGTCGGCATCGCCCGCGCCCTGGTCAGCGACCCCGAGATCCTCCTCTGCGACGAGGCGACCTCGGCCCTCGACCCGGAGACCACCCTGTCGATCCTGGGCCTGCTGCGGGATATCAACCGGCGGCTCGGCCTGACCATCATCCTCATCACCCACGAGATGAGCGTGATCCGCGAGATCTGCACGGACGTCGTGGTGCTGGAAGCCGGGCGGATCGCCGAGTCCGGTCCGGTCTGGCGCGTGTTCGGCGCCCCGGAACACCCGGCGACGCGGGCCCTGCTCGCGCCCCTCACCCGCGACCTGCCCGACGATCTGGCGGAGCGGCTCGTGCCGCATCCCGTCCCGGGCGCCCAGGCCGTCCTGCGGATCACCTATTCCGGGCGGTCTGCCCCCGACCTGTCGGCCCTCGTCGCGGCGACGGGCGGCCCGCTGCGGCTCCTACAGGCGAGCGTCGAGCGCATCCAGGGACACGCCGTCGGCCGCCTGCTGATCGCCGCCGAGAACCGGCAGGCAGAGGCCCGCCTGAGAGCCATCGGGGTCACCGTCGAGGGAATCGGCTATGTCGCCGCAGATGATTGACCGCCTCTGGCAGGCGGCGTTCGACACGATGTTCATGGTGGGCGTCTCGGCGGGAATCGCGGTGGCCGCCGGCATCCCGCTCGCGCTGTTCCTCGTCACCTCCGGGCCGGGCGGCATCTTCCCGGCACCGCGGACGAACCGCTTCGTCGGCCTTCTCGTGAACGGCTTTCGCGCCGTGCCCTTCATCGTGCTCCTGGTCGCGCTGATCCCGTTCACCCGGCTCGTCGTGGGAACCACGATCGGTGTCTGGGCGGCCATCGTTCCCCTCGCGGTCAGCGCGACGCCCTTCTTCGCACGGATCGCCGAGGTCTCGCTGCGGCAGGTCGATCCCGGACTGGTCGAGGCGGCCCAGTCCATCGGCTGCCGCCGCCGCCACATCCTGCTCCACGTGCTGCTGCCCGAGGCGCTGCCGGGGATCGTCGGCGGCTTCACCATCACGATCGTGTCGATGATCGGCGCCTCGGCCGTGGCCGGCGCGGTCGGCGCGGGTGGGCTCGGCGACGTGGCGATCCGCTACGGCTACCAGCGCTTCGACACCACGGTGATGTCGGTGGTGATCGCGATCCTCATCGTCCTCGTCTGCCTCGTGCAGTTCGCGGGCGACAGCGTGGTGCGGAGGCTCCGGGCACGATGACGGGCGCCGCCAAGCAGATCCGGCTCAACGCGTTCAACATGAACTGCGTCGGTCACATCAACCACGGCATCTGGACCCATCCGCGCGACCGCTCGGCCGAGTACAACACGCTGCGCTACTGGACGGACCAGGCCAAGCTCCTGGAACGCGGCCTGTTCGACGGGATGTTCATCGCCGACATCCTCGGCGTCTACGACGTCTACGGCGGCGGCATCGACGTGACGGCACGGGAAGCCGTGCAACTGCCGGTGAACGACCCGACACTGATCGTTCCGGCCATGGCGGCGGTGACGGAGCATCTCGGCTTCGGCGTCACCGTCAACGTCTTCGCGGAAGCGCCCTACACCTTCGCCCGGCGCCTCTCGACGCTCGACCATCTCACCGGCGGGCGGGTCGGCTGGAATATCGTCACCGGCTATCTCGAGAGCGCCCATCGCGGCCGGGGCGAGACCCTTCCGGCGCACGACCGCCGCTACGATTACGCCGATGAGTATCTGGAGGTGCTCTACAAGCTCTGGGAGGGAAGCTGGGACGACGCGGCGGTACGCCGGGACTGCGGGGCGCGGGTGTTCGGCGATCCAGCGTTGATCCGGCCGGTCTCCCATCGCGGCGAGTTTCTTTCCGTCGACGGCTACCACTTGTGCGAACCCTCGCCGCAGCGGACGCCCGTGCTCTATCAAGCGGGCGCCTCCGGCCGGGGCCGCGCCTTCGCCGGGCGACACGCCGAGTGCGTGTTCATCTCGGCGCGGGACAAGGCGGCGGCCCGAGACGCCGTCCGGGCGATCCGGGCAGAGGCCGCCGCCGCCGGGCGCGACCCACAGGACTTGAAGGTGTTCATCGGCATCGCCGCCATCCCCGGCCGCACCCGTGCCGAAGCGGAGGATAAGCGCGCCGAGTACATGCGCTACGCCAGCGCCGAGGCCGGGCTCGCCCACTTCTCCGCCTCCACCGGCATCGATTTCGCCCGCTACGGCCTCGACGAGCCGATCCCCTACGCCCCCGGCAACGCGATCCAGTCGGCCACCGCGGCTGCGGCCAAGCGCGGGCTGACCAAACGCGACCTCCTTGCGGAACTCGGCCTCGGCGGCCGCTACGCGGTGCTGACCGGGGACGCCACGTCCATCGCCGACGAGCTGCAATCCTGGGTCGAGGAGGGCGAAGTGGACGGATTCAACCTCAGCCGCATCGTCGTGCCGGAAAGCTTCTCGGACTTCATCGATCTCGTGATCCCCGAGCTTCAGGACCGCGGCCTGTACAAGACCGCCTACGCGCCGGGCTCGTTCAGAAACAAGCTGTTCGGCGCGGGCGACCGCCTACCCGCCCGCCACGCCGCCCAAGCCTACCGAGGCGCCGCCGCCGTGAGCGGCTGACGGCAGACGCCGCGATACCGGCGGGCATGGCCGCGGCGATAGACGGACGAAGCAGAACACCCCCAAACGCGTCTTGGAGATCGTCGCAGGGAGAGATCCGCAAGTGTCCGGCCGGCGCCGTGGGCCAAGGCAGCGGTGGGATCGTGCGAACAGGCCTCATCCCCCTGATGTCCTCATCCCCCGTGGTATCCTCATCCCCCGTGGTATCCTCGGGCTGCGTCGTACGGGTAGGCCTGGACGCGTTCACCGACGCGCGCGGGATTCGCGGCGGCGCCGTTGTCAGGCCGCCCGCCGCGCCCGGGGAGGCAGCTCGCGAAGGTGGACTTGGCCGGGTGGGTCCGGGTCGCCGCACAGGAAGGCGAGTGCACCAGGCACCGCGATCGCCCGGGGGCGCATCCCGAGCCGATGTCTTCGCATGAGAAAGCGCGATCCCCGCAGGGAAACGACAGCGCGGGCGCCCGGCGGTCGAACATCCGCGGGCACGCTTCACCGGCTCGGAGCCACCTCCTCAAGACAACCCAGGGTCGCATAGAATACGGATCGCTGGTTCAGGGACGGGACGGCTCGGCACAACAGGACGTCCGGGATCGATTGCTGCGCGACCCAGCACGTGTACCTCTGGCCGGATCGGAAGTACAAATCTGTATTTGCGACGATCTCATGAAGACCATCATCGTCCATGTCCCTGCACAACCAAGCAGACCGGCGCGATTTTCCGTGATTCGACCGATCGTCCGGTGTAGGTTTTCTACCGTCCGAGCCTGGAGAGCGCCCCCGTGAACGACCGCCTCTACGGCTTCTACAATTCCGAACTCGAGGCCCTGCGCGGCCTCGGCGGCCGGTTCGCCGAGCGGCATCCGAAGATCGCCGGGCGGCTGCGGCTGTCGCCGGATGCCATCGACGATCCCCATGTGGCCCGGCTGATCGAGAGCTTCGCCTTCATCGCCGCGCGCCTGCGGCTCAAGCTCGACGACGACTTTCCCGAGCTCACCGAGACACTGCTCGAATTCCTCTATCCGCACTACCTCGCGCCGATCCCGGCGCTCGCCGTGACGCAGGTGGCGTTCCCGCCAGACCTCAAGGAGGTCATCACCCTACCGCGCGGCGCCGTGGTCGAGAGCGAGGTGCTGGAGGGCGACGTCTGCCGGTTCCGGACCACGCAGGACGTGGAGCTCTGGCCCGTCCGGGTCGCCTCGGTCGCCCTGACCGGGCGTCCCCTCGTCGCGCCGCCCTGCCCGCATGTCGAGGCGCCCGCCAGCCTGCGGATCGTCCTGGAGACCGTCGATCCGGGCGTGACCTTCACGGATCTCGGCGTCGACCGCCTGCGCTTCTACCTGCGGGCGCCCTGGCAGCCGGCGGTGGCGCTCTACGAACTCCTGCTCAACGACTGCCTCGAGATCGCCCTCGCGGATCACGCCGAGGACGGGGGAGCCGTCTTCATCGGGCCGGACGCGATCCGCGCGGTGGGGTTCGAGCCCGCCGAAGCGGTGCTGCCGCCCGCGCCGCGGTCGCATCCGGCCTACCGCCTGCTGACGGAGTTCTTCGCCTATCCGCAGAAGTTTCTCTTCCTCGACCTGTCGCGCCTCTCGGCGAAGACCCTGCGGCGGGCCGACAACCGCCTGGAGATCTTCTTCTATCTCGGCCGGCATGCGCAGGAGCTCGAACGGGCCTGCACCGCCGGAACCTTCGCCCTTGCCTGCACGCCGGTCGTCAACCTGTTCGAGCAGCGCGCCGAACCGATCATGCTCACCCAGGTGGCGAGCGAGTACGCTCTCGTGCCCGACGCGCGTAGGCACGCCTCGCGCGAGGTCTACGCGGTGGAACGCGTCACCCTGACCGACCGCGCCGGGATGACCCGCGACGCGAGTCCCCTGTTCGGACGGACGCTGGCCCAGCACGACGCGGTCGGCGCGCTCTACTGGCAACTGCGCCGCCGGCATCTGGCGGAAGGGGGCGAAGGCACGGATGCCCGGCTCGCCCTCGTCGATGCGGCCGCCTCCCCGGCCTCGCCCACGGATGCGGTCCTCTCCGTCGACACCACCTGCATCAACCGGGACCTGCCCGCCCGCCTGCCCTATGGCGGCGAGCACCCGGTCCTCACGGTGCTGCGCGGACCGGGCGAGGTCGGGCGCCTGAAAGCCCTGACGCCCTTCACCGCCACCCTGCGGCTCACGCCGGGCGACGGCCTCCTGTGGCGGCTGATCTCGCACCTGACGCTCAACCACCTGTCGCTCTCCAACGGCGAGGGCGGACCGGAGGCGCTGCGCGAGATCCTGCGGCTCTACGACTTTCGCGATGCGCCGGAGACCCGCACCCTCATCGACGGGATCGTGTCCGTCACGCACCGGCGCGCGACGGCGCGGGTGGCCGAGGGCGGTCTCGCACGCGGCCTCGACATCGAGGTGGAGATGGACCGCCGCTACATCGATCCGGGCGCGGCCTTCCTGCTCGGGCAGGTGCTCGACCGGTTCTTCGGCCTCTACGTCAACCTCAACAGTTTCACGCGCCTGACCGTGCGGATGCGCGGGGCCGCCCGGGCGCTGAAGACATGGCCCGCCCGCTCCGGCGCCCGGCCGCTCGTATGAGCCCGCGCGATGGAAAGGCCGTCCCGGAGCGGCTCGGCGACAAGCTCGCCGCCGAGATCGACCGCTTCGAGCCGTTCGAGGGCTTGCGCCTCGTCGAGGCGTTCGGCCCCAGGCCCGCGCCGGACGAGGCGGAGGCCCCGGCCGATCGGCCCCTCGCGACGGGCGCCCTGACGAGCCGGCACGTCGCCACGCCCCTCGTGCCGGGCGGTCGCTTCGGCCTGGACCGGAGCGGGATTCCCGAGATCGCCTTCGTCGGGCTCGCCGGCCCCCTCGGCCCGCTGCCGCCGATCTACACCGAGGTGGCGCTCAAGGAACGCAAGGCGCGCAATCCGGGATTCGCGGCCTTCTTCGACGTATTCGTCGCCCGGATCACCACGGCCTTCCTCGACACCTCCGAGAAATATCGGCTTCCGGCCCTGGTGGCGCGCCGCGGCAGCGGCGGGGCCAACCGCATGACGGAGGCGTTGCGCGCCCTCATGGGCCTCGGCCTGCCGTCGCATCGGGGCCGGCTCGCCACCCCGGACGCCGAACTCCTGCCCTATGCGGGCCTGCTCGGGCAGGACGTGCGCTCGGCCGCGGGCCTCGAAGTGCTCCTGGCCGACCGGCTCGGCACGCCGATCCGGGTCGCGCCGTTCATCGCACGCTGGCTGCCCATCGCCCCCGCCGAGCAGAGCCGCCTCGCCGGGCCGAACCCGGCCTTCGGACGCCTCGGCGTCGATGCCGTCGCGGGCTCGGGGATCATGGATGCCTGCAGCACCTTCCGGGTGGTGGTGGGGCCCCTCGACGCGGCGACCTTCGCGGCCTTCGCGCCCGACGGGACGCGGATGGCGGAACTGGTGGAGCTCGTGCGGCTCTACATGGACCCCGGCCTCGACTTCGACGTCCAGATCATCCTGCGCAGGGACGACGTGCCCGAGTGCCGACTCGGCCCGGCCGCCCCGTCCCTCGGCTGGAACGCCTGGCTGCGCCAGCTGCCCGCCGAGCGCGACGCCGATCAGTCGGTGCACGATCCCATGCGGGGCGCGCACTGAGCCCGACGCCGGGTGTCGTCCAGCCGGACGCTCGCGCGGCTCGCTCGCGCGGCTCGCTCGCGCGTCAGCGCCGCCGCAACACGCGCGGCAGCCAGCCGCCCGCACCGAGCCGCGACAGGACCTCCTCCGCCGAGGGCCGGCGGTCCGGATCGGCGCGCAGCAGGGCCCGCACCAGGCGCCCCAACCGGCCGTCGAGGCCGCTGTCCGGCGGCCGCAGCCGCGCCGCCCGCGCGCTCTCGCGATCGGTGCCGAGGGGCGGCCGCTCGCCCCGCGCGGCGCAGGCGAGGAGGAGGCCGAGGGCGAAGAGGTCCGCGGCCGGACCGCCGGGCTGCCCGTCGAGCTGCTCGGGGGCGGCGACGGACCACTTGCCCGCGAACGCGATCTCCGGATCGGGCTCGCCGATCCTCCGGGCGACGCCGAAATCGATCAGCGTGGCGCCCGCGGCACCACCGCACAGCATCACGTTCTCGGGCGAAAGATCGCCGTGCACGAAGCCGGCCGCATGAACGGCCGCGAGGGCGCCGGCGATGCGCCGGGCCAGGACCGCGACCTCGTCCGGCGCCAGGCCCCCCCGGGCCCAGATCGCCCGTGCCAGCGTCTCGCCGTGGAGCAGGTCCATGACGATGAAGGCGCGGCCGTCGGCGTGCCGCAGCAGATCGCGCACCTGCGGGATGGCCTCGTGGCGCAGGCTCATCAGCGTGCGGGCCTCGGCGACGTGGAGACGGGCGATGACCGGATCGCGGACGCGATCCGGCCGCAGGATCTTCACGGCGTGGTCGCGCCGCAACTCGCGATGGCGGACCTGGTAGATCTCGGCGATCCCGCCCCGTCCGATGCGGTCGCGCACCACGTAGGTGTTGGCCAGGACCGTATCGGGGCTGAGCGAGGCGGTGTCCGGCGCGTCCGGCGCGGCGGAAGGCTGCGCGCGCGACGCCTGCGCCAGGGCGGAGCCGCCGTCGCCGAGGCGGTCGAGGGCGGCGCGCGCCGCGTCCACCAGCGCCCGTCGCTCGGGTTCGAGGCGCGGACGGCCGTCGCCACCGGCGACGATGGCCTGGACCAGGGCGTCCAGCCGCACCTGGACCCGCAGGGTTTCACGCCGGGCGGCCTCGCCCTCCACGTTCGCCGCCTCACCCATCGGCGCCGACGACATCGACGACGACGGCCGAGATGTTGTCGCGCGCACCGGCGATCAGCGCGTCGTCGATGGCGCTTCCGACGGCCTCCTGCGGGGTGCCGTGACCGACGGCGTGGCCGAGCCCGGCCTCGCCGAGCGCTCCGACCAGCCCGTCGCTGCACAGGACGAAGCGGTCCCCCGGCCGGATCGTCCCCTCGACCCAGTCCGCCGCGAACGCATCCTCCGCCCCGACCGCACGGGTGACCATCCTGCGGCCCTCGCGGGTCACGTGGTCCTGCGTCAGGGGCCGGAGCGCATGGCCGCGCAGGAGATAGGCGCGGCTGTCCCCGACCCAGACCACGGCGTAGCGGCCCCGGTGGACGAGGAGCGCCACCACGACGGCCGCCACGATCTCCTCGGGCCCGAGCCGGCGGGCACGGGCCCGCAGGGCGGCGTTCGCCTCCAGGAGGAGATGGTCGATCTCCGCCCGCTCCGGCGCGCGGCCGAGGGGGGCCGGCATCGCTTCCAGCCGGTCGGCGACGACGCCGGCCGCGTAGTCCGCCGCCGCATGGCCGCCGGCGCCGTCGACCACCGCCCACAGGCCGAGGTCCGACCGGTTCACCACGGCGTCGTCGTTGCGCCGCCGCCGCGTCCCCTTGTGCGACCGGGCGGCGCCGACGAGCTTGACCAGCCCCGGATCGGGCTCCGGTTCCGGGGGCCCGGCGGGCTTCGACGCGGCGGGCGGCCCGGCCCGCAGGCCCTCGTGCCAGCCCCATTTGCGCCAGCGCCCGTCGAGCAGGGCGGCGAACTGCTCGGGTTCCGGCGCCGCGTCATGGAGGAGCAGGGACGGCGCCACGGTGCTCGAGCCTCGCGTCCACCAGGCGGAGAAGGGTCGGTTCGTCCCCGCCAGCATCGCCTCGACGGCGTCGGCATAGGCCTGGATCGGGCCATCCGCGCCGTCGCGCGCGAAGCGGCTCGGGTTCGGCCGGGCCGGCTCGTCCGGTATCGGGGCCGGCGGGCCGAACGCGCGCACGGCCTCCTCAAAGGCCTCGAAATCGTAAGCGTCGTCGAGACAGCTCCGGGCCAGGGCCTCGACACCGTCGAACCAGGCTTCGGCGGCGCGCACGAGCCGCCACGGGCTGGCCAAGCCCGGAAGTTCGAGGGCGATCACCAGGGGGAAATAGCGACCGACCCGGTCGACGGAGGGCATCAGGACGCCAGCCGTGGCATGCGGCCCGAGGGTCCCGGGGCCGGCGACGAAGCGCCAGACCGGGGCGACGAGATAGGTCGGCAACCACTCCGTTCCGAGCTGGCGCCGGCTCGTCACGATGGCGCGGGACAGCCATTGGTCGAGGGCGGCCTGCAGGGCCTGACCCAGGCGGCGGTTCACGAAGTCGCCCCGGGTCGGGACCTTGCCGAAGAAGCCGAGCTGCGGCGGGCCGGGCGGCGCGGCGCCGGCCGCGCGCTTCACGGGCATGGGCCACGCCCCCCCGTCATGGAAACCTCGGGCAGCGGAAGCTCCGCAGGGCCGCGAGCCCGAACGGACTCGGCAGCGCCAGGCTGCGGATCTCGAAGGTCACGGCGTGGCTCGCCGTGCCGTAGGTCACCCGGGTCCGGTCCGGCGCGACGGCCTCCGCGCGGCCGGCATCGAGGAGCCGGAGCAGGGCCCAGGGTCCGGTGAAGGAGAGGGCCTCCGGGGCGCCCGGCTGCACGCTCACCCGCGCCGCCGGGCCGGCGAGGCCCGGCGTCGGCCAGGTGAAGCGCAGGGGGCGCGCGCTGCCGCGCGAGAAGGCCGCCTCCTGGCCGTCGCTGACGAACGAGGCGGCCGTCGCCTCGGGATCGAGGCGAATCGGCGTCACCTCGAAGGCCAAGGCGGGCTGCGCCCCGGCCGCCGGAAAGAAGGCCTGCCGGATCTCGTCCGCATCCTCGAAGCTGCGCAGGAGGGCGGCGCTGCCCGCCGATCGCCATCGCCAGGGCTTCCCCGTCCCGTCGACGGCATCCGCCATGTGGGTGCGGAAGAAGGTGGCGAAGACGCCCTCCGGTCCGAACACCGCGGCGAACTCCCCCAGCGGCGTATCGGCCGCCGCATTCCGATCGAACGGGAAGCGCCTGTCCGTCGCGGCGCGGCAAGCCTGCTCGCCGGCCTGGCTCCAGCGGCGGGCGAGATCGACCACCTGCGCCTTGCCCTCGGCTCCCGCGATGAGGGTCTCGTCGAGGGCGATCGGCACCAGGGGACGCGCCAGCATCGCCGCGACGTGCCCGTCGAGGCTCGTCCGCAGGACGGCGTGCTTCTCCTCCGGGTAGAGCCGCGCGAACAGCCCCTCGAGCCGCGCGTCGGCGAAGGGCTTGTCGAGGGAGTCGGCGCCGCCGAGCATGCGGTAGAGACGCAGGGTCTCGCCGATATCGGCTCCGGCCGATCCGGAATCCGCATCCTTCGCGCCCCTGTCCTTGCTTACCGCGTCCTTGCTCCCCGCGTCCTTGGCACCCAAGTCGGCGACACCGGCCTGGATCGATTCGCGGACCAGCCTCGGCGAAGCTGCGCCGGCCACGCCCGGGACGGCCTCCCGCGCCGCGGCGGCGGGCGGCCGGGGCATTCCTCTCGGCACCACCGGCGCGTCCGGGTTCGGTTTCGGGGCAGCGTCGGCGTCGGCGTCCCCGGCCGCGCCGGCCTCGCGCAGGGTGTTCCCGAGCGCGACCAGGATGCGCGGCAGCAGGAAGCCCGTCAGGGCGCGCTCGTAGAGGTTGGCCCGCCCGGCCGAGATCTTCTCCGCCTGGTCGAAGGTATCGAGCAGACGTGGAGTGCCGGCCTCGGTGAAGGGCGTGGCCGCATCGCGGGCCTGGCTCAGCACCACTTCGGCGCGCACGAAGTCGGTATCCGCTACGGCCTCGACGGGTAGGGTCCCGGCCCCGGCGGTGTAGACGGCGAGGCGCGCATCGGTGTCCGAGAGCATCCGCTCCTGGCGCAGGTAGGCGACGAGCCAGGTCAGGGACAGGCCGAGGACGAGGGCCGCGGCCAGGCCGCCCGCCGCGGAGCGCAGGATCCTGCGGCGGCGCTCCAGGGCCGGATTGGTCGAGACGAGGTTCGCCTCGTTGAAGATCACCTCCCGCAGCAGGCGCGCGAGGAAGTAGCTGTGCTGCCCGTCCGCCGAAGCGGCACCGAAGCGCGGCAGGTCGATGGCGAAGCGCTGGCTCGCCGAACGCGTCACGAGGTCGAGGCCGCTGCCGCTCTGCTCGGCCGAGGCGAGGTAGAGGCCGCGCAGCCGCGGCGGGGCGTCGAAGCGCGAGGACGCCGCGATCTCGCCGATGGTCTCGTGGAGCGGCTCGGCGATGAGGGCGAGCTGGCTCGGAAAAGCGAAGATCTGCGCGCGCCGCTCGGGGTCCGTCTCGGCCTGCAACCGGTCGAGGAGGAGTTGGTCGAGGCGTCCGACGAGCCGGTCGAAGGCGGAGCCGAACCGGTCGGCGAGGTCGCGGCCCTCGATCCCGCCGCGCGGCGGCGGCAGGGTGACGCCCCAGACCTGCTCGCGGCCGGTCCGGGCCATGTCGTCGAAGAAGGCCGTGAATCCGGCGAGGCGGTCCGCCTTGGTCAGCACGAGATAGACCGGCACGCGAAGGCCGAAGGCCTCGTCGAGTTCCCGCAGGCGCTTGCGGATCGTCCGGGCGTGATGCAGCCGCTCGGTGGCGGAGGCCTGCACCAGCAGGTCCATCCCGACCATCACGATGGCGCCGTTGAGGGGCTGGCGCCGCCGGTGCTTGCGCAGCAGCGTGAGGAACCCGCGCCAGCCCGCCGCATCGGCCTCGCCGTCGCCCTCCTGCGCGGTGTAGCGCCCTGCAGTGTCGATCAGGATGGCCTCGTCCGTGAACCACCAGTCGCAGTGGCGGGTGCCGCCGACGCCCTCGACGGATTCGCCGACGCTGTCGGCGAGGGGAAAGCGCAGGCCGGAATTGCGCAGGGCGGTGGTCTTGCCGGAGCCGGGCGGGCCGATCAGCGCGTACCAGGGCAGCGCGTAGACGGAGGCGCGCCCCATGGTCTTGCGCAGGAGCTTCAGGGCGTCGCGCAGCCGCGACTTCAGTTCGGCGACGTCGTCGGCCGCGGCCCGGGCGGGATCGGCCTCGGCCCCGGCCGCGACGGCGTCGATGAGCGCCGCGTCGCGCCGCTGGCCCCGGACGAGGCGGACGAGGCAGTAGAGCACGAAGCCGACGGCGATCGCCCCCACCGCGTACAGGCGGGTCTCGAAGCGCTCGAACGGCCGCCAGCGGCCGAACGAGACGCCGTCGCCGTAGAAGAACACCACGCAGGCGGCGACGAGCGCCCAGATCAGGGCGACCAGCCACCAGGCCTTGACCCGGCTGGCATAGGTCGTCGCGTAGGACCGGATCTCGTAGATCCAGTTGAGGATGTTCATGGCGTGGCTCCCGCCCTCGACGGTCCCGGGGCCGGTGCGCCCGATGCAGGACCGTCCGATGCAGGACCGTCCGACACGCCCCGGGCCGGCGTGTTGCGGCGGATCAGGAGTTCGGTGCGCCGGTTCTCGGCCCGTCCCTCGCGGGTGTTGTTCATGGCGATGTTCTCGGCAGAGTCGTTCGGGCGGGTCGGCTGCGCCTCGCCGCGGCCCTCGGCCCGGATCGCGTCGCTGCCGATGGAGCGGCCGAGGATGGCCGCCACGGCCTCGGCGCGGGCGACGGAGAGCTGGTAGTTCGAGGGGAACCGCACGGTCTGGATCGGGACGTTGTCGGTGTGCCCGACCACCTGCACCGTGACGTCGTCCGTCCGGATCGCCGCGCCGACGCGCTCGAAGAGCTGGACGAAGGCGGGAGCCACCGTCGCGCTGCCCGAGTCGAACAGTCCGGCGTTGCGGATGCGCACGATCGCGCCGGAGCCGCTCGGCTCGACGTCGATGGCGCCCCGGTCGATCTCCGGCTTCAGCACGCGCCCGAGCCCGGCCGCGAGGGATGTGTCGGATGCCGGGGGCGCTTCGGCGATCGGTTCCGCCGGAGCTCGGGCCGACGGCACGCGACGCAGGCTCGGCGTCCCGCGCGGCGGCGCGTCGAGAAAGGCCGCGAAGGTCGCGTCCGAGCGCCGGTTGACGGCCCATTGCAGGGCGAGGAACAGGCCCGCGAGGGCGAGGATGCCGAGTCCGGCCCCCGCCCAGAGCAGGAGCTGCCCGCGGATCGGGGGCAGGCGCGCATCGACGCCGCGCCACTCGGGCGACAGTTCGCGCTCCACCGGCCCGCGCAGGGTGCGGTAGAGCCCCTCCCGGATACGCCCGATCTCGAGATGCCCCTGCGGATGCACCCGCATCCGCCCCTCGAAGCCGAGGGAGAGGCAGTGGTACATGAGCAGCAGCACGTCCCGGTTCGAGCCGGGGTCCTTGTGCAGGTGCGCCAGGAGGTCGAAGAAGCGCTCACCGCCCGTCACGTCGGTGTGGAAGGTCGAGACCATGCCCTGCCGCGCCCACAGGCTGTAGGCGCCCCAGGACGAGTTCAGCACCACGTCGTCCACCGTCGCGCAGAGGGCGTAATGCGCCGCCTGCGCCCGCTCGCGCGTGACCGCGACGCCGAGGATCGCCGCCTCGAAGGCCTTGACGGCGGCGATCACCTTGAGGCGCAGGGCCTCGAGATCCGGCGGGCTCGACAGGCTGCGCAGGCGTCCGACGAGGCTGAGGATCGGCAGGGCGGCCGCCACCATCGGGGGCACGCCGGACCGGGCGAGATCGAGGCTGCCGAGGGTCTCGATGGCCGCGTCCGGGGGGGCCGCCGCCGGCTGCGGGTCCACCCGGAGCACGGGCTGGGGACGCACCCCGCCGGGCGTCGGCTTGACCACCGTGGATTCGCCCGCAAGCCCGCGGGCCTCAGCTTCCGACACCGTTCGCTCCCGCTCGCTCCAAGGTCGTCCACCGGCTCGCGACGGCCCGCGGGCGAGGGCCGCGGCCGACCGCTCCGCGCACGGCCGAGGTCACCCGCGACACTGCGCCAGAACCACCGCCCGTCCCAAGGGAAATTCTACCGAGGATCGCATAAAACAGAACAGACACCGTTTGCGTGTTTCGCGCTCAGCCCTTGATCGCCCACAGTTCGAGTTCGAGATCGGGGAAATTGCCGGCGAGGTGGATGGCGACCGCACTCGAATGCTCGAGTTCCCGCCAGAGCGGGCCGGTGGTGTCGAGCTCGAAGTAGACCGTGCCGCCGCGATAGGGGAGCTGGCGCGGCGCGACGGCGAGGGGCCTGACCGCGATGCCCGGCAGGGCGACGTTGACGAGCTGGGCGATCTGCTCGACGGGACCGATCTTGACCTGGTTCGGCAAGGACCGCCGCAGGCTCTCGGCCGGCATGTTGGCGCGCACGGCGAGGACGAACCCGGCGCCGAGCAGCAGGGAGCGGTCGTTGATCGCGCCCACCCGCACGCCGTGGCGGCGCTCCTGAAGGTCGATGGGCACGGCCACCTGATCCAGGAGTGCGGAGAGCGCCGCCCGCAGGTCGGAGAAGACCGTCGCGAACGTCGCCGCCAGATCCTCGTGGGAATAGTCGGGAAAGCGCGTGGCGCGCTTCGAGGGCGCCGTGAAGGTCGCGAGTTCGCCCGCCAGGGCGAGGCAGAAGCCGTAGAACGCCTCCGGCGGCAGACGACCCGCCTGGGCCGCCGCGTGGCGCAGGGGCGGATCGGCCCGGTTCAGGGCCTGGAGGAGCAGGAAGTCGGCGACCTCGGCGGTGCCGCGCACCGTCGGGTCGGCGATCCGGGCCGCGATGGCTTCGGCCCGATGCGAGACGAGACCCTGCAGCTCGTTGACGAGGGCGGCCAGGGGCGCCTGCGCGGCGCAATTGAGGCAGGGCGCGATGAACCGGTCGTCGAGGACGATGCTGAGGTCGGAGCGGACCTCGACCACCCGGGCGACGGCGAGGCGTTCCGTGCCCGCGAGCGGTCCGTTCGACGGGGCATAGGCGAGGCGCAGGCGCCCCACTTCGAGGCTCGCGCTCGTGAAGCTGTCGCCGTTGGCGTCCGGCGCGTCGTAGGCGGTCCGCCGCAGGCGGGTGGCGGCGTCCTCGCGGCGCTCGGCGCCGATCTCGGGACTTCCCGGCTGGCGCATGGGAATCGCGAGGTAGATCGTGACGTCGCGGGTGCCGGGCAGCAATTCGAGGGGCGGCGGGAGGTCGGCGTCGCCGGGCGCTTCGAAGGGGGTTCCATCGGGGAAGATGCCCCGGGCGTGCGCGACCGCGAAGCGCCCGGCGCCGAGGGTCTCGCGATTGATGCCGATGTCCGAGAAGCCCCAGGGATAGGGCGCGAGGTCCCGCGTCAGGCCGCGCACGAAGCGTTCCGTCCAGCGGTCCGCCTGCTGGAAGTGCTGGACGCGGAGGAACATGCCCTCCGACCAGACCACACGGTTCTCGCTCAGCATGGATCGGGGCTCCCGGGCTCTGTCAGGTCCTGCGGGCGTAGGCCCGACGCAGCGGCGTCAGCACGACGTCGGCCGCGGGGGCGTCGGGCGCGCCGCAGAGGTTGGCGTGAAGGGCGACGTAGCGGTCCCACGAGGCGGCGCGCAGGAGCGGGCCCACGGCGAGGCGGGTCCGCTCGCGGGCCGCGTCCTCGAGGAATTCGGGCTGGATCTGCGCGCCGAGATCGGCGGCGGCCTCGCCGACGGAGAGGCCGAGGGCACGGCTCGCCTGGGCGAGGCGGGCGAGGCGGGCGGTGAGTTCGTCCGTCGCCCCGGCATCCCCCGTCGCGAGGGCGGCGGCGAACAGGGAGGCGAGGTCGGCCCCCGACGTCTCCCGGTCGGACAGGCCGAGGTCGCGTTCGGCGGTGCGATGCACCGCCTCGAGGGCGGCGAGGACGTCGATGAGGCGACGCAGGATCTGCCCGCTGCGGACCATCGCGGCGCGGTCGCGGGCGGGCGCGACGCCCTCCGGCATCAGGCTGCCGAGGCCGGCGCCTTCCACCAGGGCGGCCTGCGCATCGCCCCAGTCGGGTCCCGCGGCGCCGCCCGACGCGGGCGCCGCATCGTCGCCCAGATCCCAGTCGGCCGGCAGGATCGCCCGGACGCCGCCGAGCTGCAGCGCCTCGCTCACCGGCGAGAGGTGCTCGCTGCGGCTGGCGAAGTCGCTCAACGGCTGGAGCATGGCCTCGGGCTCGTCCGTCAGGGACGTCGCGGGCGGAGCCTGCCAGCCGAAGGGCTGCACGACCTGCGCATCGACGGCCCCGCCCGGCAGGGTCGAGAGCCAGTCGCTGGCGCTGCCGCCGAGGCTGCGCGCGGCGCGCCCCTCGCTCGCCTCGCTGGTGCCGGCGAGGATCCCGGTCACGCCCTCGGCGGTGCCGGGCGCGATCCGGTCCGTCCCGCCACGCGGGTCGGGCAGGGTCGCGTCGGCGGTCCGATCGAGGGCGATGCGATAATCTCCGATGCGGAAGACGTCGCCCGGCCCGAGGAGGCGCCGCTGGTCCCGTCCGACGGGGCGCGTCTCGGCGGCGAAGAACACCCCGTTGCTCGACAGGTCCACGAGGTACAGGCCATCGGGTCCGTTCTCGATCCGGCAATGCACCTTGGAGATGTGGCGGTCGGGATCGGCGAGGATCCAGTCGTTGTCCGGCGCCCGGCCGATGGCGAACGGACAGGCGGACGGTTCGAGGCGCCGCGGGTCGATCCCCGGAACGCCCGCGGGCGTCTGCAGGACGCGCAGGGTGAACGTCATCGTCCCATGAGGCTCCGCCGGAGCCCCCGTTTCGTGAACCCCCGAATCCTGCGATTCCCCGCCCGCACCGCTAGTTCGCCCGCATCCGGACGCGGGTGTCCCGCTCGCTTCGGCCCGAGCCGTAGACTGCGTCGCGCGGTAGGGCCGGCGGCTCGAGGAAGACGACGCCGATGCCCATGCCCGGGGCGCCCGCGATGGTGGCCGGCTTGTTGAAGTTCTGCGCGCCGATGGCGGTGGCGGCCTGGCCCAGGGGCAGGAGCGCGCCGATGGCGGCCTGCGTGCGGATGCCCCCGCCCTGCGAGGAGACCGCGAGGCCCGTGCCCGGGTCGATGGCGATGTTGCGGTTTCCCTGCAGCAGGAGTTGGCCGGCCTGGCCGGCGCCCTGGATCAGCGCCCCCGCGAACAGGCCGGCGTAGCGTTCGAAGACGTGCTGGTCGACATCGTTCGAGACGCCCGTGCGCGCGTCGCGGGCCGAGATCGCATAGGCCTTCAGGGGGAACTGGCGCCCGTCGTTGAGGACCATTTGGCTGAACTGGATCGCCGCCTGGTTGCTGCTGTAGACGATCTGGCCGATCAGGCGGACGCCGTGCAGGGGGCCGGGCCGCTGCGCCCCGTCGACATCGTAGATCGTGGCGAAGATCGGCGCCTGCGGATCGTCGGAATTGAAGCCCTGGTCGAGGGACGCGTAGACCGTGTCGCCGGCGCGCGCGACGGCGTAGCGCCGGACCGGCGCCCCCCCGAACTGGCCGTTCGGACCGGCCTGCCCCGGATATGCCCCCTGCCCCGGATATCCCCCCTGCCCCGGATAAGCATTCTGGCCCGGATAACCGCCCTGGCCTTGCGAACCGCCGCCATAGCCCGCCGGCCCCGGGGCGCCGCCCGGCCCAGCGGAGCCGCCCGGAGACCCGGACTGGCCGCCGCCGCCAGCGCCGCCGAAGCCGCCCGGCTGTGCCCCCGCCTGCGGGTAGTTCGCCTGCTGGATCGGTGTGCCGCCGCTTGGTGCGGGCGATCCGCCGCTGCGGGTCGGGCCGGCACCGGAGATCCCACCGCCCCCCGCCCCCTCGGCCCGCCCGTAGCGCTGCAGGGTGAAGCCGCCGCTCGGGGGCGCCATCAGCGCCTCGATCTGAGCGTTGATCCGCGCCTCGATCGCCGGGTCCGAGAGCGCCTGGCCGGGGGGGCCCTGGTAGACGACGCTCGGTGCGGCCGGCGCCTGCCCCGGCAGCGACCCTTGCGTGAACGGCATCGCCGCCTGGGGCGGCGGCTGGACGGGACTGGCCGACGACTGGGTAAGACTGGCGGGCGCCTGGACAGGGCCGGCGGGCGCCTGGACAGGGCCGGTGGGCGCTTGGACGGTGCCGGCGGGCGCCTCGGCCTGGACGCGGATCAGCAGGGTGGCGTCGGGTGTCGCGCCGGCCAGAGCCGCACCGAAACCGAGGGCCAGGACGAGGGATGGCATCGTTTCACCTAGTCACGAGGGCGGGGTCACGAGGGCGGAGACACGCGGACGGGGTCGCACGGCATGCGGCCGATCCGAGGCGGTCCCGGTCCGGCGAACGGAATCAGTACGCGATGGTGACGGCGCGCTCGCGGCCCTCGGCATCGGTCACGAGAAGGCGCGGCACCGGCCGGTCGAAGCGCCAGACCCGCAAACCATCCGTGGTCTGAGCCATGGCGTCCTGAACCGGGTTCACGACGACGACGGGTCCGCGCACGTAGAGCCGCCCGCCGTAGCTCCAGGCCGACACCACGGGGTCGTCGACCCGCAGGCGCAGGGCGGAGCGGGGCGGGACGCCGGTGCCGAAATCGTCCATCAGCCGGTCGGGGTCCGGCGGGCCGCCCGCGCGCCGAACCCGGGTCGAGACGAGGCGCGCGGGGCCGGCATCCGCCCCCGCGGCGGCGGCCACGAGCGCCGTGTGCCGGGCGTTGACGGGCCCCTCCCGGAGGAGCCGGCTCGCCGCCGCGGTGGACGCGGCCTCGGCGTCCGGCGCCCGGCCGGCGGCCGAGGCGCCGCGCCCGCGCACCGTGATGGCGACGGGCAGGTCCACGGTCTCGATCCCGCGTCCGCCGCTGCGCACGATCAGCACGATCGGCAGGGGGTAGTTCTCGATGGTGATCGAGATGTTGCCGTAGGTGGAGACCCGGCAGGGCATGATGTGGATGGTGCTGGGGCGCTCGGCCGGCGCCACGGCCTGGCCGCCGCAGCCGCCGCCGTCAACGGCGAACATGCGCGGGTCGTAGGCGGTCGCGGTGATCGGCCAGGGATGGCCGCCACCGTCGAGGATCGTGATCGGCGTCACCATCCCGAAGGCGAGGTGCACGACCTGGGGCGCCGCCATGTCGACCTGAGGCTGGATGCTCATCAGCTTCGGCCGGACCTTGGGCGGCGGCTCGTCCGAGTAGCCCGACGCCATGGCGGCGCTCTGCGCATCGATGATGCGGTTTCGGATCGCTCCGATGTTCCCGGGGGTGAGGATCGCACCGCCCGACCGGTCGGTCATGGCGCTCTGGAGCGCGGAGACCTCGGCCGGCGTGAGCTCGCGCGGCGGCGGAGGCGTCGCGGCCCGCTGCGCCTGGGGGGCCGGGCCGGGGGGCGCAGAAGCCGAGGAGGGCGCAGAAGCCGAGGGCGGCGCGGGAGCCTCGCCCGCGACCGGGCGGGCGGGTTCGGCCTGCGCCACCTGGGTCGCGGCACGCGCCTGCGCCAGGGCCGGCGCCGCTCCGCCCGGCGCCAGAACGCAGAGCCACACCACCAGGGGTGGCGATAATTTCCTGCTGATCAAGCCCGAAAGCCTCTTCGCCTCACGCACGTCACCACCCCTCGGTTGTGGCGGGATCGGCTCACCTGCCGTGCTTCGGCGCCGAAACGCAATGCCATTCCTGCCACACCCCGGGTTTTCGGCAACAACTCGGCGGAGCGGGAACGCCTGAAAATCGCAGGACGCCCGGGACCGTGCTTCGGTTCTGTGATCCCCCGGACACAGGGCCCGGCAATCATCGGCGGACCCGCCGAAGCGGATTGACGCGGGCGCTTCCGAACGGGGATGACAACTTCTGGTTATTGCAGGGAGCCCGGGTATGAAGTCGCTACGCCTGCTCGTCCTGGTTGCGGCGGCCCTCGGCCTTCAGGCCTGTTCCTCGACGGGCGGCACGGGCTCGCCCGAGAGCACGCGAAGCTTCCTCAAGGACGAGATGGGCCGGCGCGGTCTATGAGGCTCGTTCGTCCGCTCCTCGCCGCGACGGTGTCGCTCGCTCCGGTCGCCGCGACCGCTCAGGTGAATCCGATCCTCGCGGCGACCCAAGCCGCGGCCCCTTTCGTGCCCGGCGCCTTCGCCCCCGCGCCCTATCCCTACGGGGCTCCGGCCGGGTACGGCGGCTTCTATCCTCCCCCGTATCCCGGCTACGGATCGCCCTACCCCGCCACCAATCCCGCCCTGAACCAGATCACCCAGTCGCAGGGGAGCCCGAACGTGCCGAGCCGCGCCGGCGCGACGCAGATGCAGGGTCTGCTCGGCGGTGGCCAAGGGGGCGGTCAAGGGGGCGGTCAGGGCAGCGGCCAGGGCGGCGGCCAGGGAGGAGGATCCGGCGGTGGCGGATCGCCGGGCGGCGGCGGCGCCGCGATGCTTCCCGCGCCCGATCCGGACACCAGCTACGAATTGCTGCAGGATCCGGGCTCGCCGGTCTACGGCCGCTACGGCGGCCTGCGCTCGAAGAACGGCGACATCCGCCAGCAGATGATCGCCCAGGCGGCCCGCGGCGTCGGCGTGCGCCAGGGCTTCGCGGACGAGACGGCCCGGATCAACGCCGAACTCGACGGCGCCTACGGCGCAGCCCTCGACCGGCGCTACGACTTCGCGCCCCTGATGATCGACCGTACCCTGGTGCCGCCCGTCATCGTCGAGCTGCGCCGCCTCGGGGAGCGGGCCGACGACCGGCGGCTCTACCTCACCCTGGGCGCCTTCGAGATCGTGCGGCCGGCCCGCCTCGCCCTCGCGCCTCCGGGCTGGCGCGACTACCTCTACAACACGGGCGTGCCGCCGACGCTGCCGCCATCGGCCTCCGAGGTCCGGCCCGAGGGCGGCGCCGAGGAGGGCGTCTGGGGGATCGCCTTCGAATCCGGCGTCGCGGTCGGGATCGCCGAGGCGCGCGCCAGCTTCACCGCCAACCTCGACCGCCTCGAGCGGGACCATGCTGGGATGGGCCGCTATCACGACCTCGCCCGCAGCGGCGCCGTCAGCCTGCCCGTGGTCGGAACGTCGGCCCGCCGGGTGCGCGTGGCGGCGGACGGCGCACGCGCCTTCGTGGGCGAGCGCGTCGTCAGCCTGCAGGTGAGCCCCCGGTTTCGCGCCGCAGCCCCCGCCGCCTTCCGTTGAGGCGCTTCGCGCGCCGCACCGTCCTGGGCGGTCTCCTCGCCGGAGCGTGGCCGGGCGACGCCGCCTATGCCGACGCCCTCGCGTCTCTGCGTGACCGGCCCAACGGCCGTGACCGTCTCTGGCTGCGCCGCGCCGACGGCTCGGAGATCGTCAGCCGGTTTCGGGACCCATCCGGCGCCTACGACCGCGCGCAGATCCTCCTGCTGTCATGGTTCATGCGCGACATCCGCGACGACGAACGGGCGGTCTGGATGGAACCGCGCCTGTTCGACCTCCTCGCCTCGGTCCAGTCGAGCATGGCGGCGGTCCACGGCGCCCCGCTCCCCCTCCTGGTGACCAGCGGCTACCGGACCCCGGCCCACAACGCCGCCCTGGAGAACGCGGCGCGCCAGTCGATGCACGTCTACGGCTATGCCGCCGACGTGCAGGTGAAGGGGTACGCTCCCCGCGCCGTCGCCCTCGCGGCCTCCTTCGTCTCGGACGGCGGCATCGGCCTCTACGACAGCTTCACCCATCTCGATGTCTGGACCCGCCGCAGCTGGGGCGGCGAAGCCAGGAAGCCGCCGGAGCCGTCGCCCTGAGCGGGGGCGGAGTGGTTCTTCCGCGGCGCGGGCCGTCGGTCGCCCCGACGCCCGCGATCACGCGACACCCATTCCCCTCAGTGCGGGCTCTCCACGGCGAAACTCCGGATCGCCGGGTCGAGCGAGGTCTCGAAGGCGACCGGCTCCGGGCCGGCGCCGAGGTGCGCGACGGCCTCGATGCGGATGCGCAGCAGGCGTTCGAGGGGATCGCGGCCCTTGACGACGCTCACCCGCACGGAGTGGAACCGCGGCTCGAACGCCTTGATGGTGGCTTCGAGGGCGCGGGCGAGGTCGGTGCGCTGCTCGGCCGTGGCGAGCGGCGCGCCGACGAAATCCTCGACGCCGTAGCCGGGCAGCGCTCCGCGCAGGGCGGTGAAGGCCGCCGGCAGGGTCGTGGGCCTCCGGCGGGTGTTGAGGAGCGATTCGAGGTCGCGCCGTAAGCCCTCGCGGATGCGGCGCAGTGCGTCGCTCCGCGCCCGCGGCGGGTCCGCCGCCCGCTCGGGCTCGTCGTCGATCAGCCGATCGAGGAGGGAGGCCTGGAGGCGCATGCCGCGGCTCAGCGCGGCGCGAAGGCGACGCGGCCGAGGCTCAGGAACTCGCGCACCGCCTCGCCGACGAGCCAGACGCGCTGGCCGCGCCCCCGCGCCGTGCCGCCGGGCAGGTCGATCCAGGCGGTCTCGCGGGCGAGACGCGCCGCCTCGCCGGCCTCCGGATCGTGATACTGCGCCAGGACGAGGAAGGTGGTCTCGCGTCCGTCCACGAGGCGCGCCTCGGCCCGGCGCCAAAGCAGGTCGGTGGGGCGCCGGGGCGGCGCGAACACCAGGCTCTCGACCCGCTCCGGCGCGAGCCAGAGGTAGCGCCCGGCGAGCGTCAGCGCCTCGAATCCGGCCTGAGACAGGTCGCACACGTCGCGGACCTCCTGCATCGCGCCCGCGTCGACGGCGGCCAGAATCGGCGGCATCGCCTCGAGGGCGAGGCGTGCGGCCTCGGCGGCCGCGGCATCGCCCGCCCGCACGGCGAGGGCCAACCGCATCGCCTCCCCCTGACGCGCGGTCGGGCCGTCGATGAAATCCGGGAGGGCGCCCTGGTGGTGCCAGGCCTCCCGCGCCACGGCGGCCCGTAGCAGGTGGCGCATGGCGACGAGGGCCGTCGCCTCGGCCGGCGCGTGTTCCATGGCGACCTGAAGCTGCGCTTCGGCCCGGTCGAGGGCGCCGGCGAGCACCAGCAGTTCGGCCAGGGCGAGGCGCGCCGCGGCCTGCGTCGGCCGGGCCTTCACGCCCTGCGAGGCGACCGCGATCGCATCGTCGAGGCGCCCGGCGTCGAGGAGGTCGGCGAGACCGGTCGGCGCGTCGTCGGTCGTGGTCATGGTCAGGCCTCTGGCGGGGGAAACGGCGTCACGCGCCGCTCTGTGCGGTGGTGACCTCGGCGACGAGCTGGAAGCTCGCCGCGACGTCGTCGAGCTGGAAATGCGGCTGCAGGCGCAGGGTGCACCCGAGCACGCCGGGGCGGCCGGGGATCTCGCGTACTTCGACGCCGGCGTCGCGCAGGGGATAGCGCGCCTTCAGTTCCGGAGCGGCCGTGTCGTTGCCCAGGCGGTACCGGCCGAGCCAGTCGACGATCAGGCGCTCCACCGCGGGGGCGTCGCCGAGGCGCCCGACCTGATCGCGCATCATCACCTTGAGCGTATGGGCGAAGCGCGCGGCGCAGAGCACGTATTGCAGCATGGCGGCGAGCCGGGCGTTCTCCTCGGCCGCGGCGCCCAGGCTGTGGGGCGGCCGATGCAGGGACGGGTTGGCGTTGAACACCAGGGAGGCCGTGAACGGCACCCAGCCCACCGGGATGATGCCCTGGTCCGACAGCTGGCGTTCCTGGCTGGCGGTGAGGCGGATCTCCACGGGGGGCTGCGCGGCGAGGCCCGGCCGATCGGTGCCGAAGGAGAGCGTCGGCAGGTCGGTGACGAGGCCGCCGCCATCCTGGTCCTGCGGGGCGCCGCGCAGGTCCGCGAACCAGCCCGACAGTCCGAAGGCGCGCAGGACGACCCGGGCGAAGGCGTAGATCGGGCTGCCCCACAGGAGGGCATGGCCATCGGCCCGCACATCCTCCTCGAACGGGAAGCCGTCCACCCGGCCGCGATGGTGGGCGCGGTGCGGCCGGCGCATGAGCACGCGCGGCGCCAGGATGCCGAGGAACCGGCAATCCTCCGTCTCGCGCAGGCTCTTCCAGCGGAGGAAGTCGGGCCCGTCGAAGGCGCCGCCGAGCTGCGGCAGCCCGTCGAGGTCCGTGAAGGCGTCGACCGCGAGGGTTTCGGGCCGCAATGCGGTGAGGAACGGCGCGAAGGCCGCGGCCGCCACGCCGGCGATGCCCTTGAGCGCGGCGATGTCGTCGGTGCGGTCGACGGGATCGAAGCGGTGGCCGACCGCATAATCGCCGAGCAGCAGCCCGAACGGCTCGCCCCCCGGCATGCCGAATTCCTGCGCGTAGACGAGCTCGAACAGCCGGCTCTGATCGAACTCGACCGCCCGCTCGAAATCCCGGCACAGGTCGCGCCAGGACACCGAGAGCAGTTTGACCTGGACGTCGCCCGTCTCGGCCGCCACCCCGACCAGGTAGGCGAGGCCGCGCCAGCGCGCCTCGAACGCCTGGAACTCGGCATGATGCAGGATCGCGTTGACGGACGTGTTGAGCGCGCGGTCGATCAGCGCGACGAGGCGGTCGGCCTGCCTGCGCGCGGCCGCGCCATCGGACGGGGCCGCCTGCCCCATCCCCCCGAAGGACGATGCGGGCTGTGCGCGGTCCGCGTCGAGCACCGGGCGATCAGCCCTGCCGCGGGATGCGAGCCACCATGCGCAGGGAGGTCGTGAGCTCCTCCATCTGCAGCCAGGGCCGCATCCACGTGATGGCGTTGTAGGAGCCGGGCCGGCCGGGGATTTCCTGGACCTCGACCTTGGCCTCGCGCAGGGGATAGCGGGCCTTCATCTCCGCGCCGGCGTCGTCGTTGGCGTTGACGTAGTTGCCGATCCAGCGGTTGAGCCACTTCTCGCAGTCCTCGGCCTCCATGAAGGAGCCGATCTTGTCGCGGGCGATGACCTTCAGGTAGTGCGCGAAGCGCGCGGTGGCCATGATGTAGGGCAGCCGGGACGAGATCGCGGCGTTGGACGTCGCCTCCGGGCGATCGTACTTCTCGGCCTTGTGGGTTGTCTGCGCGCCGAAGAACACGGCGTAATCGGTGTTCTTGTAGTGGCAGAGCGGCAGGAACCCGAGCTTGCCGAGTTCGGCGTCGCGCCGGTCGGTGATGCCGACCTCGGTGGGGCATTTGAGGTCGAGGTCGCCGTCGTCGCTCTGGAAGACGTGCATCGGCAGGGATTCGACCTTGCCGCCGCTCTCGGCGCCGCGGATGGCGGTGGCCCAGCTGGTCTTGGCGAAGGCGTCGGTCAGGCGGGCGCCGAGGACGAACGCGGCATTCGACCAGCAATACTGCGCGTGGGTGAGGGATGTGCGCTCGCCGACGAGCCCGCCGGGCGTCTCCTCGAAATCGAACTCGTCCACCGAGCGGGTCTCTCGGCCGTAGGGCAACCGCGCGAGGACGCGCGGCATGGTCAGGGTGACGAAGCGGGAATCCGGCGAATCCCGGTAGGAGCGCCACTTGGCGTATTCCACCGTGTCGAAGATCTTCTCGAGGTCGCGCGGCCGGGCGAGATCGCGGAAATCCTCGAAGCCGAACAGCTTCGGGCTCGCGGCGGCGATGAAGGGCGCGAACGCGGCACCCGCCACGCCCGAGAGCCCCTGCAGCATCTCGATGTCCTCGAAGTGGTTCGAGAACTCGTAGTTGCCGATGAGCGCGCCGTACGGCTCGCCGCCGGGGGTGCCGAACTCGTTCTCGTAGATCGCCTTGAAGATCTGGCTCTGGTCGAACTCCGTCGCCTTGAGCAGATCCTTGCCGAGCTCGCGCTTCGAGACGTTGAGCACGCGGATCTTGAGGTTGGCCGACGTCTCGCTGTTGTGGACGAGGTATTTCAGGCCGCGCCACGATCCTTCCAGCTTGAGGAACTCGGGATCGTGCATCACCGCCGCGAGCTGGCGCGAGATCCGCGCGTCGATCTCCGCGATGGCCCGGGTCAGGGTGACGGTGAGGTTGCGGTCGAAACTCACGGTGCCCGCGAGGGCGGTCTGCGTGAGGGTGCGCAACAGGCCCTCGGTCCGGTCCGGCTCCGTCTGCTTCGTCGCCGCGATGGCCGTATCGAGCAGGCTGGTGGAGCCCGTGACCGATTCCGTGGTCGGGAGGGCGCGGGGATCGGCGGATCGCGACATCGTCAGAGAGCTCCGTCGGGGGTGTGGGTCGGCGGCGAGCCCGGTGCCTCGCGGTCGAGTTCGCCGACGAGGCGGCGCAGTTCGCCGTTGTCCTGCAGGATGCGTTCGAGCAGGAGCTCGAGATCCTCGGATCGGTCGGCCTTGGTCATGAGATCGCGCAATTCGTTGCGGGTCTCGAACAGCTTGGCCAGGGCCGGCACCTGCCTGACGATGGCGGCGGGCTCGAAGTCGTCGAGCTTGTTGAAGCGCAGCTTCAGCGCCATCTGCGTCCCGTCGTCGGCGAGCGTGTTGTCGACGAGCAGGTTGAGGCCGGGCGCCATGCGCGCCATGACCTCGTCGAAATTGTCCCGGTCGATCTGGACGAACTTGCGTTCCCGGAACGGCTTGAGCGGCTCCGCCGGATTGCCGGTGAAATCACCCAGCACGCCGACGACGAAGGGAAGCTCCTTCTCGATCAGGGCGCCTTCGGTCTCGACCTCGTACTTGATATGCACGCGCGGCTTGCGCACGCGTTCGAGCTTCTCATGAATGCTGGACACGCGGACCTCTTCCTGTGCTGGAGCCGGGACGGCGATCTAGGCAGCGGGAGCGCCGCGGCGATCCGCGCGCGACGATCCGTGGCGGAGCCGAACCGGCAGGAATTTCGGACGTGGACGGCCTCACGGCACGGGCCTTTCGGCACCGGATTCGATTCCGGCCTGTCGGAGGAACTGAACCCGGCCCGCCGCATCCGGGATCAGCTCGGAGAGCAGATCGAGGAGGCTCATCCGGCCGCGCCGCACGATGGTCTCGAGGGCGTAGGAGATCGGCGAGTGCGGCTCGGCCCGGCGGAAATAGGCGGCGATCCGAAGGAGCTCGTCGAAGGCCTCGTCCCGCGTCGCGATCTCGGTCCGGACGCCCTTCGGGGCCGGGCGAGCGGCCGGCCCGTCGGGAGCGGGCGCCGGATCGGGGGCGTTCTGCGGCACCGGCACGGCCACGGTCGCGGCCGGGCCGTACCAGGATTCGCCGAGCATCCTCCGGTAGACGTCGAGGACGTCCTCCAGAACCGTGCGGATGTTGGACAATGGCGGCGCGTCGGCGCCGCAGAAGGCATCGAGGGTCGCGCTCATGCGCTGAAACGCCTCGTAGGCCGCGCGGGCCATGTCGGCATGGGCGCGCAGGGCCTCGGAGCCCGCCGCCGCCCGCGCCTCTAGGAAATCCTGGCCGGACCGGTCGGCCTCCCGCCCCGAGCGCTGCATGTGCCAGAGGGCGTTCGCGCCGTAGGCGTGGTTCGGAAGCAGCGAGATCATCCGGATCGGCTGAATCAGGACCCCGTCGCCGCCCACGCCGTTCAGTCCGGCCAGGGGAGAGAGCCGGCCCTCCGCATCGTCCTCGTCGTTCGAATGCAGGTCGGGCCAGTACCGGTCGATCAGCCCGTCGACCAGGGCGAAGCCCTGCGCCAGGCCGGAGAAGCCGTCCTGCCGGACGAGCGCCTCGGTGAGCCAGGCGGTGACCTCCAGATCCTTGCTGTGGTTCGCCAAAGCCTCGGCGGCGAGCTGACGGACCGTGGTCCAGGCCGCGGGCACCGAGGTCGGCTCACCCGACGCCTCGGCGGTGCGCTCCGCCGCGCGGGCCTGCGACCGCGCATCCTTCAACCGGAGGTACAGCGCGTCCGAACCGAGATTCGCCCTCAGATCCGAGCCGGCGGGCTCGGGTCCACTGAAACGCTCCAACAGGGTGGCGAGATCGATCGGCATCGACGCTCGATAAAGCGCATCTATCTACGATTGTACAGGCCTTGACCGCTCGCGGCAGAGTTATAATAACTGACGCCCGGGGCGTTCGGCGGACCCCGGCTCGGATCCGACTGGACGGAGCCGCTCTAGCCTGACGACACAAGTAGAATTCGAACTCCACCTTCACGACCAAGGCTGAACCCCAGTCGAAGACAGCGATCGCAGCGGCTTCATGGTCCGGCGCGGCGGAGCAGACGAGATCCCATGCCGACATTCGACCTTCACGTCGTGGTTGCAAGACTGGACCCGCCGCTTCGGCAGGCCCTGGAGAAGGCCGTCGGCCTCGCGGTCGCCCGCGAGCACGGCGCGGTTGAGGTCGAGCACTGGCTGCTGGCCCTCGTCGACGGATGCCGGCCGTTCACCGATCTCTTGAGCGAACTCGACTGCCGGAGCGCCTCGGTGTCGAACGAGGTCGCCCATGCACTGGATCGGATGCGCCGCAGCGGCGGCGGCGCCCCCTCCCTGTCGCAGGCGACGATCGGGTGGATCGAGGAGGCCTGGCTGACGGCCTCCCTCCGCTACGGCCGGGATACGGTCACGGCGGCCGACCTCGTCTCGGCGCTGACCACCTCGACCGCGCTCAGGGCCACGGTCCGGGACATCGCCCCGTCCCTTCGAGTCGATCCGGGCCGGGTGGCGGACATGGCCGCGGCCGTTCCGGCATCGGTCCGAGAATCGGGTGGCGCCCCGGTCGACGGCCGTTCGCCCGAGGACGCCGAGATCGAGCGCTACACGGTGGACCTCACCGCCGAAGCCCGAGCGGGCCGGATCGATCCCGTGATCGGGCGCGAGCCGGAGCTGCGCCAGGTCATCGACATCCTCCTGCGGCGGCGGCAGAACAATCCGATCCTCACGGGCGAGGCCGGGGTCGGCAAGACCGCCATCGTCGAGGCGCTCGCCCTGCAGATCGCCGCCGGCGCGGTTCCGGCTCCTCTGGCGGACGTGTGCATCCGTGCCCTCGATCTCGGTCTCCTGCAGGCCGGCGCGGGCGTGAAGGGCGAGTTCGAACGCCGGCTCATGGCGGTCATCGCCGCCTGCAAGGCGGCGCCGACACCCGTCATCCTGTTCATCGACGAGGCGCACACGCTGATCGGCGCGGGCAACCAGGCCGGCGGCAGCGATGCGGCGAACCTCTTGAAGCCGGCCCTCGCCCGCGGCGAGGTCCGGTCGATCGCGGCCACCACCTGGTCCGAATACAAGCGCCACATCGAGCGGGACCCGGCCCTGACCCGCCGGTTCCAGGTGGTGAAGGTCGACGAGCCGGGCGAGGAGAACGCCGCGCGGATGCTGCGCGGTCTCGTGCCGGTCCTCGAAGCCCACCACGGGGTGACGATCCGCGACGCCGCCATCGTCGAGGCCGTGCGCCTGTCGGCCCGCTACCTGCCCGCGCGGCAGCTGCCCGACAAGGCCGTGAGCGTGCTCGACACGGCCGCCGCCGCGGTGGCGATCAGCCGTTCCTCCGACCCGGCCGCCCTGCAGGATCTCGTGGCCGAGGCACGATACCTCGAGACGGAGCGGATCTCGCGGGCCCGGGACGGCGACAAGGTGGATGGGGCCAAGGGAGACGGGACCGGCGGGCCGGGATCGTCGGGGGAACTCGACGCCCGCATCCGCGCCGTGGAGGAGCGCCTCGCCGCCGTCCGCGACAGGCTCGGGCGGGAACGGGAACTGATCGCGGCGATCGAGGCCCTGGAGGCCCTGGAGGCCCCCGGGGAGATCGCGCGTCCGGGCGTGTCCGAGCGGCACGCCGCCCTGACGGCCGACCTCGCGGCGCTGCAGGGCGACTCCCCCCTCGTCCACCGGGAGGTCGACCGCGAGGCCGTCGCCGCCGTGATCGCGCGCTGGACCGGGATTCCGGCCGGGCGGCTCCTGCGCGACGCGGCCCTTGCCTCGCAATCCCTGGAAGAGCGCCTCAAACGGCGGGTGACCGGGCAGGACGCCGCGCTCGCGACGATCGCGGCCGCGACGCGGACCGCCACCGCCGGCCTCGCCGATCCGCGCAAGCCGCCGGGCGTGTTCCTCATGGTCGGGACCAGCGGCGTCGGAAAGACCGAGACCGCCCAGGCGCTGGCCGAGGCGCTGCACGGCGGCGAGGCGAGCCTGACCGTCGTGAACATGTCGGAGTTCAAGGAGGAGCATAAGGTCTCCTCCCTGATCGGGGCACCGCCGGGCTACGTCGGCTACGGCGAGGGCGGCGTCCTCACCGAGGCGGTCCGGCGCCGGCCCTACGGCATCCTGCTCCTCGACGAGGTCGAGAAGGCGCACCCGAGCGTTCAGGACGTGTTCTACCAGGTCTTCGACAAGGGCTCCCTGCGCGACGGCGAGGGCCGCGACGTCGATTTCCGCAACACCACCGTGATCCTGACGGCCAATGCCGGGTCCGAGACCCTCGCCGCGCTGGCGGCCGACCCGGAGACGATGCCGGAGGGCGAAGCCCTGGTGGAGGCGATCCGGCCCGAGCTCCTGCGCCATTTCAAGCCGGCGTTCCTCGGGCGCGTGACCATCGTGCCCTACCGGCCCCTGACGCCCGAGATCCTGGCGCGGATCGCGCGGCTCCAGCTCGAGCGGGTGCGCGAGCGCGCGGCGGCCTCGCACGGGACCCGGCTGGTCTGGGACGACGGGGTCGAGGCGCGGATCGTCGCCCGCTGCCTCGCGGCGGATATCGGCGCGCGGGCCATCGAGGGCACCCTGACCCGCGAGATCCTGCCGGCTTTGTCCGACCTGATCCTCGAACACGCCCTCGACGGACGCGTGCCGCGGGAGATCGCCCTCGGCGTGGCGTCCCACGGACAGTTCACCGCCTCGGCCGACGGGGCCCCCGCCGCAACCGCCGGGGCCGCGACGCCCCCGGTCGCACCCTCGCACGGTCGCCCCCTCTAAGGCGCCGGCGAACGTTCCCGGGCGACGCCGCCCACACCGCTCCACACGAGACACAGGGCCCAAACCATGCCGATTTACCTGCAGATCGACGGAATCCAGGGCGACGCCACCCACGAGACGCACAAGCGTTGGATGGACATCGAGTCGCTGCACTGGAACGTGACGCGCAACATGAACACCTTCGCGGGCTCCGCCTCGAACCGCGAAGCCTCTGAGCCGACGGTGAGCGAAGTCACCCTGACCAAGGTCAGCGACAGCTCCACCACCAAGCTGTTCCAGGAGGCCTGCTCAGGCCGCAACGGCAAGACGGCGACGATCCACCTCGTCACCACCGGAAACCCCGGCGACACCTACATCGAGTTCACGCTGCACAACACGCTGATCGCCGGCTACACCGTCGGCACCACGGGCGACCGTCCGGTGGAGACCGTGACGCTGAACTTCACCAAGATGGACGTGAAGTACACGCCGTTCGACGACAAGAACGCGCAGCAATCACCCATGATCGCCTCCTACGACCTCGCCACCGCCCGCTCGTCCTAACGGGCCGCGGCCACACCCGCATCGGAACCGGGCCGCGCCAGCGTGCGGCTCGGGTGGATCGAGATCCGGCCTTCGCCCGCCCCGTGGCGCGGCGGCGGACCAACACGGGGAACCCGATGAAGCCTGTCCGCTACGTGCTGAAGGCGGGCGACACGCTCTGGCGTGTCGCCGAGGCGCATTACGGCGATCCCGCCCGCTGGCCCGATCTCTACGCGTTCAACAATCGCCCGGACATCCTGGCGATGACCGAGCGGCCCCTCGTCAACCCGGACCGGCTGGTTCCGGGCCAGGCCATCTTCCTGCCCGCCAGCCGGGAGCGTGCGACGCAGCGGAGGGCGCCCGCCAGCCAGGCGACGCGCTCGCCGGGGGTGCGCGGCGGGGGGAGCGCGGCCGGGCCGATCGCCGACGGCCTGGCCCGGAACGTGGCAGCGGAGACCCTGGTCAACGATTTCGCACACGGCTTCCACCTCGCGGACGAGCGCCTCGCGGTGCGGGGCGAGGCGTTCGGCGCCACGCTCCGGATCAGCGGCGCCATCGCGCTGCAGCGCAACGGCCCTGTCCCGCTGGTGAACTACAGCCTTCGCAGCGCCGAGACGCAGGCGCGGACCCAGTCGGCGATGCTGCTGGGGCGGCTCCTGGCCGCGCACGGCACCCGGCTGGGCTGGAACGCCGGCGCCGCCCGGGTGCGCTACCACGCGCCGCTGCTCGATCTGGCGTCCGTCGCAGCCCCCGAGGCCCGGCTGACACCGGGCGTGACCGCCCGCGGCGAGCCGGTGCTGACGGCGGAGATTACCCTGCCGGACTTCGCGGGCCGCATCGCCAACCACACCTTCGTGGGTCAGGGCGTCACCCTCGCGGTGGAGTTGCGGGCGACGCGGAGCGCCACGGCGGGCGCGGCCGCCCCGACGGGCGCGCGCGGCGACGATCCGTCGACCTGGACCTGGGCGAGCGCCTCGCCGAGCGCGGGGGTGATGCTCGTCGGAACCATCCTGTCGGAGGCGTGCGTGACCCCGGGCGGCGGCCTCACCGACATCGTGACCATGCTCGGGTCGTCCGTGGCCGGGCGCAGCCTGCCCGCCGGTTTCGCCGCTGCGGCCCTGCCGCGCACGCCGGTGCGGATCGGCGGCTGATCCGGCCGCGCGGCGGTGCGGGCGAACGACGGCCTCACCCGCCCACGATCTGCCCGGCCCGGTAGGGGGTGAACCAGCCCAGGCCCGCCTCGGTGCCGGCGGCGGGGTTGTACTCGCAGCCGACGAAACCGGCGTAGCCGAGGCGGTCGAGTTCGGCGAACAGGAACGCGTCGTTCATCTCGCCGGTGCCGGGCTCGTTGCGGGCGGGCACGCTCGCGGTCTGGACGTGGCCGACCAGCGGCAGGAGGGCGCGCAGGCGGGTGGTCACGTCGCCGTGCAGGATCTGGCAATGGTAGAGGTCGAACTGGAGCCGGAGGTTCGGCAGGGCGAGGTCGCGGATGAGATCGGCCGCCGCCCCGAAATCAGCGAGGAAGTACCCCGGCATGTTGCGGGGATTGATCGGCTCCAGCACGAGGTCGAGCCCCGCGCGGGCGAGCCGTTCGGCGGTCCATGCCACGGCCCGGCGATAGGCGTCCCGCGCCGCCGGGTCGCGCGGGTCGGCGAGGCCCGCCATGAGGTGCAGCCGGGCGACGCCCGTGGCGGCGGCGTAGGGCAAGGCCGTCTCGACGCCGGCCTGGAGCTCCGCGAATCGGTCGGCCAAGGCCGCGAGGCCGCGCTCGCCCGCGTCCCAATCGCCCGGCGGCAGGTTGAACAGGGCCAGGGTCAGGCCGTGCCGGGCGAGGCGTTCGGCGATCGCCTCCGGCGGATGGCCATACGGAAACAGGCACTCCACCGCCGTGAAGCCGGCCTGCGCCGCCGCGGCGAACCGGTCGAGGAACGGCACCTCGGTGAACATCAGGGTGAGGTTGGCGGCAAAGCGCGGCATGGGTCCTGGCACTCCCGGGCATTCGAAGAGGGCGTTCGCAACCGGCCGGCCGCGTGCCCGCACATTGCCCTTGGCGAGTCGGCAGGTTAGCCCGGCAGCGTACAGATCCGAAACGGTCCGCGCTTCGGGCTCGGGCCGGAGAAGCGGGATCCGGCGGCATGGCGCAACTCACCGACAGCAGCCTCGTGGGTCGCGGACGATCCCTCGCCCTGTCCCTCGACGAGGCCGTGGCCCGCGTCGCCGCCCTCCCCGTGCGCGCCGGCATCGAGAGCGTGAGCCTCGGCGAGGCCGACGGCCGGGTGGCGGCGCACGCGCTCACCGCCCGCCGCGACGTGCCGCCCTTCGACAATTCCGCCGTCGACGGCTACGCCGTGCGGGCCGTCGACCTCGCCGCCACGGGCGAGACCCGCCTGCCCGTGCGGGGCCGCATCGCCGCCGGGCAGACCGGCATTGCCCTCCCCGGCACCGCCATCCGCATCTTCACCGGCGCGCCGATGCCGGAGGGCACCGACACGGTGTTCATGCAGGAGGATGTCCGCCGCACCGGTGACGAGATCGTGCTGCCGGCCGGTCTGGCACCGGGAGCCAATTGCCGCCGGAAAGGCGAAGATGTCGGCACGGGCCAGCGCATCGTCGCCGCGGGCCACCGCCTGACCCCGGCCGACATCGCCCTCGCGGTCGCCGCCGGCCACGGCCGGCTCGACGTGCGCCGGCGCCTCCTGGTGGGGCTGTTCTCCACGGGCGACGAACTCGCCGAGCCCGGGGCCGCCCTCGAGGCCGGCGCGATCCACGATTCCAACCGGCCGATGCTCGCCGCCCTGCTGCGCCGCCTCGGCGCCGACGTGCGCGATCTCGGTATTTTGCGCGACCGGCCCGAGACCCTCGGCGCGCGCCTCGCGGCGGAAGCCGGCCGGCACGATTGTCTCATCACCACCGGCGGGGTCTCCGTCGGCGAGGAGGATCACGTCCGCCCCGCAATCGAGGCCGTCGGGCGGCTCGATTTCTGGCGCCTCGCCATCAAACCCGGGCGCCCCGTCGCCATGGGGGACATCGCCGGAACGCCGTTCGTCGGCCTGCCGGGCAATCCCGTGGCCGCCTACGTCACCCTCCTCTTCGTGGTGCGTCCCCTCCTCGCCCGCCTCGGCGGCTGGGACTCGCCCCCGCCCCTGGCGGTCGCGGCCCGCGCCGCCTTCGACCACACCAAGAAGGCCGGCCGGCGCGAAATCCTCCGCGTCGGCCTGCGCCGAACCGACGACGGTACCCTCGAGGCGGTCCGGCCCGCGGGCGCGGCGGCGGGCGGTTTGTTGTCCCTCGCGGCGAGCGACGGCCTCGCCGTCTTGTCCGAGGACCTGACCGCCGTGCGCGTGGGCGACGGGATCGCGGTCTATCCCCATACGAGCCTCGCGTGAGCTTGCCGTCGCGGGCGGCGTTGAGGGGACGACCCGCCTGGCCACGGGATCGGGTGCGGGCGCCCTCCCCCGGGAGGGCACCGGGTTCGGACACGGGCCCGCGGGCGCGCGTCGGAAGCCGCCCTCTGCCGGCGTGAGGCACGAGGGCGCTCACTCTCTTGTAAGGCGTGGCGGCCCGCGTCATCCGCGCGAGGAACCGAGTCCACAGCCCGTGTGGCGTCAGGCTGACAACCGGGGTGGACGAGGTCCCCGTCGGGCCGAGGCTGGCGAAGCGCCCGGACCGTCGACGCCGTCCCGGACGTTCGACGGGTCTCGGACACGTCAGAAATCCGCTGGGGTGAGGGCTGCGTCGCGCCGAGAAGTGTGAATCCGCGAGCCGCGACGGTAAGGGAGCACTGGCGCGACGGCACGCGAGTAGGCACTTCACACGGGGACGGTACGAGACCGGGCTCATGTCCGCCGTTCGGGCGCACGCCCGGAACGGCATCCGCTTCCGCCAGACGACGCCCCATAAGGTTTCGATGATCACCCTCGACACGCCCTTTCTCGTCTCGGTGCTGCAGATCGTGTGGATCGACCTGCTGCTCTCCGGCGACAACGCCGTGGTCATCGCCTTGGCGTGCCGGGCCCTGCCGCCGCGCCAGCGCCGCATCGGCATGCTGCTCGGTGCCGGAACGGCGGTCGCCCTGCGCATCGTCTTCGCCCTGGCGATCACCTGGCTCCTCGCGGTGCCGCTCCTGCGCGTGGTCGGCGGCGTGCTGCTGGTCTGGATCGCCGTGAAGCTGGCGCTCGGCGAGGACGAGGATGCCCACACGGTGGACGAGAGCACCTCCCTGTGGCGGGCGGTTCGGACCATCGCCATCGCGGATGCGGTGATGAGCCTCGACAACGTCGTCGCCATCGCGGCCGCCGCCAAGGGGCATGTGGAGCTGTTCGTGTTCGGGCTGCTGCTGTCGATTCCCCTCATCGTCATGGGCGCCACCCTCATCAGCCGCCTTCTCCAGAAGTATCCCGCCATCGTCTGGGCCGGCGCGGGCCTGCTCGGCTGGATCGCCGGCGAGATGATCGCCACCGACCCCTTCGTGGTCGAGCGGATCGCCGCGGTGCCGCATGCCGCGACCTGGGCGGCCGCGGCCTGCGCCGCCTTCGTCATCGGCGTCGCCGCCCTCCTCACGCGGCGCCGGACCCAGGCTGCCGACGCGGTGCAGCGTGGCTGAAGACCGCTCTGGCACGCCCCATCGTCCGCGCCTCTCCGCCGCCGCATGGGCGGCGGGCTCCGCTGCCCTCGCCATCCTGTTGCTCGGCAGCTGGCAGTTCGCCCGAACGGCCGAGATCGAGCGGGCGGTGGTCGATGTCGCCGGATTCGACTTCGCGCTGGCCGGTGGCTTCGTCCCGTCCCTGATCGTCGGCCTGTCGGTGGCGGCCCTCCTCGGCCTCGCCATCGCGGCCGAACGCCGTACCCGGCGGCTCAAGGCCGAGGCGGACGCGGCCGAGGCCCGCTTCCTCGACGCCTTCGAGGCGGCGCCGGATCTCCAGCTCCTCGTCTCGGTCGCCGCCGATGGCGGGTCGACCCTCATCCGGGCGAACGCAGCCGCGCGCCGCCGCCTCGCGCAGCCCGGAGATCAAGCCTCCCCGGCAAGCTTGGCCTCCCCGGAAAGCTTGGCCTGCCCGGAAAACCTGCCCTTCACGGACGTGTTCTCACGCGATGACGCCGAGGCCATGCGGCCCCACCTCGAACGCGCGGTCGCCACCGGCCTGCCGGTGCGGAGGGAGGGTGGGAGCCTGCGCCTCGGTGGCCTCGACAGCACGGATGCGCTCTACGTTCCCCTCCGGGGGGCGAAGGGCGCCGCGCTCGTCTGCATCACCCTGCGCGACACCACGCGGCTGAAGGCCGCCGAGGCGGAGGCGCACGCCGCGACCCACCTTCTCGGCATGGCCGAGGAGGTCGCCCATGTCGGCCACTGGCTCATCGGCCTGCCCGGCTTCGCGCTGACCTGGTCGGAGGAGGTGTTCCGCATCCATGGCGTCGATCCGGCAACCTTCGTGCCGACCCTGGCGGCGGCGATCCAGGCCTACCATCCCGACGACCGGGCGCGCGTGGAGGCCTGCATCGCCGCCGCGATCCGCGACCGGGCCGGCTTCGAGATCCGCCTGCGCATCGTCCGGCCGGACGGCGACGTGCGCGAGGTGTTCGCCCGCGGGGTCTATCAGGTGACCGATGCGGGCGGCGCCGAGGCGACCCATGCGCTGTTCGGGGTGTTCGCCGACCTCACCGACCGCAAGCAGGTGGAGCGGGCGCTGGCCGACAAGTCCGAACTCCTCGAGGCGACCCTGGAGGGCATCGATCAGGGCCTGATGGTGATCGCCGCCGACGGCACCGTGCCCATGGCCAACCACCGCGCCCTGGAGATCCTGCGCCTGCCGCCCGAGATGATCGCCAGGCGCCCGGATTACCGGGCCGTGCGCCGGCATTGCCGCGCCACGGGCGCCTGGGGCGTCCTGATCCAGGACCCGGCCCACTGGCACCTCGACGGCGAGCGGCGCACCACGGACCTGCGCTCCGAGCGGCGCCGCGTCGACGGCAGCGTCATCGAGATCCGCTCCCTGCCGATCCTCGGCGGCAAGGGCTACGTCCAGACCCTCACGGACGTCACCGAGCGGCGCCTCGCCGAGGACCGCCTGCGCGACAGCGAGGCGCGCTACCGGCTGCTCGCCGACCACGCCTCGGACCTCATCCTCCTCGAAGACCCGAGCGGGCGCCACCTCTACATCTCGCCCGCCGTCACGCCGATGCTCGGCTACACCGTCGACGAGGCCAACGAGGCGGGCCTGCGCACCCTCGTCCACCCGGAGGACATCGCCAACCTGTCGGCGACCCTGCACGCCCTGTCGTCGGCGCGCCCCACGGGCTCGGCGGTCTATCGCCTGCGCCACAAGGACGGGTCCGACATCTGGGTCGAGGCCGCGTTCCGGCGCATCGAGGAGCACGGCGTCCAGATCATCCACGCCATCCGGGACGTGACCGAGCGCCAGCGCCAGGAAGCCGACCTGGAGCGCGCCAAGGTGGCGGCGGAAGCCGGCGCGCGGGTGAAGGCTGAGTTCCTCGCCAACATGAGCCACGAGCTGCGCACGCCCCTCACCGGCATGCTCGGCGTCCACGATCTGCTCATGGGCGAGGCGACCTTGAGCGTCTCGCAGACCCGCCTCCTCGGCCTCGCCCAGGAATCGGGCCGCTCGCTGCTGACCATCGTCAACGACATCCTCGACTTCTCGAAGATCGAGGCCGGGCAGCTCACCGTCGAATCCCTGCCCTTCGGCCTGCGCGCCCTCCTGGAGGCGTGCCGCGAACTTTCCGTCGAGGCGGTGCGGGGCCGGTCCGTGGCGATCTCCGTCGAGGTCCCCCCCGGGATGCCCGACTGGTTCATCGGCGACCCGACGCGCCTGCGGCAGGTGGTGCTGAACCTCGCCACCAACGCCATCAAGTTCACCCCGGACGGCAGCGTCACCCTGCGGGCGCGCCACAGCGGTACCGGCGCCGTGCCCCTCGTCACCATCGAGGTGGTCGACACCGGCATCGGCATCGCGGCCGACGCCCTCCCCCACCTGTTCGAGCGCTTCTCGCAGGCCGACGGCTCGATCTCGCGGCAATACGGCGGCACCGGCCTCGGCCTCGCCATCAGCCGCCGCCTCGTGCGCCTCATGCGCGGCGAGATCGGCGCCACCAGCCGGGTGGGCGAGGGCTCGACGTTCTGGTTCACGGTGCCCCTGCCCCTGGCGCAGGCGGCCGATGCCGGAACCGGGCGGACGGCGCTGACGGCCCCGGCGCCCCTGGCGCGGCGGCTGCTGCTGGCGGAAGACAACCCCATCAACCAGGAGATCATCGGCACGGTACTGCGCCAGAAGGGCCACGCCGTGACCGTGGTGGGCGACGGCGAGCGGGCGGTGAGCGCGGTGGCGACGGAGCCGCCCTTCGACCTCGTGCTCATGGACGTGCAGATGCCCGGCCAGGACGGTCTGGCGGCGACGCGGGCGATCCGCCGGGCGGAGGCCGACGAAGGCCGCGCGCGACTGCCCATCGTGGCGCTCACCGCCAACGCCATGGCGGAGGAGATCGCCCGCTGCCGGGCGGCCGGCATGGATGCCCACGTGGCCAAACCCGTGGACTGGGCCCTGCTGTTCTCCGCCATCGACGGGCTGCTGTCGCAGCGCGCATCCGGGCCGGACGCGCGCCCGTAAAGGGCCCTACCCTTCGAGCACGCCCCAGGACGGCTTCCACACGGCGCCGGGATCGATCACCACGATCTCGAGGCTGCCCTCGTTGGCCACATGCACGGCGATGCCGAAGGCCTCGGCCACGGGGAGCGGCCCGGTGGTGCTGAACAGCCGGCCGTCGGCGAGTTTGACCTCGCCCGTCACGTCGCCGCCCTTCTGGTCGAGGCACAGGGTGACGGCGCTCGCCACGGGGGCCTCGACGCGCCGGAAGGGTTTTGCCATCGCGGGCTGCTCCTGCTGAGTGAACGCAAAAAGGGCGGCTGTGACGCCGCCCTCTTCGTAAGACCGATATGGGCCGATCAGCGCTTCGAGAACTGGAAGCTGCGGCGGGCTTTCTTGCGGCCGTACTTCTTGCGCTCGACCACGCGGCTGTCGCGGGTGAGGAAGCCCTCGCGCTTGAGCGGCGAGCGCAGCTCGGGCTCGTAGTAGGTCAGGGCCTTGGACAGGCCGTGGCGCACGGCGCCGGCCTGACCCGAGAGACCGCCGCCATGCACCGTCACGGTGATGTCGTACTGGTCGACGCGGTTGGCGATGGTGAGGGGCTGGCGCAGGATCATGCGCAGCACGGGGCGGGCGAAGTACACCTCGACGGCGCGGCCGTTGACCACGACGGTGCCGTTGCCGGGCTTGATCCAGACGCGGGCGACCGCGTCCTTGCGCTTGCCGGTGGCGTAGGCGCGGCCCTGGGCATCGAGCTTCTGCACGTGGACCGGGGCGGCGTCCTCGGGGTTCTCGACGTTGCCGCGGGTGAGGTCGGAGAGGGACTGAAGGGTCGCCATGATCAAGCGCTCACGTTCTTGCGGTTGAGGCTGCCGACGTCGAGCGCCTGCGGCTGCTGGGCGGTGTGGGGATGCTCGGTGCCCTTGTAGACCCGGAGGTTGCCCATGATCTCGCGGAACAGCGGGCCGCGCGGGAGCATGCGCTCCACGGCCTTCTCCACCACGCGCTCGGGGAACCGGCCGTCGAGGATGAACTTCGCCGTCCGCTCCTTGATGCCGCCCGGGTAACCGGTGTGGTGGTAGTACACCTTCTGCTCGCGCTTGCGGCCGGTGAACTTCACCTTCTCGGCGTTGATGACGATGACGTTGTCGCCGCAATCGACGTGGGGCGTGTACGAAGCCTTGTGCTTCCCACGCAGGCGCATCGCGATGATGGAGGCGAGCCGGCCGACGACCAGGCCCTCCGCATCGACGATGATCCACTTCTTGTCGACATCGGCGGGCTTCAGCGAAAAGGTCTTTTGCGCGCTGCTCATCCCGTGACGTTCCAGTCTGATCTTGAAAAGGGTGCGCCGCCGCGTTCGGGACGCGACGGCGTTGGCACGGTCTCTAGGGGGTGACGGCGGGCGCGTCAAGCCCGAAAGCAGTTCAGGGCCGGGAAACGCCAAAAACCGCAATGGTCTGAACGGTTTCGTGGAAGTGGTATTCTGGTACCGCAAGCCTTCCTGGCCCCCTCGCAAGTGGCGCCGCGGTTTCTCAGGAGCACGACCGGGCTCCCTCTCCTGGAAGGAGAGGGGACCCGCGGTTCGCGCCCGAACCATCGTCCCCTTGGGTGAACGGCTCCGCGCCTCACCGCTCCGGCGGGATCGAGTAGGTGCCGGTGGCGTGGCAGACGAGGTCCTCCGAATCGGGGGCCGTGATCGCCACCTCGCCCACCGCGAGCCGGCGCCCGAGCTTGAGCAGGCGCGCCTCGGCCACCAGCCCGTTCGGGCCGGGCTTGCGCAGGAAGTTGAAGTTGAGGCTCGTGGTGACGGCCAGCGCCACGGGGCCGATGTTGGCCAGGATCGCCGCGTAGAGGGCGTAATCGGCGAGCGCCATCATGGACGGACCCGAGACCGTGCCGCCGGGGCGCAGGTGCCGCTCGTGGTGGTCCATCCGCATGGTCGCGCGCAAGGGGCCGACGCCGACGAGGTGATAGGTCCGCCCGCCCGCCGCCATCTGGGGAAACGCCGCGTCGAGGAACGCCACGGTCTCGGGCAGGGACAAAGCAAGGGTGGGGGCGTCGGACATGCGGGCGGGTCTCCGTTCCACCTTGCAGCATGCCGGGGCATGCCCGACAAGATGGCGGCATGTCCGCTCACGACGCCTACGACCCCGCCCTGATCCGCCGGATCCTCACGGAGACCCGGAGCATCGCCCTCGTCGGCGCCTCGGCCAATCCCGCCCGGCCGAGCCACCACGTCATGGCGTTCCTGCTCGGACGCGGGTTTCACGTCACCCCGATCAATCCCGGGCTCGCCGGGCAAACGCTGCTGGGCCAGCCCGTCCTCGCCCGCCTCGCCGACCTGCCCGCCCCCGTCGATATGGTGGAGATCTTTCGCAGTTCCGACGCGGCCGGCGGCGTGGTGGACGAAGCCCTCGCCCTGCCCTGGCTGCCGCGCTTTCTCTGGATGCAGGTCGGGGTGCGGGATGACGCCGCCGCCGCGCGGGCGGAGGCGAAGGGCGTTGTGGTGGTGATGGATCGGTGCCCGAAGATTGAGATGTTTTATAAGTAATATTTGCTATTCGAGCGATCAATCATCTTGGGGAGGCGCGTCAATTGCCCCTGCGAGTTTTTCTTCGGCTTTTTTTCTCAATATATTTAAGTTTTTAGTGACAATTACATTGGTTAGTGATTGCTCCCATCCTATGCGTTCCTGAAATTTTTGGAAATTTACGTCATCGTCAACTTTTTTAATCCAAGACTCAATCCAGTATAAGTACTCCCATCCGGAACTTCGCATTAAAGTAAAAAATGGAAACTTCACCGATATTTCGAGAGAGCATTGATAACATTTTATTTCCCGAAAATCCTCACCGAGATATAGCTTATCGAAATGACCGCCCGTTACTGTATGCCACCCCTCAAAAACCGATCTGATATTTATCAGGAATTTTTTGTTCTTGATGTCAATTGAATTATTTAAATTTCGAGTGATAAATGTATTCTTCGGCAGTATCAACTCAAAATGCTCGAATATAGCTCCATCGGAGCTGCGCGCCGAAACTATAGTTCCATCTTCTGTTCCATGAGATACTTTCGTAATTTGGACCATTACTTTATTCTCCGTATTTCTTTCTTGAAAAGCCTCCCTCTCCTCCATTGGGCGCGTGAATAATTCTAGAAATCGATTCGTAAGGAGAACAGTTGGAATATCTGACCGTGAGAGATTGACAATTTTTTCAGAGGATATGCTTTGCTTTGCTGTAGTCGACTCGAAATACCCCGACAAATGCGAGGAAAGTGAACTTAATGCATAGTACTCTATTGCCTCAATGATAAACTTATTCCGCGCTGGCAACGAGTTAAACTCTGCTTGAGTTTCGTATGTATTAACATCAATTATTTCAGATCTGTTCCATAATGCTTTATAAGCGCCATTCTCTAAAAATAATCCCTCCATCGAGTCGGCCAAATCGCTAGTGAACCGATAGCGAGGTATAATGACGATTTTATCTGTCTTATCGGAAATAATTAAAGTTCCTAAAATTTTATAGATCTTGTTGACTCTTGGCACGGCGCGTTTCGCAATAACGAAAATGCCATATACTATTGCCGAAACGCTAAATATCACGAGGAATGCCCCTCGATATGTTGAGATATCAGCGCTTGTGAGAAGATTAACTCCAACAGCGATGACAATCGATATGAGTATTGTTTCGGAAACATTTCTTCGGACGTCAGTTGCCGACGCTACTTCGCCTTCAGGATTTTTCGAAATGCTCATAGAATCGCCCTGGCAACAATTACTTGGGATGATATAACCTACATATTGTCAGATAGCAGTGTGGCGTGTTTCCTCCATCAGCGCCACAGCCACAAAACTAACCCCAGCCGCCGCAGCCAAATAAAGCCCCACCCAACCCACACCGCCCCATTCACTCAACCGCTGCGCCAGATACGGCGCAGCGGACGCCCCCAGGATCCCCGCGAGGTTGTAGGTCACGGAGGCCCCGGTGTAGCGCACGCGGGTCGGGAACAGCTCCGGCAGCAGGGCCCCCATGGGGCCGAACAGCCAGCCCATGGCGAACAGGCCGAGGCACAGGAACCCGAGCACGAGGCCGCCCTGGCCGCTGCCGAGCATCGGGCCCATGAGCAGGCCGAGGCTGGCCGTGAAGGCGAGGCCCGAGAGGAGGACGGGGCGGCGGCCGTAGGCGTCGGCGGCCCAGCCCGAGAGCGGGATGCCGAGCGCCATGAACAGCACGGCCACGCACTCGAACAGCAGGAAGGTCGGCCGGGTGAAGCCGAGCGTCGAGACGCCGTAGCTGAGGGCGAACACCGTCGAGAGGTAGAACACCGCGTAGCACGCCACCATTGCGAAGGTGCCCAGCAGGGTCGCGCGGAGGTACTTCGTGAAGATCACCGCCAGAGGCACGCGCTCGGGCGCGGCCTTCTCCAGAGCGGCCTTGAAGATCGGGGTCTCGGTGAGCTTCAACCGGACGTAGAGCCCGACGCCGACCAGCGCGGCGCTCGCCAGGAACGGGATGCGCCAGCCCCAGGCCTGGAAATCTTCGGGGCTGAGCGCCAGGGCCAACCCCAGAAACCCGAGATTGGCGGTGATGAAGCCCACCGGCGCCCCGAGTTGTGGAAAGATGCCGTAGAGGGCGCGGCGGCCCGGCGGGGCGTTCTCCACGGCGAGCAAAGCCGCCCCGCCCCACTCGCCGCCGAACCCCAGCCCCTGGCCGAAGCGCAGGACGCAGAGCGCGAACGGCGCCCACCACCCGGCGGTGGCATAGGTCGGCAGGCAGCCGATGAGCACCGTCGACAGGCCCATGATCATCAGGGAGGCGACGAGCGTCGCCTTGCGGCCGACCCGGTCGCCGAAGTGTCCGAAGAACGCCGCCCCCAGCGGCCGGGCGATGAACGCGATGGAGAACGTCGCGAACGCCGCCAGCGTCTGCACCGCCGGATCGCCGGGGGGGAAGAAGATCGGCCCGATCACCAGGGCGGCCGCCGTGGCGTAGACGTAGAAATCGTAGAATTCGATCGCCGTGCCGACGAAGCTGGCGATGAGAATCCGCGCGGCGGAAACGGGTGGCGGGCTGACGGTGCGCATGGCGCCGCTTTAGCGAAGCTTTTTGGGGGCGCCTAGCGCGGATTGGACGCGTGTTGCCTTACATCTTGGCGTGAGGCGCGACGGGCCCCCTCTCCTGGAAGGAGAGGGTTGGGGTGAGGTGTCGTCCCTCTCCGAAAAGGTCACACACCTCACCCTGTCCCTCTCCTGGAAGGTGTGAGGACCCGCACCATTCTTGCCAGGGCGGCGGACAAGTTCTCCCCGTCTCCCGATCTCTGCCGACCCTCACGTCTTCAGCGGATCGTGCCCCCAGTTCATCAGCGAGAGGCGCCAGGGCGAATCCTTCACGGCGTCCTTGTCGTCGGGGCCGCCCTGCTCGAGGTGGCGGTGGATGTAGCTGACGACCTTGCGCATGTGCGCGTAATCGTCCTCCGTGAGATCCGCTTTTCTGGTGTTCAGCAATTCGACGATGCGGCGGCCGGAGGCGTGGCCGGTGGACTCGTCGCTGCCCTTCGCCTTCTGGCCGACGGATTTGCTCTCGTCGGTGTCGAGAAACTTCTCCAGGGCGGAGGCGGTCATGTTGACGGCCTCCTTGAAGTCTTTCCACGTGCTCGCGTCGTCGTGCTCGGCCACCGCGCCATCTCCCGGGTTGGCTTCCATTCGCTCCACCGATCACGCGCATCGGGGCGGTGCGGTTCCGGGCCGTGGCCGCGTGCCCCAGGGCGCCCGCGCTTGACCTGCCGGGATCGTCCGCTACAAAGAACGCATGTTCGTTTAAGCGGAACGGGGCCAGCCCCTTTCGCTGGGGTCGAGGCCGGCGCTAGAACGGTGCCGCTGCGGGCCCGCCGGCCCGAGGAGGATTTCATGACCGACCGCCTGCCCGGCTTCAACACCCTGGCGATCCATGCGGGTGCCGCCCCCGACAAGACCACGGGCGCGCGGGCGACCCCGATCTACCAGACGGCGTCGTTCGTGTTCGACGACGTCGACCACGCCGCCTCGCTGTTCGGGCTCCAGGCCTTCGGCAACATCTACTCGCGCATCACCAACCCGACCAACGCGGTGCTGGAAGAGCGCATCGCGGCGCTGGAAGGCGGCACGGCCGCGGTGGCCGTCGCCTCGGGCCACGCCGCCGAGTTCCTCACCATGAACGCCCTGATGCAGCCGGGCGACGAGTTCATCGCAGCGAACAAGCTCTACGGCGGCTCGATCAACCAGTTCAACCACGCCTACAAGAACTTCGGCTGGAACGTGGTCTGGGCCGACACGGACGACCCGTCGTCGTTCGAGCGCGCCATCACGCCCCGCACCCGGGCGATCTTCTGCGAATCCATCGCCAATCCCGGCGGCGTCGTCACGGACATCGCGGCGCTGTCCGACATCGCCAAGCGGCACAACATTCCGCTGGTGGTCGACAACACCATGGCGACGCCGTACCTCATCCGCCCGTTCGAGCACGGCGCCGACATCGTCGTGCATTCGGCGACGAAGTTCTTGGGCGGCCACGGCAACTCCATCGGCGGCCTCGTGGTCGATGGCGGCACCTTCAACTGGGCCGGCGACGACCGCTATCCGACCCTGTCGAAACCCCGGCCCGAATACGCCGAGATGGTGCTCGCCGAGAATTTCGGAAACTTCGCCTTCGCCATCGCGATCCGGGTGCTCGGCCTGCGCGACCTCGGGCCGGCGCTGGCGCCGTTCAACGCCTTCCTCATCCTCAACGGCATCGAGACCCTGCCGCTCCGGATGCAGCGCCACTGCGACAACGCCCTGGCGATCGCCAACCACCTCGCGCACCACCCCGCCGTGGCGTGGGTGAGCTATCCGGGCCTGGAGACCGACCGCTACCATGGGCTCGCCCGGCGCTACTCGCCCCTCGGCTCCGGCGCGGTGTTCACCATCGGCCTCAAGGGCGGGTACGAAGCCGGCGTCAAACTCGTGTCGAACCTGCAGCTGTTCTCGCATCTGGCCAATATCGGCGACACCCGGTCCCTGGTGATCCACCCGGCCTCCACCACTCACCGCCAGCTCACCGACCCGCAGAAGATCACGGCCGGCGCCGGACCCGAGGTGGTGCGCCTGTCCATCGGTCTCGAGGATCCGGCCGACCTCATCGAGGATCTCGATGCCGCGTTGGCCTGAGCCCGGCGCATCGGGCGCGCGCGCCGGCGCGGGCCGGGGCGTGGACCGGGCCGATCCTCGGCGCATCGGCGCCTGCGCCGGCGCACCGCGTCATACCCGCGCCGGTGAAACGATCGTGCGCCGCGCCCCGTTGTTGACGGCATGGATGACGGGGAATAGGCCCCACTCACCCCGTAGCGCGAGATCGTCCGGCTGCCGATGACGCACTCCCCTGACTTCCCTCAAGATTTGCCCGTCGTGCTCCTCGTCGAAGACGACGGCCTGCTCCTGATGGAGGCGGCCGACACGCTGGCGGATGCGGGCTTCACGGTGGTGGAGGCGAGCCACGCCGACAAGGCTTTGACGGTGTTAGAGAATCGCAGCGACGTCGGCGTGCTGATGACCGATGTCGACATGCCGCGCGGCTCCATGGACGGCTTCGCCCTCGCCCGCCTCGTGGCCCATCGCTGGCCCGACATCCCCGTCCTCGTCGTCTCCGGCATGGGCACGCCCGGGCCCCACGACATGCCGGACGGCGCCCGGTTCATCCCGAAGCCCTACGAACCCTCGACCCTCGTCCGCACCCTGCGCGCCTTCGTGCACCGGGCCGCCTAACTTCCTGACAGAATTCGAGAAAAGGCCCCATGGCCAGCGAGACCAGACCCCACCGCTTCGCCACCGCCGCCATCCATGCCGGCGCGGCGCCCGACCCCGCCACGGGCGCCCGGGTGCAGCCGATCTACTTCACCAACGGCTTCGTGTTCGAGTCGACGGAGCAGGCCGCCGACATCTTCGCCATGCGCCGGACCGGGTTCTCGTACTCGCGCGGCTCCAACCCGACGGTGGCCGCCCTCGAGCGCCGCGTCGCCGCCCTGGAGGGTGCCGCCTCCGCCGTGGCGGTCTCGTCCGGGCAGTCGGCCCTCCTGCTCATCCTGATGACGCTGATGCGCAGCGGCGACGCCTACGTCGTCTCCCCGCGCCTGTTCGGCGGCTCCCTCGGCCTCATCACCCGCCTCGACAAGCGCTACGACATGAAGGCGCAATTCGCCCAGGGTCTCACCCCGGCGGATTTCGAAGCGGCGATCACGCCCGAGACGAAGGCCATCGTCTGCGAATCCATCGTGAATCCGTGTGCCACCGTGATGGATCTGGCGGGCATCGCGGAGGTCGCGCGTCGGCATAGGCTGCCGCTCATCGTCGACAACACCCTCGCCTCCCCGGCGCTGATCCGTCCCATCGAGCATGGCGCCGACATCGTCATGCACTCGACGTCGAAGTTCCTCGGCGGCTCCGGTCAGACCATCGGCGGCGTGATCTGCGACGCCGGCACGTTCGACTGGAAGGCGGCGGGCGACCGCTACAACCTCATCGCCGAGCCGTGGGAAGATTACGACGGCCTCGTCATCACGGAGCGCTTTCCCGATTTCAGCTTCGCGGTGGCCTGTCGCCTGTTCGGCCTGCGCGAACTCGGGCCCGGCCTCTCGCCGATGAACGCTTTCCTGACGCTGACGGGCATCGAAACCCTGCCGCTGCGCATGGCGCGCCACTGTGCGAATGCCAAGGCGGTGGCGGGCTTTCTCAGGGATCATCCCGCCGTCGATTGGGTCAGCTACCCGGCCCTGCCCGGTCAAGCCGGCGAAGCGCTGGCGGCGAAGTACGTCCCGGACGGACCGGGCTCAATCTTCACCTTCGCCCTGAAGGGCGGCGAGCCCGCGGCGGTCAAGTTCATCATGGGCCTCCGGCTCATCTCGCACCTCGTCAACATCGGCGAGATCAAGTCCCTGGCCATTCATCCGGCGACGACGACGCACCGCCAGCTGCTGCCGCACGAGAAGGCCGCCGCGCTCGTTGGGCCCGAGACCGTGCGCCTCTCGATCGGCTTGGAGAACGCCGAAGATCTCATCGCCGACATCGATCAGGCACTGGCACAGGTCGGCTGAATTCGTCTCGCGGTCCGCTCCTCATCTGCGCACACCTCGTGCTCCATGGGCGACGAGGATCGCAGCCTTGTTTCCATACTCCCGATGGTGACCGGCACCCGCAAGCGGCGCGTCAGCCTTCCGAAAGGGTGGAAGCCGAGACTGATCGAGCAATAACCAAGCTACGTCCGCCGATCACCCTCGACGATGACGCCCGCCGTTGAGGGCGCGAAGGGCGCCGCGCAAAGTGCGTACGTCCTGCTCCGTCATCGCCATGCGGTGCAGCATGTCCCGCATGTTGCGGGCGATGATCTCGCGCTTCTCCGGCGGATAGAACCCGGCCGTCGCCAGGCTGTCCTCCAGGGTCCCGACGAGGGACGCCATAGCCTCGCGGGTCGCAGGCGGCGACAGCATCTCGCCCGAGAACGGCAGCTTCGCGAGCCCCGCCGCACGGCGCCATTCGTAGCCGACGAGGAGGACCCCCTGGGCGAGGTTGAGAGACGGGAACTCCTCCGTCACCGGGAACGTCACGATGGCGTCGGCGAGGGAGACTTCGTCGTTGCTCAAGCCCGCCCGTTCGCGCCCGAACAGGATCCCGGTCCGCTGGCCGGCGCGGGCAGCGACGTTGCGCATGGCGTCCTCGGGCCCCACGACGCGTTTCATCTGCCCGCGCTCGCGCGCCGTCGTAGCTAGGACATAGTGAAGGTCGGCGATGGCCTCCGCGACGGTGTCGAACACCGCCGCACCATCAAGGATGTGGGTCGCGCCCGAAGCCGCCTCGCGCACACCCTTCTTCGGCCAGCCATTCTTCGGCGCAACAAGCCGGAGTTCGGACAGGCCGAAATTCGCCATGGCACGCGCGACCATGCCGATGTTCTCGGCCAGCTGCGGCTCGACGAGGACGACGACAGGCGCGCTCGGCATCGGACTAGATTTTCCCGTCGAGACCCATCTGGTAGTACTTGTGAATGATCTTGTCCTGGTTCTCCAGAAGCCAGTCGATGGACGGCTCGTTGGACATCGCCTTGCGGATAGCCTCCGTCATCCCCTTCCGCTGGATTTCGAACAGGGCCTTGTGATCGACGGTCTCGGCCTCGATCACACCGGGGCTCAGCCAGACCGAGCAGATGATCCCGAGATCGTTGGCTCTGTCTTTGGGAATGTAGCCGAGCCGCACAGCGTCCAGCACCCCATTGGCGATGGCGAACTGCACGGTGCCCATGAGGATTGAGGTGTACTTGCTCTCTGTCACGCTGACCTTGGACACGCACAGAGTCACCGGCCGGACCATGATATCCGTATTCAGCAGCGCAAAGACGCGGCTGTGTCCCACCACCTGATCGCCCGTCAGTGTAGCGAGCGCGGTGCCGACGGGCCCATCGAGTTCCCCGATGATGACTTCCGGCTCGGCGGCGGTGTTGGGCGGGCCACCCGCGACCAGGGCCTCGCCGGCTCGCAGGATGATGCGTTCGCTCATGGGTTTTCCCGTTCCGTCTCGTTGCGTGATGGTAGCCAGATCCCCCCTTGCGCACCGAATGTCCAGCCCCGGCCCCCACCTGACAGATGCCGTCCCCTGTCACGGCGTGATGGGTCCCTGGCGGCTTTCGCCGTTGGAACGCCCGCGCTATGACCCTGCCCGCGGCCGCACGGCATTTGCATGGGGCCCCTCGGGATTTTTGCGGAAGGCCTGACACGCGATGGATAAGATCAAGGTAGCCAAGCCCGTCGTCGAACTCGACGGCGACGAGATGACCCGGATCATCTGGAGCGAGATCAAGACCAAGCTCATCCATCCCTATCTCGACCTCGACCTCGAGTACTACGATCTCGGAGTCGAGCACCGCGACGCCACGGGCGACCGGGTGACCGTCGAGGCGGCCGAGGCGATCAAGCGCCACGGCGTGGGCGTGAAGTGCGCCACCATTACCCCCGACGAGCAGCGGGTAAAGGAATTCAACCTCAAGGAAATGTGGAAGTCGCCCAACGGCACGATCCGCAACATCCTCGGCGGCGTGATTTTCCGCGAGCCGATCATCTGCAAGAATGTGCCCCGCCTCGTGCCGGGCTGGACTCAGCCCATCGTCGTCGGCCGCCACGCCTACGGCGACCAGTACAAGGCGACCGATTTCAAGGTGCCGGGCAAGGGCCGCCTGACCATCAAGTTCGAGGGCGAGGACGGCACGGTCATCGAGCGGGAGGTGTTCAACTTCCCCTCCCCCGGCGTCGCCCAGGCGATGTACAACCTCGACGATTCGATCCGCGATTTCGCCCGCGCCTCGATGAACTACGGCCTCAACCGCAAGTATCCGGTCTACCTCTCGACCAAGAACACGATTCTCAAGGCCTATGACGGCCGCTTCAAGGACCTGTTCGAGGAGGTGTTCCAGAACGAGTTCAAGGCCAAGTTCGATGCCGCCGGCATCACCTACGAGCACCGCCTCATCGACGATATGGTGGCCTCGGCCCTCAAGTGGTCGGGCGGCTACGTCTGGGCCTGCAAGAACTACGACGGCGACGTGCAGTCCGACACCGTGGCGCAGGGGTTCGGCTCGCTCGGCCTGATGACCTCCGTGCTCCTCACCCCAGACGGCCAGACCGTCGAGGCCGAGGCGGCTCACGGTACGGTGACGCGGCACTACCGAGAACACCAGAAGGGCAAGGAGACCTCGACCAACTCCATCGCGTCGATCTTCGCATGGTCGCGGGGCCTCGCGCACCGGGCCAAGCTCGACGGAAACGCGGATCTGGCCAAGTTTGCCACGACCCTGGAGACCGTCTGCGTCGATACCGTCGAGGCCGGGTTCATGACCAAGGACCTCGCCCTTCTCGTCGGCCCTGATCAGAAATGGCTTTCGACCACAGGCTTCCTCGACAAGGTCGATCAGCACCTCAAAGCCGCGATGGCCTGATCCGAAGCCGAGCGCGGCCCTGCATCGGGCAGGGCTGCGTTTCAGGCGTTGGCGGCATTCCGCTTGCGCGTCTCGGCAGCTTTTTTCGCCGAGGCCGAGCGCTGTTCCGCCGTACGCGCTGCAGACGCCTTGCCGCCAATTTCGCCGCCTTTCCTGGCAGCCGGATGATCAGTCGAGCGGCCGCGGCCGGCTCCGCCAGGCTTCTTTCCACCACCGTCGTCCTTGTTCACGGTGGCCCAGGCACGAGCCTTGGCTTCATCCTCCGGAACACCGCGGGCCTCATACGACTCCGCGATGTGGTCGGCTTTACGAACTTGCTTATCGGTGTAGCGCGACTTGTCTCCCTGCGGCACCGCCTTGTCTCCTTCCGTCGCTCCCCGCCCCAACGACGCTCCCTGATCCACAGAGCGAACATGACGCAACAATCGGGGTTTCGAGGATGCCTGACCTTCACGAGCTCAACTCGCCTATCGCACCTTCGGTTCGCTGCAGGGCTATGTCCGTTAGCATGCGTGCGTAGACGACAAGCGGGACGATGCGAACGAAGCACCGTCCCGGACCCACATCAATCCTTGCGCGCGCCGAAGCGGACGCTGTCGATGTTGGCGCGCTCGAACGCCTGCATCACATGCTGGTATGAACGCTCCATCTCGGTCACCTCGGCGTCCTCGACCTCCTCGGGCTTGAGCACAAACATAAGCATCGAGCGACCCGTGACATCGTAGCGTTCGCCGATCGGTACGCTGACCACTTCCTGACTGTCAGGCAGATTGGTGTCGAGGAGGCGCGTCCACGCGGAAGCGCCTATGGTTGCCGGCAAAGTGAACGACACGAGATCGTGGTAGGCATTGTAGAGCAGCAGCAACGTGGCGTCGCCGCCCCGGCGCTGGATACCCGAGACCTGCGCCCGGCCGTCGAGAACGACCGCCAGTGACCGAGCATCACCCTGCGACCAGTTCTCCGGCGTCATCTCAGTGCCGGCCGGGGTTAGCCACGTCACGTCGCGTACACCGAGTTCCTCGTCGAACTCACCGGTGAGGAACCGCCCACGGGTGAGAATCGGCAACGATTCACGAAGAATCATCAGCCGCTGCGTGAACTCGGTGAGGTCGCGCTCCTCTGGGCCGATGGCGCCCCAATCGAGCCAAGAGATCTCGTTGTCCTGACAATAGGCATTGTTGTTGCCGTTCTGGGTCCGGGCGAACTCGTCACCAGCGAGCAGCATCGGCGTGCCTCGAGACAGAAACAGCGTCGCCATCATATTGCGCATCTGGCGCAGGCGCACGGCCCGGATTTCCGGATCCTCCGTCGGCCCTTCCACGCCGTAATTGTTGGAGAGGTTGTGGGAGTGCCCGTCTCGGTTGTTCTCCCCATTCGCCATGTTGTGCTTGTCGTTGTACGAAACCGTATCGTTCAGCGTAAAACCATCATGGGCGGTTAGGAAGTTCACCGATGCCCAGGGCTTGCGCCCGCGCTTGTTGAATTTGTCCGCTGAGCCAGTGATTCGGGACGCAAGCGACGGAAGCAAGCCGAGATCCCCCCGCCAGAAGCCGCGAACGTCGTCACGGTACCGGTCATTCCACTCGGCCCAGCCGGGTGGAAAACCGCCAACCTGGTAGCCGCCGGGGCCGCAATCCCAGGGCTCGGCAATCAGTTTGACGGAATTGAGCACGGGATCCTGGCGACAGGTATCGAGGAACCCGCCCCCTTCGTCGAACCCATGGGGCTCGCGGCCGAGGATCGTCGCAAGATCGAACCGGAATCCGTCGACGCGCATCTCGGTCGCCCAGTAGCGTAGCGAGTCGGTAACGAGTTGCAGAACCCGCGGGTGGGAAAGATTGAAGGTATTCCCGGTGCCGGTGTCGTTGATGTAGTAACGCGGCTCCTTGGGCATCAAGCGATAATACGAAGCGTTATCGACACCTTTGTAGGATAGCGTCGGCCCCTTCTCGTTGCCCTCCGCCGTATGATTGTAGACGACATCCAAGATTACTTCGAGACCGGCGCCATGCATGCGCGCGACCATCTCCTTGAATTCGGAGAAGGCAAAATCAGGCACTGCCGAATAACGCCGGGCTGGGGTGAAGAACGAGATCGTGTTGTAACCCCAGTAGTTCACCAGGTCTTTTTCCTGGAGATAGTCGTCCTGCACGAAGGCGTGGACCGGCAGCAACTCGACGGACGTGACGCCAAGGCTCTTGATGTAATCGAGCACCGCCGGTGTCCCAAGACCTGCATACGTGCCGCGCAGCTTCTCCGGAACGGCCGGATGAAGCTTGGTGAAGCCTTTTACGTGCGTCTCGTAGAAGATCGTCTTCTCCCACGGCACATGCGGCTTGCGGTCCCGCCCCCAGGTGAAGGCCGGATCGATCACCCGGCTACGGCGGGTGAACGGCGCGGAATCGCGCTCGTCGTAGGTCAGATCGTCGCCTGTCTCCATCTGGTACCCGAACAGGGCCGGGTTCCAGGTGATGGAGCCAACGAGACCTTTGGCATATGGATCGATGAGCAGCTTGTTGGGATTGAAGCGGTGACCGGCTTTCGGATCGTATGGACCGTGTACGCGGTAGCCATAAATGGTACCTGGCCTCGCATCGGGTAGATACCCGTGCCAGATCTCGTCCGTGTACTCCGGCAGTTCGATGCGCTCGAGTTCCTGTTCGCCCGCATCGTCGAACAAGCAGAGCTCGACCTTCGTGGCATGGGCCGAGAACAGGGCGAAATTCACCCCAAGCCCATCCCAATTTGCCCCCAGCGGATAGGGTGAGCCTTCCTTGATACGCGAGCGGGTGGCGGACGCCTTGCCCGTCTGAGAAAAATCGTCGGCCATAACTGCTCCAGGGACGGCGCCCTGCCCGATGCGGCGCTCTCATCGGGCACGTCGGCACGCCAAAACCGAAACGGGAACGCTCACGCTTCCCTCGAAGGTCCGCGCCCGAGAAAACTTTTTGCGTTGCGAAGCCTGGCGCGGGGCACCATTCTGGGGTCGAGGATGCATCACGGAGTTCGGCGGCATCGATCGCTTCCCGATGCATCGCCTCACCCTCCCATGGGGTACTCAACGATGACCGACCAACCGAACGGCCTGCAAACCATCGCCGACCGGTACGGAGTAAGCCTCGACGCCATCCGCCATCTCGTCGATGCCTTACAGGCCGGAAACGGCACCATGGCACAGTTCAACCACCGCGAACTCGGCGGCTTCGGTCAGTGGTCCTCGGGTGGCATGACGATGATCGGCAACATGTTCGACGCGGAGCTCAAAGCCCGCGTCGGTGCATTGTGCAGCACTCTGGCCGAAGCCCTGCCGGCAGTCGGCTTTCCAATCACCAGCGTCACGTCGGATGCCTGGTGGCCGCAGCACCTCGGACGGCCCGCGACTTCGGGCTCCCAAAACGGTCTGCGCTATGCTTATTTTCCGCATGCCCAACGCCTCGCCATCGCGATGGATGGGAATGTCATTCTCTATGGAACGGCAGGGCAGCACATCACCGGGGTTTCGCAGCAGCAGGGTGGCACTGGCGGCCTACGGTTCTCCGGTCCTGACGGGGCCATTCCTTTCGAATCCCTGCGTCGGATCGACGACGATCGTGGCGAATCGTTCGTTTCCTCATCGACCTCCACCGAACTCGACACGCCCGTCCAGCGAGATACCACCCTTCAGCCCAAGCCGTTCACGCCTGAACCCATTCATCGGGTGGAAGCGGGCCCGGCGCGCGCGCAATCCCCGGCCGACGAGGTTCTGACGACCCTGGAACGACTGGCCGAACTCCAACGCAAGGGAGTGCTGACGGAAGCGGAATTCTCGTCCAAGAAAGCAGAGCTGCTGGCGCGCCTCTGATGGGTGTCGATGTCCTGCGCCGACGTGTCCACAGCCAGCAGGTTGCATGCGGGTCGCCACCGGCTCGCCGAGTCCCATGTCTCCTCAATGGGACTCTCGCGCGACTTCATCGATGTTCGGACGATCTATCACGAGGCGGCAGTCACGACGTTTCCGCGCGGCCGTGAGATCTTGGATCGCTTCCCCGACGCACAGCGCATCCAGGTACCGTCACATTGGAACATTCCGGACCTCCACGGCAACGCCGGCTCGGTTGACGATTGGGTGCGGATCAAGCGCTCGACACTTGTCCTGGGGGTGAAGAAGGGGCTGGCCATGCGTCCGAATGGGCGCAGTGCTCACTTCATTGCCCCTTCGACGTCGAACGGCTGCGCTATGGCGTGCGCCTATTGTTATGTGCCGCGCCGTAAGGGATTCGCCAATCCGATCTCACTGTTCGTCAACGTCGAGGCGGTTTGTGCCGCGATCCGTCGGCATGCCGAGCGTCAGGGGCCCTTGTCCGCGCCGGACAGCGTCGACGCCGCCCTCTGGGTCTACGATCTCGGCGAGAACGGCGATCTTTCGGTCGATGCCGCGATCAGCGACACCGTGCGCGACCTCATCGGCCTGTTCCGCGCATTGCCCAACGCAAAGGCGTCCTTCGCAACCAAGGCGGTGAACCGCGACCTTCTCGCCTACGATCCGCAGGGAAAGACCCGCATTCGGTTCTCGCTGATGCCCGAGCGCATCGCCCGTATCGTCGACGTCCGCACGAGCCCGATTCGAGAGCGGATCGCCGCCATCGACGACTTCGTGGCCGCCGGTTACGAAGTCCATTTGAATTTCTCGCCGGTCATCCTTTACGAAGGCTGGGAAGCGGACTGGGCTGAGCTCTTCACAGCGATCGATGATGGGATCGGGCGCGCAGCGCGGGCGCAGGTGAAAGCCGAGATCATCATGCTGACCCACAATGCCGATCTGCATGCGGTCAATCTGGGTTGGCATCCCAAGGCCGAGGATCTCCTCTGGCGCCCCGACATTCAGGAAGCCAAGATCTCCCAGGGTGGGGGTACCAATCTGCGCTACCGCACAGGCTGGAAAGGCCGGTGGCTCGCCCGTTTCACCGCACTCCTCAGCGAACGGATGCCGTACTGCACCGTCCGCTACGCATTCTGACCATCCGTTTTGAAGCCCGGCCCTGGAGAGCCTTCAGCCATGACCCATGAAGCCCATCTTCTCGACGCCGTCACGCTGGCCCACGGCAATGTGCTCGCCGAAGGCCGTCCGTATGGGGCCGTGATCGTGCGGGACGGGGCTGTCCTCGTACGTGCCGTCAATCGCACGGCCGAGACGCGGGATCCGACTGATCATGCCGAGATGGTTGCGATCCGGGAGGCGAGCCGCATTCTGGGATCGGCAAAGCTCGACGATTGTGTCGTCTATGCGAGCGGACGTCCCTGTCCGATGTGCCATGCCGCCATGCGACTCGCAGGCATCCGCGAAGCCTACTTCGCCTATACAGCGGAGGAGGCCGAAACCTACGGCCTCATCAGTGCGGGCATCTACGCCGAACTCTGCCGCCCCTTGGCTGACCAACCGATGCAGGTGACGCATCACCCGGTACCCGCCGAAGATCATCCGTACGCGGCATGGCGTGAACGCCAAAAGACCAAAGATTAAGTCATTGGCTTTGTAAGTTGCTGGCGCTAGCCTGGGGCCATGACAGAGAACGATCTTCGCGAATCGCGCGCTGCGCTGATCCTGTTGGCCGTGACGGTTACCGCAGTGCTGATCTTCGGTGCAGTGACGATACTGATGCAGCTCTGACCGGAATAGACACAGCTGCGCTCAATGCGTCCAAGGCGCCGTACGATTGAACTTGAAGTTATCGGAGTAGGACAGCCCCTTCCGAACGATCGGTTGTTGAGGCTCCTCGACCCGGTAGGATAAGCCGGCACGCGCGGCATAAGCGATGGCCTCGTCGCGCGTCTCGAACTCCAGGCGGACCTGCTGGAGCATATCCGAGGAACTCGTCCATCCCATCAGCGGGTCGGTCTCACGCGGTGCGCTTTGGTCGAATTCGAGGACCCAAACCTTCGTGCGGGCGAGCCCTGACTGCGACGCGTCCTTCGCAGGTTGATAGATCCGGGCGCTCGACATCGGACGATTCCCAACGGTCTCGGGTTACCAGTCGAAAAATGGTCGGGGCGATAGGATTCGAACCTACGACCCTCTGGTCCCAAACCAGATGCGCTACCAGACTGCGCTACACCCCGACGCGTTCTCGACGCCCTTGGCTCTTAGGAGCTTTGCGTGTTCCCGGCAAGGATGGAAGCGGTCAGGCGAGAATATCGAGGACACGCTTCTCCATATCGAGCGAGGAGCGGAGCATCACGGTGTTCAGGGAAACGTCCGTCTTGGCCGCGAGAAGCTGCATCGCCGTGGTCGACAGATCGACCTGTGCCGCCGCAGGCAGGCTCGTGCCGATCCTGGCGATCCCCTCCGCGGCTTGGGCGAACCGTTGGGTGGCCGCCGCTATGCCGCCGCTGCTGATCGACACCGCACTGATCATGTGCCGCTCCTCGCTTTTCCCGGACGCCCCCCATCAGGCTGCGGCTTCAAGGCCGACAACCTGCGGCGGTTGGAGAACTCATTGGTCTCGGACAGAAAGGTGCACGGACCTCGTTAAGCGAAGCGATCCGGGACGCATCGGATTCTAATGATTCGGTGGAAAAAACGTCTCACATCGACTGGGCAGCGGGTTAGATGATCGACCAGCAAGTCCGGTCCTTCGAGCCGCATAGGGAACGCTGGACCATTCCGAAATCGAACTCCGGAGCAAAGCCGGACGTCACAGGCACGATCGATGCCCCTTTCGATGGTGACGACGATACTGATCGATTCACGATCGAAACGGACGGTTCTTCCTGTTGACTGTCGTGTCAACTGAATGTCCAACGGTCCCGAGCGCGTACGCAACGGGAGCGCGCACCGGCCGCAACGATACGGCGGCGCGAGCCCCATTGCGGACCGCGTCAGGCAGCGTCGGCCCGGCGCGGCAGCGTCCAGTTCGGCCGTATGAAGTGACAGGTGTAGCCGTTCGGAATGCGCTCCAGGTAGTCCTGGTGCTCTGGTTCGGCCTCCCAGAATGGCCCGACGGGCGAGACTTCAGTCACCACCTTGCCGGGCCATAACCCGGATGCATTGACATCGGCGATGGTGTCTTCGGCCACTGCCTTTTGCGCTTCGCTCTCGTAGAAGATCGCCGATCGGTAACCCGGTCCCCGATCGTTTCCCTGCCGATCGACCGTGGTCGGATCATGAATCTGGAAGAAGAACTCTAGAAGCTTGCGATAGCCGATCACCTCAGGGTCGAACAGGATCTCGATCGCTTCGGCATGACGGCCGTGATTGCGATAGGTTGCGTTCGGCACCTCACCGCCGGAATAACCGACCCGCGTCGCGATGACGCCCGACTGTTTACGGATGAGGTCCTGCATCCCCCAGAAACAACCTCCTGCCAGCACAGCGCGCTCGGTGGTCATGCATGGGATCCTTCCATCTGGGCGGCAGGCTGCCGCCGCTACTCAGATGGTGAATCGCGTGGTCGTTTCCAGCACCCTAGGCACCGACCGTGGCATCGCGGCAAGAACGGAGGCGCTCTGAACCGCTCAGGCGGCGCGGACCCTGGCGAGGAACCGCTCGACCTCGGCACTGAGATGGCCGGACTGACGCGACAGGTCGGAGGCCGACGCAAGAACCCGAGTGGCGGCCGTACCGGTCTCCTCGGCGGCCGACGCGACAGCGGCGATGTTCACCGTCACCTCGCCCGTACCCGCAGCCGCCTGGGAGACGTTTCGGACGATCTCCTGGGTTGCTTCACCCTGTTGTCCCACGGCCGCCGCAAGCGAGATCGCGACGGTGCTGATCTCGCCGATTCGACCGCGGATCCCGGCGATGGCGGTCACGCTGTCTCCCGTCGCCCCCTGGATGCGGGCGATCTGGCTGCCGATCTCCTCGGTTGCGCGTGCGGTTTGACTCGCGAGCTCCTTGACCTCCGCCGCGACCACCGCGAATCCGCGTCCGGCCTCGCCAGCTCGCGCCGCCTCGATGGTTGCGTTCAGGGCAAGAAGGTTGGTCTGCGACGCGATATCGGCGATGAGTTTGACCACGTCGCCGATCCGGGCGGTGGCGCCACTGAGATCTTGCACCAGGGCGGCGGTTGCACCAGCCTCGCGCACGGCGACCTCCGCCAGGTGGGCCGAGCCCTGGACCTGCCGTCCGATCTCTTGGACCGTCGAACCGAGTTCTTCCGCCGCGGCCGCCACGGTCTGAACGTTGATGGCAGCCTCTTCGGCCGCCGCTGCGACGGAGACGGACCGAGTGCCCGCCTGAGTCGCCGTCGCGGTCATTGTCTGAGCCGTCGCCTGGAGCTCGGCTGCAGCGCTTCCCACCGAACCGACGATTCCACCGACCGCCCGTTCGAACGAATCGGCCATGTCACGCATGCCTTGCCGGCGCTGGGCCTCGGCTCCGGCACGCGCCAAAGTGGTCTCCTCCTCCAGATGCTTCATGCGGATGAGACCGTCCTTGAAGACCTGAACGGCGTCGGCGATGCGGCCGATCTCGGTGCCATTGCCTTGGTTCGGGATCACGGCGGTGAGATCGCCTTCCGCGAGCGCGGTCATTGGCCGGACGACGGCACCGATCCCGCCGGAAATGCCTCGAATGATGAAGACTGCGAGCAAGATCGACAGGACGAGCCCGCCTCCGACCACGGTCAGCACGATGGTTTCAGTTCGCTCGAACGCCTGCTCGCTCGCGAGGCGTGATTGTGCGGCGAGGCTGCTGTTCAAAGCGGCCAACTCGTTGGATGTGTCGATCGACGAGCGTTGGAGTTCGGAGGCTTTGCCCTGGAGGCGCTCGAAAGCATCCTCGTTCAAGCCTCTGCGTGACAGCGCCAGGATCTCCGTGACCTCAACCTGATAGGCAGCCCAATTGGCTTTGATCCGGTCGTACAAGACTCGCTCTTCGGGCGAACTGATGAGAGCCGCGTACTCTCCGACCACCTTCGCCACATGAGCCCCACGCTCATCAAGCTCGGTGTCGGCCCGCTTCTTGGAATCCGGGTCGAGGAGCGCACTGTGGCGATAGACACTGATAGCGTAACGCGCCATCCAGGATGTAATTTCGCCAGCCTTCGCCACGCTCGGCAAAGAATCCGACTGAACCTGCACGAGATGATCATTGATGGTACGCGTGGCCTGCAGCGCCACCACCCCGATACCGGTCATGAGAACGATTACGATCGCGAAAGCACCGATCAGACGAGTCCGGATCGACAATCTGAATTGTGTCATCGATATTACCCGATCGATTTCGGAAAGAGCATCGATCTGGTCTAACCATGAGAAATGAAGATTTTCTGAAATCGGTCGCGACTTTGACTGCCATTAAATCGCAGGCCGCACCTTTAATTTGAATAAACCCAGCATTTGAATGCAAGATACTTCCAGGCTGGCTAGGCAAGCCGCGTGCTTTGTGCGTCGCGCACTCGGCGTCGCTCGGACATCCGTGCAATGTGTCGGGTCGGCGGACCTTTCGGATCAGCCGAGGAACAACCCGGCCGGAGCCGAGAGTTCTCAGGCTTCTTCCGCGTCGTCCGATCGCCGCCCACCACGATAGCCCGAGGCGAGAACGTAGAGTTCGCTCGAATCGGCACGGCTGGCATTCGGCTTGACATGCCGCACACTGGCGAAATCGCGCTTCAGATCAGCGAGAAGGCTGCCTTCGGTACCGCCTTGGAAAACCTTCGCAAGGTAAGACCCACCGGGGGCGAGAATCTCACGGGCGAACTCGGCGGCCGTCTCGGCCAGACCGATGATGCGCAGGTGGTCGGTCTGCTTGTGGCCGGTGGTATTGGCAGCCATGTCAGACAGGACCAGGTCTGCCGGCCCGCCAAGCAGGCCGGTGAGCAGTTGGGGTGCCGCAGGGTCGAGAAAGTCGAGGGTGATGAACTCGACACCGGCCATGGGCTCGATTTCGAGGAGATCGATCCCGACGATGCGACCGGTGTCGCCGACGATCTTAGCCGCCACTTGCGACCAGCCGCCGGGGGCGGCGCCCAGATCGACGATACGCTGGCCGGGCTTCAGGAGTTTGAAGCGCTCGTCGATCTCGATGAGCTTGAAGGCGGCCCGCGAGCGATAGCCCTCGCGTTTCGCACGGGCGACATAGGGATCGTTCAGCTGGCGCTCCAGCCAGCGTTTCTGCGAAGCCGTACGACCGCGCCCGGTCTTCACCCGTTGCTTGAGTTCGCCGCGCAACCCTGCACCGGCACCACGCCTGTCACTCACCGGTAACCCCCACGGCGCCACACGCCGTCCTCACGCATCATGTTCATCAGGAGCCCCTCGCGAAGGCCGCGATCGGCGATCCGCAGGCGATCGGATGGGAACGCCCGCCGGATTGCTTCCAAGATCGCACACCCCGCCAGCACCAAGTCGGCCCGGTCACGCCCGATGCAAGGATTGTCCGCCCGCTGGTCGAGACGCGTGTCGAGGAGGTCGTCGATGGCGCCCCCGACCTCGCCGTCGCTCATCCACAGGCCATCGACGCGGCGACGCTCGTAACGGGCGAGGCGCAGATGCATGGCCGCGAGCGTCGTCACCGTTCCCGACGTGCCGAGCAGGTGGAAGTGCCGGGCATTGGCGGCGGGCGCCGCACGGATCGCGAAGCGGGCGAGCATGTCGGCCACTTCTTCCACCATGCCTTCGAAGGTCAGGCGCGTCACGTCGGCGCCGCCGTGACGCTCCGCGAGAGTGACCACGCCCACCGGCAGGGAGTCCCAGGCGCGGATGCGCAGGGTCGGGTCGGTGGACGGGTTCGTGGCCGCGCCGTCGAGCCATGCGATCTCCGTGGAGCCGCCACCGATATCGAAGATCACCACCGATTCGGCATAGGGGTCGGCCAAAGCCGCGCAGCCAGTGACCGCAAGGTAAGCCTCTGTCTGACGATCGACGATCTCAAGATCGAGACCGACCTCGTCGCGTACGCGCTCGACGAAAGCCGCGCCGTTCACTGCGAGCCGGCAGGCTTCCGTGGCGATGATCTTGGCGCGTACGACACCGCGCGCCTGCATCTTCGCACGGCAAACACGAAGGGCATCGATGGTACGCTCGATGGCGGGCTCACTCAGGCGGTCGGCATTTCCGAGGCCTTCGCCGAGGCGTACGATGCGCGAGAACGCATCGATGACTCGAAACCCGTGGGATGCGGGCTCGGCGATAAGGAGACGGCAATTGTTGGTGCCGAGATCGAGGGCGGCGTAAGCGTTCCGCCGCGGCGGCCGGTGGGTGGTGGCCTGCGTTCCGGATCGTTGCATTTCCCCTGGCGCGACCGTGGGGGTGATCGGGCCGGCCATGGAGCGGGCCGGGATGGTCGCGGCACTCTCTTCCCGCATCGGCTGTGCCGAAGTCCTTCCGCGTGATCCCAGGCGGAGAGCCGGATCATCATTCAGGCTCCACGCTACAGGTGTCGCGGGCAAACTGCAAAGCCCTGGATTCGTTGCGCGGATCGCCCTTGGCGCGGCGCTTCTGCGTCGGTCAGGCTACGCCTTGCCGGCGGCGGCGAGCCGCGGCACTGGCCGCAGCAGGCTCTTGACCTGGGAGAATGGGCGCGGCCGGTGGATCACCTCGTCGAGGCGCGACCAAAGGGTCTTCGGCGAGAAGGGCTTGGCGATGATCTCGTTGACCCCGAGCGAGATCGCACGGTCGACCACGTTGCGGCGCGGCTGAGCGAGCATCAGAATGATCGGGACCGTCGGAGAAGGCGATGTGGTCGGTGTGCGGGCGAGACGAATGAACTCTTCACCCGAGAGAATTGCCAGATCCCAATCGATGATGGTGATGTCCGGCTTGCTCTCTGCCAGCACCCCGAGCGCCTCGGCCCCGTCGGGAGCCTCGAGGACGCGCTTGATGCCGACGCGCATGAGCATGTCCCGCACAATACGGCGGATGTACAAGCTTTCGTCCACGACCAGGGCGGACAGGTCCGGAAACGTTGGTGTGGCGATCATGCGGCAGCATTCGGCTCCGGTCCGCTCACTCGGATCGGCCCGGCATCACCCTTAACCCACGAGCCTTTTCGCTTTCCTAACGTCGGACCCAAATCCGCCCGCGTTCGACGTACAAGGGCGATCGGAACCAAACCTTCCCACAGTCTTTCTGCACCCACCCCGACCCGCTACGCATTTTGCCGCACAAAATTAAGGGAACCGTCGCTCGGGCGCCGAAATGGACCTTGCGAGAGTGGCGCGTTTCAGTCAGGACTAAGGCGTTATTCTTGGTCACCGCTGCCGGGGGTAATGATAGTGCGGAGCGTGGGCTGTCTGGGATGGCGCGCACGCGGTATTCACAAATGATGGTCGGCGGACGGTTTTTGCGAGCTTTCTATGGGACGTGGTCGTGATTTCAGGGGGCCGCAGAAGCGCGGCTTCGATGAGGGTGGAGCCGAGCCGCGTTGGCCCGATCAGGCTCCGCCGAGCGGCGGTGGCTACGGTGGCGGCTTCGGCGGTGGCGGCGGCTTCGACCGCGCCCCGTCGCGCGCGGCGGCAGCCCCCTCGGGACCGGAGCGCGATGCGACGGTCAAGTGGTTCAACAAGGAGAAGGGCTTCGGTTTCGTCGAGCTGGCTGACGGCTCGGGCGATGCCTTCCTCCATATCCGCGCCGTCGAAGCCGCAGGCCATGCCGACCTTTTGCCCGGCACGCGCCTGACGGTCCATACGGCCCAGGGCCAGAAGGGTCCGCAGGTGACCGACGTCACCAGCGTCGACACCTCCACGGCCGAGGCGGCCCCCATGCGCGATGCGCGTCCGCCCCGTACCGGCGGCTTCGGCGGCGGCGACCGCTTCGGCGGCGACCGTGGTGGTTATGGCGCCCCCGCCGGTGGCGGCGATCGCTACGGCAGCGCTGGCGGCGGCGACCGTGGCGGCGGACGCTTCGCCAGCGGCCCATCCACGGAGATGAGCGGCACCGTGAAGTGGTACGATCCGGCCAAGGGCTTCGGCTTCGTGTCCGTCAACGATGGCGGCAAGGACGTTTTCGTGCACCGTTCAGCCCTGTCGCGCGCCGGCCTCGAATCACTGGCCGAAGGCCAGCAGGTCGTGCTCGGTGTTGTCGAGGGTCAGAAGGGTCGTGAGGCCCAGAGCATCAACGTCGACGATTGATCTGTGAGCCTGGCCGTCCTTTGGCCATGGTTCCGAGTTCAGTTCGAGCGAGCGGCGGTCCCCCGGGGCCGCCGTTTCGCGTTTCAGCCCCGAATTTCCAGGTGGAGAGACCATGCGAATCGTCCCGCTCAGCCTGATCTGGCTCGCGGCCCTGGCCGTCCCGGCCTGGCCGGAAGCCTTTACCGGTGCCTATGCGGGCGTGAACGCAGGTTATGCCTTGTCCGGTCGGGACCGGACCGACGCGGGCCCCGGTCTCCTCGCTCCGGATGGCGCCCGCGCCCAGGAGATGCCGCCGAGCGCGCAGCAGGCGTCGGAGGCGTTGCGCGCTCGGAACCTGAAGGATCGCCCCTCTCTTCCCCGTTAGACATCGGCCAAGCGTGGACGCCGGGTCTCGGCAAGGGCCGATGCAAAACGGCGCCCACCAAACCCACGCCTCGCGAAGGGACGCCCGACCAACAAAAAGAGCCGCCCCATGGGGCGGCCCTTTTCGCATCGGCGGCGATCCGGTCGGATCAGCGCGAATAGAACTCGATCACGAGGTTCGGTTCCATCTGGACGGGGTAGGGTACCTCGCCGAGGTTGGGGATGCGGGTGACGCGGGCGGTCATCTTGGCGTGATCCACCTCGATGTAATCCGGCACGTCACGCTCGGCGAGCTGCGAAGCCACGACGACGATCTCGAGCTGCTTCGAGGAATCCTTGACCTCGATCACGTCGCCGGTCTTCACGAGGTAACTGGCGATATTCACCCGCTGACCGTTGACCTTGACGTGGCCGTGGTTGACGAACTGGCGCGCGGCGAACGGGGTCGGCACGAACTTGGCGCGATAGACCACGGCGTCGAGGCGACGCTCGAGCAGGCCGATCAGGTTCTCGCCCGAATCGCCCCGGAGACGGATGGCCTCGGCGTAGTAGCGGCGGAACTGCTTCTCGGTGATGTTGGCGTAGTAGCCCTTCAGCTTCTGCTTGGCGCGCAGCTGAGTGCCGAAGTCGGACATCTTGCCCTTGCGGCGCTGGCCGTGCTGGCCTGGGCCGTACTCGCGGCGATTGACGGGGCTCTTCGGGCGGCCCCAGATGTTCTGGCCCATGCGGCGATCGAGCTTGTGCTTCGCCTGAATACGTTTTGACATCGCGGTTCCTCTCGCAACGGAGATCTATCGAGGAACGCGCCCTCCTCTTTCCGGACCGGCCCTATGGCCTGACCCGGAACGACAGAGCGGCCGAAGCCGACTCACGGGTGCGCTTGAAAACGTTTCGGGGCCCCTCGTCGGGACCCCGTCACGTGCGTTTCCCTAGAGTAGGGCCGTGCCCTCGTCAATGCCGAGCCGGCTTCGTCGTCGGGAAAGTGCTCTCACTGGAGCCCGAGGGGCATCGCCTCGACGGCGACGGAGGTGACGTCGCGCAGGGCGAGGGAGGCCCGCAGGGGCTCGGTGAGCCCGGCGCCGCCCGTGAAGGCGCCGAGTATGGAGCCAGCGCGGTGGTCCATACCACGCGGCGGCGCGCCGAGGAGCTGCGTCACCCGGCGGGCGATGGCAGGAGCGGGGTCGATCCACAGGACCGGCCATGGCGCCAGGGCCTGGAAACGGGCCAGCAGCAGGGGGTAATGCGTGCAGGCGAGGCACACCACGTCGGTACGGCGCCCGTCGTCGCTGATACTGAAGCACGGGGCGATCTCTGCGGAGAGCCGCGCATCGTCCACGGGGGTACCGGCAAGCTCCGCCTCGGCGAACCCGGCGAGGTTCGGGGCCCCCACCAGGGTCACGGCGCAGGCCGCGGCATAGGATTCGATGAGTTCGTGGGTGTAGGTGCGCGCCACCGTGCCGGGGGTGGCGAGCAGGCTGATCCGGCGCGAGCGCGTCGCTTCCGCGGCTGGTTTAATTGGTGGAACGACGCCGACGAACGGAATCGTGAAGCGCTGGCGCAGGGCCGGCAGGACGAGGGTCGAAGCGGTGTTGCAGGCGATGACCACGAGGTCGGGCCGGTGGAGCGCGACGAGGCGGTCCATCACGGCGAGCACCCGGTCGACGAGGGCTGCTTCGTCCAGGCGGCCATACGGGAAGGCGGCGTCGTCGGCCGCGTAGACGTAGGCCGCGTCCGGGCGGGCGCGGCGCACCTGCTCCAGCACCGTGAGGCCGCCGAGTCCCGAATCGAACACGAGGATCGTCGGGGTCGGGTTCGCGCCCGTCGCCACGGGAATCGTGGCCGTGCCCGCCATGAGATTGTTCCGCATCCGAACCTGGTCCGACGCCCCACCAAGGGAGCAAGTGTCGATGGCGCTCGGTTAAGAGGATGTGACCACGGCACGAAAAAGGCGATCGTCCTCGAACACCGCGTCGCCAGCCCGACGAACCGCGACGAACCGACCGGCCCGGCGGCCGTTGCCGAATGTCGCGTCCACCATATGTTCCGACACCACGAGCTTCTGGAGACATCGGCATGGCAGCGACCGCAGCGTTTCGCGACACCGGACCCGCGTTGTCCGGCCGCCCCGCTTTCCCGCCCCCGAATCTCGGTGCCAAGCCCGTCGACCGCACGGCCTGGATCGCTGCCTTCCACCATGTCCGTGACGAGACCGAGCGCCGGGCCGCCCCCCTGTCGCCGGAGGACCAGCAGGTCCAGTCCATGGCGGATGCGAGTCCGACGAAGTGGCACCGCGCTCACACGACGTGGTTCTTCGAGCAGTTCCTGCTCCGGGCGCACCTGCCGGGATACGCGCTCTACGACGAGCGCCTGCACTACCTGTTCAACTCGTACTATGTCGCCGCCGGTCCGCGTCAGCCCCGTATCCTGCGCGGCCTCATCACCCGGCCGACGACCGCGGAGGTGGCTGGCTACCGGGCGCATGTCGACCGCGCCGTGGACGCGCTTCTCGCGCAGGCCTCGGCGGCGGCCCTCGAAACGCTGCTGCCGATTCTTGAAATCGGGCTCTATCACGAGCAGCAGCACCAGGAATTGCTGGTCACTGATATCCTGCATGCCTTCGCGCAAAACCCCCTTGGCCCGGCCTACGACGCGGACTGGCGTTTTCCTGCGCCATCCGCCGCGTCGGGCAAGGTCGACCTGGCCCGGGGCATCACCCGGATTGGACATGGCGGCGAGGGGTTCTCGTTCGACAACGAATCACCCCGGCACGACGTGCTGATCCAGGGCGGCACCCTTGATCGCGCGCTCGTGACGAACGCCGAATGGCTCACTTTCATGGCCGATGGGGGCTACACCCGGCCCGAACTCTGGCTTTCCGACGGCTGGCTCGCGGTCCAGGCCGAGGATTGGAACGCGCCGGGCTACTGGCGCCAGGACGAAGCCGGCTGGGCTTCCATGACGCTCGCCGGAATCCGGCCCATCGACCCGTCCCTGCCCGTCAGCCACGTGAGCTACTACGAGGCCGACGCCTACGCGCGCTGGGCCGGACGCGACCTGCCCACGGAGTTCGAGTGGGAAGTGGCGGCCCGCGACGGTTGCCTCGCCGATGCCTTCGGCTCCGTCTGGCAATGGACCCGCAGTGCCTACACGGCCTATCCGGGCTACCGGCCCGTGGACGGGGCGCTCGGCGAATATAACGGCAAGTTCATGTCGAACCAGTTCGTTCTGCGCGGCTCGTCGGTGGCGACGCCCGAAGGCCATGCCCGCGTCGGCTACCGGAACTTCTTCTATCCGCATCAGCGTTGGCAGTTCACGGGCCTCCGCTTGTCCGACATCCGCATCTGAACTGAAGCCCGCGTCCCGGAGACTCCAGCGTTGACCATCAATCCCGTCTTCACGAACGCGAAGCCCCTGGCTGCCCGGGACGCCCGCCAGCAATTCGAGGACGACGTCGTCGCCGGCCTCTCGGCGCCGCAGAAATTCCTGTCCGCGAAGTATTTCTACGACGCGGCCGGGTCGGACCTGTTCGAGGCCATCACCCGCCAGCCGGAATATTATCCGACCCGCACGGAACTCGGCATCCTCGATACCAGAGGTGCCGAGATCGCCGCATGCCTCCCGGCTCGAGCCAATCTGGTCGAGCTCGGCAGCGGCTCAACCGTGAAGGTGCGTCGCCTCCTGGTGCACCGACCGGACCTCGCCGCCTACGTGCCGGTGGATGTCTCCGAGACGTTCCTGCACAGCGAGGCCGAGACCCTGGCCGCCGACTTCCCGAACCTCGCCATCGCGCCCGTGGCGGCGGATTTCACCCGCGCCTTCACCCTGCCGGACGGGCTGTCGCACGATGCCGTCGCGGGGTTCTTTCCCGGCTCCACCATCGGAAATTTCGAGCCGCCCCAGGCGACGTACCTGCTGGCGCATTTCGGCCGGGTGCTCGGGCCTGGCGCCACCCTCATCGTCGGCGTCGACCTCGTGAAGGACAAGACCGTGCTGGAGGCGGCTTACGACGACGCGGCTGGGGTGACGGCGGCGTTCAACTGCAACCTGCTCATTCGCATCGCGGGCGAACTCGGGGCGATCCTCGACGTCGAGGGGTTCGGCCACCGGGCCTTCTTCAACGCGGACGCGTCGCGCATCGAGATGCATCTCGTGAGCCGGCGGGCGCAGACGATTCACCTCGCGGGCCACACCTTCGCCTTCGCCGAGGGCGAGACCATCCACACGGAAAACAGCTACAAGTACACGCTCGACAGCTTCCGGACCCTGGCTGTCGCGGCAGGCTGGATGCCACAGGCCGTCTGGACTGATGCCGAGGGCCTGTTCTCGATCCACGCCCTGACACGGGCGTGAGAAGTCGCGCCTGAAACGTCGTCCCGGACATCGTATCCGCGACGAGACCTCAGCTGCGCTTCTCCATCATCGCCTTAACCTGCATCAGTTGATCCCAAACCTGTCCCGGCGACGTGCCCAGCGCGTCGAAACCGGCATTGATTCCCCAATAGAGTCCCACCACCATGATTGGGACGAGGATCCAGCCGAGAATCTCCTCTCCCCTGTGGCGACGGCGGCGGCGCGCGCGTCGATCGTCGCGCCGTGTCGCAGCAGGCGCGGACTGATGTTGTACCGGCGTGAGGGGGCCCTCATGCAGATCGCTCATTCGGATGCCCCCTGATGATTGACTGGACCACGCGCACCGTGCGCTGAACCGAAGCGCCTGCGCCTCAAGGCCCGCTTGCTAACCATCGCAAGCCCGCGTGTCGACCGCTTGAATCGAGGTGCCGTTCGCCTCCCTGAAACAGCAGCGGGACCGGCCGGCACGACCCGACCGACCCCGCTCCATGTCTCGACGGCTCAGGCTTTGACCAACGGTACTTTCGGCACGGTGCGAACGTTTCCGGAGCCCCCGTTGCCGGACCCGTCGTCCTTCTTCCGCGGGGAGACCTTGGCCCGCGTACGCTTGTGCTTCTTGGCCGCGTTGGTCACGTCTTTTTCGGGCTTCGGGGTCACCGGACCGGCCGGGAACTCGAAGCCGAGGGCCTGCTTCTCACCCTCCTCGGGCGTCTTCACCACCACCCGTACGGCTCCGCCGTCCTTGAGGCGTCCGAACAGTACCTCGTCGGCGAGCGGCGTCTTGATGGTGGACTGGATCAGCCGCGCCATGGGGCGGGCACCCATGGCATCGTCGTAGCCGTGCTCCACCAGCCACTCGCGCGCCTCGTCGGACAGTTCGATGGTGACGTTGCGGTCGGCGAGCTGCGCCTCGAGCTGGAGGACGAACTTGTCCACCACCTTGGCGACGACCTCCTTCGGCAGGTGACCGAACGAGATGATCGCGTCGAGACGGTTGCGGAATTCCGGCGCGAACAGCTTGTTGATCGCCTCCACATCGTCGCCCGTGCGCTTGGTCTGGGTGAAGCCGTAAGCCGACTTCGCCAAATCGGAAGCGCCCGCATTCGTGGTCATGATGATGATCACGTTGCGGAAATCGACCTGCTTGCCGTTGTGATCGGTGAGCTTGCCGTGGTCCATCACCTGCAACAGGATGTTGAACAGGTCCGGATGGGCCTTCTCGATCTCATCCAGCAGCAGCACGCAATGCGGATGCTGGTCGATGCCGTCGGTCAGCAGGCCGCCCTGATCGAAGCCGACATAACCGGGGGGCGCGCCGATGAGGCGGCTCACCGTATGACGCTCCATGTATTCCGACATATCGAAACGCAGCATCTCGACGCCGAGGGAGGCCGCGAGCTGCTTGGCCGCCTCGGTCTTGCCCACACCCGTGGGGCCGGCGAAGAGGTACGAGCCGATGGGCTTGTCGGGATCGCGCAGGCCGGCGCGGGCCAGCTTGATCGCCGAGGTCAAGGCCTCGATGGCGCTGGGCTGGCCGTAGACGACGCGCTTGAGGCTGTCGGTGAGGTTCTTCAGCACCACCGCGTCGTCCTTCGACACGGTCTTGGGCGGGATGCGCGCCATGGTGGCGATGGTGGCTTCGATCTCCTTGACACCGATGGTCCGCTTGCGGCGCGCCTCCGGCACCAGCATCTGCGAGGCGCCGGTCTCGTCGATGACGTCGATGGCTTTGTCGGGCAACTTACGATCGTTGATGTAGCGCGCCGAGAGTTCCACGGCCGCCTTCACCGCCTCGGTGGTGTACTTTAGCTTATGGAATTCCTCGAAGTACGGCTTCAGCCCCTTCACGATCTCGATGGCGTCCGGGATCGACGGCTCGTTGACGTCGATCTTCTGGAACCGGCGCACGAGGGCGCGGTCCTTCTCGAAGTACTGGCGGTACTCCTTGTAGGTGGTCGAGCCGATGCAGCGGAGCGAGCCGTTGGCCAGTGCTGGCTTCAGGAGGTTCGAGGCATCCATGGCCCCGCCCGAAGTGGCGCCGGCGCCGATCACCGTGTGGATCTCGTCGATGAACAGCACCGCGTTGGGGTGCGCCTCGATCTCCTTCATCACCTGCTTGAGGCGCTCCTCGAAGTCGCCGCGATAGCGGGTGCCGGCGAGCAGCGTGCCCATGTCGAGGGAGAACACCGTGGCGTCGATGAGGACTTCCGGCACCTCCTTGTGGATGATCTTGCGCGCCAGCCCCTCGGCGATCGCGGTCTTGCCGACGCCGGGATCGCCCACCAGCAGGGGGTTGTTCTTCTGACGCCGGCACAGAATCTGGATCGTGCGTTGCACCTCGGTCTCACGGCCGATGAGCGGATCGATCCGGCCGTCGCGGGCCTTCTTGTTGAGGTTGATGCAGTACGCCTCGAGGGCATCACCTTTCTTCTTCGGACGGGCGTCGTTGTCCTCTCCGCTCGGGCGTTCGGCTGCGGATTCCTCTTCGGCACCCCGTACGGGCTTCGGCTCAGACGACCCGGGCCTCTTGGCGATCCCATGGCTGATGTAGTTGACCGCGTCGTAGCGGGTCATGTCCTGCTCCTGCAGGAAATAGGCGGCATGGCTCTCGCGCTCGGCGAAGATCGCCACGAGCACGTTGGCCCCCGTCACTTCCTCGCGGCCCGAGGACTGCACGTGGATCACCGCGCGTTGGATCACGCGCTGGAAGCCCGCCGTGGGCTTGGCGTCCTGGCGTCCATCGCCGATGAGGTTGGCGAGTTCGGTGTCGACGTACTCGACGAGGCTACGCTTGAGCGTGTCGACCTCGACGTTGCAGGCCCGCATGACTGCCGCGGCGTCCTGATCGTCCACAAGGGCGAGGAGGAGGTGCTCCAGCGTCGCGTATTCGTGCCGCCGCTCACCGGCGAGCGCCAGGGCGCGGTGGAGAGCTTGTTCAAGGCTGCGAGAGAAGCTGGGCAAAGCGTGGCCTCTGTGTGGGGGTGCCTATTTCTTTTCCATAACGCACTGGAGAGGATGTTGGTGTTTGCGGGCGAAGTCCATCACCTGCGTCACCTTGGTCTCGGCGACCTCATAGGTAAATATGCCGCATTCGCCGACACCATTCTGGTGTACGTGCATCATGATCTGGTAGGCGTCTTCCTGAGATTTGTTGAAGAACTTTTCGACGACGTGCACGACGAACTCCATCGGCGTGTAATCGTCGTTGAGCAGCAGAACGCGATACAGACTCGGGCGCTTCGTCTTCGGCTTGGTTCGGGTGATGATCGCCGTGCCGGACCGGCCGTCATCGCCGTTCCCCGGATCGTCGGGATTCGAGGCCGCCCTTGGCTCGGGTCGGAGCGGCGCATCGCGTGCGTTGCGATAATCCTCGCGCCGTTGCGTCATGGCTATGCCCTGCTTCAGGACGTCGGACATCTGAATCGCATCGACCCCATGAGGCGGCACGGCACCGTCGAGACACCCCGTCTCGCGAGCCGTGCGGGTGGTGAACACAATCTATAGGGCGATGGGCGACTTCGCCAGTCGGCTGCGCGCACTTGTCCGCTGGCCGACCCCGGCTCGGGGTCGAGGCAAGCGAAAAAAAGCCCCACGCGTCTGTGACGCGCGGGGCCGATGGAACGATGGGTCCGGGAGGACGATCAGATGGTGGCGGGCAGCTTTGCACTGGTGCCCTGGGACTTCATCGTACCGGCGAGGCCGGAATAAAGGTCGCGCATGACTTGGGTCTGGGTCATCAGGCGCTCGTACGAGCCCTTGAGGTAGGCGGCCTGGATTTCGAAGACGGCCTGCGGGGTGCGCGCGGCGGCGAGCTTCTTCATGGTGGCACTGCCCTCTGCAAGGGACTGGCGGGCATAATCCGCCCACTCGATGCTGGCGCTTTGGTTCGCCTTGGCCACGGCCGTGAAGCCTTTGATTGCGGTGCCCAAGCCAGCCTTGTCGTCGGCGCCAGCCTTGAAGAGGGCGGAGGTCTTTTCGAATGCTTGCGTCATCATGTTCATCGTTTGGCACTGCCCTGGCGGGCATCCCCTTGGCATCGACATCGGTCTGCCGCGGACAGCGGCCCGCCAGGCGCGGACCGCCGGCTCCGCTTATTTGTGCGATGCAATATAGAACGTCAAGGGTTTATGATGCATCGCAATATAACCGGCAAAATCCAGCGCACCTCATTAACCCGGCCGTAACTGCATCCACCTAGCCTGATTGACAGATGTTGCGGGGTAACGGCGGCGCAGATGCCTCCCCGCCCCGATGTTGCGGTGCAAGCCGGCCCCGTGCCGTGCCTGTCGAGGCAGTGAGTCGTGATGCGTAGCGTTCCCAACCACGCGATGGCCGACCCCGCGCGAGCCCCGCGTCCGGGCCTGAAGCGATCCCTGCCCGCGCTGCTCGCGGCGGCGGCGGTCCTGGCCACGATGGCCTCCCCCGCTGAAGCCAAGCGGCGCGCCCATCATCGTGGCGGCGGCGGCTATAGCCCGCCTTACGCGGCGATGGTCGTCGACGTGAAGACGGGCAAGACCCTGCACGCGGTCAACGAGGATTCCCTGCGTCACCCGGCGTCCATCACCAAGGTGATGACCCTCTATATGCTCTTCGAGCAACTCGAGCGCGGTCGCTACACCCTCGAATCGCCCCTCACCATCTCGTCCTTCGCCGCGTCGCAATCACCGTCGAAGCTCGGCCTGCGTCCCGGTTCGACCATCTCCGTCGAAGATGCGATCAAGGCCATCGTGACGAAATCGGCCAACGATGTGGCCTGCGCCATCGGTGAGAACATCGCCGGGTCCGAGCCGCGCTTCGCCGAGATGATGACCGCGAAGGCGAAGGCTCTCGGCATGGGCCGGACTAACTACGCCAACGCGTCGGGCCTGCCGGATTCCGATCAGATCACCACGGCCCGCGACCTTACGGTGCTCGCCCGTGCCATCCAGGATCGCTTCCCCCGCTACTACCGCTATTTCCAGACCCGCTCCTTCGCGTTCCGTGGTCGCGTGATCGGCAACCACAATCGTCTCCTCGGCAATGTCCAGGGCGTCGACGGGATCAAGACCGGGTACACGCGCGATTCCGGCTTCAACCTCATGACGGCTGCCCGGCTCGACGACCGCCAGATCGTCGCCATCGTCCTCGGCGGCAAGTCCGGGGCGAGCCGCGACAAGATCATGGCTGATCTCGTGCGAGCCAACCTTCCCCGCGCTTATGCGGGCAACCGCCAGACCCCGGCCACGATCGAGGTCGCCGAGCGCGCGCGCCCTGCCGTGGTGGCCGACGGCGCTTCGCGCACGCGCACGCAGATGGCATCGGCGGACGACGAGGATGTCGAGACGACCGCCTCGACGGCGCAACCCCTCGACATTTCCCCGAGCCGGGCAACCACCACTCCGGGTAGCGCCGGCGTCAAGGGACGCCTGCCGGCCAACGCCCAGGCCTACGCCCCGACGGCACCGGGTTCTCCGTTTCCGATGGGCGTGAAGAGCCCGGCGCGGCTCGCCTCCGTCGACGGTCCGCGCACGGAATCCGCGCCCAAGACCGTCTCGGGCGCCAAAGTGACCCCCACCGCCTGGGTGATCCAGCTCGGTGCCATGGACGACGAGGACAAGGCGAAATCCATGCTCGCCGAGGCGCGCAGCCGTGCCGGCGGCTCCCTGTCCCGAGCTGCGCCCTACACGGTGAAGGTCGAGCACGGCGGCGCCACCCTTTACCGCGCGCGCTTCTCGGGGTTCTCCGAGCAGGATGCGGCCCAGGATGCCTGCAACACCCTGAAGCGCAGCGGTTTCAGCTGCTTCGCCACCCGAAGCTGATACATCCGCGGATTCGCCGATCCCGTCCGGATCGGCGCTCGACCCGAACCGTCCCTCGCGGCGGCGCGGGGCCGGCTCGTCATGCCGGCAGACACGTCCCTACGATCCCTCTGGCACGCGCGTGGAGTATCAGCGATGTCGGTTCGTCAGCCTGTCTCGGGCCGCGTTGACGCGCGCCGCCTGCTCGGCCGTCCCCCCCTGGTCGGGATGGAGCCGCTTCATGAGCGTTCGGTGAGCCGTGCGGACGTCCTCCAGGGACGCCCCGCGCTCAAGCCCCAGGACCTCATAGGCCTGCTCCTGCGTCATCGCCCCTGGGTCCGCCGGACGGCGCGACCGCGGGTCGGCGTCAGCCTCAGCGTGTTCACGCCGGCCGGCGTGCCGGCGGTCGAGATCCGCCTGTAGGGGAAGCTTGCCGCGAACCCGCCGCGACAGCGCGCTCCACCGGTGGCGCAGGCCGGCGTCACCCTCGAGGAGCCAGAGACCCGCGACGACGAGGATCACCCCGAGCTCAGGCCGGCCCCGGACCAGGACCAGTCCGGCCGCAGCCAGGGCCGCGTACCCCCCGATCCGCCGCAGGAGCCGCGTCGTGGCGGCTGGCGAACGGCGCAGGGCGTTTCGGCCGAGCCACCACATCAGCAAGAGGCCGAAGCCCGCGAGCAGCAGGGTCATCGGGCGCTTCCGTACTCGGCGCCAACGCGGCCCCCGACACGCAGACGCACGCCCCCGACATCGCGAAACCCATCCCCATCGCGCGGCCTGGCCGTCGGCAGGGTCGAACAGCCCGGCCGGTCCGGCAGGCGCACGCCCTCCGGCGCATCCTGCGGACAGGGCAGCCGCGCCGCGCGCGGTCGTGCCCCCTCCCCCGCCTGTGCGCTGGAGTTCAACAGAATCAGTGTGAGGATCGCCAGAAGGCGAGGGTCAGGACGCATCGGCCGCTCTCGTGATCTTCGACCTTAGACCATTCGCGCGTCCAAAGGACATGAAGGGCGGCGTCACCTGTCAGCGTCGCGCTTCGGCGACATCCGTCGTGGTGACACGGACGCGCCGAGGACGGCCGTCGCGCTCGACCGTGAGATCCATGGTGGCGTCGATGCCTGCGGCCGCCATGGCGGCGGTGAGGTCGGCCAGGCGATGGATCGGCCGATCCCCGGCCGCCACGATGACGTCGCCGATGGCGCCCGTCTGTGGATCGACGCCGCGCAGGCCGGCTTGCGCCGCCGGCGACCCCCGGATCACCCGTACCACCACGACCCCGTCGATTCCCAGGCGGGCGGTGACCGATTCCTGTCCGGCGATGATGCCGATACCTGGATTGCGCGTGCGCCCGTTCCGGATGAGTTCGGGCACGACGCGGTTGACCACGTCCACCGGGATGGCGAAGCCGATGCCGGCGCTGGCCCCGGACGGCGAGAAGATCGCCGTGTTGACGCCGATGAGGCGTCCGGCCGAATCGAGAAGGGGGCCGCCGGAATTGCCCGGATTGATCGCCGCATCCGTCTGGATCACGCCCGAAAGTTCACGGCCCTCGGCCGTCGGCAAGCGGCGCTGGAGTGCGCTGACGACGCCGGTGGTCAGGGTGTGGTCGAGGCCGAACGGATTGCCGATGGCATAGGTGGCTTGGCCGACCTTGAGGTCGGCGGAGGTGCCGATGGCGAGCGGCGGTGGGGGCGTGGTGCGGCCGAGTCGGAGTACGGCGAGGTCGTAGCTCGGCGCGGCCCCGACGATGCGAGCCGGCACCACCACCCCGGAGGAGAGCCGAACCGAGACGGAGCCGCCCCCCTGCGCCGCAGCGGCCACGACGTGGTTGTTGGTGACGATGTGCCCACCCGCATCCCAGACGAAGCCCGTGCCCGTTTGCGATCCGCTGCCCTCCTGCTCTCCGCCATCCTCGGACTCCGCGCCGAGGAGCGCGCGCCCCTGTGCCGCGGCCTGTGCGAAGACATGGACCACGGACGGGCTCGCTTGGGCGAAAAGCGCAACGGTGGCGGTCTCCGTCGATGCCAGATCCCCCCGAGCCGTGATGGCGCGTGGGGTTCGTGCCGCGAACAGGAAAGCCGTCACGTAGGGCTGCGCCACGAGGAGCGCGAGCAGGACGAGCGCCGCGCCCGCCGCCATTCGCACAAACCGGTCCGCCATCACCATCCTCTTCCAAAAAATGGGAAAACCCATTTGCTGCACTGCGGCATTAACCGCTCGGTGACGCCTCTAGGGTCAACTGATGCTCAAGCGCAGGGACGATCCGGGTGCGTTCGCACACCGTTCAATTCCAAGGCGACAGCTACAGCCTACCTATAGGGCAGACCCAGAGAAGACCCGTATCCCGACAAAGCGGTATCTCCAAAGCAGCAGCGGACGCAGCGAGGCTCATACCGTCGGTCTGAGCCTGCGTCGAAACGGACGCAACCTTCAAGATTGCGCCCGAAAAGATCGCAAAGCCGCCCCAGAGATGCTGCCATTGCCGATCACTTTCCGCAGCGGCCGTTCAGGTTGCCCCCCTTACAAAGGGTGAGACCGAACAGCCGGCATCGCGGGGAGCAACCCTCTCGATCAAGGAACAGGACCCATGGAAACCGAAGCCCTCGAACGTCCCGCCGACCTGACCATCTGGCGGACTGCGCCGATCCCGGCTCCTCTCGCTCAGCCCGAGCGCTACGACACCCTGCGCGAGGCCATCAAGGCCGCCGCCGGCGCCCTCACCGATCCTGCCAAGCAGCCTTGGATCATCACCGAGGAAGGCGAAATCCTTTCCCCGAACTGGATTCGGACGTACCTCAACTGAGATGATCGGCGACGCTACCGGCCTTTGCATTGGCCGGCCTTCCCCGCGAGCCGACCGCCGGACTTCCCGCGGCCGGCTCACGAGGGTGACGAGCACATAAGACGCGATCATCAGACGGTCCCACGAGCCGAACTTCCCCCAAGGGTACCACTGCCCATCCGGCGCGCTGGTCGGGATAGCGCCAGACCCGTGCGATGTAGAAGCCGATGCTGGCATAGAAGAAGCCCGTGAAGGGCGGGACGCATGAGAAGCGTGGAACGCTGGCCTCCGGTTAGATCCAGGATCCGACCCCGGTCCTGAAGAGTTTCACGACGGTTCCGATCCCTTGATACGGGGCGATGACTTTCGCCTCCTCCCGGGTTTCCCTCCGCAGCGCGAGCATCGCGATCCAGATCTTGACCACCGCCAGGGTGAGGGCATCGTAGCGGTGCAGCGAAGCGTCCGCCGAATCGAACAGGACGCTCGCGATAAGCGGCATCCAGATCGAGCCCCCGGAAGAGGCAGGCCCGGGCCTGCTTCATGCCGAACCTCAAGCTCGGACACGCCTGCGACGAGGGGACTTTGTGCCTGCGCCCGAGCTCCCAGCCCTGCCTCGGTAGCGGTAAAATGGGTGAGCACTGGCCACAGCCGAGCGGCGCCGTGATCCAAATCGAAACTTGAATCGTGATCTCAGCGACATTTGCCGGTCTGGGCGGCCGCCGTATCGGACACAGGGCGCTCATCGCGCGTGGCTGGTTCACACAGAAAAAAAGGCCGCTCCGAAGAGCGGCCCGAAGTCTAGGGAGGAAACGCCCAAGAAGGGCAACGGGAGCGCGACGCCATCGCGCTCCCGCAATGCACAAACTAGTGTGCGCCGCACAAAAGGCAAGAGTTTTCGGAGGATTCGCTCAGCTTTTCCCTGAGGCCGTCCATCGCTCGCGAGCGGCGCGGGTGCCGGCTACGCCTGAGCCAGCAGACGGGCGATCTCGGCCCGCAACGGACCGCCGAGGTCTTGGCGTTCCAAAGCGTAGGCGAGGTTGGCCGTGAGGAAACCGAGCTTCGAACCGGTGTCGTAGGTCCGACCTTCGTAGCGCATGCCGAAAAAGTCCTGCGACTGCGCCAGCTCGATCATCGCGTCGGTGAGTTGGATCTCGCCGCCAGCGCCCTTCCTGCCGTGGGACAGCACTTCGAAGATTTCCGGCTGAAGGATGTAGCGACCCGAGATGATGAAATTCGACGGGGCGGTGCCCTGCTTGGGCTTCTCGACCATACCGGTGATCTCGAAGGTCTGACCGAAGGTGTCGCCGACGCTGACGATGCCGTACTGGTGGGTCTCCTCGGGGGCGACCTCCTCGACGGCGATCACGTTGCCGCCGTGGCGTTCGTAGGCCGACAGCATCTGTTGCATGCAGCCGCGGCTGAGCATGTCCGGCAGGAGAACGGCGAAGGGCTCGTCGCCGACGATCTCGCGGGCGCACCATACGGCATGGCCCAGGCCGAGGGGTTCCTGCTGGCGGGTGAAGCTGGTCTGGCCAGCCGCGGGCAGATCGCGCTTCAGGTCGTCATAGGCCGCCTGCTTTCCGCGCTCTAGGAGCATCCGGTCGAGTTCGAACGAGATGTCGAAATGGTCCTCGATCACCGCCTTGCCGCGCCCGGTGACGAAGATGAAATGCTCGATCCCGGCTTCGCGCGCCTCATCGACGACGTGTTGCACCACGGGGCGATCGACGACGGTGAGCATCTCCTTCGGCATCGCCTTGGTCGCGGGAAGGAATCGGGTCCCGAGGCCAGCGACGGGAAGAACGGCCTTGCGAATCGGTTTCATCGAGCGGGACCCGGTATCGAATGGGGTGGGACGAGCCTCGGAGGCGTCGCACGACAGCATCCCGAGACCGGTCTTACAGCGTGACCGTGAGACGGCATAACCGATGCGAAGGTTTTACGATATATCGGGTGTCCACGGTCCTGAGCAGGTTCGCATCGGCCAGCCAGCGCCTCACCCGCTTAAGAGTTGGTGAACCGGAGGTTTTCGATGCAGACCCGGTGACCACTCTTGCGCAATCTGCTTGGGGATGTCGGCATGGCGGTTCTGGTGACGGGTGGGGCGGGCTATATCGGTAGCCACATGGTTCTGGCCCTGCTCGACGCAGGTCATGAGAGTGTCGTGGTGCTCGACGATCTCTCGACGGGCTTCGACTGGGCCCTGCCGCCGGAAGTGACCCTCGTCACCGGTGATATCGCCGATCAGACACTGGTGGCCGGCATCATCCGCGAACATGGCATCGACGCCTTGGCGCATTTCGCCGCGCGCATCGTCGTTCCGGATTCCGTCGCCGATCCCCTGGGCTACTACCTCGCCAACACGGTCAAAACCCGCGCCCTCATCGAGACGGCCGTGCGTGAAGGCGTCCGCCACGTCATCTTCTCGTCCACGGCAGCGGTCTACGGCGAGCCCGATATCGTACCCGTGCCGGAAGATCTCACGACCGCTCCGATCAATCCCTATGGGCGTTCCAAGCTCATGAGCGAGTGGATGATCGCCGATGCCGCGAGGGCGCACGGCTTCACCTACGTGATTCTGCGCTACTTCAACGTCGCGGGTGCGGACCCGCGCGGACGCACCGGACAGTCGACCCCGAACGCGACCCATCTCATCAAGGTCGCGACGCAAGCCGCCCTCGGTCAGCGCAGCCACCTCGACGTCTACGGCACCGACTACCCGACGCCGGACGGATCGTGCCTGCGGGACTACATCCAGGTCTCGGACCTCGCCGAGGCGCACCGAGTCGCCCTCGACCACCTGCGCGGCGGCGGCGAGAGCCTGACCATGAATTGCGGTTACGGCCAGGGCTACTCCGTCCTCGACGTCATCGAGGTGGTCAAACGCGTGTCCGGCAAGGATTTCGAGGTTCGGCTGTGCCCGCGCCGTCCTGGCGACCCGGCGCGGATCATCGCCCAGGCGGACCGGATCCGGGGGTTAGGCTGGACGCCGCGCCATGCCAGTCTCGAAGGGATCGTCGGCCAGGCGCTCGCCTGGGAGGATGCCCTGACGAAGCGCAACCGCACGTGACGGGCCTTCGCCTCGCCGTCGTGCTTCTGTTCGCGGCCTGCGGTACCGCGAGGTCCGAGCCCACGAAGCCCACTCCGAAGCTGCCCGCAGCGGAGAAGCCTCCGGCGCCTACGGACCTCCGTGCCTTCATCGAAGCACTGCGCCCCGACGCCCTCAGCCGCGGGGTCTCGCCCAGGACCTTTGCCGCAGCCTTCTCCGTGACCACGGCGGACCCGGATGTCCTCGCACGGACCCGGCGCCAGGGCGAGTTCGCCCGTCCCGTCTGGGAGTATCTCGTCGGCGCGGTCTCTCCGGGCCGCATCGCACGTGGACAGGCACAGGCGGCGCGCCTCGCCCCCACCCTCGCGGCGATCGAGGCACGCTTCGGCGTACCGCGCTGGATCGTCCTGGCATTCTGGGGGGTCGAGTCCGATTTTGGCGCCAGCGCAGGCACGGTGCCGACGGTCCGGGCGCTCGCCACACTGGCTCAGGCGGGATTCCGCGGCACCCTATTCCGAGATGAACTCCTGGCGGCGCTCACGATCCTGGAACGCGGCGACATCGCGCCGTCCGGGATGAAAGGTTCCTGGGCCGGGGCGATGGGGCAGGTCCAGTTCCTGCCCTCGAGTTTCCTCGCCCATGCCGTCGATTTCGATGGCGACGGCCACCGAGACATCTGGGGCTCGCAGGCCGACGCCTTGGCCTCGATCGCGAACTACCTGAAGTCCCTCGGCTGGAATCCGGCCCTCTCCTGGGGTTATGCTGTCACCCTGCCGCCGGGCTTCGACCTGACGGCCTACCGAGCCGACCTGTCGGACTTTGCCCGGCGGGGCGTGCGCCGAACAGATAACGCGCCCCTGCCGTCCTCGGGAAACGCCAGCCTTTTCCTGCCCGGAGGCCTCGGGGGGCCGGTCTTCCTGATCACCGACAATTTCGAGGTGGTGCGGGCCTACAACACCTCCGACTCCTACGCCCTCGCCGTCGGCCACCTCGCCGACCGTCTCGCCGGGGGACCTTCCCTCGTCGCGCCATGGCCGAGCGATGCGGCCCGCCTCGACAAAGGCGGCCTCCAGGCCCTGCAGACGGGCCTGTCCGCCCGAAAGCTCTATGCCGGCGAGGCCGACGGCCGGGCCGGGCCGAAACTGCGCGAGGCGGTGCGCCGCTATCAGATCGAGCAAGGATTGCCAGCCGATGGTTACGCGACACCCGCGCTCCTCGAACACCTGAAGCACCGTCCCTGACGACGTTGCCCTTAGACCGAGGGCCCGTCCTCGGTTAGGATTAGGTCTACCGCACCGCCCGTCCGGTTCTCGAGAAGGTTCGTCATGACGCTGCCGGCACCTCGCGCGGCTTGGTCCTCCCTCGTCGGCCTCGTCCTGCTCCTCGGTGCGGCCCCGCCCGCCGCTGCGCAATGGGGCGATTCCTACGACGCGCCTTCGCGAAGGGCGCGGGAGTATTACCGCGACGACGGCGGCTATGGCGCCCGGCAGTCGAACCGTCGTTACGCGCCGCCGCCGCAGGAAGCACCGCGCCAGTTCTATTGGCCATGGGAGGACCGGCCCCAGCAGGCACAGCCGGCGCCGACGCCGACCATTCGCCCGACGCCGCGGCCGCGCACGCCCACCTATGCCGACGATCCCCGTGCGGTCCGGCGCAAGCCGCGCCCGGCGCCGGTCATCGCGCAGCCGAAGCCCACCGTGCCCAAGGCCGAGCCCGCCACCCGGATCGCGGTATTCGGGGATTCCCTGGCCGGCTCCCTCGGCACCGGACTCACCGATGTGTTCGAGGACAACACCGAGATCGGCATCGTCGACCGATCGCGCGCCGACAGTGGCCTGGTACGCAAGGATATCGTGGATTGGCCGAAGGCCGTCGAAGACACCCTCAAGTCCACTCCGAAGGTCGCGTATGCGCTGGTGATGGTCGGTGCGAACGACCGTCAACCGATCCGGGATGGCGACCAGACCATCGAGCCCCTGAGCGAACGTTGGCGCCAGATCTACGGGGAGCGCGTCGAAGCCCTGGTGAAGGTATTCTCCGACCACAAGATCCCGCTGATCTGGGTCGGAGTGCCGCCGATGCGCAGCGAATCCCTCACCAAGGATCTCGCCGAAATCAACGATATTGCCCGCGAGCGCGTTGCCAAAGCGGGTCAGACCTACGTCGATATCTGGCCGGGTTTCGTCGACGACCGCAACCGCTACGCCGCCACGGGGCCGGATCTCGACGGACAGGAGGCGAAGCTGCGCGCTGGCGACGGCGTCCATTTCACCAAGGCCGGTGCGCGCAAACTCGCGCACTTCGCCGATGTCGAGTTGAAGCGGATGATGGGGACGAGCGCGACGCCGGCCGTCCCGGTCGCAACCGCTCCCGCTGTACCGGCCGAGGGCGAGGCTCCTCGCCTCGACGATGCGGCGGCCATCGACCGCCAGATCACCGCCATGCTGCCGAGTCTCCCAGAGCCACCCGGCATCCCGGCCCTGCCGGTCAAACCGGCCGCCGGGCCGGTGATTCCGCTTGGAAGGGCTGAACTCGCGCCTGGAGGAACGCTTGTCAGCGGGCGGCCCCGCGACGCCGATCCATCCGGCAACGTCGAGCGGGCACTCCTACGGGGTGCCGCACCCGCGACGCAACCGGGGCGGGCAGACGACTTCCGCTGGCCGCCGGGCTGAACCGGCGACCCTGCTTTCCTATCGCGGCAGGACGCTGGCGCCCATGAGCGCCTCGTCGATGGACCGCGCGGCCTGCCGGCCCTCGCGGATCGCCCACACCACGAGAGATTGCCCACGGCGCATGTCGCCGGCGACGTAGATCTTTTCGTTCGAGGTCCGATAATCGACGGTGTCGGCAGTGACGTTGCCACGCTTGTCCATGGTCACACCGGATTCTTCCAGCAAGCCCTTACGAACGGAGCCGGCGAAGCCGATCGCCAGGAAGACGAGATCGGCCGGTAGCACGAACTCGCCGCCCGGGACGGGCTGGCGCTTCTCGTCGACGCGGGTGCAGACCACGCCGGTGAGCTTGCCCTTCTTGCCTTCGAGACGCAGGGTCGCCGCCTGGAACTCGCGCTCGGCGCCCTCGGCCTGGCTCGACGAGGTCCGCATCTTCGTCGGCCAGTACGGCCAGACCGAGAGCTTGTCCTCGCGCTCCGGCGGACGCGGGCGGATATCGAGCTGCGTCACAGACAGGGCGCCCTGGCGGAACGAGGTCCCGACGCAATCGGACGCCGTGTCGCCGCCGCCGATGACGACGACGTTCTTCGCCGTTGCGAGGATCGGCTGTTCGCCGTTGCCCGGCATCGGCTCCGCCCCGACCCGGCGGTTGGACTGGACGAGGAACGGCATGGCATAGTGCACGCCGATCAGGTCCTGACCCGGCAGCTGCGGGTTACGCGGGTCTTCTGCGCCTCCGGCGAACAGAACCGCGTCGTGCTCGGCCGAGAGCTCGTCGAGGGGCTTCGTCACGCCGACATTCACGCCGTAGTGGAAGCGGACGCCCTCCGCCTCCATCTGCTTCACACGCCGATCGATATGGCGCTTCTCCATCTTGAAGTCGGGGATGCCGTAGCGCAGCAGGCCACCGGCCTTCGGCTCACGCTCGAAGACATGGACCTCGTGGCCGACGCGAGCGAGCTGCTGCGCCGCGGCCATGCCGGCGGGACCGGACCCGATGACCGCAACCTTCTTGCCGGTCTTGTGGCTGGCCGGCTCGGGCTTGACCCATCCGTTGTTCCAGGCGCGATCGGCGATGGCCTGCTCAATGGTCTTGATCGCCACAGGCTGATTCTCGAGGTTCAGCGTGCAGGCCTCCTCGCAGGGCGCAGGACAGATGCGGCCGGTGAACTCGGGAAAGTTGTTCGTGGAGTGCAGGTTGCGCGCCGCCTCCTCCCAATCCGACTGGAACACGAGCTCGTTCCAGTCCGGAATCTGGTTGTGGACCGGGCAGCCGGTATCCCCGTGGCAGAACGGAATGCCGCAATCCATGCAGCGGGCCGCCTGCTTTTTTAGGTCATGCTCGTCCAGCGGCAGCGTGAACTCACGAAAATGCCGCACGCGGTCGGCGGCGAGCTGATACTTCTGCTCCTGCCGGTCGAATTCGAGGAAACCCGTGACCTTGCCCATCGTCTGACTGTCTTTCGCGAGTCTGTCTGATCCGTCGCACGGAAAGCGGCCGGATCGGCCTGTTCCGCTTTCTTCCTCCGAACCGGCTTCTTCGCCAGTTCGCTTCTCATGTCGTTCGCCCGGTCGCGCAAACCGCCACCCTCTGGGTAGGATCACCCGAGCGACGATCGTGTCGGGTTACGACACGGGTCTGCAGTGCGGAGCCTACTCGGCTGCCACAGGCATCCGCGCCATTTCCATCTCGCGCAGTGCCCGGCGGTACTCGACCGGCATCACCTTGACGAACTTGGTGCGGTAGCCGGCCCAATCATCCAAGATCTCCTTGGCACGCGGGGAGCCCGTGTACTTCAGGTGGTTGGTGATGAGTTGGCTCAGGCGCTCCTCGTCGTGGCCCGACATGTCGGCAAGGATATCGACGCGGCCCTTGGTCTCGAGATCGCCGTCCTGATGGAAGCGACGCATCAGGTCGTCCTCCTCCTCGATGGGCTCGAGATCGACCATGGACAGATTGCATCGTGCCGAGAAGGAGCCATCGGCATCGAGGACGTAGGCGATGCCGCCCGACATGCCGGCCGCGAAGTTGCGCCCGGTCTCGCCAATGGAGACGACGACGCCGCCGGTCATGTACTCGCAGCCATGGTCGCCCATGCCCTCGACCACCGCGATGGCGCCGGAATTGCGCACGGCGAAGCGCTCGCCGGCCGAGCCCCGGATATAGGCCTCGCCCGCGATGGCGCCGTACAGCACGGTGTTGCCGGCCATGATCGTGTGCGCGGACGGCGCCCGCAGAGCGTCGGACGGGCGGATGATGAGCTTGCCGCCCGACAGGCCCTTGCCGACGTAGTCGTTGGCATGGCCCGTCAGCACCACGGTGACGCCTGCGGCGAGCCAGGCACCGAAGCTCTGACCGGCGGTGCCCGACAGGTTCACCCGGATGGTGTCGTCGGGCAGGCCCTCGTGGCCGTAGCGCTTGGCCACGGCGCCGGACAGCATGGCGCCGGCGGTGCGATCCGAGTTCTTGATCACATCCTCGACCACGACAGCCTCGCCGCTGTCGAGCGCCGCCCTGGCACCGGCAATGAGGCGCCGATCCAGGACGTGGTCGATGGGGTGCTTCTGCTTCTCCGTATGCCGGATCGCCACGTGCGCCGGCACGTCCGGACGGTGGAACAGCTTCGAGAAATCGAGGCCCTTCGCCTTCCAGTGCTTGATCACCTCGAGGGTATCGAGGAAGTCCGCCCGGCCAATGAGGTCTTCGAGCTTGGTGTAGCCCATGGCCGCCATGAGCTCGCGCAACTCCTCGGCGACGAAGAAGAAGTAGTTGACCACATGCTCGGGCGTGCCCTTGAATCGCTTGCGCAGGACGGGGTCCTGCGTCGCCACACCCACCGGGCAGGTGTTCAGGTGGCACTTGCGCATCATGATGCAGCCGGCGGCGATGAGCGGCGCGGTGGAAAAGCCGAACTGGTCGGCACCGAGCAGCGCCGCGACGAGGACGTCGCGACCTGTGCGGATGCCGCCATCGGCCTGAAGCACCACGCGGCCGCGCAGGTGGCTCAGCACAAGGGTCTGCTGGGTCTCGGCGAGACCCGTCTCCCACGGACCACCGGCGTGCTTGATGGAGGTGAGCGGCGCCGCGCCCGTGCCGCCATCGAATCCCGAGATGGTGATGTGGTCGGCCCGTGCCTTGGCGACACCAGTCGCCACGGTGCCGACGCCGACTTCCGACACCAGCTTGACCGAGACGTCGGCATCCGGGTTGACGTTCTTCAAGTCGAAGATGAGCTGGGCGAGATCCTCGATGGAATAAATGTCGTGGTGCGGCGGCGGCGAGATCAGGCCGACGCCCGGGGTGGCGTAGCGGACCTTGGCGATCTTGGCGTCGACCTTGTGACCGGGCAGCTGGCCGCCTTCGCCGGGCTTAGCGCCCTGCGAGACCTTGATCTGCATCATGTCGGCGTTGACGAGATATTCCGTCGTCACGCCGAAGCGGCCGGACGCCACCTGCTTGATCGCCGAGCGGCGCGAACGCCCATCGGCCATGGGCTTGAAGCGCTCGACCTCCTCGCCGCCCTCGCCCGAATTCGAGCGGCCGCCGAACGAATTCACGGCGATGGCCAAGGTTTCGTGTGCTTCCTTCGAGATGGAGCCGTAAGACATGGCGCCCGTGGCGAAGCGCTTGACGATGTCGACGGCCGGTTCGACCGCCTCGATGGCGACGGGTTCGCGGCCGAGTTCAGCCGCCTGCTTGATGCGGAACAGGCCCCGGATGGTCTTGAGGTGGCTCTCCTGCTCGTTCACGAGGCGGGCGTATTCGCGGTAGCGCTCGGGAAGGCCGAGGCGCACGGCGTGCTGGAGCGTCGCCACGGAATCCGGCGTCCAAGTGTGGCTCTCGCCGCGCAGGCGGTAGGCGTACTCGCCGCCCACATCCAGCGCCGTGCGGTAGACCGGCGCATCGCCGAACGCGTCCGTGTGCCGGCGCGCCGTCTCCTCGGCGACCTCGGCCATGCCGATGCCCTCGATGGTGGTGGCGGTGCCGAAGAAGTCGCGCGCCACGAAGGCCGAGTTCAGGCCGATGGCGTCGAAGATCTGCGCACCGCAATAGGACTGGTAGGTCGAGATGCCCATCTTGGACATGACCTTGAGCAGGCCCTTATCGATGGACTTGATGTAGCGGTAGACGATCTCGTCCGGGGTCAGGTCCGGCGGGAACTCGTCCTTCATCGCGATCAGCGTCTCGAAGGCGAGGTAGGGGTTGATCGCCTCGGCGCCGTAGCCGGCGAGACACGCGAAGTGGTGCACTTCGCGTGGCTCGCCCGATTCCACCACGAGACCCACGGAGGTGCGAAGCCCCTTGCGGATGAGGTAGTTGTGTACGGCGGCCGTGGCGAGGAGCGCGGGAATCGCGATGCGATCGGGGCCGACGCCGCGATCCGACAGGATGATGATGTTGTAGCCACCGCGCACGGCGACCTCGGCCCGGTCGCACAGGCGGTCGACGGCGCCCTCCATGGCGGCCGCCCCGGTCTCGGCCGGGAAGGTCATGTCGAGGGTCTTCGTGTCGAACCGGTCCTCGAAGTGCGAGATCGAGCGAATCTTCTCGAGATCGCCGTTGGTGAGGATCGGCTGCCGGACTTCCAGGCGCTTCTTGCGGGACGCGCCTTCCATGTCGAGGAGGTTCGGACGCGGACCGATGAACGAGACGAGGCTCATGACAGCCTCCTCGCGGATCGGGTCGATCGGCGGGTTGGTGACCTGCGCGAAGTTCTGCTTGAAGTAGGAGTAGAGCGACTTCGGCTTGTCCGAGAGGGCCGAGAGCGGCGTGTCGGTGCCCATGGAACCCACCGCCTCCTGGCCGGTCACGGCCATGGGCGCCATGAGCAGCTTGAGGTCTTCCTGGCTGTAGCCGAACGCCTGCTGGCGATCGAGCAGCGACACGTCCGAGCGCGAGGCGCGCGGGATCACGGGCTTCAGGTCCTCCAGCACGATCTGGGTGTTCTTCACCCACTCGGCATAGGGGTGGGCTGCGGCGAGCTCGCTCTTGATCTCCTCGTCGGAGACGATGCGGCCCTTCTCCAGATCGATGAGCAGCATCCGGCCCGGCTGCAAACGCCAGGACTCAACGATCTTCTCGTCGGGGATCGGCAGCACGCCCATTTCGGAGGCGAGCACCACGAGGCCGTCGTCGGTGACGAGGTAGCGCGCGGGACGCAGGCCGTTGCGGTCCAGCGTCGCGCCGATCTGGCGGCCGTCGGTGAAGCACACGGCGGCCGGACCGTCCCACGGCTCCATCAGGGCGGCGTGGTACTCGTAGAACGCCTTGCGCTCCTCGTTCATGAGCGGATTGCCCGCCCACGCCTCGGGGATCAGCATCATCATGGCGTGGGCCAGCGAGTAGCCGCCCTGCACGAGGAATTCGAGGGCATTGTCGAAGCACGCGGTGTCGGACTGGCCCTCGTAGGAGATCGGCCACAGCTTCGAGATGTCGTTGCCGAACAGCTCGGAATCGACGCTGGCCTGGCGCGCGGCCATCCAGTTGACGTTGCCCCGCAGGGTGTTGATCTCGCCGTTATGCGCGACCATCCGGTAGGGGTGCGACAGGCGCCAGGTCGGGAAGGTATTGGTGGCGAAGCGCTGATGCACGAGGGCGAGGCCCGAGACGTAACGCTCGTCCTGCAGGTCGCGATAATAGTCGCCGAGCTGGGTCACCAGCACCATGCCCTTGTAGACGATGGTCCGGGTCGACAGCGAGACGGGATAATAGACGTCGGCCCGCGGGTCCTTGAGGCCGTAGACCTTGTTCGAGATCACCTTGCGAACGGTGAAGAGGCGGCGCTCGAAAGCGTCCTCGTCCGTGATGGCGGCCGGGCGGCCGATGAAAACCTGGCGGTGGTGGGGCTCGGTCTCCTTGACCATCACCCCGAGGTCGCTCGGGTCCACGGGAACGTCGCGCCAGCCGAGCAGCGGCAGGCCCTCCTCGGCCAGGGCCTTCTCGACGATCTCCTCGATGAGCCGCCGCGCCTCGTCGTCCTTCGGCAGGAAGAACTGGCCGATGCCGTAATGGCCCGGCTCCGGCAGGGTGATACCGAGCGTGGCGCACTCGGCCGTGAAGAAGGCATGCGGAATCTGCGTGAGGATGCCACAACCGTCGCCCATCTTCGGATCGGCGCCCACGGCGCCGCGATGGTCGAGGTTCTTCAGGATTTGAAGCCCTTGTGCGACGATGGCGTGGGTCCGGCGATCGTGCATGTCGGCGACGAAGCCGACACCGCAGGCATCGCCTTCGCGGGCAGGATCGTACAACCCCTGAGCCTTGGGCAGCGCCTGATCCCGCACGACGAGGGGCGCACCGCCGTCTCGGGTGGCTGGAATGGACGCCTGAAGCGCCCCGAATTCAGCAGATGCGACCACGCTCACCATTCCTCGCCTCCGACGTGCTCGCTTGCGAGCATGTTTCGTGCCCAAGCGCCAAACGGCTCCCGGGTGCATCCTCTCGACAACGTCGGCTCTCAGCGGATCTGTTTGTCAGCGGGACTTCGGTGAGGAAGCGCCCGCGACCCGCGGGCACGACGCCGGCTTGGTCTCAAGCCACGCGGACCCGAATCGCCACGATAGCGATCGTCTTCGAATCTCGTTTGTTCGCCGGAAACGTCACCCGCGGAGATCCTTGGCCATCCAGGAAGTCACCACCCCGGAAATGGGACAGCGTTGCTGTCCTAACGACGGAAAGTGACAGATTTTAAACGCTCCAGCAAGGCCCGTTCCGACGGCTTGTAAGCCTTTTCCGCGCGCGCGAACGTTTCACGGCCCGCTCCGTTGCCGCAGGTACGGGTTCGGATCGAGTCCTGCTTCGGCATACCCCGACAGAAACCCGCCTCGAAGCCCTCGCATTCCCGCCCCAATCCCACGCTTAACAAGACCTTGCCGGGCACAAGCGGCATGCGGGGGCGAGGCCCTGGCGGAGACCCACCGGAGGACCCGCGCCAACAGCGGGCCTCCGGATCGAACCTTCTGAACGAGGCCTCATGATCGTGCGTGGTCAGAACCAGCGCAGCAAGCCCCGTCCGCGCGCGTCAATGCCGCGCCTCTCAAAGATACTGTGCGGCCTCACCCTGTCCGTCTTCGGATCGGGAATCGCCATGGCGCAGTATTTTGACGACCGCGACATGCCGATGCCGCCGCGCGCCGTGGTCTGGCGACTGAACGACCGCGGATTCACTGCCGTCACCCGACCCCAATTCGACGGTCGTGCCTACGTCGTCGAAGCCGACGACCCCTACGGCGAGCGCGTGCGCGTGTTCGTCGATGCCCACGATGGAGCAATCCTTCGTCGCCAACGTCTGAACGTCGCCCTCGCCTCGCCGCCGATGCGCGTTGCGCGGCCGGCGCCGGGATACGGTTGGACCGAGGAGGAGGCGGTTCCGCGCCGTCCCGTCCGTGAAGCGGAGCGAATCATACCGCCCAGCACCGTTCCGAACGCACCGCTTCGCCGCGCGCCGCTCGATGCCGTTCGGGTGGGCCGAGCCGAACCCCTGGACCGCAATCCAATGGGCTTGAATCCCGACGCGTCGTCGCAAGCTCAAATCCCCCCCCAAGCTCCGGGTAAGGTGGTCCGGCTCAATCCTCCGCCGAAGCCGGCCGCTACCCGGATCACCCCGCAGGCACCCCGCCTGTCCGAGACACCTTCGTCAAAGCCGGAAGTGCGGGAGCCGGCGGCTGCCTCCCTCGAAGCCCCGAAGTCCGTGACGCCAGCGACGAACGCCACTGCGCCGACACCAGCTGCCGTGCAGCCGCAAATCGACGCGAAGGCGCCTAAAGCGTGGAAGGACCCACCCGCGGATCAGAAGAAGTCGGTTCGGGTGATCGGCGGCGCCACCATCGTGCCGGGGGCAACACCGCCGAGCGAGCCAGCCAAAGACTGACGTCCCCCAGTCAGCCGGCGTCGCTCGCGCCGGCGCCCTGAAGCGCGGGGTCCCGGGTGGCAGCGCGCACGGGGCTCTCTGCCTGAGGCTTCTCGGTGATCGCCTGGAGTGCGAGCGGATCGAGCCCACTCCCTTCCGTGGGGCCGAAAGCGACGAGGGCGTGGCGCATCTTGGGAGTCCAGAACGCCACGATGTGCTTGTGGATGCCGGCAACAGCCTCGTCGTCCGGATACGAGCGGAAGAAGGTGGCGATCTGGTTCGCCATGCGGACGAGTTTCTGATCGGATGTCATGGCGCTCATGGGGACGCTCGCGTCGTTTGCGTTGCAGGATTGATCAGAGAGACGGGGCGAGGATCAAACGCTCGCGACCGTGAAAGACCGTGAGGGTGTCGGAGCGGGCGATAGCGCAGAGGGTCATGCCGTGCAGCCGCGCCCGGTCGATGGCCAGCGATGTCGGAGCGGAGATGGCAACGAGGATCGACGCGCCGAGGCTGGCCGCCTTTTCGACCATCTCGAACGAGCAACGGCTCGTGATCACGAGGAAACCGGTCGCCGGATCGATCCGCTCGCGCATCAGAGCGCCGATGAGTTTGTCGAGGCCGTTGTGACGCCCGACATCCTCCCTTACCGCGAACAGGGACCCGTCGAGATTGGCCCAGGCGGCGGCGTGAACCGCGCGGGTCCGACGGTTCAGCACCTGTGCCTCACCGAGTGTGGTGAGAGCCCGTTCGATGGCGGCGATTCCGACACTGCCCGCCCCATCGACGCGAGCTTCGGCCATGGGAAGTGCGGAGAGATCGTCGATCCCGCATACGCCGCAACCGGTCCGGCCACTGATGGCACGTTTGCGGGCAAGGTGCTCACGAAGGCGCCCCGGAGCGAGGTCGACGAGGAGACGCAGGCCCCCATCGGCGATCTCGACCGTGACGTCCCGGATCTCGCCGGCCGAGGCCACGATGCCCTCCGTGAGGCTGAACCCGTAGGCAAAATCCACGAGGTCGGCCGGCGTCGTCATCATCACCGCGTACGGCACGCTGCCGTAGACGAGGTTGACCGGCATCTCGACAGCGAGGTCGCGCTCGCCCGGCCGGGCCGCGGGATCGTCGTACGCGACGACCAAGGTCTTGACGCGCCGGGCGGTCTCGGCCGGCGCGTCGTTCTCGTTCAGGTCCTGGCTACTCGGCAGCATTCAACTGGGTCGCGATACGGGTCAGGGAGAAGTCCTCTTCATAGAACTTCGCCTGCCAATCGGAAGGCCGGTTGGTGCGCCGGACCTGCACCGCCGTCACCTTGTACTCGGGGCAGTTGGTGGCCCAGTCCGAGTAGTCCGTGGTGATGACGTTGGCGCCGGTCTTGGCATGGTGGAACGTGGTGTAGACCACGCCCGGTTGCATCCGCTCGGAGACCACGGCCTTGAGGGCGATGTCGCCCGAGCGGCTTTCCAGCGCCACGAGGTCGCCGTCGACGACGCCGCGCACCTCGGCGTCGAACGGATGGATCTCCAGCACGTCCTCCTCGTGCCAGCGCGAGTTCTCAGTGCGGCGGGTCTGAGCGCCGACATTGTACTGCGACAGGATACGCCCGGTGGTGAGGATGAGCGGGAAGCGCGGACCCGTGCGCTCCTCGGTCGGTACGTACTCGGTGATCATGAACTTGCCCAAGCCCCGCACGAAACGGTCGACGTGCATCATCGGCGTGCCACGCGGCGCCGCGTCGTTGCACGGCCACTGGATCGAGCCGAGTTCGTCGATCTTGGCGAAGCTCACACCCTTGAAGCTCGGGGTGAGCGAGGCGATCTCGTCCATGATCTCGGACGGGTGACTGTAGTTCATCGGGTAGCCCAGGGCGTTCGAGAGCAGCATCGTGCCCTCCCAGTCGCCAACGCCGGAGAGCGGCGGCATCACCTTGCGCACGCGGGAAATACGGCGCTCGGCATTGGTGAAGGTGCCGTCCTTTTCGAGGAACGAAGCGCCCGGAAGGAAGACATGGGCGTACTTTGCCGTCTCGTTGAGGAAGATGTCCTGGATGACGATGCACTCCATCGCCATCAGGCCGGCGGTGACGTGGTGCGTATCGGGGTCGGACTGGGCGATGTCCTCACCCTGGATGTACATGCCCTTGAAGGCGCCATCGACGGCCTCGTCGAGCATGTTGGTGATGCGCAGGCCAGGATCCTTGTCGAGCGAGACGCCCCACAGGGATTCGAAGGTCTCGCGGGTCGCGTCGTCGGAGACATGGCGGTAGCCCGGCAGTTCGTGCGGGAACGAACCCATGTCGCACGAACCCTGGACGTTGTTCTGACCGCGGAGCGGATTCACGCCTGCGCCCAGCATGCCGATGTTGCCGGTGGCCATGGCGATGTTGGCCATGCCCATGACCATGGTCGAGCCCTGGCTGTGCTCGGTCACGCCGAGACCGTAATAGATGCCGGCCGCGCCACCCTTGGCGTAGAGGCGAGCGGCACCCCGGAGCTCGGCCGGATCGATGCCGGTGAAGCGCTCCTGGGCCTCGGGCGAGTGGCGCTCGTCGGCGACGAACCGCGCCCAGGCCTCGAAGTCGCCGAGATCGCAGCGCTCGCGAACGTAGGCCTCGTCGATCAGCCCCTCGGTGACGATGACGTGCGCCATCGAGTTGATGAAGGCGACGTTGGAGCCGGGCTTCAGGGGCAGGTGGAAGTCGGCTTTGACGTGGGGCGACTTCACCAGATCGATTTTTCTCGGGTCCGCGACGATGAGTTTTGCCCCTTCCCGGAGGCGCTTCTTCATCCGCGAGCCGAAGACAGGGTGGCCGTCGGTGGGGTTGGCGCCGATGACCAGGATGACGTCGGAATGCGCCACCGAGGCGAAGTCCTGGGTGCCGGCCGAGGTGCCCAGCGTCGACATCAGGCCGTAGCCGGTAGGCGAGTGGCAGACGCGGGCGCAGGTGTCGACGTTGTTGTTGCCGAAGGCGGCGCGGACCAGCTTCTGGACGAGGTAAGCCTCCTCGTTAGTGCAGCGCGACGAGGTGATGCCGCCGACCGAATCCTTGCCGTATGTCTTCTGGATGCGCTTGAACTCGGAGGCGGCGCGGTCGATGGCGACCTCCCACGACACTTCCTGCCAGGGGTCCGTGATCTTGTCGCGGATCATCGGCTTGGTGATGCGGTCCTTGTGGGTGGCGTAGCCGTAGGCGAAGCGTCCCTTCACGCAGCTATGGCCCTCGTTGGCCTTGCCGCCCTTGTAGGGAACCATCCGCACCACGCGGGTGCCCTGCATCTCGGCCTTGAACGAGCAGCCGACGCCGCAATAGGCGCAGGTGGTGATCTCGGAGTGATCGGGCTGGCCGTGCTCAATGATCGACTTCTCCTGGAGCGTCGCCGTAGGGCAGGCCTGCACGCAGGCGCCGCAGGACACGCACTCGGACTCCATGAAGTTCGTCGGGCCGGCGGCGACGCGGCTGTCGAAGCCGCGGCCCTCGATGGTGAGCGCGAAGGTGCCCTGCACCTCCTCACACGCGCGGACGCAGCGATTGCAGACGATGCACTTCGACGGATCGTAGGTGAAGTAGGGGTTCGAGGTGTCCTTCGGCAGGTACTGGTCCGAGGACGGCTTGACGTGGTTGGCGCCGTCGTAGCCGTAGCGCACGTCGCGCAGGCCGACCGCGCCGGCCATGTCCTGCAACTCGCAATCGCCGTTGGCCGCGCAAGTCAGGCAGTCGAGGGGGTGATCGGAGATGTAGAGCTCCATCACGCCCTTGCGGAGCTTGGCCAGCTTGTCCGTCTGCGTCGAGACCACCATGCCGTTCTCGGCCGGGGTGGTGCAGGAGGCGGGGGTACCGCGCCGGCCCTCGATCTCCACGAGGCAAAGGCGGCAGGAGCCGAAGGCTTCCAGCGAATCGGTGGCGCAGAGCTTGGGGATCTGCGTGCCGGCGTGCATGGCGGCGGCCATGACGGAGGTGCCGGCCGGCACTGTGACGTGCATGCCGTCGATGGTGAGCGTCACGGTCTGCTCGGACACCCGGATCGGGGTGCCGTAATCGATCTCTTTGATGAGGGCCATGGGTCGCGCCTCCTTACTCGGCGGCGACGGACATGTGTCCGCCACGCTCGAAATCCTCGGGGAAATGGGTGATCGCGCTCATGACGGGCATTGGGGTGAGCCCGCCCATGGCGCAGAGCGACCCGTCGGTCATGACGTCGCAAAGGTCTGAAATGACGGCCAGATTGCGCTGGGTGTCCGTGCCGGCGATGACCTTGTCCATGGTCTCCACGCCGCGCGTCGCCCCGATGCGGCAGGGGGTGCACTTGCCGCAGGATTCCACCGCGCAGAACTCGAAGGCGAAGCGCGCCTGCTTGGCCATGTCCACGGTGTCGTCGAAAACCACGATGCCGCCGTGGCCGACGAGGCCCTTCTTGGCCGCCATCGCCTCGTAATCGAGGGGCGTGTCGAGGAGGTGATCGGGAAAGTAAGCCCCGAGCGGGCCACCGACCTGAACCGCGCGCACCGGACGGCCGCTCTGCGTGCCGCCGCCGAAATCCTCGATGATCTCCCGGAGGGTGATGCCGAAGGCGTACTCGATGAGACCGCCATGCTTGATGTTGCCGGCGAGCTGGATCGCCAGCGTGCCGAGCGACCGGCCCATGCCGTATTCGGCATAGGCCTTGGCGCCGTGCTCGAGGATGTAGGGCACGGCCGTGAAGGTCATCACGTTGTTGACCAGTGTCGGCTGACCGAGGAAGCCCTTGAGCGCCGGGATCGGCGGCTTGGCGCGGACGATGCCGCGACGGCCTTCGAGGCTCTCCAGGAGGGAGGTCTCTTCGCCGCAGATATAGGCCCCGGCGCCGAGGCGCACTTCGAGGTGGAAGGCTTTGCCGGAGCCCATGACGTCGGCGCCGAGGAATCCGGCCTTCACCCCGTTGGCGATGGCTTCCTTCAGGGTCGCGAAGGCCTGCGGGTATTCCGAGCGAAGGTAGATGTAGCCGCGCGTGGCACCCGTCGCGATGCCCGCGATGGTCATGCCCTCGATGAGGTTGAAGGGGTCGCCCTCCATCATCATGCGATCGGCGAAGGTCCCGGAATCGCCCTCGTCGGCGTTGCAGACCACGTATTTCTGGTCCGACGCGGCGAGCATCACCGTGTTCCACTTGATGCCGGCCGGGAAACCGGCGCCGCCGCGCCCGCGCAGGCCGGACTCGCGCACCTCGGCGACGATGCCGGCGGCATCGAGCTTCAGGGCCGCTTCCAGACCCCTGTAGCCACCGTGCGCCCGGTAATCCTCGACGGAGACCGGATCGACGACGCCGCAGCGCTGGAAGGTGAGGCGATGCTGGCGGGCGAGGTAGGGGATCTTCTCGGGCTCGCCGAGGCGCAGGGGATGCTCCCCGCCGTCGACCAGGCCGGCGTCGAGCAACGCATCGACATCCCCGGGGGTGACCGGACCGTAGGCGATGCGCCCGTCCGGCGTGCCGACCTCGACCATCGGCTCGAGCCACAGCATCCCGCGCGATCCCGTGCGGACGATGGTGACGTCGAGGCCCCGGCGCTCGGCACCGGCGAACAGGGCGCGGGCGACGCGGTTGGCCCCGAGCCCGAGGGCCACGGCATCGCGGGGAACGTAGAGGGTGATGCTCATGACTTCACCTCGGCGAGGGCCGATTCCAGGGAGTCGGCGGTGAGCCGGGCCAGGGGCTCGTCATTCACGAGGGCGCCGGGGCCGTTGGCGCAGAGGCCGAGGCAGTAGACCGGCTCGACGGTGACCTGCCCATCCGAAGTTGTGCCGTGCCAATCGATCCCGAGGCGGGCGAGGATGTCGGCGTGGAGCTTGTCCGAGCCCATGGCCTGACAGGCCTCGGCCCGGCACAGCTTCACCTGATGCTTGCCCGACGGGGCGCGGCGGAAGTCGTGGTAGAAGGTGATGCAGCCGTGGATCTCGGCGCGCGACAGGTTCAAGGCGTCGGCGATGAGCGGTACGGCCCCCTCGTCGACGTAGCCGAAGGTTTCCTGAAGGGCGTGCAAGATCGGAAGGGTCGCCCCTTCGAGATGAAGATGTTCGTCGATGATCCCGGCGGCGCGGGGCTCGCTCCAGGGCTCGTTCGGCAGCATTGTTCCACCCGGTTTATCTTGTTCTCGTTCCAAGGTGGTATATCACCGAGCTTGAATCAATCGCGCCTTTCCGTTGGTCGACAACAGATTTTTGTCAAAACTCGATTGTGCAACGCAAAAACTCATAGCGACGGCAGAGATCGCCGGGACGGCAAACCTCACAGAGAGGCAATATCCTGCGCGATGGTGGATGCGGCGGCGCGGGCCTCGACGATCAGGGCGGCGCAGAGCGGCGTCATCGGTTCGCGCTCGGGCACGACGAGGCCGATGAGGTGGCTGACGTCGGGCTCGACGATGGGCACGGCCCGTACCCGCTCGCTGAGGCGGAAGCTGTCGGCCAGCACTGCCGGCATGATGCTGGCCCACTTCGCGGTCCGGACATGGGTGAGCAGCACGATCATCGAGTTCGATTCGAGGAGCGGCGCCGAAACCCGCCCGACATTGGTGAGGTGCCGGTCGATGATCCGGCGGTTCTGCATGTCGGGGGTGAGGAGGCAGAGCGGGATGCGGGCCACCTCCTCCCATGTCACCGAGTCCCGGGCGCCGAACACGCCGTCCACCGCCGTGAGCAGCCGGTAGCGCTCGCGGTAGAGCGGCACGGCGGTGAGGCGTCCCAGCGGCTCGTTCTCCAGGTAGGTGATGCCGGCATCGATCTCGAGATCGGCGATGAGGCGGCCGATCTCGCCCGAGGTGGTGGAGTGCACGGAGAACCGTACCTCGGGGTGGCGCATCCGGAACGGCGTCGTCAGGGCTGCGACGATGGGCGTAGCCGTGGGGATCGCGGCGAGCCGCAGGGTCCCGGACAGGCCGCGCCGCAGGCTCGCCACCTCCTCCCGCATGGCACGGGCATCCCCGACGATGCGGCGCGCCCATTCGAGCACCCGCTCGCCCTCCGGGGTGAAGCCCTGGAAGCGTGAGCCGCGCTGGACCAGCATGACGCCGAGGCGTTCCTCGAGCTGCTTCACGCCGGCCGACAGGGTCTGCTGCGAGACGTTGCAGACCTGCGCGGCCCGGCCGAAATGACGCTCGCGGGCGAGAGCGAGGATGAATTCGAGGCGTTCGATCACGGACCGGCACGAACCTCCCTGACGACGGGACTCCCCTTTGGGGGAACGCGCGCATCGCGCGAGTCCGACCCGGCGTAACCCGCTGGAATGCCGCCGATGCGACGCTGTTGCGGTTGCGCCCCCACAATCCATGTGGTCTGACACGCCGATCGGCATTCAAGGTGGGCAAAATCCGCGGGATGCCGCAACACCCGCAGAACGCACTTGCGCTTTCGTCTAAATATAGCAAGAGGCGCGGGGACAATCGATCACGTCATGGGGAGCCGAGAGAGGCAGATGCGGACGACGCAGGCGCAACACCGGTCATCATGGGGGCTTGCCGCGCTTGGCGCCGTCCTCGTCTCGTCATCCTCCGCGTTGGCGGCGGGCATCGGTCAACCCGTGCCCTGGCAGATGGACCGTCAGGTCCCGGTCACCGAGAATGCACGGGACATCCACACGTTCGAGCAGGGCATGCACTGGCTCTCGTTCGGCATCTCGCTCTTCGTGCTGGCGCTGATCCTGTATTGCGTCTTCCGCTTCAGCGAGAAGGCGAACCCGACGCCCTCGAAGACCACCCACAACACCCTCATCGAGGTGGCCTGGACCATCGTCCCGGTGCTGATCCTCGTCGCCGTCGCGATTCCCTCGTTCCGCCTGCTGCGCACGCAGCTCTCGGACCCGAAGGCCGACGTGCTGGTGAAGGTGATCGGCCACGCCTGGTACTGGTCCTACGAGTATCCGGCCGTGGAGAACGGCGGGGGCTTCACGTTCGACGCCAACCTCGACGAGGACAAGCAGCCCAAGCTGCTCGGCACCGACAACGACATGGTCGTGCCGGTGAACAAGATCGTGAAGATCCAGGTCACCGCTGCCGACGTGCTGCATTCCTGGGCGATCCCGTCCTTCGGCTTCAAGATCGACGCCATCCCCGGCCGCCTCAACCAGTTCTGGTTCAAGGCCGAGCGCGAGGGCACCTATCACGGTCAGTGCTCCGAGCTCTGCGGCGCCCGCCACGCCTACATGCCGATCACGGTCCAGGTCGTGAGCGACGAGGCGTACGCGAAGTGGCTCGCCGAGGGTAAGACGAAGTTCGCTCGGATCGACAACGACACCTCGAAGTTCGCTGCGGCCCGCTGACGGGTCCGGCCGGACCGGGCGCGAAGGGCGCCCGGTCCGGCCTCGTTTCATGAGATTCAAGAGAAACCTGGACTGAGGTCTATCCATGGCTAACGCCGCAGCACATTCGGGGCACCACGACGCCCACGCCCACGATCACAAGCCGCCGTTCTTCTCCCGCTGGTTCCTGTCAACGAACCACAAGGACATCGGCACTCTCTATCTGCTGTTCGCCTTCTGCGCGGGCATCATCGGCGCGTTCCTCTCCTTCGGCATCCGCATGGAGATGGAGGAGCCCGGCCTCCAGTATTTCGCCAACCCCGGCACCTACAACGTGTTCGTGACCGGCCACGGCCTCATCATGGTGTTCTTCATGGTGATGCCCGCCCTCATCGGCGGCTTCGGCAACTGGTTCGTGCCCCTCATGATCGGCGCGCCCGACATGGCGTTCCCGCGCATGAACAACATCTCGTTCTGGCTGACGGTGGCGGGCTTCCTCAGCCTCGTCTGCTCGCTGTTCGTCGAGGGCGCTCCGGGCTCCAGCGGCGCCGGCACCGGCTGGACCGTCTACCCTCCGCTCTCCAGCGCCGGACATCCCGGCCCCGCCGTCGACTTCGCGATCTTCGCTCTCCACCTCTCGGGCGCCGGCTCGATCCTCGGCGCCATCAACTTCATCACCACGATCCTGAACATGCGCGCGCCGGGCATGACCCTGCACAAGATGCCGCTGTTCGCCTGGTCGATGCTGGTGACCGCGTTCCTGCTGCTCCTGTCGCTGCCGGTTCTCGCCGGCGCGATCACCATGCTGCTCACCGACCGCAACTTCGGCACGACCTTCTTCGATCCGGCCGGCGGCGGTGATCCGGTGCTCTACCAGCACCTGTTCTGGTTCTTCGGTCACCCCGAAGTGTACATCATGATCCTGCCGGCCTTCGGCATCGTCTCGCACATCATCTCGACCTTCTCGCGCAAGCCGGTGTTCGGATACCTCGCCATGGCCTACGCCATGGTGGCCATCGGCGTCGTCGGCTTCGTCGTGTGGGCACACCACATGTACACCGTCGGACTGTCGCTCCAGACCCAGTCCTACTTCGTGTTCGCCACCATGGTGATCGCGGTGCCCACCGGCGTGAAGATCTTCTCGTGGATCGCCACCATGTGGGGCGGGTCCATCCGCTTCACCGCCGCCATGCATTGGGCCGTCGGGTTCATCTTCCTGTTCACCGTCGGTGGCGTCACTGGCGTGGTGCTCGCGAACTCGGCCGTCGATAAGTACCTGCACGACACCTACTACGTCGTGGCGCACTTCCACTACGTGCTCTCGCTCGGCGCGGTGTTCATCATCTTCGCCGGTGTCTACTACTGGTTCCCGAAGATGACCGGCCACATCATCCCCGAATGGGCCGGCAAGCTGCACTTCTGGCTCGCCTTCATCGGCGCGAACGTACTGTTCTTCCCGATGCACTTCCTCGGTCTCGCCGGCATGCCGCGTCGCTATGCCGACTACCCGGAGGCGTTCGCCGGATGGCACAAGGTCTCGACCTGGGGCGGGCACATCTTCGCCCTCGGCATGGTGGTGTTCTTCATCGGTGTGGTTCTGGCGTTCCGCTCCAGCCGACGCGCCGCCGACAATCCTTGGGGTGAAGGTGCGACCACCCTCGAGTGGACGCTGTCGTCGCCGCCGCCCTTCCACCAGTTCGAGACGCTGCCCCGCATCGTCGACGAGCCGGGCCACTAAGAGAAGAGCAACAGCTTTTCGGATTGCGAGGACCGCGCCAGCGGTCCTCGCTCTTTCCCGGATGCCTTCCCACCGAACTCGCGGGCGGGCATCCCGAAAAGGGCGGCGCCAGGACGTCACACTCGATGACGGCGCGATCCGAAGCCCCATTCGCTACGACAAACTCAATCAGGTCCCCATGCAGGTCCCCATGACGAGCCTGTCGAACAGCCTATCCGCTGACGCCGAGCCGCAACCGGTCATCATGGCCGTCGGCGGCGAAGTCTCCGACTTCTTCGCCCTGTTGAAGCCCCGGGTGATGGTGCTGGTGATCTTCACCGCACTCGTCGGCATGGCGGTATCGAACGTCCACATCCAGCCGGTGGTGGGTACGATCTCGCTGCTGATGATCGCGGTTGGTGCCGGCGCCTCCGGCTGCCTCAACATGTGGTGGGACGCCGACATCGACGCGGTGATGACCCGGACGGCCAAGCGCCCGATTCCGGACGGGCGCATCCAGCCCAACGAAGCCCTGGCCTTCGGCATCGTCCTATCCGTCGGCTCGGTCCTTGTTCTCGGCCTCGCCTCGAACTGGCTCGCCGCCGGGCTCCTCGCCTTCACCATCGTGTTCTACGCGGTGTTCTATTCCATGTGGCTGAAGCGTGCGACGCCACAGAACATCGTCATCGGGGGTGCCGCAGGCGCCCTGCCCCCGGTCATCGGTCAGGCCGTCGTCACAGGCTCCATCGGCATCGAGTCGATCGTCCTGTTCCTCATCATCTTCATCTGGACGCCGCCGCACTTCTGGGCGCTGGCCTTGATCAAGTCCGGCGAATACGCCAAGGCCGGCATCCCGATGATGCCGAACGTGGCCGGGCCGCAATCGACCCGCCGCCAGATCATCTACTACTCCCTCGTCCTGTTCCCCATCGGCCTCGCCCCGGTCTTCCTCGGCTTCGGTGGACTGCTCTACGGCGTGACGGCGCTGCTGGGTGGCCTCGGCATGCTGGCTTTCAGCGTTCACGTTTTCCGCAATCGGGAGGGCGAGCCAGAGCGCAAGGCGGCGCTCGGCATGTTCGGCTTCTCGATCCTCTACCTCTTCCTACTGTTCTCCGCCCTTCTGGCCGAGCACAGCCTTGGCCTGTTTCGGACGGTGATCGCGTGAGCGGCCTTCAGAACCAGCCGCGGCCGTTGACGCCGGAGGAGGCGCAGCGCCGGCGCAAGCGTTCCCTCGCCATCGCGGCCGTCCTCTTCACCCTCGTGGCGATCTTCTACGTTCTGACCATCGCGAAGCTCGGACCTCAGGTCCTCAATCGCGCGCTCTGACGCGTGGCGAGGGAGACACCATGACCGATCGCACGAATCCCTCCCGCAAGGCCACCGTCACGGCGTTCGCCTGCGCGGGCCTCGCCTTCGGAATGATCGGCCTCGCCTTCGCGTCGGTGCCGCTCTACGACATGTTCTGCAAAGCAACGGGCTTCGACGGCACCCCGCGCAAGGGCATCGCTCAGGTGGCGGCCGCCACCGACGACGGCATGCTGGTCCGGTTCGATACCAACGTATCCTCCAGCCTGCCCTGGCGCTTCCAGGCCGAGGCCGCCGAAGTCACGGCCCGCCTGGGCGAAACCAAGACCGTTTTTTTCAAGGTGAAGAACACCGGCACCGTACCATCCACCGGCATCGCGACCTTCAACGTCCAGCCGGCGCTGATGGGCGCGTTCTTCGTCAAGATCGAGTGCTTCTGCTTCAATGAGCAGACCCTGCAGCCGGGCGAGACCATGGACTTCCCGGTGGTGTTCTACATCGATCCGGCCGTACGCCAGGATTCGAACACCGCGCACCTCTCGGAGATGACGCTGTCCTACACCTACTTCGCGTCGAAGAACGGTCAGCCCACGGCCGCGCTTGCGACAACGGGCGGCACGGGAAAGAAGTCGAATTTCTAACGCAGCAAGCGTGACAAGAGCGCGCCCGGCCGATTAAGGGTCTGAGCGTGGAAGCCGGGCATCCGGTCGAGCCGAAACAATGAGAGAGCCCGGGGCCGTCACGGTCGGGGCCCAGGGGTCAGGAGAGACGTTAGATGGCCGAGGCGCACGCCAAGAACCACGATTTCCACATTCTCGCCCCGAGTCCGTGGCCGCTCATCGGTGCTTTCTCCGGCTTCCTGATGGCGTTCGGGGCCGTCTTCTGGATGAAGAGCCTCACCATCGGCACCCTCAGCCCGGGTCCGTACATCTTCGGTGCCGGCACCATCGGCGTGCTCTACACCATGTACGCCTGGTGGAAGGACGTGGTCCACGAGGCCAACACCGGCGATCACACCCGCGTGGTGCAGCTCCACCACCGCTACGGCATGATCATGTTCATCGCCTCGGAGGTGATGTTCTTCGCCGCGTGGTTCTGGGCCTATTTCGAGGCAGCGCTTTACACCGCCGACCCCATCCAATCGACCCGCGTCGATTTCACCGGCGGGACGTGGCCGCCCAAGGGCATCGAAGCCTTCGACCCTTGGCACCTGCCGCTTCTCAACACCCTGATCCTGCTGACCTCGGGCACGACCATCACGTGGGCGCACCACGCCCTGCTGCATGGCGACCGCAAGGGCCTGAAGTATGGTCTGTGGCTGACGATCATCCTCGGCGTGCTGTTCTCGGCCTGTCAGGCTTACGAGTACGCCCACGCCCATTTCGGCTTCTCGGGCAGCATCTACTCGGCGACCTTCTTCATGGCGACGGGCTTCCACGGCTTCCACGTCATCATCGGCACCATCTTCCTGGCCATCTGCCTCTACCGTGCGTATCTCGGTCAGTTCACCGTGAAGCAGCACCTCGGTTTCGAGTTCGCCGCTTGGTACTGGCACTTCGTTGACGTGGTCTGGCTGTTCCTGTTCGCCTCGATCTACGTCTGGGGATCTGGCATCGGACACGCCGCCCACTGATCGTAAGCGGCCCTCGGCTGCATGGGAGATATGAAAGGGCGGCGCGAGCCGCCCTTTCGCGTGTCGAGACCAACTCCTATCCCCATATCCAGATCGAGCCGATGCTCACCCGGGCTCGAGGAGTACGAATCTTGGACGCTACGCGGCCGCTTCCCCCACCGATTCCCACAGGACTGCGCGGTCGCTGCCCGCGCTGTGGGGAAGGTCACATGTTCGACGGCTTCCTTACCTTCGCGCCGTCCTGCGAAGCCTGCGGTCTCGACTATTCCGGCTTCAATTCCGGCGATGGTCCGGCCTTCTTCGTCATGTCCATCGTCGGTACCATCGTGGTCGGCCTCGCCCTGTGGATGGAGATTTCCTACGAGCCGCCGATCTGGGTCCACGCCGTCGTCGCCGGGTCGCTCTCCATTGGTCTGAGCCTCGCCATCATTCGGCCTCTCAAGGGCGTGCTCGCGGCCCTTCAATTCGCCAACAAGGCCGAGCAGGGACGCTTTCGCTAGTGTCGGCCGTTCGACCTGGGGCCGTGCGAGCTCTGATCGCGCCCGGCCTCGTCTCGCTCGTTTGTCTCGCGATTCTCCTCGGCCTCGGCGTTTGGCAGCTCGATCGCAAGAGCCAGAAGGAAGCGCTCATCGGGCGCATCCTCGACCGGTCGCGCATCGAACCACCGGCGTCCTTGCCGGCGCCGGGCACGTGGAACCCAGAGGCCGACGAGTTTCGGCGAGTGCGGGTGACCGGCACGCTACTCAACGACCGCGAGACCCTCGTCCATGGCTTGGCCGCCGGCGCCGCACCCGGTCGCGCGCTCCAGGGCTATTATGTCCTGACGCCGCTACGGCGGTCCGAGGGCGATACGGTGCTGATCAACCGCGGCTTCGTACCCACGGAACTGAAAGCGCCGACGAGCCGGACGGTCGGGCAGATCGCGGGCGAGACCACGATCACCGGTATCCTGCGGGGTTCCGAGCCGCGGACCATGTTCGTCCCCGCCCCCGATGCGGCGCGCAACGAGTGGTTCAACCGCGACATCGCCGGCATCAGCGCGGCAGCCGGGCTGGCGGCCCCTCTGCCCTATCTCGTCGAAGCCGACGCCACTCCCAATCCGGGCGGCTGGCCGAAGGGCGGTCAGTTGCGGGTCGACCTGCCGAACAACCATCTGCAATACGCCTTCACGTGGTTCGGCATCGCCGGCTGCCTCATCGGTGTCTTCGGTGTGTTCGCCTGGAAGCGCCTCTTCGACGCACCCGACCCTGCCTGACCGTTCTCCGTCGGCTTGCCGGCAACGGGGTGTGCGCTACTCTCTGGGAGGGCGGATCACGCCCTGGAGTGTGCCCATGCGCGCCGCGATCCTGTTGCTGACCCTCGGTTTGACGTGGAGCGCGGCGCACGCCGCCGATGAAGCTGGGCGCGAGGCTGCCCGCGCCACCGTCACCCGACAGATCGAGGCTTTCCGGAAGGACGATGCGGCGACGGCCTACGCCCAGGCTGCACCTGCGATCCAGGGGATGTTCCCCTCGCCCGACACCTTCCTCGCTATGGTGCGACAGGGCTACGCCGCCGTCTATCGCGCTCGAAGCTACAGCGTGGACCGGGTGGAGGATGTCGATGCCAACGGTGTCGCCCTCGGTGTGAAGCTGCAGGACGAGGCCGGCATCGACTGGGTGGCCCTCTACACCCTGGAGAGACAAGCAGACGGTGCATGGCGCATCACGGGGTGCCAACTCAAGAAGGCGCCGGGCACCAGCACCTGAGGCGCATCAGGTTTCGACAGGCCGGACGGCTTGGTGTAGACGGGGCGCCTTCCTGGAGGCCCCTTTGCTTCACGTTTCGACCCGCGGCGCAGCGGCGCCCCTTTCCTTCTCCGACGCCTTGCTCGCCGGGCTTGCCCGCGACGGCGGTCTCTACGTGCCCGAGAGCTGGCCGCAACTGTCGCACGAGACCATCGCGGGGCTCGCGGGCCTGCGCTACGCCGATGCCGCCAAGATCGTCCTGCGCCCTCTGATCGACGGCGAGATCGCGGATGCCGATTTCGATCGGATGATCGAGGACTCGTACGCGACGTTCCGGCACCCGGCCGTGTGTCCGCTGACCCAGCTCGACGACAACCTATTCCTGCTCGAACTCTTCCATGGGCCGACGCTCGCGTTCAAGGACGTGGCGATGCAGCTCCTCGGGCGGCTCATGGACCATGTCCTGCGGGCGCGCGGGTCGCGGGCGACCATCGTCGGTGCCACCTCGGGCGACACCGGCTCGGCGGCCGTCGAAGCGTTCCGCGGCCTCGATCAGGTCGACATCTTCATCCTGTTTCCGGAGGGCCGCGTCTCGGAGGTCCAGCGTCGGCAGATGACGTCGGTCGGGGCGGACAACGTCCACGCCATCGCCATCGACGGCAATTTCGATGATTGCCAGAACATCGTCAAAGCCCTGTTCCAGCACGCCGAGTTCGCCGATGCGGTGAAACTCTCGGGCGTGAATTCCATCAACTGGGCGCGGGTCGCCGCCCAGGCGGTGTATTATTTCACCAGTGCGGTCGCTCTCGGCGCACCGCATCGGCGTGTCTCGTTCGCCGTGCCCACGGGCAATTTTGGTGATATCCTGGCCGGCTGGGTCGCCAAGCGCATGGGCCTCCCCATCGATCGCCTGATGATCGGCACCAATGCCAACGACATCCTGGCACGGACCTTGGAGCACGGGTCCTATGAGGTCCGCGGCGTCCAGCCTACCACCTCGCCCTCCATGGACATCCAGATCTCTTCGAATTTCGAGCGTCTGCTGTTCGAGGCCCTCGGCCGGGATTCGTCCAGCCTCGGCCGGCTCATGGCCGGGCTGAAACAGTCGGGCGGGTTCAGCCTCGACAAGGCGGTCCTCGACACCGTGCGCGCCGAGTTCGACGCTACCGCCGTGCCCGAGGATGCCGTGAAGGCCGAGATCGCCCGGACCTTCGCCGAAACCGGTCACGTCATCGATCCGCACAGCGCCATCGGCGTCCATGCCGCCCGACGGCTCCTCGATAAGGATCCGCGCACGCCCGTCGTCGCCTTGGCGACCGCACACGCGGCGAAGTTCCCCGATGCCGTGTCCGAGGCCGTCGGCGGAGCGCGCCCTGCCCTGCCGCCGCATCTCGCCGACCTCCTCGACCGCGAGGAAAAATTCTCCCGCGTCGCCAACGATCAGGCGGCCGTGGAGAGCTTCATCCGCACCCACGCCCGCATCACCAAGGCCGGCTGAATTCCATGAACCAGCACTTCGCCACCCATGGCGCCTCCCCTGACCTGCGGATCACCCGCCTGGACAATGGAGTCACCGTCGTCACGGAGGCGATGCCGGGTGTCGCGACGGCGACCCTGGGCGTCTGGGTCGGCGCAGGCTCCCGGCACGAGCGGCCGGACGAGAGCGGGCTCAGCCATCTCATCGAGCACATGGCGTTCAAGGGCACGACCACGCGCTCGGCCCGGCGCATCGCCGAGGACATCGAGAACGTCGGTGGCGACATCAACGCCGCCACCTCCGCCGAGGGCACGAGCTACACCGCCCGCGTACTGGGGGAGGACGCCGGCGTGGCCCTCGATGTCATCGGCGATATTCTCACGGATTCGGTGTTCGAGGCCGGCGAGCTGGCGCGTGAGAAGGGCGTGATCCTTCAGGAGCACGCCGCCATCGAGGATACCCCCGACGACGTGGTCTACGAGGCCTTCACCGAGGCGGCCTTCCCCGATCAGCCCATGGGTCGGCCAATCATCGGGACGCCCGAGACGATCAACAGCTTCGACCGCGCCGGCATTGAAGCCTACATCGCCCGCGAGTACACCCCAGACCGCATCGTGCTCGCGGCGGCCGGTGCGATCGCGCACGACGCCATCGTCGAATCGGCGCGGGCCCATTTCGGGGATCTCAAGGCTGCGACGCCCCCCGAGACGGTCCCGGGTGTCTACAAGGGCGGCGAGAAGCGGATCCAGAAGAAGCTCGAGCAGGCCAACGTGGTCCTCGGCCTGCCGGGCCTCTCGTTCCGCGATCCCAGCTACTACGCCCTGCATATGTTCGCTCAAGTGCTCGGCGGCGGCCTGACCTCGCGCCTGTGGCACGAGGTCCGCGAGACGCGGGGCCTCGCCTACGAGATTCAGGCGTTCCACTGGTCCTTCTACGATTGCGGGTTGTTCGGCATCGGCGCCGGCACCGCGGGCGGCGATCTCGGCCAACTGATCGACGTGACCCTGGAGGCCACAACCCGGGCGGCCCGCGACGCCGACACCGTCGAGGTCGCCCGCGCCAAGGCACAGCTCAAGGTCGCCCTGCTGTCGGCCCTCGAAACACCGGGGGGCCGCATCGAGCGCAATGCCCGCCAGATCCTGGCCTGGGGCCGGGTGATTCCGGCGCAGGAGGTCATCGCCAAGGTCGATGCCGTGACCGTCGATGATGTGCGGGCTGCCGGCAGAAGGCTTCTCACCGGCGCCCCGACCCTCGCCGCCATCGGCCCGATCAAGAAGCTGCCGTCCCTCGAGCGGATCACCGCGGCCTTGAGCGCGGCCTAAGGATTTCGCGGTCGGCTTGTTTTGGCCGCAAAGGAACGTGATCCAGCGGGTCCGGCGTCACGGTTGAGAAACAGTGGGTGCCTCCGCTTCGGCGAGCACTCCGCCTTGCCGGTGGAGGTCGCCGCCGATACGACTGGGCACCCTAGCTGAGCCGTATTCGTCACACTCGCCCGCCCGGCCGGAACACTCGCCCGTTGCGTCAAATCCTCCTCGTCTTCGCCGCCGTCTTCACGGCCCTGTTCGGCGCCCTGGTCTTCAGCGCGCCGGCGCGCGCCGTCGAGGCCGTGCGGGTCACCCTCGATGCGCCGGCCATCGACCTCACGACGATGATCGAGCGCTACCGCTCGGACGGCGACCTCATCCAGATCTCCACGGCGCCGGGTAAGGACGGCATCGTCCGCCGCATCGTCGTCAAGGCGCGCGACACGGGTGCACGCCCCGACTGGATGGTGTTCGCGCTCACCAACGACACCGACGAGCAGATCGACCGGGTCCTCGTCGCCCCGCATTTCCGCCTCGTCGGGTCCGGGGTGATCTGGCCAGATCTCGGTGGCTCGCGCATCGCCGCCATCACGGCGAGCCAGGGTATCCGCCCGGAGCGCGACGAGAACCCGGAAGCCGACCAGTTCGTCATCACCCTCGATCCCGGCGCCACCGTCACTTATGTGGCCGAATTGCGTGGACCGAACATCCCCCAGGTCTACCTCTGGGACCAGGAAGCCTACCGGAAGAAGTCCACCGGCCTGACCCTCTACAAAGGGATCATCATCGGCATCGCCGGCCTGCTGGCTCTGTTTCTAACGATCATCTTCGTGGTCAAGGGCGCGATCATCTTCCCGGCCGCCGCAGCGCTGGCGTGGTCTGTGCTCGCCTACGCGTGCATCGATTTCGGATTTCTGCAGCGCATTCTCCCCGTCACCGAGGTGGCGGAGCGAATCTATCGTGCGTCGGCCGAGGCGGTGCTGGGCGCCACCCTGCTGGTCTTCCTGTTCGCCTACCTCAACCTCAGCCGATGGCACGTGCGCTACAGCCACGTGGCGTTCTTCTGGCTCGCGTTCCTCGCGGGCCTCGTCGCGCTCGCGGTATTCGATCCGCCCGTGGCCGCGGGCGTCGCCCGCATCTCCATCGCGGCGGTGGCCGGCGTCGGCCTGCTCCTCATCGTCTATCTCGCCGCCCATAACGGCTATGACCGGGCGATCCTGCTGATCCCGACATGGTTCCTTCTTCTTGTGTGGGTGGTGGCGGTGGGGTTCGCCATCACCGGCCAGATCGGTTCCGATCTCGTGCAGCCTGCCCTCATCGGTGGTCTCGTCCTTATCGTCATGCTCATCGGGTTCACGGTGATGCAGCACGCCTTCGCCGGGGGTGGCCTCACCCACGCCCTCGTGTCCGACACCGAGCGTCGAGCGCTGGCGCTGACCGGCGCAGGGGACGTGGTGTTCGACTGGGATGTACCCGGCGACCGGGTCTTCGCCGGTCAGGAGATGGAGGGGCAACTCGGGCTGAAGCGGGGAACCCTCGAAGGTCCGGCGGTGAACTGGCTCGCCCTGGTGCATCCCTTCGACGTGGAGCGCTACTCGGCCGCCCTCGATACGGTCATCGAGGAACGGCGCGGCCGCATCGTCCACGATTTCCGCCTGCGCTCCACGGCCGGGCCGTACTACTGGTATCGCCTGAAGGCGCGCCCCGTGATCGGCACCGACGGCGAGGTGGTGCGCATCGTCGGCACCATCGCGGACGTCACCGAGGTGAAGACCGCCGAGGAACGCCTGCTGCACGATGCCGTGCACGACAGCCTCACGGGACTGCCCAATCGCGAACTGTTCCACGACCGACTCGACGCGGCACTCGCTTTTGCCAGCCAGGATGCGCGTCTGAAGCCGACGACCATCGTTCTCGACATCGACCGGTTCAAGGCCATCAACGACGCGATTGGTCTCTCGGCCGGCGACTCGATCCTGCTGACCCTGTCGCGTCGCCTCGGCCGGCTCCTCCGCCCGCAGGACACCCTGGCCCGGGTGGCGGGCGACGAATTCGCCCTCATCCTGCTGTCGGAACGCGATCCCGACCGTATCCTTTCGTTCGCCGAGATGATCCGCAAGGCCATCGCCACGCCCATCACCTACGCCGATCGCGAGATCTTCCTCACGGTGTCCGTGGGCATCGTCCTGCACGAGGTCGGAGCCACCCTGAAACGCGAGGAGGTGTTCAAGAACGCCGAGATCGCCATGATCCAGGCCAAGCGCGGTGGCGGCGACCGCATCGAGGTGTTCCGCGCCGATATGCGCAACGAGCGCGGCGACCGCCTGATGCTCGAAGGGGACCTGCGCCGGTCCCTCGAACGCAACGAGATGAAAGTGCTGTTCCAGCCCATCGTCCGGCTGGAGGACCGCACCGTCGCGGGTTTCGAGACGCTCCTGCGCTGGGACCATCCGAGACTCGGCCGTATCCCGGCGTCCACCTTCATGCCGGTGGCCGAGGAATGCGGCTTCGTGGTCAACCTCGGAATTTTCGCCCTGGAGCGCACGGCCCTCGAACTCGCCGCCTGGCAACGTTCCCTCGACGTCGAACCGCCGATCTTCGCCACCGTCAACATGTCGTCGCGTCAGTTGCTGCGCCACGATCTCCTGCACGACGTGAAGACGATCCTGGCGCGTTCCGGCGTGCTGCCGGGGTCTCTCAAGCTCGAGCTCGCCGAGAGCCTGGTGATGGAGAATCCGGAATACGCGGCGCAGATGCTCGCCCGCATCCATGATCTGGGCGCCGGCCTGTCGCTGGATGATTTCGGGACGGGCTACTCCGCCCTGTCGTACCTCCAGCGCTTTCCGTTCGACACGATCAAGATCGACCAATCCTTCGTTCGCCAGATCGCGACGGGACGCACGGGGATCCTTCGTTCCATCGTCAAGATGGCGCAGGAACTCGGCCTCGCCATCGTGGCCGAGGGTGCGGAATCGGAAGCCGACGCGCAGGCGCTGGCGGAACTCGGCTGCGAGTACGCTCAGGGCTTCGCCTTCGGCGAGCCCATGTCGATGCTCCAGGCTCGACAGCTCCTTGGAGCGGCCCCGGAAGCCGCCTGAGACCGCCCGGTCGATCGACACGCCGAATGGCTTCGTCGAGACGGCGCGTCACGCAGGGTCGGTCGAACGCCACACGTCTGCTCGGGTCGGGACGAGTTCGTCCGCCGCCTCGGTAGAACGCCCCATCGCGTGAATGTCTTGGATCGGCTTAAACCTCCCTTAACCATGATCCGGCATCGTTCTCGATGACGAAAGGCCAGATTCGAGTGGCCGTGCGAGAGGGAATTGCGTGATGGCCGAGGCCGCACTCCGGACCGACGAAGGTTTCGACTCCACCATCGTGCGGCGCCTGATGGCCCGGCCGCTTCGACTCGTCGAGACCCCCATGGCCGAGGTCGTCACCCTTCACCCGGGCGCCGCGGCCCCCGGGAATCGCGCGCAGGCCTCCGAGGAGGTTGCTCACCTGAAGGCCCAGCTCCTCGTCATGAAGGCGGTTCTACGCTCGGAACGCGACGAGGCCGCCCACCTGCGGGCCTGCATCGCGACCATCGCCGACCCGGAGCCGCTGACGCCCGAGGCCCAGGCCGTACGCGACCGCTGGGCCGCCCTCGTCGACCAGCTCCTGCGCACCGCACGATAGCCGCCCCTCCGCGACGCGCGACGCGCCGCCCTGCCCCGTTCGAGGGATACTGATGAGCGCCCGCTGCTCCCTCGTGGTCAACGGCAGGTCCGTGCGTGTTTCCACGGGTGATACGCCCCTGGAAGCCGCCCTGGCCGACGGGATGATCGCCGCGCAACCCGGTCTCCTGGGCCAGGGGTCCGGCCCCCTCCCCCGGCGTGCACAGGCACGCAGCCACCGCTCGGACGCCGTCAAGCTCACCCTGCCCCGCCCCAGCCTCATCGAGCGGTCCGAGACGGTCGCTGCCCCGGTGAAGCCCGTTCCTGCGCAAAAGCGCGCCGGAACGGTCACGCAGATCACCCCACTCGGGCCACACACCCTCGAAGTCGTGGTGACGATCATCAAGCGGCTCGCCTTCGAACCGGGCCATGGCGTGGTGGCCACCTTCGAGGGCTTCGATCCCGTCACCCTCAGTCCGACCCTGCGCGTCGACGGCGCGGCGGAACTCAACGAACTCGTCTTTCACCTTCGCCTCACCGGAGATCGCGCGGCCCTGCCCGACGCGTTCGGCGACGGCATCCGGCTCGACCATCCGGTGAAGATCAAAGGGCCCGTCGGCCGGGGCTACTACCGGCCCGGTGGCGGTCGCCTCGTCCTCGTCGCCGCCGAGACCGGATTCGCTCCGATCTGGTCCATTGCGCGGGCCGCGCGGTACATCGAGCCGGCACGCGAGGTGGCGATCCATGTCGGTGCCCGCGATCCGCTCGACCTCTACATGCGGCCATCCCTGGATTGGCTGCGTGCCACGGGCGTCGGCCGCGTCGTGCTCGTCGCCGACCGCAGCCGCCAGCGCCCGCCCGACGTGCGACCCGGCCCCCTGACGGCGCATCTGCCGTCGCTGCGCACCACCGATGTGGTCCATGTCGCGGGAGATGCATCGACCGTCGGCGCCGTGGAAGTCCTGGCGGCGGCGGCCGGCGCGCGTTGCTATCCGATCCTGCTCGACCCCATCCCCTGACACGAAAAATCGGCTTCTCGTGACGAGAGCCCGGTTGGAATCGTTCGGGCGCGGCTAGAGGCGCGCCCGACCACGTCGGGTCGGGACACAGCGCGAGGCCTTTGTTCGGCCGCGCTCTCCGACGAACCGGCATCCACTTCTGCGGAGAGCGCTCCAGTCGGGCCGAACCCCTATTCGGGTCCGACCTGACGCACGGCCCCGCGCGCGGCGCTGGTGGCGAACATCGCATAGGCCCGCAGGGCCGTGGTGATCCGGCGCTTGCGTGGCTCGGCCGGCTTCCACCCGGCGGCGTCCTGTGCGGCTCGGCGAGCGACGAGTTCAGCCTCGTCAACGGCGAGATGGATGCTGCGTCCCGGAATGTCGATCTCGATGCGGTCGCCGTCGCGCACGAGACCGATGAGGCCGCCCTCCGCCGCTTCCGGCGAGACGTGTCCGATGGACAGGCCGGAGGAGCCGCCGGAGAACCGCCCATCGGTGACCAGGGCGCAGGCTTTGCCGAGGCCCTTCGATTTCAGGTAGCTCGTCGGGTACAGCATCTCCTGCATGCCGGGACCGCCACGGGGACCTTCATAGCGGATCAAGACGACTTCGCCGGCCTTCACCCGCCCGTTGAGGATGGCGTCGACCGACGCGTCCTGGCTCTCGAACACCCGGGCGATGCCGGTGAAGGTGAGGATCGAGGCGTCGACACCCGCCGTCTTCACGATGCAGCCGTCGACGGCGAGGTTTCCGTAAAGCACGGCGAGGCCGCCATCCTGCGAATAGGCATGCGCCGCCGCGCGGATGACACCGCCCTCGCGGTCGAGGTCGAGGTCCTCCCAGCGCGCCGCCTGGCTGAAGGCGACCTGGGTCGGCACACCGCCCGGCGCGGCGCGGTAGAACTCGGACACCGTGGTACTGGCCGTGCGACGCACGTCCCAGCGGTCGAGGGCTTGAGCCAGTGTGCCGGCGTGCACGCTCCCGGCCTGCGCATTGATGAGGCCGGCGCGGTCGAGTTCACCGAGGATCGCCATGATGCCACCCGCCCGGTGCACGTCCTCCATGTGGACCTCGGCCACCGCCGGGGCGACCTTGCACAGCACGGGTACGCGCCGTGAGAGCCTGTCGATGTCCGCCATGGTGAACGGCACCTCCGCCTCGTGGGCGGCGGCCAGCAGATGCAGCACCGTGTTGGTGGAGCCGCCCATGGCGATGTCGAGGGTCATGGCGTTCTCGAAAGCCGAGAAGCCCGCGACCGCGCGGGGCAGCACGCTGGCGTCGTCGCCCTCGTAGTAGCGCTTGGCGAGATCGACGATGAGGTGGCCGGCCTCGACGAACAGACGGCGGCGGTCTGCATGGGTCGCCAGCACCGAGCCGTTGCCGGGCAGGGACAGACCGAGGGCCTCGGTCAGGCAGTTCATGGAATTGGCCGTGAACATGCCCGAGCACGAGCCGCAGGTCGGACAGGCCGCGCGCTCGATGGCGGCCACATCCTCGTCGGACACTCGGTCGTCGGCCGCCGCCACCATGGCGTCGACGAGGTCGAGCTTCTTGATCACGCCCTTGAGCTGAACCTTCCCGGCCTCCATGGGGCCGCCGGACACGAACACCGCCGGGATGTTGAGGCGCAAAGCCGCCATCAGCATGCCGGGTGTGATCTTGTCGCAATTGGAGATGCACACCATCGCGTCGGCGCAGTGGGCGTTGACCATGTACTCGACGGAATCGGCGATGAGCTCGCGCGAGGGGAGCGAGTACAGCATCCCGTCATGGCCCATGGCGATGCCGTCATCGACCGCGATGGTGTTGAATTCCTTGGCGACGCCGCCGGCCGCCTCGATCTCCCGGGCCACGAGCTGGCCGAGATCCTTCAGGTGGACATGGCCGGGCACGAACTGAGTGAAGGAGTTCACCACGGCGATGATCGGTTTGCCGAAATCGCCGTCCTTCATACCGGTCGCACGCCACAGGCCGCGGGCGCCGGCCATGTTGCGGCCATGGGTGGTGGTGCGGGAACGGTAGGCGGGCATCGCATCTCTCACGGTTCGCCGCGCTTTTGCGGGCGGGAGGCGATGCGTGGCAAGGGCCTTTTCGCAGGTCTTGGGGTTCGGCCCCCGTGGAGTGTTATCGCATCAGGCCGCGCGGGCCCGCAGGCCGGCGCCATTGCCGAACGCACGGGCGTAGAGCGAGGCGTAGGTGGTCGCGGCCTCGTCCCAGCCGAAGGTGCGCGACATGGCGGTGCGGCGCATGGCGTTGAGGCGCTTCTTCTGACCGAAGGTGTCGAGGGCCCGCCGAATGGCGCCGGAGAAACCGCGCGCCGACGCATCGCCGAAGGTGAAGCCGGTCACGCCGTCCTCGACGGTGTCGGCGAGACCGCCGGTACGATGGACGATGGGAAGCGAGCCGAAACGCTGGGCGTACATCTGAGCCAGACCGCAGGGCTCGAAGCGCGACGGCATCAGCAGGAAGTCGCTGCCGGCGAACATTCGGCGGGCATCCTGCTCGTTGAACCCGACATGGACACCGACGGCGTCGGGATGGCGGCGGGAGAGATCGCGCAGGGCCCCCTCGAACCGGCTCTCGCCCTGCCCGATGACCACGAGCTGGCCGCCCTCCGCCACGATGGTGTCGGCGGCCGCCAGGCTGAGGTCGATGCCCTTCTGGTGAACGAGGCGCGAAACGATGGCGAAGAGCGGCCCGCGTGAGACGGCCAGGCCGAACTGGCGGCGGACGGTCTCCGCATTGGCGCGCTTGCCCTTCCAGTCGTCGGCCTCGAAGCGGGTGGCGAGGTACGGATCCGTGCGCGGGTCCCAACTCTCGTCGATGCCGTTGAGAATACCGGCCAGCCGCCCCTGGGACGCGCGGGTGCGCAGCAACCCGTCGAGGCCGCAGCCGGCGTCCGGCGTCGTGATCTCGCGGGCGTAGGTGTCGCTCACCGTCGTGACGTGGGAGGCGTAGTAGATGCCGGCCTTGAGGAAGGAGAGCTGCCCGTAGAACTCGACGCCGTCCATCTGGAAGGCGTGGTCCGGGACGCCGAGACGGCCGAGGGATTCGTGCGGGAACAGGCCCTGGTAGGCGAGGTTGTGCACCGTGAGGATGCTCGGCACCCGCACTCCGGACCAGGCGAGGTAGGCCGGGGCGAGGGCCGCCTGCCAGTCGTTGAGGTGGAGAAGGTCGGCGGCCCAGGCCGGATCGACGCCACGGGCGATCTCGGCGGCGGCGAGACTCAGGCGGGCGAAGCGGATGTCGTTGTCGGCGAAATCGCCCTGCCCGTCGCCGTAGGGCGTGCCGTCGCGCTGGTAGAGTTCGGGGCTGAGGACGACGTAGATCTGGAGGCCGTCGGCGCTCTCGACCAGGCCGAGTTCGCAGGGCGGCACACCGGCATGGCCGGGCAACTGCGCGACGACGGGGATGTGGTCGAAGCGATCCACCACCTGACGGTAGCCGGGGATGAGGACGCGGATGTCGTAGTGCCGCCGCAGGGCCCGCGGCAGGGACGCCGCGACTTCGCCGAGACCGCCGGTCTTCACGAAATCCGCCATCTCGGGCGTGGCGAACAGGATGCGGGGCTGATGCAGCGGAGGGATCGTCTGGCCGAGAAGGCCACGGGCGGAGGCGGAGTGAGCAGTCGCCGCAGACGTCATTTTATCCTTGCCGCTCCGGGCACCTTGGACGTGCAGGGCGAAACAACCCGTGGCTGACGTCGGCATCGTGAACGCCCCGATTGGTAAATGGTTCCGTTGCGATGCACAATCCAAGCCACGATTTCGGTTACGAATTCCTTGCTTTTGGTGCGTCGCAAACGGTCGCAGCCCGTCGAATTCAGGGTCGGTTCAGGACCATGGCCGCGACCGAATGCCGAAGGCCCGGCGCGAAGGCGAGGCAAACGACGGATCAGGTTTCGGCAATCCAGGCGCGCAGACCGCTCAGCGTATGGAAGGCATCGGCCGAGCGAACGGCGAGCTGCGGCGCTTGTGTCCGCATCATGTCCGCCAGGGCGTGGCCCGGACCGAGTTCGAGGCTCCGTTCGGCGCCGCGCTCGACCACGGCATCGAGGCAGGCAGTCCAATCGACGAAGGTCGCGACCTGTCGGGCGAGCGCACCGCGGAATCGTCCGGCGTCGAAGATCGGCGTGCCATCCGTGCCGTTCAGGAGGATCCGGCCTGTGATGGGCCGGCGCACGGGTACGGGGGCGAGCTGCGCATGGAACGGGTCCACGGCCCGTTCGAGCAGGGCCGTGTGCGAGGCGACCCCGACGTGCAACCGGCTCGCCCGCGCCGCGCCCATCTGCGCGGCTTCGGCGCAGAGGGCATCGAGAGCGTCACTCATGCCGCCGACCACGAACAGGTCCGCGGGGTTGCGGATGGCGATTGCGCAGGCATGACGCGCCACGAGAGGATCGAGGGTCGCACGCGGCAGGCCACGGATGGCGGCGAGCCCCTGGCCGGGGCGGCTCGCCGCGTCCATGGCCTCGGCCCGCGCAGCGGTGAGGCCGAGGACCTGCTCCGGCGTCCAGATTCCGGCAACGCCCCAAGCCGCCATCTCGCCGACGCTGTAGCCGGCGACGACACAGCGCCGTGGGAGAATGTCGGCGACGCACTCTGCCAGGGCCAGGGCGGCAGTGACGCACAGGATCTGCCCGATGCGGTTGGCGTAGAGTTCCGCTGGATCGGCCTGCGCCACGAGGCTGCGCGGATCGCACCCGAGATACGCGGCGGCATGGGCGAAGATCGGCGCGGCGGCGGGGGCATCCGCCGTCAAGGCGAACAGATCGGGCGATTGCAGCCCCTGACCGGAGCAGAGCAGGGCCAACGTCATGGCCCCACCCCGTCGAGGAACAAGGTCATGGCGAGGAGATCGGCGCAGCCGCCCGGACTGAGGTTGCGGCGCGTGAAGGCGATGTGCAGCGCCTGTGCCCGCGCCCGCCAGTCGGCAGATGCGATGCCGCCGGCCGCGAGAAACGCGCGGGCGGCCCCCTGCACGTAGGCGAGGCCCGCGGCACCACCGCGATGCAGAAGGTTCGTGTCCTCCACGCCGGCCATGAGGGCGAGGCAGAGCTGCACCCGCACGGCTTCCGGGTCATCGGGTCGTATGGCCTCGGCTTCGCGCAGAGCCGGGAGTCCGAGGGCGTAGAGGGTTGGAAACCCGAGCGCTGCCTCGCGTCGCGCACCGCCGGCCCGGTATTGTCGCAAGGCGGCGGAACCGTGGCTGTGGAGGGGGATGGGACCGTTCGCGATGGCGTCGCCCCAACGGTCGGCGACGAGACGCCCGAGGCGTCGGCGATCGCCAGAGGCGTCGCGGAATCCGGCCGCGGCCACGAGGAGGCCCAGACCGAAGATCGCGCCGCGATGGGTGTTCACCCCGCCTGTGGCCGCGAGCATCGCCGCCTCGGCCGCGAGACCGATGGCCCTCAGGGTGTCCATGCCGGCGCCCCGCCCGCCGGCCTCGGCGAGATCGGCGAAGTACGGCTCCAGGGTGTCGGCGCTGCGGTTCAGCAGGGCCGCATCCATGTCCGCATGGGCGCCCGGATCGACGTGGCTGACGAGGCCCGGCTTCGGGTAGGTGGCGACCTCGAGGCGCAGGCAGGACACGGCCGTTGCGGCGAGCGCGTCAGCCGGTGTGGAGAGCGCCGACACCCGCGCGGCGCTCAGCATCCGGCACCCGCGAGGAAATCGGAGCGGGCGACGAGGCTCACGCCGCGGGCATCCTTCGCCAGAATCTCGGGCATCCCCTCGGCGAGTTCGCGCCACTGCACGGCCATCCCGCCGGCTCCGAGGCACTCGCCGTCGATCCGCATGGGGGCCTCGCTGGCGATGGTCGAGAGACCGGCGAGGAGCGCCTCGGGCGCCCCGTCGAGGCGCCACAGCAGATCGATGTCGGACGTCGGCGACAGGTAGGGAAGGCCCGTGAGGTGCTGCCAGGCGAGGCTGCCGAAAGTCCGTACCTCGGGGTCGAGATCGAGGAGGCGTCGCAGGGTCGGTTGCCACTCGGGCGACGCCGCGGGCGCGGCCTCGGCAAGACGGGGCGGAGGTGCGATGGCACGCAGCGCGGACGCCTCCAGCACGAAGGACAGACGTCGTTTGCCCTGAGCGGGTGGCAGGGGCAGCCCCAGGGGAATACCCGCCTCGCCCCCGGCGGGACGCCGGACGACCAGGGGCCAGTTCCGTTCGGCCCAGTCGGCGACGTAGGGCAGGCCGTCGTACTCGGGCCGCCGCATGAGGAGCGCGCGCCAGGCGGCGGGGGCGACCCGGGCCATCTGATGGCGCCCGAGCGCCTCAGGCATGGTCCGCGACGCGCGCCGCAACCCGCTCGGCGATGGCGGCAGCCCGAGTCCGACCGCCACGCTCCGCCCCGAGACGGTCGCGACAATCGCCAGAGGCCTGTGGCGCGGCAAGGTAAGCCTCCAACTGCTCGGCCAGGGATCTCCGTGGGTCCCAGGTCTCGTGGATCGCCCCCGTCTGGACGAGATTGTCGAGGCCCGGGGCGAACACCGCGGTCGCATTGGCCTTCTCGGTGAGAACGTCGAGGGAGAGTTTCGTGACCCGTGCCATGGAGGGCAGGTCCATCACCTCCGGGTGGGCGCCCGGCAGGGCGACGAGGTGGCCGGTGGCCAGCGCCGTGGCGATGAAGGCCCCGGCGGCGCTGCGTCCGTAGAGCAGGCCGAGGGTCCGGTGCCCCTCCGCCTCGGCGAGCATCAGTGCCTTGGCGAGGTGGGCGAGGTACTCGTTGAGACCGAGGAGCTCGTCACGCCGGCTCATGCGCTGACTGGACGAGTCGACGGGCATCAGGATCGGCGCACCGTCGCCGGAGCGGGCGATGGCGAGGACCCGCCCCGCCAGGGTCAAGGCTCCCTCGATGCCGAGGGGTGTGCCCTCGGCCAGGCCGAGCACATGGACGGGCTTGCCGCCGGCGCGCCGCCCGGTGCCGAGGATGAGCCCATCGGCGACAGCCACATCATGGCCGTCCGGAAACAGTCCGGCGAGGATCTCAGCGAGCGTCATCGGCACTCTCCCGGCAGGTGGCGATGGCGTGGAACGCCTGCGTGGACAGGCCCGGAACGCCGGGTGCGTCCTTGACCCCGAGGATCGACCAGACCGCGACCGCATCACTGGCGGTACCGAAGCGGACGAGCCGCCGCTCAAGCCGCGCCTGCTCGGCGTCGAGGGTCGCGAGATCGAGGCGGTCGGGCTTTGCCAGGATCGCCTGCACCGCCGCGCGAAACGCGCCCGGCCCGTCGTCGACGAAAGCGTCCGCGCCACCGAGGAGGTAGCGGTGCTTACCCCCCATAGTGCGCCAGACCAATGCGCGATCGCGGGAATCGAACTCCTCGACGCCCCGATTGGTCTCGATCACCTCCGGGCCCGTGACGCTGATGCGTCCTTGTTCGGTGACGATGAGGGCCGAGCAACAGCCGGCAATGAGCCCGCCGCCGCCGTAGCAACCCGAACGCCCACCGACGAGGCCGACCACGCGCGATCCGGAACCACGCGCTTCGATCAGGGCCCGCATGATCTCCGCGATGGCGGTCTCGCCTGCATTGGCTTCCTGCAGGCGCACGCCGCCGGTGTCGAACAGGATGAGCACATCGCGGCGGAGAGCCTTGGCGGCGCGGAGCAAGCCGACGAGCTTGGCCCCGTGAACCTCCCCCACGGCCCCGCCCATGAAACGTCCCTCCTGGGCGGCGACCAGAACCTCGGCGCCGTCGAGGGTCGCGCTTCCGACGATCATGCCGTCGTCGAACTGCTCGGGCAGGTCGAACAGGGCGAGATGCGGGCTCGTCGCCCGTTCCTCGGGACCGACGACCTCGTGAAAACTGCCGGGATCGACGAGGGCGGCGACGCGCTGGCGGGCGCTGCCCTCGTACCAGCTCAAGGCCTCCGGCTCGAAGGGGCGAGGCGCGGCGGCGGGGTTCACGGCATGTCTCCGGCGATGAGCCGTGCGCCCTGGGCGAGGCGCAGGGCGACGGTGTCGGGCCGCGCGCCCCCGTCGTTTATGGCGATGCGCAGGCCTCCCGCACCGCGACGGGCGACGAAATCCGCCACCACGGCGGTCCAGACTTCGCCGAAACCATGGGCGGCCGTGGCGATCTCGATGGTGCACCGGTCGGGCGCGAGCACCCGCTCCAGCAGCACTTCCAGATTACCGGAGGCGACGATCCCGACGAGGGCCTGGAGCTTGGTGCCCCCGGCGGGGATCGGCGCGTCGAGGGTGTAGCTGAGGCGTTCCATGCTTCACCGTCACCAGTTGCGGAATTGGCTCGGCGGCCGGTACAGGCCGCCTGACGAGAGGGCGAGATCCTTGATGGAGCGGGCGGCGAGCAGACTACGGTCCGCGTCGAGGGGGTCGATGCCGAGATCTTCCGGCCTGCGAATCACGCCGCGCTCGCGCAGGCGCGCCACCATGCCGGCATCGCGCCGGCGCCCGATCTCGGTGTAGCCGGCCACCCCCCGGATCGCCTGCTCTCGCTCGTCGACGTTGCGGCACAGCAGGAGATTGGCGATGCCCTCCTCGGTGACGATGTGGGTGACATCGTCGCCGTAGACCATCACGGGCGCGAGCGGCAGATCGAGCTTCTGGGCGAGCGCGAGGGCATCGAGCCGCTCGACGAACAGGGGTACGTTGGCATCCCCGAATGTCTCGCCGATCTGCACCACGAGCTTGCGGCCCCGGCGCAAGGGGGCGGGCGTATCGGGATCGGCCTCCGCACCGGCCTTGAGCCAGGGCTCGCTCGGATGGCGCCGGCCGCGTGGATCGGACCCCATGTTGGGCGCCCCACCGAAGCCCGCGATGCGGTTGGTGGTGACCGTCGAGCTGTGACCCGAGAGATCGATCTGCAGGGTCGAGCCGATGAAGAGGTCGCAGGCATAGAGGCCCGCGGTCTGGCAGAAGGCCCGGTTGGAGCGTAGCGACCCGTCCGAGCCCGTGAAGTAGATGTCCGGCCGGGCGGCGATGTAATCGTCCATCCCGACTTCCGAACCGAAGCAGTGGATCTGCTCGACCCAACCGGCCTCTATGGCGGGGATCAGGGTCGGGTGCGGGTTCAGCGCCCAGTGGGTGCAGATCTGTCCGCGCAGACCGAGCGCTTCGCCGTAGGTCGGCAGCAGCAGCTCTATGGCGGCGGTGTTGAAGCCGATGCCGTGGTTGAGTCGGCGAATGCCGTAGGGCGCGTAGAGGCCCTTGATCGCCAGCATCGCCGTGAGGATCTGGGTCTCGGTGATGGCAGCGGGATCGCGGGTGAACAGGGGCTCGACGTAGAACGGCTTGCCCGCGTCGACCACGAAATGGACCCGGTCGCCGGGGATGTCGACGCGGGGCACCCGGTCGACGATCTGGCCGACCTGCGCCACCACGAGGCCGTCCTTGAAGCTCGTGGCCTCGACGACGGTGGGCGTGTCCTCGGTGTTGGGGCCGGTGTAGAGATTTCCGTCGCGGTCGGCGCTGACGGCCGCGATCAGGGCGACCTGCGGCGTCAGGTCGATGAAGTAGCGCGCGAAGAGCTCGAGGTAGGTGTGAACCGCACCGAGGGCGATCTGTCCGCCGTAGAGCATCCGGGCGATGCGCGCCGCCTGCGGGCCGGAATACGAATAGTCGAGCCGACGCGCGATCCCCTTCTCGAACACGTCGAGATGGGACGGGAGAACGATGCCCGACTGCACCATGTGGAGGTCGTGGATCACCCCCGGGTCGACCTCGGCCAGGGCGTCGGCCAGGACGTCGGCCTGCTTCTGGTTGTCGCCTTCGAGGCACACCCTGTCCCCCGGTCGGAGGACCGCTTCGAGGAAGGGCGCGAGATCGGACAGGGCGACGACCTTGCCGCGGGCGAAGGAGGCGCCGGCCGCGATGCGCGCCGCGCGGGCACTCCCTTGCGTCGCCCAGTCCCTCATGGTCGGCCTCCGTGAAGCGGATAGCTAATATGCAATCATGCAGCTCTTTGTATGCAATTGGCAAGGCAGTGCATACGGAACTGGGCGGCTCCCGCACAATGTGGCCGCTGACTGCGCGTTTCCGCCGCATTCATCGAACCTTCAACCTATCCCTGTCTCATTCCCGTGCGGATTCGATGCGACGCACGGTGTTGTCGGACCTCAGGGTCCGAACGCATCACGGAGACGGGAGCGGCTCTCGCAGACCGGCGAGAGAAGCGACCCGCAGCGCGATTCAACAGGTGGCAACCGCGAAACCCCGAGGCGCACGCCCGCATGGAGGCGATGCCTCGGGGGCTCGCGCTCAAGCGACCGGCCGCGCGCCTGCAAGCATGAGGGGGATCGACACGTGTTGAATGAGAAGCTCATCGCACCCGAGACCGGTGAGGACGCATCCGGTCAGGCGAGCGTCCACCGGGCGGTCGCGCGCACATTGCCCGTCGTCTCCACATCGGGCGACGCCGTGGCCGACCTGCGCGAAGCGATCCTCGCCAAGCTCGCCTACGCCATCGGCAAGACCCCGCAGAACGCCCGCGAACGCGACTGGTTCGCCGCGACCGCCCTGGCACTGCGCGACCGGATCGTCGATGCCTGTATGGCGAACGGTGAATCCGTGCCGAACAAGCGGGTCTACTACCTCTCCCTCGAATTCCTCATCGGCCGTCTGCTGTCGGACGCGATGAACAATCTCGGCCTCGTCGAGACAACGCGCGCGGCCTTGCGCGACCTCGGCGTCGACCTCGACACCGTCGAGGGCGCCGAACCCGACGCGGCCCTGGGCAATGGCGGCCTCGGGCGCCTCGCCGCCTGCTTCATGGAAAGCATGGCGAGCCTCTCGATCCCGGCCATCGGCTACGGCATCCGGTACGACCACGGCCTGTTCCGGCAATCCCTGGAGGATGGCTGGCAGAAGGAAGCCCCGGAGACCTGGCTCGCCGAGGGCAACCCTTGGGAATTCGTCCGCCCGGAGGCGACCTACACCATCGGGTTCGGCGGCCATGTCACCATGTCGGCCGTGTCCGAGGGCGTGATTCGCCGTCACTGGCACCCGGCCGAGACGGTCCAGGCGGTGGCCCACGACGTGCCGGTGGTGGGCTGGCGCGGGCGCCACGTGAATACCCTGCGCCTTTGGAAGGCCGAAGCGGAAGCGCCCGTCGAGCTCGCACGCTTCAATGGCGGCGACCATATCGGCGCCGTGGCCGCGCGGTCCCGGGCCGAGGCGATCTCACGGGTGCTATATCCGAGCGATTCGTCGGATTCCGGCCAGGAACTGCGCCTGCGCCAGGAGTACTTCTTCACCTCCGCGTCGCTGCAGGATCTCGTGCGCCGGCACGCGGCCGAGCGCGGCGATCTCCGCACCCTGCCCGACCACGCCGCGATCCAGCTCAACGACACCCATCCGGCCATCGCCGTGCCGGAGCTGATGCGCCTTCTCCTGGAGGATCATGGCTTCAACTGGGAAGACGCCTGGCACGTCACCACCAACACGCTCGGCTACACCAACCACACCCTGCTGCCCGAGGCCCTGGAGACGTGGTCCGTCGAGCTGATGGAGCGGGTGCTGCCGCGTCACATGCAGATCATCTACCTCATCAACTGGATGCACCTCGAGGAGCAGGGCCGGCACGGCCGGGCGGATGCGGCGCAGCTCGCCTCCGTGTCCCTCATCGAGGAGGCCAACGGCAAGCGTGTGCGCATGGGGCACCTCGCCTTCCTCGGCGCGCGGCGGGTTAACGGGGTCTCGGCCCTGCACACGGACCTCATGCGCTCGACGGTCTTCAAGGATCTGCACGCCCTCGATACGGACAAGATCGTCAACAAGACCAACGGCATCACCTTCCGCCGCTGGCTGCACAACTGCAATCCGGAACTGACGCGCCTCGCCGTCGAAGCCGTGGGCGCCGGCGTCCTCGACAATCCCGAGCTGCTGACCGGGCTCGCCGACCACGCTTCGGACACCAGCTTCCAGGACCGCTACCGGTCCATGCGCCGCGCCCGCAAGGAGGCGCTGGCCCGGGTGGTGGTCGAGCGCACGGGCGTCACCATCGATCCGTCGAGCCTGTTCGACGTACAGATCAAGCGCATCCACGAGTACAAGCGCCAACTCCTCAACGTCATCGAGACGGTGGCACTCTATCAGGCGATCAAGGCCGAGCCGCACCGGGACTGGACGCCCCGGGTCAAGATCTTCGGCGGCAAGGCCGCGCCGAGCTACGTCCAGGCCAAGCTGATCATCAAGCTCGCCTGCGACGTCGCCCGGGTGGTCAACGACGATCCCGATGTCGCCGGGCGCCTCAAGGTGGTGTTCCTGCCGAACTATTCGGTGAGTCTGGCCGAGGCGATCATCCCGGCAGCCGACCTGTCTGAGCAGATCTCCACCGCCGGCATGGAAGCGTCCGGCACCGGCAACATGAAGCTCGCGTTGAACGGTGCCCTCACCATCGGCACCCTCGACGGCGCGAACATCGAGATCCGCGATCATGTCGGTGCGGACAACATCTTCATCTTCGGCCTCGACGCGGCTGGGGTGCAAGCCCGCATGAACGAGCCGGACTACGCCGGGGCCGCCATCGCCGCCTCGCCGCGCCTCGCGGCCGCCCTCGACCTCATTGGGACGGGTGGATTCTCGCCCGACGATCCCGCTCGGTTCCGGCCCATCGTGGACAGCCTCGTCCACGACGACCGCTACCTGCTGACCGTCGATTTCGAGGATTACTGGCGCGCCCAGCGGGCCGTCGACACGGCCTGGAACGATCCGGCCGCGTGGTGGCGCTCGGCCATCCTCAACACGGCCCGGATGGCCTGGTTCTCGTCCGACCGCTCCATGCGCGAATACGCCGCCGAGATCTGGCGCGTTCGGGTCGCCTGACGCTCAGGCATCCAACCGTCGCTCGAACACGACACCCCGGCCGATCCCCATCGGCCGGGGTGTCGTCACTTCGCAGATCTCAGTGCGCGGTCCCGAACGCCGCATGCAGCAGGGTATGCTGCGCGGCGACGGGGCTCGCGACCGCGACGGGAGCCGGACGCTCGTCGGTGATCAGCCCATCGAGGTGGAGGATGCGGGCATGCATCCGGCGCGAGCGCACGATGAGGTCCTGCAGACGGGCCGGCAGGATCCCGAAGACGTCCGCCTTGAACGGATCGGGGGTGGCGAGGCGCACCCGGGTCTTCTCTTCCAAGGCCTCGTTGGGCGTCAGCTCGCCCTCGGCGACGGCGCGCTGCACCAGGAGCCAGGACGCGATCTGCATGAGGCGGGTGGTCAGCCGCATGGTCTCGCTGGCGTAGCTGAGGGTGCCGTCCCGCGACATCAGGCGCGACTCGTCGCGGCCCTCGCCATCGAGATAGGCCGCCGCCTCCTCCACCATGGTCATGCCTTCGCGAAACAGCGTCTTGAAGGCATCGGAGCCCACATAGGTATCACCGAAACTGACCCAGTCCCGCTCGTCCCGAATCGTGACGTCGAATCCGTTCATCGTGCCTCCCGTGCGGCGCTTCGTCGGTCCATCGTCCCGATCCGGGACAATCCCGCCGCTTTCATCCGATGGTCCGCAATGCTAACGCCGCGAACGAGCGAGCGCCTCTTTCACCTAAAGTTAACCTTAACTTGAGCGCGCGCAGGCAGCCTGTTCCACGGCCTTCGATCCGCCGATGCGCGTTGACTCGGCGCCGGCCATCCGCCATAAGCCGCGCCATCGCGACGCGGCGCCCTTCTGGGCGCTCTTCGCGCTTGCAGACACATTCTGGACGAGTGACGGGGCCTGCACTGGCGGTGAAGCCTGCGGCACCCATCCTTGGCCATCGGAGATCGTGCCGTGAAGAGAACCTATCAGCCCAGCAAGCTCGTGCGTAAGCGTCGCCATGGGTTCCGTGCCCGCATGGCGACCGCCGGTGGCCGCAAGGTCATCGCCGCCCGCCGCGCCCACGGCCGCAAGAAGCTGTCGGCCTGAGAGCGACTGGGGTGCCGTGCCGCCTTCGGGCGGCCGGTCCTGTCTGAACCCGGTCTTATGACCTTGGCCTCCGGCCACGAGATCGGATTGGCCGTGGCGACGATCGGACGGCTCAGGCAACGCTCGGACTTCCTGACCGCGGCGAGCGGACGACGCTTCCACACGGAGCGCTTCTCCGCCCAGGGCCGACTGCGCAGCGAGTCTGTGCAGAAGTCCGGCGAGGAACCCGCCGCAGTGGCCGAAGGCCTGCGCATCGGCTTCACCATCACGAAGCGGGTCGGGCACGCCACGGAGCGCAACCGCATCCGGCGGCGTCTTCGCGCGGCCCTGCGCGCGGCGGAAGACGTCTTGCCGAGTCCGGCGGCCGACGTGGTGCTCATCGCTCGGCGCCCGGCTCTGTCCGCCGCGTTCGAGACTCTGATCGAAGACCTGCGCCGCGCCGTACCCATCGTGACCAAGCCGCAGACGCGCAAGGATTCGGCTGGCGAGGCGGCAGTCCGCTCCAGCCCCCGGCGTGGTCGGGGCAAGCCTGCATCCGACAAGCCGACATCCGACCGGCCGGCGTCTGGCGCTGACTCCACGATGCCGCTATTGGCCTCTGGTCCCGGGGCTGACGCCTCGCAGGGCCGCGCCACGGCGCCCTCCCCCATTCCCAACGCATGCGACGGACCGACCGATGGGTAATGACAAGACGAACATGATCGTCGCGATCGCCCTGTCGCTGGCGGTCCTGCTCGGCTGGAACTACTTCATCGCCGCCCCGCGCGTCGAGCAGCAGCGTCAGGCGACCCTCCAAGCCCAAGCGCTCCAGGGCAAGGCGGCGACCTCGGCCGACGGCGTACCGAGCCCGAGCCCGAAGGAAGGCGGCCCGGCCGCCCCCGTGCCCGGGACCCTTCCGGGTGCCACCGGCAACGGCCAAGGCGCTGTCGAGCCCCGCGAGGCGGTGATCGCCCGCTCGCCCCGCGTGACCATCGACACGCCGGCACTCGCCGGCTCCATCGCCCTCAAGGGTGGCCGCATCGACGACGTCCTCCTCAAGAACTACCACGAGACCGTGGACGACAAGAGCCCGCGCATCGTGCTGCTCTCCCCCACCGGCACGGCCAATCCCTATTACGGCGAATTCGGCTGGGTCGGCCAGAATGCCGGCCCGCTACCCGGCGGCGACACGGTCTGGACCGCCGACGCCACCACCCTGTCGGTCGGCAAGCCCGTCACCCTGAGCTTCGACAACGGCGCCGGCCTGGTCTTCCGCCGCATCATCGCCGTGGACGACAAGTTCATGTTCACGGTCCGCGACGAGGTCGAGAACAAGGGTGCGGCCGCCGTCAGCCTGTACCCGTACGGCCTCGTCTCGCGCTGGGGCAAGCCGACGACGCAGGGCTACTACGTGCTCCACGAGGGCATGATCGGCGTGCTCGGCGCCGAGGGCCTGCAGGAATACACCTACGACCACCTCGCCAAGGAGCCGGTGCTCGGCAACGTCGCCACCAAGGGCAAGGCCTGGACCGGCGTCACCGGTGGCTTCGTCGGCATCACCGACAAGTACTGGGCCGCGGCAGCGATCCCCGATCAGGCGGCGCCATACACCGGCAGCTTCACCGAGCGCACGGACGGCGCCACCAAGGTCTATCAGGCGAGCGTGCTCGGCGGCGTGCGCGTCGTCGATCCCGGCGCCACGGCGACGGCGACCCAGCAGCTCTTCGCCGGGGCCAAGGAAGTCAACACCATCAACGGCTACCAGAAGGACCTCGGCATCGAGAAGTTCGATCTGATGATCGACTGGGGCTGGTTCCACTTCATCACCAAGCCGATGTTCCGGGCGCTGGACTTCTTCTTCCACCTGTTCGGGAATTTCGGCGTCGCGATCCTGGTCGTGACCCTGTGCCTGAAGCTCCTGTTCCTGCCCATCGCCAACAAGTCCTACCAGTCCATGGCCAAGATGAAGGCCGTGCAGCCCGAGATGGCCTCCATCCGCGAACGCTACGGCGACGACAAGCTGAAGCAGCAGCAGGCGATGATGGAGCTGTACAAGAAGGAGAAGATCAATCCGGTCGCCGGCTGCTGGCCGGTGCTGATCCAGATTCCGGTGTTCTTCGCCCTCTACAAGGTGCTGTTCATCACCATCGAGATGCGGCACGCGCCGTTCTTCGGCTGGATCCAGGATCTGGCCGCGCCCGATCCGACGAGCTTCCTCAACCTGTTCGGTCTGCTCCCCTACGCGGCGCCGGACATCGTCCACCTCGGCATCTGGCCCATCATCATGGGCATCACGATGTTCATCCAGATGAAGATGAATCCCGCGCCGCCGGACCCGGTCCAGGCGCAGATCTTCACCTTCATGCCGATCGTGTTCACGTTCATGCTCGGCTCTTTCCCGGCCGGCTTGGTGATCTACTGGGCCTGGAACAACACCCTCTCGGTGATCCAGCAATACGTCATCATGCGCCGCAACGGCGTGAAGGTGGAGTTGTGGGACAACCTCTCGGGGATGTTCAAGAAGAAGCCCGCCGACAAGAACGCGCCGGCCAAAAGCTGATCTTTTCGAAAGACGCCGGTCCGACACGAACCGGACCGGCGCCTTCACGGCTCGCCCTCTCCCCATCGGTCCTCCCTGTCCTGCGACGGGGAGGACCGTCCTGTTTCTCGCGTGTCGGCTCTCGAATGGCGGATACGCCCGCCCCGATCGGTCCCGACCCATGTCTCAATCAGAATCCCAGACCGAAGCCGACGCCGCGCTCCTCGAATCCGGCCGCCTCCTGTTCGCCGGCGCCGCCGACTTCCTCTCCTCCGCCCCCACCGTGGTGGCCCTGCCGCCCATGAAGGGCGTCGAGATCGCCTTCGCGGGGCGCTCCAACGTCGGTAAGTCGAGCCTCGTCAACGCACTCACCGGCCGCAACACCCTGGCGCGGACCTCGCACACGCCCGGTCGCACCCAGCAGCTCAACTTCTTCGACATCGGCGGCCGCCTGACCCTCGTCGACATGCCGGGCTACGGCTACGCGGCGGTGGAGAAGACCAAGGTCGAGGCCTGGACCGACCTCATCCACGATTACCTGAAAGGTCGGGCCAACCTCGCCCGGGTGTTCATGCTCATCGACTCGCGCCACGGCCTGAAAAGCATCGACACCGACGTCCTCGACGGCCTGGACCAAGCCGCCGTGAGCTATCAGGTGGTGCTGACCAAGGGCGACGCCCTGAAGAAATCCGAGATCGAGGCGCGCATCGAGAAGACGCGCGAGGCCCTGTCGAAGCGCCCGGCCGCCTATCCGGAGATCCTGATCACCTCGAGCCGCGACGATCGCGGCGTGCCGGAACTGCGCGCCAGCGTCGCCCGCCTGCTCAAGGAGCGCGGCGCTTGACCCTGCCCGACCGCATCCTTCTGGCGCTGGGCGCCCTCGCCGGCCTCCTCGGGGTCGCGGCAAGCGCGAGGGCGGCCCACGGGGCCGGAGCCGACAGCCTGAAGACGGCCGCGCAGTTCCTGCTGTTCCACGCCCCCGCCCTCCTCGGACTGGTGGCTTTGGCCTCCACGGGCGCGACGCACCGTCTCCTCACCCGGCTCGCCGCCGCCACCCTCGTCGTGGGCCTGGCCCTGTTCTCCGGCGACCTCGCCCTGCGGGCGCTCCACGGCACGGCGCTGTTTGCCATGGCCGCGCCCACGGGCGGGGTCCTGCTCATGGGCGGATGGCTGCTGGCCGCCGTGGCGGCGTTCGTGCCGGTTCGGGGCCGGTCGTGAACCGGTAACGTCTCGCGCGACGGTCGACCCAATGAGCATCGTCTTCAACGAACAGACCAAACTCCTGGCGACTGCGCTCAACACGGCGGCGACATCCTGCTTCACCGTCGGGATCGCAACGCCCGTGGCCGGCTACATCTACAATGTCAGCAATCTGCAGGTGACGTTGAAACCGCTTGCTCTGATGCTGGGGATTGCCGGTTGGCTTACCGCTGCGACCATCCTACATCTGTTGGCGAGGCGTACGCTGAAGGAGCTTACCCCATGACCGAGCTTGCCATTCTCGCATTCGTCGTCACGCCCGCCATCGTCGTCGTGATGGGATATGTCGCCGTCCGCCTGCACGAGGCCGCAGGTCGTCGTCAGGCGCGTGATCCGGTTCCGACATCGAACCGCGCCGCCGGCCAGCAGGCACGATAGAAATTCGAGAACTACCCGACCAACGGCGGCAATTGCGGCGTCGCTCCGTCCGGCAGGGCCGTCCGGGCCATGTTCATGCTCATGGCGAGCAACGTATAGTAGCCGTTGATCCCCGCCATCTCGATGGCGCCCTGCTCGCCGAACGCCTCGACCACGCGGGCGTAGGTGGTGTCGCTCACCGCCTTGTCGTGGTGAAGCTCCATCGAGAAAGCGTAGACCAACGCCTCTTCCCGACCCATCGCATCGGGACGCCGCCCCTCTTGGATCGCCGCGACGAGGGCCGGATCGAGCCCGGCCTCCACGGCGATGGGCGCATGGATGTGCCACTCCAGCTGCTGGGTCCATTCCCGCGCCGTGATCAGGATGATCAGTTCCGACAGATGCAGGGGCAGCACGCTGCGGTAGCGCAGGTGCAGCCCCATGGTACTGGCGTTGGTCATCAGTTCGGGACTGCGCAGGAGCGGCACGAACGGCCCGAAGACCGGTCCCTTGCGTGCCACGCGAAACGCCTCCGACGCTGCCTTCTGGGCGTCGGTGAGTTGCTCGACCGGAAGTTCCGGCATGCGGTCGGGGTTGGACATCACGCAGCCTACGGCATCACGGGCGGGTGGTAGGTCAGGGTGAAGGCCAATGCCCAGAGCAGGAACAGCACCACCGGGAGGTGGATGATGAGTTGCAGGAAGCTGAAGCCGACGATGTCGCGGGCCTTCAGGCCGAGGATGCCGAGCAGCGGCAGCATCCAGAACGGATTGATGAGGTTCGGCAGGGCTTCCGCCGCGTTGTAGACCATCACCGCCCAGCCGAGATGGACCTGCAGTTCGTTGGCCGCCTGCATCACGTAGGGCGCTTCCAGAAGCCACTTTCCGCCGCCGGACGGCACGAAGAAGCCGAGCACCGCCGAGTAGACGCCCATGGAGATGGGGAAGCTGCCCGTGGTGTTGAGGCTCACGAACGCGTGGGTGATGACGTCGGATACGGACGTGCCGGCCCCGTTCTTCGGCCCCGTGAGCATGGCGCTGATGGCGGCATAGAACGGAAACTGGATCAGGACGGCGGCGGTGGCCGGCACGGCCTTGCCGACGGACTTCAGGAAGTTCTTCGGCCGCCAGTGCAGGAGCAGTCCGAGGGTGAGGAACAGGAAGTTGTAGGTGTTGAGGCTCGAGATCGCGGTGATCCAGGATTGCCGGGCGAATTCCTGCACGAGCCAGCCGACCGCCAGCACCGCGAGGAGCAGGGTCAGGATCGGCGAATGCTCCAGCCACTCGCTCGGCTGGCTCGGACGCGTGGTGTCGGGCTTTTCGCGCGAGACATCGACGCCCATGGATTCCGCGGTGACGGCATTGGCCGGCCCGGGTGCCGAGACGTAGGCGATGATGATGGAGATCACGAACAGGATCACGGCGATCAGCATCGACTGCCACAGGAAGATCGTCTCGCTGAATGGGATCACGCCCGTGATGGCGAGGAGGTTCTTCGGCAGGCTCGCTGGGTTCGCCTGAAGCTGCGCCGCGGACGAACTGAGGCCCATGGCCCAGGTGGCACCGAGCCCCAGATAGGCGGCGGCACCCGCCGCGCGGTAATCCATCTTCAGGTCCGTGCGCCGCGCCAGCGCTCGAGCGAGGAGGCCGCCGAAGATCAGGCTGAGGCCCCAGCTGAGGAACGACGACAGCATGGTGGCCGCCGCCACCAGACCGACGGCGCCGCGACCGGATTTCGGGATCGCCGCGAGGCGGTCGATCAGAGCCTGCACCGGAGGGGCGGTGGCCACGACGTAGCCGCCGATGGTGACGAAGGCCATCTGCATGGTGAAGGGGATCAGGCTCCAGAACCCGTCGCCGAAGCTTTTCGCGATGGCCGCCGGTGGGGCGCCGTTGGCCAGCGCGCCGAGCGCCACGATCACCACCGCGATGGCGACGAAGACGAACGCATCCGGAAACCACTTTTCCGCCCAAGCGGTGAAGCGGATCCCCAAGCGGGACAGCGCCCCCTCGGTGGCCGGGTCCCCCGTCGGGCCGGCGGGCGGGCGGGATGTGTTCGACATGGGCGGAATTCCGTGGCGTTCGGAGCGGTGGCCGCATCTTGCGCAAACCACCGCTACGCTCAAGCGGGCGTCACCGGTGATGAACACGTTCGGCCCGAGATGTCAGACGATCGCTCCGATCTTTGCGGTTCCTTCAAGATTGGAGGCCGAACATCGCTCGTGTGCAGCTTGGACCCGGGGCAATCGCCTCGGACGACGGGGGCGCCGGACCAGGGGGATGTGTTGGCCAAGGCTTCTCAGGGCGTCGATCTCGACCGCCTGATGGCGACCCGGCGTGGACCGCCTCCGTCCGTTCGTGACCTGACGACGGGAAACGATGCGGCACGGCCCGTTCCATCCGGCGGCCGCGCATTCGGCAGCGGAAGGGCGTGGCTTGCCGCGGCGTTAATCAACGTCGGCATCGTGCTCGTCATGGCGCTGGGAGTGGTTCTCGGGCCGCCCCTCCTCGAATGTCGTCGCCAGGCCGAAATCGGCTTCTTCGCCGGCGACAGCTTCCGGGGATGCCTCCACAAGGCGGCGACCCAGCGTCTCGCTCGCCTGGAAAGCCAACTCCGAATGGCCGTACGCGATTCGGGTCACTGACGCGGTTCGATTTCCAGCGCGCGAAACCGCTTGAAACGAACCCGCGACGGGACTAACTAAAGCACATCAGTTCTGGTTGCAGTCTTGAGGCTGTGGTTCGGGAGTGGGCCCCACCGGGTCCGCTCTTTTTTATTGCCGCAAGCCCAGCGCCACCGGATCCCTTCGACCAAGGCCGGACTTTAAGCGCAGCATGGCGGACTCTCCCGAAAAACGTCTGATCACCGAGACCGGCGTCGCCGCGCGCGTCGTCCAGGTCATCGAGGCTTCCATCGAAGGCTTGGGCTTTCGGGTGGTGCGGGTGCGGGTCTCGAGCGCCAACGGCTGCACGGTGCAGATCATGGCCGAGCGGCCGGACGGCACCATGTCGGTGGACGATTGCGAGGCGGTGAGCCGGGCGATCTCGCCGCTCCTCGACCTCGATGACCCCATCGGCAAGCCGTACTACCTCGAGATCTCCTCGCCGGGCATCGACCGTCCCCTGGTGCGGGCCGTCGATTTCGAGCGCTGGGCCGGCTACGAGGCAAAGATCGAGCTCGCCGTGCCCCTCGAGGGTCGCAAGCGGTTCCGTGGGATCATCCGCACGCCCAATCCGGACGGGCTCACGGTGCCCATCGACCTGCCCGACGTGAAGGAAGGCCTGCCGAGCCGGATCGATCTGCCCTTGCGCGATCTCGGCGATGCCTATCTCGTCCTGACGGACGATCTGGTGCGTGAGTCCCTGCGCCGGGGCGGTGGCCCGCCGCCGATGCTGGACGACGAGGACGAGGACGAGGACGGCCCCGAGGCCGAGCCGGCGCCCCCCCTTAAGAAGAAGATTTCACGGCCGCTTAAGCCGAAGGCTTCGGCCCGGCCCAAGCCCGAGAAGATCGAAACCGAAGCGAGCCTCGCCATCAAGGCCCAGAACAAGGCCAAGCCCATCCGTACCAAGGCGGTCCGGGTGAAGGATGACGGCAAGCTTCACTAGAAACGCCCGGATCGCGCTCGAACGCGCGACGCGATCACGAAAAAACCACGACGAAGAGAAGGACGAAAACCGATGGCCGTCGTCAGCGCCAACAGGCTCGAACTCCTGCAGATCGCCGAAGCAGTCGCGCGCGAAAAGGTGATCGACCGCTCCATCGTCATAGACGCCATGGAGGAGGCCATCGCCAAGGCGGCCCGCTCGCGCTACGGCGCCGAGACGGACGTGCATGCCGAGATCGATCCGAAGACCGGCGCGCTCCGCCTGTCACGCCACCTCGTGGTGGTGGATCAGGTCGAGAACGACGCCCGCGAGGTCACCCTCGATCAGGCCCGCCGCTACAACCCCGGCGCCCTCGTGGGCGACGTGATCTCCGACACCCTGCCGCCCTTCGATTTCGGCCGCGTCGCCGCCCAGTCGGCCAAGCAGGTCATCGTCCAGAAGGTACGCGACGCCGAGCGCGACCGTCAGTTCGACGAGTACAAGGACCGCATCGGCGAGGTCGTGAACGGCCTCGTGAAGCGCGTCGAGTACGGCAACGTCATCGTCGATCTCGGACGCGGCGAGGGCATCGTCCGCCGCGACGAGATGATTCCGCGCGAGACCTTCCGCCCCGGCGACCGAATCCGCTCCTACCTGTTCGACGTGCGCCGCGAGGTGCGTGGGCCGCAGATCTTCCTGTCGCGCTCGCATCCGCAGTTCATGGCCAAGCTCTTCGGCCAGGAGGTTCCGGAGATCTACGACGGTATCGTCGAGGTGAAGGCGGTGGCCCGCGATCCGGGCTCGCGCGCCAAGATCGCGGTGATCTCGCGCGATGGCTCCATCGATCCGGTCGGCGCCTGCGTCGGCATGCGCGGTTCGCGCGTCCAGGCCGTCGTCGGCGAGCTTCAAGGTGAGAAGATCGACATCATTCCGTGGTCCGAGGATCAGGCCACCTTCATCGTCAACGCGCTCCAGCCGGCCGAGGTCGTGAAGGTGGTGCTCGACGAGGAGGCCGACCGCATCGAGGTGGTGGTGCCGGACGACCAGCTTTCCCTGGCCATCGGACGCCGCGGCCAGAACGTGCGCCTCGCCTCGCAGCTCACCGGCTGGGATATCGACATCCTCACCGAGGCCGAGGAGTCGGAGCGCCGCCAGAAAGAGTTCGCCGAGCGCACCGCCATCTTCATGGAAGCCCTCGACGTCGACGAGACCGTCGGTCAGCTGCTGGCGGCCGAAGGGTTCCGCAACGTCGAGGAGATCGCCTACGTCGAACCCGGCGAACTCGCCAACATCCAGGGCCTCGACGAGGAAAGCGGCACCGAGATCCAGGCACGTGCGCAGGACCACCTCGCCCGGATCGAATCGGAATTCGACGCCAAGCGCCAGGAGCTCGGCGTGCAGGACGAGTTGCGCGAGATCGACGGCATCACCACCCCCATGCTGGTGGCGCTCGGTGAGAACGACGTGAAGACCATCGAGGATCTCGCCGGCTGCGCCACGGACGATCTCGTCGGCTACACCGAGGGGCGCGGCCCCGAGGCGACGCGCCACGCCGGCTATCTCGATGGGTTCGAGGTTTCCCGCACGGAAGCCGAGGCCATGGTGATGGCGGCCCGCGTGCATGCCGGCTGGATCGAGGCGCCGACGGAAGCCGCCGAAGCGGACGGTGCGGCCGAGGATGCCGAGGCGCCTGCCACCGCCTGATCGCCGACACCTGAACATCGAGCGGAGGGAACCGGCGAGCCCGGCCCCTCCGTTTTCGCATAAATCCCCCCGTCCCTCAGGATGCCATGGCGCCCATCCCCGACGATCCCATGGCTGTCGATCCCGCGGCCGAGGCAACGGAGACGGAATTGAGCGCGTTGCTCGATGCCGGGCTCGGCCGTGGCCGCCAGGGCGCGGAGCGGAGCTGTATCGTCACCCGCACGAAGCGGCCGCCCGACGGGCTCATCCGATTCGTACTCTCGCCCGACGGTGAGGTGGTAGCCGATCTGCGGGCCAGGCTTCCCGGGCGGGGCGCGTGGCTCACGCCGACGCGCGCGGTGGTGATCGAAGCCTTGAAGAAACGCGCGTTCCAACGGGCGTTCAAGACCAAGGACGCTGCGGCACCGGCCGACCTCGCGGACCGAATCGCGGAAGGCCTCCGGGCAGATTTGCGTCAATCCCTGTCGCTCGCCAACAAGGCCGGCTGCGTGGTGGCGGGCTTCGCCAAGGTCGAGGCGGCCATCGGCGACAAGGCCGGCGTCGCGGCGGTGATCCAGGCGCACGACGGCAGCGCCGACGGCCGCCGGAAGATCGCGGCGGCATTGCACCGCCGCCATGGCGATGCCATATCCCGCATTCCCGTCATCGATAGCCTGTCCAATGAAGAATTGGGCGTGGCCTTGGGCCGGGATCATGTGATACATGCGGCTCTCGTCGCAGGAGTCGGGAGTTCCGGCTGCCTTGCGCGTTGGCGTCGGCTCCGTTCCTTCGAAGGTTTGGCGACGACGGCCGAGGAGGCCGGTTCCGCCCGTTATGGGCGAACCACTTCCGATCTGCACGACGACGAAGTGACGGATTCGCCCGGCGCACAGCAGTTTGCCGGTTCTCGGGACGATGGAAACCCTCAGGGTTTGGACTGAATGAGCGATACGAACAATCCGGGCGACAAGACGCAGGCGAGACCCCCTTCGAAGCCGCTGTCCTTGAAGCGCCCGATCGAGCAGGGAACGGTGCGTCAGAGCTTCTCCCATGGCCGTACCAAGCAGGTCGTGGTCGAGACGGTGAAGCGTCGTGTGATCGGCGCGGCACCGGCCGCACCCGTACGGGAAACGACACCTGTCGCTCCGGCGACGCGCGTTGCGCCCCCTCCGCCCCCCGCAGCGCCTCGTCAGGCTCAGCGCTCGGCGTCGGGCGTCGTGCTGCGCACGCTGAGCGAGCAGGAGAGCAACGCCCGCGCGGCCGCCCTCGCCGATGCGAAGCGTCGCGAGGCCGAGGCCAAGCAACGTGCGGAGGCGGATGCCGCCGCCGAACGCGAACGCTTGGCCGTCGAGCAGCGCGAGCGTGAGGCCGCCGAAGCGCGTAAGCGCGACGAGGAAGCCCGTCGGCGTCAGGAAGAAGAGGCTCGCCTCGCCGCCGCCGAGGAAGCGCGCCGCGCGGCCGACGAGGCCGCCAGGGAGGCTTCGAAGGAAGCCGCGAAGGCTGTCGCTGCCGACGACGCGGCGCCTGCACCGGCGCCCACCGTCTCCAAGACGGCGCCGATGCCGGCGGCCCCGACCATCGTTCGCACGCCGCCCGCGGCTCCGCGCGCGCCGGCGGCCCCTGCAGCCACCGCTGCGGCTCCGGTGCGTCCCGCCGCTGCACCTGCAGCGCCTGCGGCACGTCCGCCCCTGACTGCGCGCCCGGCTTCCTCCGAGCCGCGCAAGACGATCACGGCCGACGTGCGCAAGCCGCGCGACCTCAACTTCATGGCCCGCCCCGCCCCGGCCCCCGAGCCGGAGCCCACCACGCCGACGACGGCCACCGCCGCGCGTCCGGCCGGTGCTGCCACCACGGCCCGCACGCCGGGTCGTCCGCAGGCCGCCGAGGAGGAGAACGAGCAGAAGCGCGTGATCCGCCGTCCCGGCATGCCGCTCAAGATCATCACGCCGCCCAAGACCCCGAAGCAGCCGGGCGGCGACCGGAATCGCGGACGTCTCACCATAGCGACCGCGACTTCGGGCGAGGACGAGCGCACGCGCTCCGTCGCCTCGTTCCGCCGTCGCCAGCAGCGTATGAGCGGCAACCGTCACGTCGAGCAGAAAGAGAAGCTCTCGCGTGAGGTGACGATCCCGGAGACGATCACGATTCAGGAACTCGCCAACCGCATGTCGGAGCGGGCCGTGGACGTGATCCGACTGCTGATGAAGCAGGGCGAGATCCACAAGATCACCGACGTGATCGACTCGGACTCAGCGCAGCTCATCGCCGAGGAGCTCGGCCACACCGTGCGCCGCGTCGCGGAGTCGGACGTCGAGGAAGGCCTGTTCAGCGACGAGCCGGAACTGGAGGAGGATCTCGATCCCCGTCCCCCCGTCGTCACGATCATGGGTCACGTCGACCACGGCAAGACCTCGCTGCTCGATGCCATCCGCAAGACCACCGTGGTCTCGGGCGAGGCCGGCGGCATCACGCAGCACATCGGCGCCTACCAGGTCGCGGCCCCCAGCGGCGACATGGTGACGTTCATCGATACCCCCGGCCACGCGGCCTTCACCTCCATGCGCGCCCGTGGCGCCAAGGTGACGGACATCGTCGTGCTGGTGGTGGCGGCCGATGACGGCGTCATGCCCCAGACGGTGGAGGCCATCGCCCACGCCAAGGCGGCGGGCGTGCCCCTCATCCTGGCGATCAACAAGATCGACAAGCCCGAGGCGAACCCGCAGCGGGTCCGTACCGAGCTGTTGCAGCACGACATCCAGGTCGAGTCCATGGGCGGCGAGACCCTCGAATTCGAGGTCTCGGCCAAGACCGGCGACGGTCTCGAGGAACTGCTCGATGGTCTGCAGTTGCAGGCCGAGATCATGAACCTGCGCGCCAACGAGACGCGCGACGGCGAGGGCACGGTCATCGAGGCCAAGCTCGATCGCGGTCGCGGCCCCGTGGCCACGGTCCTCGTGCAGCGCGGCACCCTGTTCACCGGCGACATCGTCGTGGCCGGCGCCGAGTGGGGTCGTGTTCGCGCCCTCATCGACGACAAGGGCGAGAACGTTCCCTACGCCGGTCCCTCGGTACCGGTGGAAGTGCTCGGCTTCAACGGAACGCCGGATGCGGGTGACCGTGTCGTGGTGGTGCCGAACGAGGCCCGTGCTCGCGAGGTCACCGAGTACCGTGCCCGTCAGAAGCGCGAGCGCATCGCAGCCCGCACGGGCGGCGCTAACCGTTCGCTCGTCGACATGATGCGCGACCTCAAGGAAGGCGCCGGCCGCAAGGAACTGGCGCTGGTCGTCAAGGGCGACGTGCAGGGTTCGGTGGAAGCCATCACGGGCGCCCTGGAGAAGCTCGGCAACGACGAGGTGTCGGCGCGCATCCTGCTCTCGGGTGTGGGCGGCATCACCGAGTCGGACATCACCCTGGCGGAGGCTTCCAAGGCCGTCGTCATCGGCTTCAACGTGCGGGCCCACAAGGAAGCGCGCGAGTCGGCCGAGAACAAGGGCGTCGAGATCCGCTACTACAACATCATCTACGACCTCGTGGACGACATCAAAGCGACCTTGTCGGGCATGCTGCCCCCGACGCTCCGCGAAGAGCGCTTGGGCGAAGCCCAGATCCTGCAGATCTTCGACGTGTCGAAGGTCGGCAAGATCGCCGGTTGCCGCGTCACGGACGGCGTGGTCCAGCGTGGCGCCCACGTTCGCCTCATCCGCGACAGCGTGGTCATCCACGAGGGCAAGCTCTCGCAGCTCAAGCGCCTCAAGGACGACGCCAAGGAAGTCATCTCCGGCTACGAGTGCGGTATGTCCTTCGAGAACTTCCAGGACATGCGGGCCGGCGACACCATCGAGTGCTACCGGGTCGAGGAAATCCGCCGCACGCTCTGAGCGTACGGGCAGGATCCAGACGAACAGGGCCGCGACATCCGTCGCGGCCCTGTTCTCGTTTCCGGCCACATCGCACGGCACGCGGGGTTCATCGGTCGGCAGCGGGTGTCCGTCGTTGCACCAGACGGGGAAGATCGACCAGGGCGGGGATCGCGTCCCGCGCAGGCATGCCCTAGTCGCTATGTCGGGCCTTAACCGCATCGTCGAGTTTGGCTGGGGGAAGGCACACGGCCCTCTCGTCGCTGCAGGTGCGAGGCGGCTATATGGGCCGCGGAACGACCGGCATACGGCCCGGTCGAGGCGGGCACGATGCTGAACTCATACGCCCTGCGACGGGCCCTGTCGGACAACAAGTACCGGAAGATCTTCGTCGAGCGGCTCACCGAGCCCCTGCATCTGAACATCATTTCGGCGGGCGTGGCCCTGTTCGGCAGCTACCCGGCCAAGGTCGCCTTCGACCTCGTGGTGCGCCAGCAATACGCTTACCCGATCCTGTTCGCCGCGGAATCGGCGAAGAAGCTCGGCCTCAAGCGGATCGCGATCCTGGAGTTCGGCGTGGCCACGGGAGCGGGCCTCCTCAACATGTGCGCGCTCGCGGCACGCACGGAAGCCGCGACGGGGGTGAGCATCGACGTCGTCGGCTTCGACACCGGCACCGGCATGCCCCCCGCCGTGGATCACCGCGACCTGCCGGAATATTTCCAGGAGGGCGATTATCCGATGGATTTCGAGGCCCTGCGCCGCGCCCTGCCTGAGCGTTGCCGCCTGCTCATCGGCGACGTGGCCGAGACGATCCCGGGCTACCTCGCCGGCGTCGGCCCCGACGCCCCCATCGGCTTCGTTTCGGTGGACGTGGACTATTACTCCTCGACGGTACGAACCCTGCCGGTGCTCGACGGTGCCCCCGACCGGTACCTGCCCATCGTGCCGGTCTACCTCGACGATGTCGCCATGGACGGCTGCAATCCGTGGAACGGCGAGCTGCTGGCGGTGGCCGAATTCAACGCGGCCCACCCCATGCGGAAGATCGCGCCGTTCAACCTCCTGCGGTCGAAGCGCATCTTCAAAAACGCGCAATGGATCGACCGGATGTTCGCCGCGCACATTCACGACCACCCGGCCCGTACCCCGGCGACGGCGAAACGCGCACAACAGGCCTATATCCGGAACGAGTATTTGGGCTAAGAGAGGCCCCTTCGACATCCGCTTCGGTCTGGCCGGCTTCCGTTTTCCAAGCGGCGGCGGATCGATGCTCCGTATCAGTGACGGACCGATGGCGGTCTTCCCCTCGAGCTCCGTCCGCCGGGCGGTGGGGGGCGGGTCGCCAACCCTCCGTTCCGACAAGACGATCAGAACCGTTCATGGCTCAGAGACAGACCCCGACCGGACCGAGGCAGCGCCAGCAGCGCGTGGCCGAGCTCGTCCGCCACGCCATCGCGGAGGTGCTCCAGCGCGGCGACATCCAGGATCCGGTGCTGAGCGCGCACGTCATCACCGTGCCGGAGGTCCGCATGTCGACGGACCTGAAGCTCGCCACGGCCTACATCATGCCGCTCGGCGGCCAGAACGAAGCACCGGTGATCGCCGCCCTGGAGCGCAACAGGAAGGCCCTGCGCCAGGAGGTGGCCCGCCGGGTGAACCTCAAGTTCGCGCCCGACCTGCGCTTCTTACGCGATGCGACCTTCGACGAGGCCGACCGGATCGACGCCCTCCTGCGCACGGACAAGGTCCGGCGCGACCTCGACGCGCAGAAGTCCAACGAGGACGGACCGGACCCGGAGGCGGCCTGATAGTTCCGTCGGTGTCCCGAAGCGGACCCCGAACGTACGACCAGGGGACGCCGTAGCATTCCCGCGCCGATCTTTTTTCCAGACACCAAGACCGGACGGCCCTGGCCCCGCGTGCGCCCCGTCCCTCGACCGAGGACAGCATGACCAACGACACGACCATCGAATCCCCCGATGAGGGTGTTCCGCCGCCCCTCGGCGCGGACGACACGGCCGCCGATGCTCGCCCCGCCGAAGGACGCCGGCCGCCGCGCGGCGGGCCACGGCCCGACCGCCCCAAGCGCCGCGACGTCAACGGCTGGGTGATCCTCGACAAGGGCGTCGGCATGACCTCGACCCATGCGGTCGCGGTGGTGAAGCGCGCCTTCAATGCCAAAAAGGCCGGCCATGCCGGCACCCTCGACCCCCTGGCATCCGGCATCCTTCCCATCGCGCTGGGTGAGGCGACCAAGACCGTTCCGTTCGTCATGGACGGCCGCAAGGCCTACGTGTTCACGGTCACCTGGGGCATCGAGACGGACACGGACGACGCCGAGGGGCGCCCCGTCGCCACCAGCGAGAGCCGGCCCGAGCGCGGGGCCGTGGAAGCCGCTTTGCCGAGCTTCGTCGGCGCCATCGAGCAGGTGCCGCCGCGCTACTCGGCCATCAAGATCGCCGGGGAACGCGCCTACGACCTCGCCCGCGACGGCGAGGAGGTGGTGCTTGTGGCTCGCCCCGTCCAGATCGACCACCTCGCCGTGGTGGAGCATGACGGACAGCGCACGGTGATCGAGGCGGAGTGCGGCAAGGGCACCTATGTGCGGGCGCTCGCCCGCGACCTCGGGCGGATGCTCGGCTGCTACGGCCATGTCTCGGCCCTGCGCCGTACCCGCGTCGGTCCCTTCGCCGAGGCCGAATCCTGCGTCGTCGCCACCCTCGAGGAAGCCGGCCCCGACGGGAACGGTCCGCACCTTCATCCCGTCGAAACGGCCCTCGACGCCGTTCCGTCGGTGCCCGTCTCCCGCGACATGGCACTACGCCTCATGCGCGGTCAGGCGGTGATCCTGCGTGGGCGCGACGCCCCGGTGGAGGGCAAAGCCTTCGCCACCTGCGGCGGCATCCTGGTGGCGGTCGGCGATGTCGAGCGCGGCGAACTGGTGCCGCACCGGGTGTTCCATCTCGGCGGTACCGCGCCCCAGCGGGGCTGAACCGGACCTCAGGCCGGGTCGCCCTATTCGGGCGTGCCCGACCGGAGGGGCAGCCCGGTCTCGATGACGCGCGCCCAGAGCGAGGCGCCGTACGGGGCGGCCGCATCGTTGAAATCGTATTCCGGGTGGTGCAGTCCGGCGCTGGCTCCGTTGCCGAGGAAGATGTAGGCACCGGGCCGGTGGGCGAGCATGTAGGAGAAATCCTCCGCCGCCATCATGGGCGCCACAGCGCGCTCGACCTGTGATTCGCCCACGATACCGGCCGCCACGTCGGCGATGAAATCCGTCTCCGCTGGGTGGTTCTCGGTCACCGGGTAGCCGCTGCCGAACACGATGCTTCCGTGTGCGCCGAAGGCCGCCGCGACGTTGGTGACCACCGCTTCGATGCGTCCCTGGACCAGAGTCCGCACGGGTTTCGACAGGGCCCGCATGGTCCCCCGTAGGGTCACGCATTGCGGCAGGACGTTGAAGGCCTCTCCGGCTTCCAGGGCGCAGACCGAGACCACGGCGCTGTCGAGGGGGTCGACGGAACGCGCCACGATGGATTGGAGGGCAACCACGACGTGGCTCGCCACCAAGACACTGTCGATGGCCGCGTGCGGCTGTGCGGCGTGGCCGCCCTTGCCCTCGACGGTGATGGTGAAGCGGTCGGTGGAGGCCATGATCGGGCCGGGCCGAATGGCGAAGTGACCGACCGCCAGACCCGGAATGTTGTGCATGCCGTAGACGGTCTCGATGCCGAAGCGCTCCATGAGCCCATCGCGGACCATGGCCTCGCCGCCGCCGCCGCCCTCTTCCGCCGGCTGGAAGATCATCACCGCCGTTCCGTCGAAGTCGCGGGTTTCGGTGAGATACCGCGCCGCGCCGAGCAGCATGGCCGTATGACCGTCATGCCCGCAGGCATGCATCTTCCCGGGGTTCGTCGAGCGATAGGGCAGATCGCGCACTTCCCGGATCGGCAGTGCGTCCATATCCGCGCGCAGGCCGATGACCCGGTTCGAGCCGTGCGCCCGCCCCCGGATCAACCCGACGACGCCGGTACGACCGATGCCGGTTACCACCTCGTCGCAGCCGAAGGCCCTGAGCTTGTCGGCGACGAAGCCAGCGGTCCGGTGGACGTCGTATTGCAGTTCCGGATGGGCGTGCAGATCGTGGCGCCAGGCGGTGATCTCCGGCGCCAGGGCTGCGATCCGGTCGAGGACGGGCATGGGACTGACTTTCGAAGGGGCGGCCCCTCTCAGGATGGACTTCGGGTGACAAACGCAAGACGGCCCAGCAAACAAGGGGCCAGACGCGTGATCGGGCCCACGACCGCATCGAACCTACCCGATTTCGGGATGTGGCGGCGAATCACCCGGTGATGGCCTCGCGCGCGCCGTTGGCCCGGCGCAGGCGAAGGGCGTTGGCCAGCACGAAGACGCTCGACAAGGCCATGGCGGCCGCAGCCAGCACCGGCGACAGCAGGGGGCCGCCGAAGGCGTGGAGCAGGCCCGCCGCCACGGGGATCAGGGCGACGTTGTAGGCGAACGCCCAGAACAGATTCTGCCGGATGTTGCGCATCACCGCCCGCGACAGACCGATCGCGGTGACGAGGCCGTCCAGGGCACCGGACATCAGCACCACGTCGGCACTCTCGACGGCGATGTCCGTACCCGTGCCGATGGCGATACCGATCTCCGCCTCCGCCAGGGCCGGTGCATCGTTGATCCCGTCGCCGACGAAGGCCACGGTGCCGAAGCGTGCCCGCAACGCGCGCACGGCCTCGACCTTGCCGTCGGGAAGAAGCGCGGCGAAAACCGTGTCGATCCCGAGGGTTCTGGCCACGCCTTCGGCGGCACCGCGTGCGTCGCCGGTCACCATGGCGACGGCGAGGCCGCGCCTCTTCAGGGCTGCGACGGCCTCTGCTGCACCCGGCTTGATCGGATCGGCGACGGCGACGAGGGCGGCCAAGCGCCCATCCACGGCGACGTAGAGAGGACTGCGGCCTCGCATCTCCAGGGCGGCGGCCTGGGCGGCGAGTGCGGCGGTGGCGATACCGAGCCGGGCCATGTGGCGGTCCGCCCCGACCGCCACCGATCGGCCGGCGACGCGCCCGGTGATGCCGTACCCCGGCGAAGCCTCGAACTCGGTCACCGGCGCGAGGGTAAGCCCCCGCGCTTCGGCCGCTTCGACGATGGCACGGGCGACGGGATGTTCCGAACGCGCTTCGAGGGCCGCGGCCAGCGCCAGAACCTCGTCGTCCGAGAAGTCCGGTGCCGGCACGAGATCGGTCAGGCTCGGCCGACCCTCCGTGAGGGTCCCGGTCTTATCGAGGGCGACGACCCGCGCATCGCGCAAAGCCTGGAGAGCGGTGCCACTGCGAAACAGAACGCCGCGTTCGGCCGCTCGCCCCGTGCCGACCATGATCGAGGTCGGCGTCGCCAGGCCCATGGCGCACGGACAGGCGATGATGAGCACCGCGATGGCGTTGACGAGGGCGAAGCCCAGGGCCGGGCTCGGGCCTAGGACGAACCAGGCGACGAAGGTCAGGGCCGAGACGATCATGACGGCGGGTACGAACCAGGCGGTGACCCGATCGACCACGGCCTGGATCGGGAGCTTACCGCCCTGCGCGGCATCGACCATGGCGACGATCCGGGCCAAGGCCGTTTCGGTCCCGATGGCTCCGACGGCGAGGTCGAACCCGCCTGTGGTGTTGAGCGTCCCGCCGATGACGGCATCGCCGACGCCCTTGGAGACGGGCACGGGCTCGCCCGTCACCATGCTTTCGTCGACGAAGCTCGTTCCCGCGACCACGGTGCCATCGGCCGAGACGCGCTCGCCGGGGCGGACCCGCACCACGTCCCCGAGGCGCAGATCCGCCTGCGCCACGGACCGCTCCCCGCCGTCGCGGATCACACGGGCAGTGGTGGGCGACAGACCCACGAGGCGGGCGATGGCGGCACCCGTACGGCCCTTGGCCCGTGCCTCAAGGGTGCGCCCGAGGAGGATGAGGGTGACGATCAGTACCGCCGCCTCGAAATAGAGATGCGCGGTGCCGGGCGGCAGCCAATGCGGGGCGAAGGCCGAGACCAGGGAGTACAGGTAGGCCGCGCCGGCCCCGAGGGCGACGAGGGCGTTCATGTCGGGGTGACCGCGCAGGAGACCCGGAACGCCCTGAACGAAGAAGCGGCGGCCCGGACCGGCCAGGACCAGGGTCGCCAGGATGGTTTGAATCCAGGCCGTGACCATCGTCCAGGTGGCATGGTGAAGGCCGGGGACGATGTGGCCGCCCATATCGAGGACGACGACGGGTGTTGCCAGGAGAGCGGCGACAAGAAGATCGCGCTGGAGGGTGGCTCGTTCCGCCTGCCGACGGCTTTCGGGTGTCTCCCGCGCGGCGACGGCGCCCGAAACGGCCTCGTAGCCCGCCCCCCTTACGGCTGCCGCGAGTCTATCGAAAGCGACCACCGCTTCCGTGTGACGCACGGTGGCGCGCCCCGTGGCAAGATTGACGGACGCTGCGATCACACCCGGGACGCCCACGAGGGCACGCTCGGCTCGAGCCACGCAGGAGGCGCAGGACAGGCCGGTGATATCGAACGCAGTCGTCGCTTCCGGGACGCCGTAGCCCGCCCGGGCGATGGCTTCCACGGCCGCCCCCGCACCGGTGCCGTCGAGGCGCAGGCTGGCACGCCCCGTTGCGAGGTTGACCACAACCTCCGATGCTCCCGGCAGCGCCGTCAGGGCACGCTCCACCCGCCCCACGCAGGAGGCACAGGACAAGCCGGTGACCGGAAAGTCGAAACGGTTGGGCAACGAAGGAGGAGAGGCGTGCGCAGGGCGTGTCATGCTCCTCATGTGGGGCTTGGGCCCGGGGAGGAAAATCGAACGTGGGCGCACGCCCGGTATGTCGCAAATGCGTCGCGCTCGGGGGATTCGTCCGAGCGCATGGGCTCACCGTCCGGCCGTCTCGGCCGCGTTGCCGGGCTCCATGACGAATTCGGGAAAGGACACCCGCACGGTGGTCCCGGCACCCGGAGCGCTCTCGATGACGAGGCGGCCACGGTGGCGGTTGACGATATGCTTGACGATGGCGAGGCCCAGGCCCGTGCCGCCTTGATCCCGACTCGAGGCGACGTCGACGCGGTAGAATCGCTCCGTCAGGCGCGGGATGTGCTCGGGCGCGATGCCGGGGCCTTCGTCACGCACGGCGAGCACGATGCGGGCGCGGCGTGGCGGCAACTCCACGAGGCGGGCGACCGAGACGGCGACGCGGCCGCCGCGGCCGCCATATTTCACGGCGTTCTCGACGAGGTTCTCGACCACCCGAAGGAGTTCGTCGCGTTCGCCCGGCATTGGGTGGACGCCGTCCGCCTCGAACGTCACTTCGACGCCGCGCTCCCGCGCAAGGGGACTTTGCGTCTCGACCATCTCGCGGGCGATCCGGGCGAGATCGACGGGCTTCGTCGGTGGCACGTGCTCGCGCAGTTCGATGCGGGACAGGGACAGCAGGTCGTCGATGAGGCGCGTCATCCGGTGCGCCTGGGTCTTCATGATGGCAAGGAAGCGCTCGCGGGCCGGGGCGTCGTTCCGGGCCGGCCCCTGAAGAGTCTCGATGAAGCCGAGGAGCGAGGCGAGCGGGGTGCGCAGTTCGTGGCTGGCGTTGGCGACGAAATCCACCCGCATCGCCTCCAAGCGACGAGCCGAGGTGAGGTCACGCAGGAACAGGACGACGTTGGGCTGGCCGCCCGCTGGCCCGTCGGGCATCGGCAGGGCGCCGATCTGCACCTCGAAGGCACGCTCCGTGGGAACCCGGGTGGCGTAGAGCGTCTTCAGGGGGGCGCCGGTGCGCAGCACCTCCTCGATGCCATCGAGAACATCGGGCGCGCGCAGGGCGAACGAGAGCGGATGGCGAAGCTTCAGGGCCGGAAGGAGTGCGCGGGCGGCGGGATTGACCTCGATGACCACGGCGCGCCGGTCCACCAGGATCACCGGATCGGGAATGTTGGCGAGGAGCGCCTCGGCGACGGAATGCCGTGCGTGGGCCGAGGCCTCGGGCGCTGCCCGGATACGGGTGCGGAACAGGCCACCGACGAAGCCTCCGAGGGCTAGGGCCGCGACGGAGGCGGCGATCCACGGCGCATCCAGAGTCCCGCGCGCCCAAGCGCACAGGCCGAGAACGACGCTCGCGCACGCGGCGGCGGTCCAGGCGGATCGACGCGCGCCCCGTGCCATGCTGCCCTCCCTGCCGCTTTTCAAACGGCGGCGATCACGTCCCTTCAGCGCGCCGGAGACGCCCGGCACGGACGCGCTTCAGCACTTCGTAGCCCCCCAACATCGACAGGGCGATGACGAACGGCACGAGGTAGTAGCAGACCCGGAACAGCAGCAGGGAGCCGAGCACCTGATCGCGCGGCAGGCTCGATAGGGCGAGCAGGATCGTCGCTTCGAACACACCGAGGCCGCCGGGCGCATTCGAGGCGATGCCCAGCATGGCGGCGAGCACGTAGATGGCGACGAAAGTCGTGAAGCCGATGGAGGTTTCAGCCGGCAACAGCACGTACAAGGTGGCGGCGGCCGCGCAGACGTCGCCGATGCCCACCACCATCTGGCTCAACGAAACCGAAGCTCCGGGTAGCTCCAGGCGCCAGCCCTTCACCCGGACGCTGCGGCGCTTGAGCGACACCCAGGCGAGGTAGGCGACGACGGACAGGAGTGCGGCGAGGCCGACCCCCTGGTTGAGGCGGATGCTTGTGAAGGTGAGCCCGGCGAGTTGCCCGGCCTCCGCGATGAGGCTCAATCCCAGCACCACGCCCATGCCGAGCCAGAAGGTGAAGCCTGCGATCACCGTGAGGGCGGCGATCTTGGCGGCGCTCAAGCCGCGGCCGGAATAGATCCAGTAGCGGATGGTGCCGGCCGTCAGCAGCGGGAAACCGAGGGTGAAGCTCACCGCATAGCTGGTGAACGAGGCGAGCGCCGTCGTACGGTAGGGTACAACGATCTGGAGTTGTCGCAGGGCCAGGGCGTCGTAGCAGGTCAGGAACAGGTAGCTCACGGCAACGAACAGGAAGGCGAGTCCGAGTTGTCCCGGTGTCGCCGCCGTGAAGGCCGCATGGAGTTCGGCCCACGTGACCGTCTCGACGAGCCGCCACAGGACGTAGACCGACACGGCGAAGATCACGATGCTGGCGATGGTGCCGATCCAGGCGTAGCGCCCCTTGAAGGAACGCTTGGCGGCGGGAGCCGCGGGGATATCGCTGGGGCGGGAATCGCTGGAATGAGCATCGTCGGGTTCGACGCCGGACGCGTCCTCGCCGATCGTCTCGGCCCGGCCGAGCTCCTTGTGCTGTCCCGCAAAGTTCATCGTATCGGCGTCCGCCTCCGCCGGGCACCCCGCTCGGCCTTGGCGGCGGCATGGATGGCCCGGGCTTGTGCCGGACCGCGGCCCGTGGCCCGCATTTAGGGGCATCGGCCGGCAATTGCCAGCGATGGACCGATCTTGCCCGTGGGTTGCACTGGATCGGAGCATCCCGTCAGGCCAGGATGGCGGCGGCTTCGCCGAAGCCCCGTCGGATGCGTTCGGCGACGCTGGGCGCCGTACAGACATAGGTCGGGCTCGGATGCGGCACCGCGATCACCGGCAGGTCGGGCCGCAGACTCGCGAGTGCGGGACGGTTCAGTCCTGCCACGCGCCCGGCCAGAACCACGACGCGCAGGCGTGGCAGACAGGTGAGCAACGGCTCCAGGTAGGGCGCGGCTGCGGCGATTTCGGATCGGCGCGGCGCGCGGTTGCGCGCGCCCGGCGCGTGGATCACCCACGGGACCGCATTCCAGATCACGGTGTCGGCCCGCGCAATGCCGGCCTCACGGAAGAACCGGAACAGGTTGGCGGCCGTGCCCGTGGGGTTGTCGCGCGAAACGAAGCCGGTACCGCGCGGGCCCGGCGTTTCCAGCAGCATCAGAAGCCGCGCATCGACACCGCCATCGAAGGGGTCCGGCTCCGGCACAGGGGCGTCCCGCTCGGCCGCGATGCGGTGGGCGAGCGTGCGCAAGGGTGCGAGATGCGGAGCCGCCAGAAGGTCGCGGCGCGCGGCGAGGTCGGCGGGGTCTCGCAGGCTTTTCGGGTGATTCGGGATCACCTGACGAGGCGTGCAACAGGGTCCGGCAGGGCGCCGCTCAGCCGGAAGCGTTCGACGCCGCCCTCCCGTGTCAGTTGCTCGGCGAGGTTGTCAGGTCCGCCGAACTGAAACCCAAGCTGGCTCGCATAGGCCGCGCAGGCCGCGTACTTGGCCGCTTGTGCCGCCGCATCGAACGCGATGACCTGCACCGGCAGTTCGGCGAAGCGATCGCGCAGGGGCTCGCGCGGTTCGGCGTCACGCACGGTGTAGGGAAAGTCGCGCCACCACAGGATCGGGACGCCGGTGGCGATGGTCGTGAGGGCGTCCACGACCTGAACGTGATCGACGTGACCGCCGACGGCTTGCGGCGCCAGGATCAGGTCGGGTTGCGTCTCGGCCATGAGTTCTCCGAAGGCGCGCACGAGATCCGGTACGATGCCGTCATCGCCCCGAAGCTCCGCGAACAGCTCGGGCGCGCTGGCATAGCCCCGGTGGGGCGCCTCGCGGAACGGCAGATGCCGTGGCGCAGCGATGCCGAGGGCTCGGGCGGCGTCCGCGTCCTCGTCCCGGCGCAGCGCCATGTAGTCGATCTCCGGCCTGAGACCCTTGTCGGTCTGGCAGGCCAGGGCGAACCCCTTCGGATCGGCCACCGAGCCGGTGAACACCGTCGCCATGGTGACGTGCCAGCCGGCCCGCGCCAGCACCGCGAGGGTGCCGCCGCACGAGAAGGCCGCATCGTCGAGGTGCGGCGACAGGGCGAGAACCGCCGGCATCAGAGCAGGTGGGGTTCGGCGCGAAAGCGACAGGTAGGGTCGTGCGGCAGATCGCCGGCGAAGTCCGTGGCCGGCTTCATGCCCGCGACGGCATCGTACACGTCCATGATCCGGCGTCCGACCGCACCCCAGGAATAGACGCGGCGGCATTCCTCCAGGCCGTCCCGGGCGAGGCGCGCGCGCAGGGCGTCGTCCTCGATCACCCGCGTCAGGGCCTCCGCCAAGGCCGGCACGTCACCGGGCTGGACCATGAGCCCGTTCTCGCCATCGCGCAGACAATCGGACACGCCGACCGAATGGGTCGAGACCACGGCGAGACCCGCCGCCATGGCCTCCAGGATGGTGTTGGAGAAGCCCTCCGCATAGGTCGGCGACACGAACACGTCGGCGGCCCGATAGAGGTCCGGCACCGTGTCGTAATCGGCGTAGCCGGTGAAGCGGATTTCAGACTCCGAAAAGTTCAGTTCCGCGGCGCGGGCCTTGGAAGACTCCACATCCGGCCCAATGCCCGAGATGATCGCTTCGAACGGCACCCCACTCGCGCGCACGAGACCGAGGGCGTCGATGAAGTCGAGGACGCCTTTCCGGCGGTCGACGCGGCCATGATAGAACAGGCGCACGGGACCGGCATGGTCCCCGGGTCCCGGCGTGAAGCGCGCGGTGTCGACGGCACCCGGCACGATGGTGAAACGGGCCGGGTCCGAGCCGAGGCGGTCGCAGACTTCGTCGACGAAGGACGGGCCGCCGATGAGCAGGGCGTTGGCGTGGGCCAGCACGTCGCACATGGCGACGCGGTGGGTCTCGCAGCACGAGCCGACCCAGTGACCGTCCCCGCCCTGGATCGAAACCACCGTCGGCACGCCGATCGCCTTGGCGGCCAGCAGGGTCGCCCAGCCGGTGGGATACCCATACTGGGCGTGCAGAATATCGAAGGGCTGCCTCTCGTGCTCGCTCCGGATGGTCGCCACCATCGTGTCGATGTCGCGCTCGAAATCGCCGTCGGTCTGCTCGCCGACCTGTTCGAGGCCGATGACGTTCACGCCCGGAACCGGCGGAGGCGGACCGCCGCCGTAGACGCGGGTGCCGAAATCGTCACCGCGATACTGGCTGATCATCGTCACGTCGTGGCCAGCTTGCACGAGTTCGCGCAGAAGGTTCTGGGCGTAGACGCTCATGCCGGAAATGGCCGGGAAGTAGCGCCGGCTGACGAAGCAGATTCTCACTGGACCGGCTCCGCCCTGAGCTTGCGGCAATCGCGAAGGAATTGGAGTGATGCCGGGACCATGACGTCGGCCCGGTGGCTCTCGCGGGAGAGTTCGACGCAGATGAGTTGTCGGAAGTCGATGGCATCCAGGGCATCGAGGACGGCGGGTACGTCCATGTCGCCCTCGCCGAAGGGCAGGTGGATGTGCTCGCCGCGCTTCATGTCCTCGATGGCCACGGTGCCGATCCGGTCCTGGAATTCGGCGACCGCCGCGGCGGGATCACGCTCGCCGGTGACGAGGCAGTGGCCGGTGTCGAGGGCGAGGTGCAGGCCCGGAATATCCAGGGCGGCGAAATCGTCGAGGGTCTCGATGAGCATGCCGGGCTCGGGCTCGAGGCATGCCACCACGCCGTGGGCGCGGGCGTAGTCCGTCACCTCCGCCAAGCCTTCGATCAGCCAGTGCCGCGCCTCGGCCCGGTCGATTCCGGGTTTCGGTACACCAGCCCAGAACGAGACCGCCTCGGCCTGAAGGATGGCGCCGATGTCGATGGCGCGCTTGAGGAAACCGATGCGCCGGGCACGACCCACGGCGTCGCCGGTGACCAGGGTCGGCTCGTGCTTGGCTTTCGGATCGAGGAGGAAGCGGGCGCCGGTCTCGATCACCGCACCGAGGCCGAGGCGCTGGAGGCGGCTCGACAGGCTTTGCGCGTCCTGCACCCAATGCTCGGCGAAGGGGTCGAGGTGGTGGATGTCGAGGGTCAGCGCCACGCCCTGGTAGCCGGCATCCGCGATGAGATCGACGGCATCGGTCAGGCGATGATTGGCGGTGCCATTGGTGTTGTAGGCAAAACGCAGGCTCATTCACCCCTCTCCTGCTGGGCGAGGCGGAACGGTGCGTGGTGCGATTCCGGCTCGCGATAGAGGGGATAATGCGACCCGACGATCCGGTCGGCCAGTGCCGTATCGAACAGGGGCTGACCGCCGAAGCGCTCCAGGGCCTCGGGTGTCAACCGCACGGGGCGAAGGGTCTCGCTGGCCTCTCCGAACCGGATCAGCGGGTGGTCGCGCGCGATGAGCTTTTGCGTGTTGCGCTCGCCGATGCGGTGGTAGCTCATGGTCTCGACCTCGAGCCCCGGCACGATCGCCTTGACCACGCCGACGGAACCGCCGGGCGGCGCGCAATCGACGTAGAGCACGTCGAAGCCGGCCTCTTCCAGGCGCTCGCGGGCTATACGACCGCGCGCGTGTCCATCGGGAGCGGCGGTCGTCGGCAAGTCCGTGAATTTCTTCGTGCCGCGCTCGGAATACACCGTGTCGCGCAAGGTCGCGGCCAGATCCCCGGGCGGCAGGACGATCCATTCCAGCATGGCCTTGAGGGCCCGGCTCTCTTCGAGATCGAGGCTCGGCAGGGCTTTGTCGATGAAGGCCTGAACGTAGCCCGGCGGGGTGACACGCTCGGCGAAGGACAGAGGCCCGTGGCCGAAGGCCTTGCGCACGCGGGCGGCCTGAAATTCGAGCAATGCCTTGCGCAGGGCCCGCTCGCGGTCCGGATCGCAGGCCTCGCCGCAGGCCGACAAGGCGATGGGCACAGGCGTGTCGGCCAAGTTCCGATCGTGGCCCACGACGTAGATGTTGGTCAGGCCGAACTGGTCGGTGGCGAATTTCGGCAGGGCCTTGATGCCGAGCGCATCGAGGCGGTCGAGCATGCCGCGCGTCTCAGGACCGAGCCCCTCCGACAGGTCGAGCATCACCCCCTGGTCGAGGGCGCGGAACAGCAGGCCGTTGCCGTCGCGCTGCAGGAGTTCGAGCAGACCATGACCGAGGGCGAAATCCGTATCCGGCCCTGCGCCGAGGCCGTTGGTGATGAGGTTGGTGAAAGGCTTGTAGCCCTCGGACAGTTCGAAATAATCCGTCGCGGCGATGTCGAGGGGCATCAACACGGTCTCGCCCGTGCGGGCACGGATGGCGGGCGTCCATTCGAGCACCGAGCCTCGGCCGACGGGGCTGCCGGCCGGCAGGCACAGGGTCAGCGGGTCGGCGACGGAGCCGGCGCCGAACACCTTCACGAGGTCCTCGTAGCTGCCGCGCTCCTTCTTGCGCGGCATCACCGCCAACGAGGGCATCAGGTTCTCGGCGATCTCGGCCACGGCCCCGATGAGGGCCTCGTCGTCCGTGGCGCCGTACCCGATGCCGCTCGGCATGGCACCGACGAAGAACGGGTCGTCGAGGAAGAGCGAGACGAACCAGACGGGGATGCCGGTACGATCCAAGGGCGCCAGGGGAAAGCCGACGATGCGCCCCTGCGGCAGGATATCGAGGTAGGCGCGGACGGGCTCGGGCAAGTCGGAGGGCAGGCCTTCGATCTGGCGCGCGGCGCCGTAGGGGTAGGCGCGCGGAGCCTTGACGCGCGGATTGCGGGCTCTGGCGTCCTGATCGTGTTCGCTCACGTGATGATCCGTTCTCAGGCCAGGGCGTCGTAGGCGCGAGCCAGCAGGCGCATGGTGTGGAGGTCGCGGGCCGCGCTGTAGGCGGCTCGCTCGCCGGGACGCCGCAGGGCGGAGCCGAAGGCGCGGACCTGCTCGAGGAAGGGCGAGGCCGCGCCGTCGAAGGCGATGTCTTCCGACACGCCGGTTGACCCGTCGATGAACGTGAGACTGCCGCCCGCCACCTGCCCCATGGTGTCGATGGCCGTGAGCTGCCCCGCCGTCCCGGTCACTTCGAGGCGCCGACGTGGCAGGGCGTCGGGGCAATTGTAGGCGACATGGAGATTGGCGAGCACGCCCGAGCCCGTGCGGCCGATGAGGAGGGCACCATCATCGACGGCGTAATCCTGGGCGCGGGCCTGGGTGAGGGCCGCGAGATCGACGATGGATTCGCCGACGAGGAAATCGACGAGGTCGAGGCCGTGGGGGGCGAGATCCATCAGGGCGCCGCCGCCGGCCTTTTTCGGATCGATGCGCCAGTTGTCCTGCCCCGGGACGGAGGTCCAGCTCCGCGGAAGCCAGCAGGCATAGAAGATTCTGACCGCCGTGATGGTGCCGAGACGGCCGTCCGCGATCCAGTCTCGCATCGCCCGGTGGGCGGGGTGATGGCGCTGGTCGAAGGCCGTGCCGTAGAAGGTACTCCCCGCGCCGACCGCCGCCGCCATGGCTTCGGCGTCTGCGAGGCTGGCCGCCATGGGCTTCTCGCACAGGATCGCCTTGCCGGAGCCGACCAACGCCTCGATGGCTTCGCGGTGGAGGTGATTCGGCGTCGCGACATAGACCGCCTCGACCTCGCGGTCGGCGGCGAGATCCGTGAGGTTCGCGTAAGCGCGGGCACCCAACGCTTCCGCGGCCGCCCGCGATTCCGAGCCTGGATCGACCACGGCCACGAGCCGATGCCCGGCCGCCCGGATGCCCGGCGCCATATAGTCCCGCGCGACCCAACCGAAGCCGACGATTCCCCAGGCGATCGAATCCATCACCACCGCTCCGGCAGATCGACGAACTCGCGCGCACGGATGCGGTCGAGTTCGGGTCTCTCAAGGCCGCCGCTCCAGGCGATGCTTTCCGGACCGTCCGAATGCGGAGGATAGGTCGCGAGACCGGCATACTCCGCCTCGTAGCGGTCCGACGGCCAGACGATGCGGTAGCCCCCAGTCGGGTCCGGAGCGTAGAGCGGATTGAGGCGCAGCCGCGTTCCGGCGCGTGGCAGGGTGATGCCGTCGACGATGGCACGCGGAGCCGGACGCATACCGGGACCGGCGACGACCGAGAACGCTTCGACTCCGGTGAGATCGCTCGGCGCACGCGGAGAGGGTGCGCGGGCCTCGACGAGGGCGCGGGTCAGCTCCGCGTCATCGTAGACGAGACCATCGGGAAACAACTCCTCGATCTCCGCCGCCGAGACGGCGCGCCCAGCCGAGAAGCCCGGGCAGCCGCTGTTGTGGATGTGGCTCAACACCAGCCAGCCGTCGTCGCCGGCGTTCTGGCGCAGATTGTCGAGGACCTCGGCCTTGCCGTCGAGAAAATAGAACGCATCGTTGCAGACCACGAGATCGACGGGCGCACCGGGGATCGGCCAATTCGGTGAGCCGGCATCGAAGCAGACGAGTTGCACGCCCTCGCCGACCACCCAGTGCCGGGCGACCCAGAGCTTGGCGAACACCACGTCGGCCCCGGCGACCTTGAGACCGCGCAGGGCGAAATCCCGCAGATAATGGCCGATGCCGCATGCGAACTCGAACACGCAGACGGGATCGTTCCAATGCGCTTCCAGCAGGGCGAGGCCGCCAAGATAGGTCGGGTCGGTCCAGCGGTTGACGAAGTAATCGCCGACCCGGCCCCACCCGAGAAGGCGCACGGCATCCCGCAGGCTGAGCTTCGCCCGGTCGCGCACGAGTTCGTGCAGATCGAGGGCATCGGCCGGTGGCCCGGTCCACCAATCGTCCTGATCCGCGAGAAGGCCTTCGAGGGCGAGCCCAGTCTCGCCGGCGTCCAGGAGCTTGAGGGTCCTGGCGACGAGCTCGGACCGGTTCGTACGCAGATAGGGAATGCCGTCGATGACAGGCCAGCGCGCGCCCGTTCCGCTCTCGCGCAGGGAATGCGGGGTGTCCGCCTTGAGGGATTCCCCAGTCTCGGGCGACAGGAGCGCGAACGGAATCATGACGCGGTGTCCACGTGATCGAACCAACGGATCACGGGATATGCATGTCCGTCAGGACGCGATCATGAAACTCCTTCACCGGACCCGCGTGAACGAGTTCCATCTCATCGAGGACCGTACCCATGGTCAGGCCGGCGGCACGCAGGTGCTGGGCGATCTGTAGGACACGGTCGATGCAGTCGGCTGCGTGGAAGGCGCGCCCCTCGGCCGTCGCGTCGTCGGGCAGCACCGCACGGGCACGCGCCACGGTCTCGCGCAAGGCGGGATCGAGTTCGTCCAACGCCCACTGGGTGGTGCGGGCCATGATCGGCAGGAGATGCTCACCGAGCAGCATCTCGCCGGTAAAGCCGGCATCGGGCATCGCTGCGTTGTGGAAGTGGTGGCTCATGGCAGCCAGGAACACCAAGGTCGGATCGGCCCGGTAGAACGGGCTCAGGACGACCCCGTAGACCGCGACCATCAGGCAATGTTCCGCGTGATTCTCGGGTGGTTCCAACAAGATGCGGGGCTTGCCCGGACAGGTCACGCCGGCTCTCGGCTGGTGGGCCAGGGCGGAAACGAACCCTGGAAGCGGGCCGGGTACGACGCCGCCCGGTTCACGCAGGCGCGCCCGAAGGCGATCGCGCAAAGCCGTGTCGACGCTGTCGGTGACAGCATCGAACCCGGCGACCAGAACTCCGGATGCGGCGGCAGGATCGAGGCCCACGGCAGCCAGGAAAGCCGCGTCGAGGTCGCAGAGGCGTGCGGCCGCCAACGCCTTGGCGGTGATGTCGAGGGCGACATCCTCCGCAGAAGCGCCGCCCGTGAGGGCACCCCATCCCTGCGCGAACAGACGCTCGGCAATGGAGCCGGTGCGGCCGGCGGCATGAACCCGCTTGAGGTCGTTGAGTTCGACCAGTAGCGGGCGCAGGGCGAGGGGGGCGGCCGGGCCGCCCTCCAGGGACATTGTCATCAGTTCACGCCGAGCCAGTCGAGGAGCATGGTCTGCTGCTTGCCGAAATCGTGCTCGGGACCGCGGCCGTTCTTGACCATGGGTGCCTTGAAGAACGACGACAGCTGCTCCTGGACGCCACCGTCGCCGCGCGACTTGGCGAGATCGAGGACGCGGGCGATCTCGATGACGAGGGGGGCCGCCAGGATCGAGTCCTTGCAGAGGAAGTTGACCTTGATCTGCATGCGCTGACCGAGAAAGCCGGTGACGTCGATGTTGTCCCAGGCTTCCTTGTCGTCGCCGCGCGGCCGGTAATAGTGGATGTGGACCAGATGGTCCTCGACGGGATAGCCGAGGATCGAATCCAGCACCGTGCCCTTGGTGTTGAGCTTCGACTGGAGGGAATCCTTGTCGTTGAGGGCGAGGCCGTCACGGTTGCCGAGGATGTTCGTCGAGAACCAACCATCGACATGGAGGGCGCGGGCCTTGAGAGCCGGGGCCAGGACCGTCTTCATCATGGTCTGGCCGGTCTTGCCGTCCTTGCCGGCGACCGGAACGTTCAGGGTCTTGGCCATCTCGAGCAGGGCCGGAACGTCCGCGGCGATGCTCGGGGTGAAGTTCGCATAGGGAACGCCGCTCTTGATCGCCGCGTAAGCGTAGAGCATCGCCGGGCTGATGGATTCGTCGCTGGAATCGAGGCCCTTCTCGAAGGCTTCCGGCGAGTTCAGGGTCGCGGCGGTGAGATCGGGCCAGCGCTCCGTGGAGGCGAGATTGATCACCACCACATCGTCGAGATTGCTCTCGGCCTTGAAGCGGCGAAGGTCGTTGGCGATGACGGACACCGCCTCGCGATGGTCGGCCGCCACGATGCGGTTGGCGCCCTCGATGTTCTTGCAGAACTTCGCGCTGCCCACGGCCGGCCAAGGCTTGATGCCCTTGAGCACCTGGGCGCCGTTCTCGATGTCCTGCTGGCTCAGCACGCCGTGACCCGTGGCCGCGGAGGCGAGATCGTCGTCGTTGAGGTCCCAGCCGGCGAAGACCAGATCCTTGTAGTCGGCCAATCCGGCGACGGAGAGACCGGCCAGAGGCAATCCGTCGAGGCGGTTCGATCCGGATTTGATCATCTCGATGCCCGCGATGGCAGTGGTGGCAACTGCGCCACCCATGCCAACGAACGCAACGCCGACACGGCGACCGGTCTGCATGCTCATTGGAAAAAGGCTTCCTTCATTGGGTCCACGGGGATTGCCGCTCCGCAGAGCGGAGCCTCCCGTTAGGCCCTAGCTAACTGGACCGCGTGTGCGTCATTCCAAGTCCAGCGGGAAACGCTTTTTTGCCGCGGTCTGCCTGAACGGCGACCGAACGCTTCGTTAAAACTTCGTGAAAACAGAGCCTTAACCGTCCGTTAAGCGTGCCACGGTTGAATCACGCCGCTGTCCCATTCTGGTCACAGCCGGCGGCGAGACATCGCCGCGCTGAACAAATCGAAGCCGCGCCCATGAAGGCAGCGGCACGAACAAGGACGAAAGATGGGGGTTTTCCCGGAGCCGGCGCCCTGCGCCGACGACGTGAGCCGTCTCGTGCCCAACGAGACCTTTTCCGCAGATCCTTCCGTGGCTTGGTTGCCCCGGACCGAGCGCCGCGCGCGCCGCACCCTTGCCAAAGCTGGACGCCGGACCCTCGCCACCCTCGTGGCCGGGCTGGTGATCGGTGCGGCCCTGCCGCAGAACGCCCTGGCACCCGCGGCGGCCGCTCACGCTCGTATCGACGAGCGGGACTTCGCGATCCGCACATCAGTGCGACCGCAGGTCGAACATCAGCCAAACGCACAGGACTGGGCCGGAGTTCCCGTCGTCGAGCAGGAACCGGCGACGTTGGCCCTCATCGCCGACGACCTCGCCACGCTCGTACCGATCCGTGACGGCGCCGGAACGGAACGCCTCCGCTTCGGTGACATGGCCGTGCCCCGCGAGATCGTCGAAACGATCCTGCGCGCGGCCAGCGAGACCGGCGTCGACCCCGTCTACATGATGGCGCTCGCCGACAAGGAATCGAGCTTCTCCACCACGGTGAAGGCGGCCACCTCTTCGGCCGAAGGACTGTTCCAGTTCCTCAGCAGCACCTGGCTCGAACTCATCCGCACCTACGGCGCCCGGCACGGTCTCGAGACCGAGGCCGCTGCGGTGTCGGGGCGCGGCAGCGCCATCACGATTTCCGACGATGCCACCCGCACCCGCGTCCTGCGCCTGCGCCAGGACCCCTATGTCGCGGCCCTGATGGCTGGGGAACTCATCAAGCGCGACCGCGGCCGGATCGAGCAGCGCATCGGCCGGGACCTCACCACGGCGGAGCTCTACTTCGCGCATTTCCTCGGGACGGCCAGCGCCGGACGCTTCCTCGCCCTGAACGCGGACAAGCCGGGCCAGGTGGCCAAGCAGGTGTTCAAGGCCGCGGCGAAGGCCAATCGCAGCCTGTTCACGGAGAAGGCCGGCAAGGGCCGACGCAGCCTCACGGTCGCGGAAGTGCGCGAGAAGATCGGCGGAATGATCGACCGGCGCCTCGATCAGTACGAGGGCGTCGCGGCCCTCGTGGCGCCCGAGGTCAAGGTCGAACTGCCGGTCCTCGAAGCCGATGCCGGGGAGGCGGCCCCCATCCACCGCGTCCGGGTGACCGAGGCGACGCCGGCTGAGTAGGGCGACGGAACATAGCCCGCCGCGAAGGAAACGGTTTAGAACCCGCACACGCGACGGCCCCGCCCCTGTGGGTGCCGACGACCGTCGAGTGCCCCCATGAAGTCCGTCGACCCCGAACACCCGCGTCCCGATGGGCCTTCGCCGCAGGATGCCCGAGGCAAGGATGCCCAAGGCAAGGGAGCCTCGTCCGAGAGCGAGGCGGCCCGTGCCGCAGCCCGCGAGGCCGCCGCCGCAGCCCGCACCCTCGGGCGCCAGCTCGGAGTCCTCCTGGGGAGTGCGGCCCGCACGGGCGGACGTGGCGCGGCCGGCGCCGCGCGCGCATCGGGGCAAGCCTTCACCCGATTGGCCGGTCGCCTCGGATCCGGCCGGCGGCAAGGGCCGGAGACGGCGGCAGGGCCCGCCGCTGCGTCCCCCGTGTCCCCCACGCCCGCGCCCATTGCCGCCCCAAATCCGCGTTGGGGCGGGCGCCTGCGCGGGCGACCGGTCCTGCTGGCGATCCTCGCCCTCGTCGCCCTTCCGATGGTGCTTCTGGCCGGCCTCGTCGTCTACAGCTTCGTCACCCTGCCGCCGCTCGGCGGCGTTGTGCCGGAGGCCGGCCAACGGGCGCTCACGGTCGAGGCCGACGACGGCCGGGTCTTCGCCACACGCGGTGCGTTCCAGGGTCAGAAGCTCGTTGCCGCCGATCTGCCGCCGCACATGGCCCAGGCGATCATCGCCATCGAGGACCGGCGCTTCCGCTCGCATTGGGGCGTCGATCCGCGCGGGCTCCTGCGGGCGATGTGGCGCAACACGTCGGGCGGCGGCGTCCGCGAGGGCGGTTCGACCATCACGCAGCAATATGTCCGCCTCACCTCCCTGACCCAGGAGAAGACCCTGCGGCGCAAGATCCAGGAAGCGTTCCTGGCCCTGCGCGTCGAGGCGACGATGTCGAAGGACGACATCCTCCTCGGCTACCTCAACACCGCCTATTTCGGAGCCGGCGCCTACGGCCTCGATGCCGCCAGCCGGCGCTACTTCGGCAAGGGCGCCAAAGCGCTGACCCTGCCGGAATCGGCGATGCTCGCCGGCCTCGTGCGCGCCCCTTCGCAGCTGGCGCCCACCCGCAATTTCGGCGGCGCCAAGGAGCGGGCCGACGTCGTGCTCCAGACCATGGTGGAGACCGGCGCGATCACGGCCGTCGAGGCGGACAAGGCCCGCACCGAGGCCATCACGCTCCGGACGCCACCCGAGACCCCGCCGGGCACCAACTATTTCCTCGATCTGGTGTCGGGCGAAGCCAAGCGACTCGCCGACACCACCGGGGACGTGACCGTCCGGACCACACTGAACCTCGATCTGCAGAGTCTGGCCGAGGGTGTGGTGGCCCGGCGGATGGATGCCGAAGGGGCGAAGAAGAAGGCGGGCCAGGCCGCCATGGTGGTGATGAACAAGGAGGGCGCGATCCTCGCCATGGTGGGTGGGCGCGACTACGAGGACAGCCAGTTCAACCGCGCCACACAGGCCAAGCGTCAGGCCGGCTCCCTATTCAAGCTGTTCGTGTACCTCACCGCCTACGAGACCGGGTTCACGCCGGAGACCGTTCTCGTCGATCAGCCGACGCAGATCGGCGACTGGGAGCCGCAGAATTCGACCGGCCGGTTCAAGGGCGCGATGCCCCTGCGCTCGGCCTTCGCGCAGTCGATCAACACCGTGGCGGCCCAGCTTGCCGACGAGATCGGCATCCCGGCCGTCATCGCGACGGCCCGCCGCCTCGGCGTCGTCTCCGAGTTGCCCAACGTGCCGAGCCTCGCCCTCGGCTCGGCGGAAGTGACACTGCTGGAGATGACCCGCGCCTACGCGGGCGTGCTGGCCGGCGCCGTGCCGGTGGATGCCCACAGCGTCCATGCCATCCGGGGCGGCGCGCCGCAGCCGCTCTACCTGCGCCCCGAAGCACGGCCCGGCACAGCCCTGCCGACCCAGGCGCGGGCGATGATGCTTGATTCGCTTCAGGCCGTCGTCGACGGCGGCACCGGTAAGGCCGCGCGGGTGCAGGGCATGCCGGTGGGTGGCAAGACCGGAACGACCCAGGATTATCGCGACGCCTGGTTCGTCGGAATGACCCCGGATCTCGTCGTGGGGGTCTGGGTCGGCAACGACGACAATACGTCGATGAACCGCGTCGGCGGCGGCGACATTCCAGCCGCCCTGTTCCGGGATTTCGTCCAGCGTGCCGCCGCCCAGATGGCGCGCGGGCGCAAACGCCCCTCCGCCGCCCGGGCCGAACCGGCGCCCGCCCGGGATGTGGCACCCCCCGTGTCGGGAGCGGCGATCCGCGGCGTCCCGGAGGTGGTGGATACCGGAACCCTGGCCTTCCGCGGCCGCACGGTTAGGCTTCTGGGCGTCGACGGCGAGGGTGGAGCACTCGCCCGCCAGCTCGCACGCTATCTGCGTCGACGCGAAGTGATCTGTACGGCCGCCGCGGGGGCCGATGCCGGCCCCCTGCGCTGTCAGATCGACGGCGACGACCTGGCATCCCTCATTCTCGCGGCCGGCGGCGCCCGGGCTTCGGCGGATGCCCCGTCCGATCTCCTCGCGGCCGAGGAACAAGCCCGCTCCGAGCGTGCGGGATTGTGGCGGCGGGAGCGCTGACGCCGGGGGGGGCACTTGGCCTCCCGCCCTGAAAAAAGTCCCGGCGAGCGAAGCTGACCGGGACTTCTCTAACGTCAGGCCAGGGGGGAGACGCCGGCTCAGGCCGCCCGCACGGTGGCGAGGAAACGTCCGACTTCCGAGCCGAGATGCTCGCTCTGGCGCGAGAGGTCCGAGGCGGCGGTGAGCACGTGGCCGGCGGCCTCGCCCGTGCCGGCAGCGGCCGTCGCGACGCCACCGATATTGGCGGTGACCTCGTTGGTGCCGACGGCGGCCTGGGCCACGTTGCGCACGATCTCCTGGGTCGCGGCGCCCTGCTCCTCGACGGCGGCGGCGATGGTAGTCGCCACGGAACTCATCTCGCGGACGCGACCGGCGATGCCGTCGATGGCCGAGACGGCCTGATGGGTGGCGGCCTGGATCTCGCCGATCTGGCGCGTGATCTCCTCCGTGGCCCGCGCCGTCTGACCGGCGAGTTCCTTCACTTCTGTGGCGACGACGGCGAAGCCCCGTCCGGCCTCGCCTGCGCGCGCCGCCTCGATGGTGGCGTTGAGCGCCAACAGGTTGGTCTGGCCCGCGATGGTGGTGATCAGACCGACGACATCGCCGATCTTGGCGGCGCCCCGGCTCAGGGCCGCGACCAGACCCGCAGTCTCGGCCGCCTGCTCCACCGCACCGCTCGCGAGGCTTGCGGCCGAATCGGCCTGGCGACCGATCTCCTGCACGGACGCTCCGAGTTCCTCGGCGGCGGCGGCCACCATCGTGACGTTGGTGGCGGCGAGATCGGCGGCGACGGCCACCTGATTCGATTGGCTGCTCGTCTGCGAGGCCGTCACGGTCATGGACTGTGCGGTGGCCTGCAGTTCCGTGGAGGCCGACGACACGGCGGTGATGATGCCGCCGACGGCACCCTCGAAGGACTCGGCGAGTTCGCGCATGGCGGCCTTGCGCTGGGCTTCGACCCCGGCGCGGGCCAGCTCGGCGTCCGCTTCGAGCTGACGCGTCCGGATCATGGTGTCCTTGAAGACGGACACGGCCTGCGCCATCGCGCCGATCTCGTCGCGCTGCCCGAGCCCCGGAACAGCGACGGTGAGATCGTTGCCGGCAAGGCGGCTCATGGTGCGCGTCATGCCGTCGATGGGGCGGCCGATGCCGATCTGGAGCAGCACCAGGGCCAACCCGGCGATGAGCACCATGCCGGCCAAACCGAGCACGCTGGTGAGCCAGGCGGCATCGCTCGCCCGAACGGCCTCCTCGGCGCGAATCTTGAGTAGCGCCGACTCCACCCCGGCGATTTCCGTGGCCTTGGCGCGAAACGCATCCATGCCTGCCTTGCCGATCCCGGAGGCTTCGAGCCCGCGCGCCTCCTCCCGCGTCGCAGGATCGCGCATCAGTCGGATCTCGCGCTGGGCGACCTCGTCGTGCCACCGACGCGCCAGGTCACCGAGCGTACCCAGGCGCTCCTGTTGCGCTGCGTTGTCGGCGGTGAGCGTGCGGGCCGAGGCCAGGGAAGCCTCGAACGTCCGGGTCCCGGCGGTGAAGGGGGCCAGGAACGCGTCATCGCCCGAGATGAGGAAGCCGCGGACGCCGGTTTCCCGATCGACCATCGCACCGGTGAGGCGGCTGATCTCGCCCAGGACCGCGTGGGTGTGCTCCGCCCAACGGCCCGTTTCCGAGACGACAGCCATGTTGCGCAGCGTCATGACGGATGAGGCGACGGCGACGAGGACGATCAGCGCGAGGGCCGCGCCGATCTTCATTGCGATTCTGAGGTTACGAATTCGCGCCAACATGACACTTGCCTTGGTGAGGTCCTCCCCGGCACCGAGTCTCGGGCACCGTGGGAGAATGGGGTTCCTCGGCAATCGCACCCCTGCCTCACCAAACGGTGAACCGTCCTAAAGTTTGTTAAAGAAGCGCAGGCGCGTCGCTGCGCGAACCACCCGCAGGCAAGCGCTTCGGGCCGGCGCCGATCCGGCACGATCGTGGGTGCACGAGGGCGCTCTCCGCCGAAGTGGATGCCGGTTCGGCGGAAAAAAGCGCGCCAAAACACAGGCCTCGCGATGTGTCCCGGCCCAACGTGGTCGAGCGCAGCTCTAGCGGAACGGCGGTTCGTCGAAGCTCCGCAGCTTGCGCGAATGCAGGCCGTGACGGTCGGCGCGCAGGATATCGAGGGCCGAGAGACCGATGAGGAGGTGCTCGGCGACGGCACGCTCGTAGAAGGCGTTGGCGGCGCCCGGCAGCTTGATCTCGCCGTGGAGCGGCTTGTCCGACACGCACAGCAGGGTGCCGTAGGGGACCCGCAGGCGGTAGCCCTGGGCCGCGACGGTGCCGCTCTCCATGTCGACGCCGATGGCGCGCGACAGGTTGATCCGCCGCCGCTCCTGGGAGAAGCGCAGTTCCCAGTTCCGGTCGTCGTAGGTCACCACGGTGCCGGTGCGAAGGCGGCGCTTGAGAGCGTCGCTGGCCTCCCCGGTGACGCTGGCGGCCGCGGCCTGGAGGGCGAGTTGCACTTCGGCGAGCGCCGGCACCGGCACATCGGGCGGGACCAGCTCGTCGAGGATCCGGTCACGGCGCAGATAGCCATGAGCGAGCACGTAGTCGCCGATGGTCTGCGACTGGCGCAGACCTCCGCAATGGCCGACCATGAGCCAGCAATGCGGGCGCAGCACCGCGAGGTGATCGGTGATGGTCTTCGCGTTGGACGGACCGACGCCGATATTGACCAGGGTCGTGCCCTGCTGGCTGCCGTCGGGTCCGCGCGCCACAAGGTGATAGGCGGGCATCTGGTACTTGTGCCAGGGCGATGCGGCGATGAGCGCCGTCGGATCGACGGACGCCGCCTCCCCCTGCGAAACAGAGATGCCGCCGGGCAGGATCATCCGCTCGAAGCCGTCGTCGCCGCGCGCGAGGCGTTCGAGGCCGTGGCGGATGAAACCGTCGACGTAGCGATGGTAGTTCGTCAACAGGATCCAGGGCTGCACGTCGCCCCAGTCGCTGCCGGTGTAGTGAACGAGGCGGCGCAGGGAATAGTCGGTCCGGATCGCATCGAACAGGGCCAGGGGGCGCGGCGCGTCGGGCGCGTCCTGCCACAGGCCGTCGGCGATCTCGTCGCCCACCACGGACAGAAGGGGGACGGGAAAGTAGGTGGCGAGATCGCGGGGCGTGACTCCGCTTCGCCCGAGATCGAGGCCGGGCTCGAGGACGTAGGGATACGGGATTTCCTGCGCGCTCAAGCCGACTTCGAGGCTCGCGCCGTAGTCGCGGACCAGCGGCGTCAGCTGTTCGAGGAGATACCCGCGAAAATGTCCCGGCTGGGTCACGGTCGTGGCGTAGGTGCCCGGTGCCTGGAACTTCGCCGTCGCGCGGGTGACCTGCGGCATCGGCCCCGACGGCTGATAGGTGACGCGCAACTCGGGGTAGCGGAATTGGAGCCGCTCCGTCGCGTCGGGGGCCGGACCGCCGTCGAGGTAACGGGCCAACGCCGATTGCAGCGCATCCGTGGCCCCGGCGTGTAGGGCGGCGAGCCGGTCCACGGCGGTCTCGGGATCGGATACGGATTCCATCGGTCGCAATTCGTCGCGGATCACGGTGTCTCCTCGCTGAATCCCCACACGGGGCTGTACACCGCCGCCGCGCGTGGCGCGACCGGCCGCAGGGTTGCGGTGGGGTGCCAAAGCATCCGACATGCCGGTTCAGCCGGAGCCCTTTCCCTATGACGCAGACCGCCGAACGCCGTCCCGGAGAGGACACCATCCCGCTGCCCGAGGCCTTCGACGCGGGCGTGTACTTCATCGGCCGCATCCGCACGCCGTGGCCCGGACGTTGGGACTGCCCGAAGAACGGCCTCCAGACCGATGCGGTCTGCACCCTGGTGCTCGATCCGGCCTATACCCCCGGCTTGCAGAACCTCTCCGGCGCGAGCCATCTCATCGTGCTTTACTGGATGGACGAGGCCGCCCGCGACATCATCCGCCAGCGCCCGCGCCATGCCGACGGGAGCCGGGGCACGTTCTCGCTTCGCTCGCCGGCCCGGCCCAACCCCATCGCCCTGTCGGTGGTGGAGAACCTCGGGATCGACGGCGTCCATGTCAGGGTCCGCGGCCTCGATTGTCGCGACGGCACGCCGCTCCTCGACATTAAGCCGTATTACGCCTCGACAGATTCGCGTCCCGACGCGACGGTGGCGCGCGCCGGGGCGGACTGATCTGACCGAAGAATTCAGGCGGCGTGGACCTGCCCGTCGGCGCCATGCGTCTTCCGAGGCGTGCCCTTCGGCGGCGCCTTGATCCGGTACCAGCCGACATAGAGGGCCGGCAGGAAGAACAGGGTCAGGAAGGTGGCGGCGAGGATGCCGCCGATCATGGCGTAGGCCATCGGCCCCCAGAAAACCTCGCGGGCGATGGGGACGAGACCGAAGCTCGCCGCCGCCGCCGTCAGCAGGATCGGACGCATGCGGTGGCAGGTGGCGTCGACCACGGCGTCCCAGGGAGCCAGCCCGTCGCGCTCGTACTCGTCGATCTGGGTCACCAGGATCACCGAGTTGCGCACGATGATGCCGATGAGGGCGAGGATTCCGAGGATCGCCACGAACCCCATGGGCTTGTCGAACAGGAGAAGGGCGGCCGCGACGCCGATGATCCCGAGGGGCGCCACGCTCGCGACGAGAAACAGCTTCTGGAAGCTCTGCAGCTGGATCATCAGGAACACCGCCATGGTCAGCAGCATCACGGGGGCCACCGCCGCGATGGGCCCCTGGCCCTTGGCGCTCTCCTCCACGGCGCCGCCCACCGCGAGGGTGTAGCCGTCGGGGAGCGACTTTCCGAAGGCGGTGATACTCTTGTCGAGCTCGGTCACCACGGTCTGGGGCTGGGTGCCGTCCGCGATGGAGGCGCGGACCGTGATGGTCGGCAAGCGGTCCCGGCGCCAGACGATGGGCTGCTCCAGCTCGTAGCCGATGGTGGCGAAGGCGAGCAGCGGCACCACGCTGCCGTTGGCCAGCGGAATCTGCAGGGTCTGGAGGGTGTCGAGGGAGTTGCGCTCCACTGCCTGGGCACGGCCGACCACGTCGACGAGGTAGATCGAATCGCGCACCTGGGTGATGGCCCGGCCACCGACGATGCCGTTGAGCAGCCCGGCGATATCCTCGGACGTCACCCCGAGCTGGCGCGCCTTGTCCTGGATGATGTCGACCTTCAGCACCTTGCCGGGCTCGTTCCAGTCGAAGGTCGGCACGTTGAGGTGGGCATTGCCGCCGACGATGTTGGCGAGCGCGAGGGCATGCCCGCGCAGGGCCTGGAGATCGGGACCGCTGAGGCGGTACTGCACCGGACGCCCCACGGGCGGGCCGAGGTCGAGGGAGTGGATGAGGAAGTCGGTGCCCACGAACTGGTCTCGGGCCAGCGCCTCGAGCTTCGTCTTCATGCGCTCGCGCGCTTCGATGGATTTCGTCTCGATGACGATCTGGCCGAAGAAGGCATTGCCGAGCTGCTGGTCGAGGGGCAGGTAGAAGCGTACGGCGCCCTGACCGACATAGGAACTCCAGCGCGCGATCTCGGGATCGCCCTTCAGGGTCGCCTCGAAGCGGTCCATCTGGGCCTTGGTCTCGGCGATGCTGGCATTCTGCGGAAGCGTCATGTCGACAAGGAGTTCGGGCCGGTCGGAAGCCGGGAAGAACTGCTGCTGGACGTGGCCCATGCCGACGATGGCGGCGGCCAGGAGGCCGATGCAGGCCGCCACCGTGGTCCAGCGCCAGCGCATGGCAGCGAGCAGCGCCGCCGTGAACATCCGCATCAGGCGACCGGGCCTGTCGTGGTCCTTGTGCTTCATGGTCGCCGGCAGGAGCTTCACGCCGATGAGGGGCGCGAACAGCACCGCCACCACCCAGGAGACGAGGAGCGACGCGGCTATGACGACGAACAGGCTGTAGGTGTACTCGCCCGCAGAGGACCCGTTGAAACCGATGGGCAGGAAGCCCGCCACGGTCACGAGGGTGCCGGTGAGCATCGGAAAAGCCGTGGAGGTGTAGGCGAAGGTCGCGGCTTTCTTGAGGTTGTCGCCGACTTCCAGGCGCGCCACCATCATCTCGACGGTGATCATCGCGTCGTCCACGAGCAATCCGAGGGCGATGATGAGGGCGCCGAGGGAGATGCGCTGGAGGGTCACCCCCATCACCTGCATCACCACGAACACGATGGCGAGCACCAAGGGGATCGACAGGGAGACCACGAGGCCGGCGCGCCAGCCGAGGCTGACGAAGCTGACGGCGAGCACGATGACCACCGCCTCCACCAGGGCCTTGGTGAAGCCGCCCACAGCCTCCTCCACGATCTTGGGCTGATCCGACACGAGATGGATGCCGACGCCTACGGGCAACTCTCCTTCGAGCTTGCGCATGCGAGCCTTGAGCTCGTGGCCGAAGGTGAGGAGATTACCCGATGGCTGCATGGCGATGGCGAGACCGATGGCCGGCTCGCCGTTGAAGCGGAACAGGGCGGTCGGTGGATCGGTGAAGCCGCGTGAGATCTCCGCGACGTCCGACAGGCGGAAGAAACGGTCGTTGACCCGCAGATTGATGGCCCTGAGACTGTCCTCGGAGATGAATTGCCCGCCGACCCTTACGGAGACCCGCTCGGGCCCGGCCTGGATCACACCGGACGGCGTGATGGCGTTCTGGGATTGCAGGGTTCTGATCACGGAATTCATGTCGAGGCCGAGGCCCGCGAGCTTCCGCACGGAGAAGTCGAGGTAGATCACCTCGTCCTGGGCACCGAGGAGGATCATCTTCCCGGCGTTGGGCACCGACTTCACCGCAGCGCGCACCCGTTCCACGTAGTCGCGGAGCTGGCGCATGCTGACGCCGTCCGCCGTGAAGGCGTAGACGTTGCCGAACACGTCACCGAACTCGTCGTTGAAGAACGGGCCCTGCATTCCCTGCGGGAACGTGCCTTGGATGTCGCCGATGCGCTTCCTGACCTGATAGAAGATCGCCGGAATCGTCTTCGGCGGCGTAGTCTCGCGCAATTGCACGAACACCGTGGCCTGGCCGGGCGTGGTGTAGGAGCGGCTGAAATCGACGGCGTCGATCTGCTGCAGTTCCTTCTCGATTCGCTCGGTCACCTGATCGAGGGTGTCGCCGATGGTGGCGCCGGGCCAACGCGCCTGCACGATCATGGTCTTGATGGCGAAGGGCGGGTCCTCCTCGCGGCCGAGCTTCTCGTAGGCCAGCACGCCGGCGATCACCGAGATCAGCATCAGGAACCAGACGAAGGAGCGGTGCTCCAGGGCCCATTCCGACAGGTTGAAGTTCTTCACGGGGTCAGTCTCGCTTCCGACCGGTTACGGCGTGGCGTCGGGCAGGCGCACGGCCTGGCCTTCGCTCAGCGAATGGATGCCGGCGACGACCACGCGGTCGCCGGCGGCCAGGCCTTGTGTGACGGTGGCGCGGCTGCCGTTCCGTCCCGTCACGGTGACGGGACGGCGGGTCACGGTCTTGCCGCTCGCGTCCACGAGCCAGACCGAATCCTGGCCATCCGTATTCAACAGTGCCGTCGCCGGCAGGACGAAGCGGGGCGTGACGTTCCGCGAGAGGGAGACCGTGAGGGTCGAGCCGAGGCGGAAGGCCGGCGAAGGAGCGAGCAGGGTCATGCGGATGCGCCGGGTCCGGGTGACACGGTCGGCGAACGGCGCGGTCTCGCGGACCTTGGCCGTGGCCGTCACGTCGGGTGCGCTCTGGAGGGCGACGGTGAACACCGCGTCCTTCGGCATGGCGCCGACGAGGTCCTCCGGGATGTCGACCACCGCCTCGCGCTCCTCGGGGCGAGCGAGGGTCAGCACCGCCTGGCCGGCGCTGAGCACCTGACCGACTTCGGCCGACCGCACGGTGACGACGCCGTCGAAATCGGCGTGGAGTTCGGTGTAGCCGATCTGGTCGCGGGCCTTCTGGAGGCTGGACTGGGCCTGGGCGAGACGGGCCTGGGCGGTGTCGCGGCTGGCGACCGCGCTGTCGAGTTGAGCCTGGGTGACGTTTCCGCCGGCGAGCAGCTTGCGGCGGCGGTTCTCCGTCGCGCCGGCATTCTCGGCCTGGGCCTCGGCATCGGCGAGGTCCGCCTCCGCACGTGTCAGGGCGAAGCGCGGCACGACGGGATCGAGGGCGGCGAGGCGCTGCCCTTTCTTCACGACATCGCCCACGGTCACGTCGCGGGCCACCATGCGTCCGGCGATCTGGAAGCCGATCTCCGACTGGTAGCGCGGTGCCACGACCCCCGCGAAGGGGCCGAAGACTTCCGTTGCGACCGATTTGGCCGTGGTGGTCAGCACTGGGCGAACAGGGGCCGGACCGGCCTCCTGCTCCGGCTTGCAGCCCCCCAAGACGAGGACCGCGAGGAAAGCCACGACGGCAGGAGCGGGGTGATGGTTCATGGGGCAACCCCCAGGGTCTGGGCGACGGCGACGACCTGGCCCGGTCGGAGCAGTTGGATGCCGGCGATGACCACTTCCTCGCCGGGCTCGATCCCGCCCGCCAACGCGATGGTATCGGGGGCGTAGCGCTCCAGGGTGACCTTGCGCGGCGCCACGGTGCCGTCCTTCGGATCACGTACCCACACCGCAGGACCATCCTGCCAGCGGTAGAGGGCCGACCACGGCAGGACGATGGCCTGGCGCGCGTGGAACTTGCCGGTGCCGATCACCACGGCGCCGAGGCTCATGCCCGGCGGGGTCGCTTGGAGCCCGACCTTGACCCTCACGGTGCCGGAAGCGGAATCCACGCTCGGCGAAATTTCGCGCACGCGGCCCACCGCCGTCACCTTGGGGTCGGCCTGGAGGGCGACGGCGACGGTCTCGCTTTCGGGTGGTGCCGCCAGCACCGCCTCGAAGATGTTGAACACCGCGTCGCGCGGGCCGTCCTGCGCCATGACCATCACGGTCTGGCCGGCCTGGACCACTTGGCCGACCTCGAAGGTTCGGCTGAGCACGATTCCATCGACCCCGGCCTTGAGATCCGTGTAGGAAAATTGCTCCTGGGCCGTGCCGAGGGCCGCCTTGGCGGATTCCACCGCCGCCTGCGTGGTGCGCAACTGCTGCTCGGCGTCGTCGTAGCTCGGCCGCGTGGTGTAGCCGCCGGCCATCAGGCTTTCCTGGCGCTTGAAGCTGACCTTGGCCTGCGTCAGCAGGGCTTCGGCCGACGTCAGCGCCGCCTTCGCGTTGTCGAGGTTGGCCCGCTGCTCCTGCGGATCGAGGCGCGCCAGAACCTGATCGGCCCGGATGTGATCGCCGACCTCGACGAGGCGGCTGGCGATCTTGCCGGCGGTGCGGAACGAGACGTTGACTTGAGACTGCGCCTCGATGTCCCCGGTGAAGATGAGGTCCGAACTGATGGTGGTGCGCTGGGCCACCACCGTGCGAACCAGGGCGAGCTCTTGGCTCCTGTCGGTGCCGGCCATCCTGTCCGCGCCAGAACGAGCGCTCTCGTCGGCCGCCGCGGGGACGGGAACTGCGGCAATGACGGCCACGGTCACGAAAAGGGTCGCGCCGAGAAGAGCCGGCCAGGATCGGATCGGTGAAAAATCCGTCATCGCTTCCCGCTCGTCCCTCTCGCGACCCTATCGGTGGCGATCCTTATCGGCTATCTTACCGACCGTCCAGACGGTTTTTAAAAATAGGAACGTGATGACCAAAGCGCGCACGCGGCGCGAAGACCGCCCGGCGATCATCCTCGATGCGGCCGAGCGCCTGATCCGCCGCGTGGGGACACGCACCCTGACCATCGATGCGGTGGCGGCGGAGGCCGGCCTGAGCAAGGGCGGCGTGCTGCATCATTACGGCTCGAAAGACGCGCTGATCCAGGCGCTGGCCGAGCGCAAGCTCGGGATGATCCGCGACAGCATCGCGGCCCACGAGGCGGCTCAGGGACCCGGTCCGGCCGCCCTCCCCCTGGCGCTCATCGCCCATGTCCGGCAGGTCTACGCCGACGAAGAGGGATTTCCCCGCGCCCTCCTGCTGGCATCGGCGGAGAATCCCGAGGCCTTCGCAGGCTTCAACACATTCCTGAAGGACCGCCTCGCCCAGATGGAAGACGTCGCCCGCTGCCCCGGCGCGGGTGCGGTGCTGACCTTCGCGACGCTCGGCCTGCTCCTGACGCGGACGCTCGGCTTCCACACCATCGAGGGTGCGGATCTGGCTCGATTGTTCGACGCCATGGAGCGATTCGCGCGGGATCTTCCCAAAGGCGACCCGGACCGGGCGTGACGCTCAGGCGGCCTGCGCCGCCATGGCCTCGAACACCCCGGCATGGCGGGCCGCGAGGGCATCGATATCGGTTGCGTAGCCGCCGCCGATCACCGCCACGAGGGGAATGTTGCGGGATCGCGCCGCCGCGACGACCAAGCGGTCCCGGGCGGACAGCCCCGCATCCGTGAGGGCGAGGCGACCGAGACGATCGTCGCGGTGGGGATCGACGCCGGCGTTGTAGAAGACGAGATCCGGAGCGAGCGCATCGAGGAGGGGGCCGACATGGGCTCCTAGAGCGGCGAGGTATGCCGCGTCCTCGAGCCCGTCGGGCAGGCCGACATCGCGGTCGCCTGCGATCTTGCGGGCCGGGTAGTTCCTCTCGGCGTGGAGCGAGAACGTGAACAAGTCCGGCGTGCCCGACAGGCAATCGGCGGTGCCATCGCCCTGGTGCACGTCGCAATCGATCACCACGGCGCGGGCGATGGTGCCCTCCCGGTGAAGGGTACGGGCCGCGATGGCGACATCGTTGAAGATGCAGAACCCGGCCCCGCCGCTGCGGCGGGCATGGTGACTCCCCCCGGCGGCGCTTCCCGCGAGGCCATGCGCCAGGGCGAGTCGCGCCGCCAGCAGGGTCCCGGCGACGGAGGCCCGCGAACGCGCGACCACGCTCGCTTCCACGGGCAGCCCGATCTCCCGCGCGACGGCGCGCGGGACGTCGTGGGCGAAGACGGATTCGACGTAGGCCCGGTCGTGCACCCCGGCGATAAGATCCACATCCGCCGGCTCGGGACGCACGAATCCCCCCGGCGCGAGGCCCCGCGCCTGGAGGATCTCGGACAGGCGGCGGTACTTGCCCATGGGGAAGCGGTGCCCGTCCGGCAGGCTCGCCTGATAGTCCGGGTGATAGACGATGGGCGGGACCGTCACGCCCCCGCGGCCTCCGCTCCGTGGACCATCCCCCGCATTCCCGCCCCCACGCCGCCCATCCCGCAGACCTTGTCATACGACTGAAGCCGAGGGGCTGTTAGGGCCGTTCGGACGACCGGGGCGCGGCACGATGTCGGCCTCGGCGCGGGAGACCCGGACATGATGGACGCCTGGACCGGAACGGACCTTGCCCTGATCTTGTGTCTCGCCCTGACGCTGATCAACCTCGCCAGCCTCGGGCTGGCGGGTCTGCGTCTCGGGGGACGGCGCGGCGCCTCGATCTTCCCCACGAAAGCGCCGATCTCCCTGGTGCGCCCGGTCTGCGGCCTCGAGGCCTTCAGCGAGGAAATGCTCACCCGGGGCTTTCGCCTCGAGCATCCTGACTACGAACTCATCTTCTGCGTGGCCGACCGGGCCGACCCCATCGTGCCCCTGCTCCACCGCCTGATGGCCGCTCACCCGGAGATTCCGTCCCGCCTCATCGTCGGCGACGAGCGGATCAGCGACAATCCGAAGCTCAACAATTGCGTCCGCGGCTGGGAGGCGGCGCGTCACGACTGGGTGGTGTTGGCCGATTCCAACGTCCTGATGCCACCGGATTATCTCCAGCGGCTCCAGTCGGCATGGCGTCACGACACCGGCCTCGTCTGCTCGACGCCCATCGGGGCCCGGCCGGACGGCTTCTGCGCCGAGATCGAATGCGCGTTCCTCAACACCCTCCAGGCCCGCTGGCAATATGCAGGCGAGGCCGTGGGCCTCGGCTTCGCCCAGGGCAAGAGCATGCTGTGGCACAAGCCGTTCCTGGAAGCCCGCGGCGGCATCCGCGCCCTCGCGGCCGAGATCGCCGAGGACGCGGCGGCGACGAAGCTCGTGCGGGCGGCCGGCGCCCGGGTCCATCTCGTGGCGAGCCCGTTCGAGCAGCCCCTGGGGCGGCGAAAGCCCGCCGAAGTCTGGGCGCGCCAGTTGCGCTGGGCGCGCCTGCGCCGCGTCACCTTTCCGGCGTTCTTCGCACCCGAGATCGGCACCGGTCCGGTCCTGCCCTTCGGCATCGCCCTCCTGTCGGTTCCATCGACGACCCTCGCGGGTTGGCTGTGCGCTCTGGCCACCCTCTGGTACAGCGCGGAGTACGGCCTCGCGGTTCGAGCTGGATGGTATCGTGGCCCGCGCCTTCTCCTCGCCTTCCTCGTCCGCGACGCCGTCTTCCCGGTGATCTGGATCGGCGCCTGGATGCGGGGCGCGGTTCTCTGGCGCGGCAACCCCATGGATATCCGACCGAAGGCACCGGCCCGCCTGAGCACCCGGGTGACGGCGGCCTGAGCTTCCGGTGCGGCCGGCGCCCTGGTAAGCCGCCCGTCATGAAGATCGGCATCCTCGAGACCGGCGATCCGCCCGAGCGCCTGAGTGACCGCTACCCGTCCTACGGGCGGATGGTGGCCGATCTCGTCGGGCCCGGCCATGCCTATACGCACTATGCCGTCGCGCGTGGGACCCTTCCGGCGGGCCCCTCGGAGCAGGACGCCTACCTCATCACCGGGTCCCCGGCGGGCGTCTACGAACCGCTGCCCTGGATCGCCGCCCTCATCGGGTTCCTGCGCACGGTGCCGCCCGAAACGCCGCTGGTGGGCATCTGCTTCGGTCATCAGGTCATGGCCGCCGCCTTCGGCGGGCGGGTGGCGAAATCGCCCAAGGGCTGGGGCATCGGCCTGCACACCTACCGGGTCCGGGCTCGTGCCGCTTGGATGGACGACGTCACCGAAATCGCCGTCCCGGCGATCCATCAGGATCAGGTTCTGGAGCCGCCGCCCGGCACCCTGACCCTCGCGGGCAGCAGCTTCACGCCGTACGGCATCCTCAATTACCGCGACCGGCGCGCAATCTCGTTCCAGGTCCACCCGGAATTCGCGTCCGACTACGCCCTAGCCCTCGTCGCCGGCCACAGCCCTGCGGTACCGCACGAGCCGGCGGTGCACGCAGCAGCCCTCGCCTCGCTGGCGCGAGCCAACGACGGACCACGCCTCGGCGGCTGGATCAGGCGATTTCTGGAGACCGGAGCGTGACGATGGTGCGGGCGGTCGGAATCGAACCGACACTCCTTGCGGAACCGGATTTTGAGTCCGGCGCGTCTACCAATTCCACCACGCCCGCGATGCACGCCTCATGGCACACCTTCGTGATTCAAGCCAGTGGCGATTTTCCACGGCCGCGTGCTCGCCACGCCCTTTGGCCTATGCTCAAAGGGCAGTGCTTTTCCACCCCATCCATCCGGATTCCGCCAAGCCCATGATCCGTCCATGATCCGCCGCCTGTACGAATGGATCCTCGCGCTCGCGGGCAAGCCGTCGGCGCCGTGGGCGCTGGGCGCGGTGTCGTTCGCCGAGAGCTCGTTCTTCCCGGTACCGCCCGACGTGATGATGGTGCCCATGGCGGTGAGCCGGCCCGACCGGGTGTGGTTCTACGCCCTCATCACCACCCTGACCTCGGTGGCCGGCGGCGTGCTCGGCTACGCCATCGGCGCCCTGCTGTTCGATTCCGTCGGCCAATGGGTGTTCCGGGTCTATGGCCTGTCCGAGAAGGCCGCGACGTTCCAGGCGTCCTACGCCGAGTACGGCCATTGGGTGATCCTGCTGAAGGGGCTGACCCCGATCCCATTCAAGCTCGTGACCATCACCTCGGGTTTCGCCCATTACGACCTGTTCTGGTTCGTGGTTCTGTCCCTCGTCACCCGGGGCGCGCGCTTCTTCCTCCTGGCGGGACTTCTCGGGCGCTACGGCGTTCAGATCCGCGGGGTGCTCGACCGGCACCTCAACGTCGTCGCAGCCATCGCGGTCGCGGTGATCATCCTCGGCTTCGTCCTGTTCAAGGTGCTTCTGTAAGATGAACTACGCGACCCTGCTGCGCCTGCGCCGGAGCGCCCTGATCCTCGCCGTCGGCGCGGTGGTGACCCTGGCGGCGGCGCTCTATTTCCAGTTCGTGCTTGGCTACGTGCCGTGCAAGCTCTGCCTCGAGGAGCGCATTCCGTACTACGCGGCGATCCCCCTCGGGATCCTCGCCCTCGTGCTTCCGGAACGCCTGAGCCGCGTTGCCCTGGGCCTGGCCGCCCTCGGGCTGCTCTACGGCGCCGGGTTGAGCGTCTATCACGCCGGCGCCGAGTGGGCGCTCTGGGCCGGTCCGACGGATTGCGGCGGGGGTACCGGGGCGGCACCCGCCACGGTCACGGATTTCCGCGCGACCCTCGAGACCACGCGGGTGGCCGATTGCTCCACCGCCGCTTGGCGGTTCCTGGGCGTCTCGCTCGCCGGCTGGAACGCCGTGGTGGCGTTCGTCCTCGCGTCCATTTCGGGCACGGCCGCCGCGAAGCGCTGATGGGGTCAGTGCCGGTCGTCGGGGGCCGGCGGCAGGGGCGCCACCTCGATACCCTCTTCGACGAGGGCTCGAGCTTCCTTGAGGCTGGCTTCGCCGTAGATCGGGCGGGTCGGGCTCTCGCCGTAGTGCATCCGGCGCGCCTCCTCGGGAAACGCCGTGCCGACATCGTCGGCCGTGCTGGTGACGTGCTCGCGCACGGCTCGCATGAGTGCGCGAACGCGCTGTTCGGGCTCCGAGAACACGGGTGTCGGCGCAGGAGCGGGGACTGGCGCCACCTCGGGCACATCGGCAGCGGGACTGCGAGCCACCGCACGATCGGTGCGGGCGATGGCCGGGGCCATCATTCCCTTGGCCACCCGCGCGGATCCGCAGACCGGACACGCCACCAGCCCACGCGCGGCCTGGTCGTCGTAGGATTCGCTCGACGGAAACCAACTCTCGAAGGCGTGGCTGCCATCGCAGACGAGGGTATACCGGATCATGGGCGGACTCGGGTCGGGATCAGGCGGAATGCCCGATCCGCTCCACGGTGAACGGCCGGGCGTGCAGGAGGGCCGGAATCCGCGCACGGGCGTCGGTGACGCGGGACAGGTCGATCTCCGCCAGGATCACCCCGGGCTCGTTCCCGCCGGCATCGGCCAGAACCTTGCCCCAGGGATCGACGATGAGCGAGTGGCCGTAGGTGTCCCGCCCGTCCTCGTGATGGCCGCCCTGCGCCGCCGAGATCATGAACGATCCCGTCTCGATGGCGCGGGCCCGGTGCAGCACGTGCCAATGGGCCTCGCCGGTCTGCTGGGTGAAACACGCCGGCGCCGTGAGGATCGTGGCGCCGGCCTCGGCCAGCGCCCGGAACAGGGCCGGGAAGCGGATGTCGTAGCAGATGGTGACGCCGATGGGTGCCCACGGCGTATCGGCCACCACCGCACAGGCTCCTCCCGTATACGTGGCGGATTCGCGCCAGCGCTCGCCGTTGGGCAAATCGACGTCGTAGAGATGGACCTTGTCGTAGGACGCGGTGATCGCCCCCTGCCCATCGATGAGGAAGGCACGGTTGGCGATCTTGTCACCGTTGCGCACGGCGAGCGACCCGATCTGGACGACGAGGCCGCGCTCCCGCGCCACCTCGCGCAGGGCCGCCAGCGTCGGGTCTTCGTCCTGGCCGGTGACCTTCTCGAACAGGCTTGCCTTACTGCGCTCGACCAGGGAGGTCATCTCGGGGGTCTGCACGTAATCGGCACCCGCATCCGCCGCCTCGCGCACCAGGGCGACCGCCGCGTCGCGGTTGGCGAGGGGGTCGCGTCCCGAGCGCATCTGCACGCAGGCGGCGACGAAGCGGGATGCGTCCGTCACGAGGCGGACACCATCGGCTCGAGCTTGCCGGCGCCGTTGAGGGCGTAAAGATCGTCACAGCCGCCCACATGGCTCTCACCGACGAAGATCTGCGGCACGCTGGTGCGTCCCCCGGCCCGCTGAACCATGGCGGCGCGCGAGCCGGCCGTCTTCTCGACGTCGATCTCCGTGAAGACGATGCCCTTCTCTCGAAGCAGGCTCTTGGCCGCCGAGCAGTAAGGGCACCAGGCGGTGGTGTAGATCGTAACCGGCTTCATGTCTCAGGGCCCCAAGGCGTTCCACATCGCTTATAGGCGAGCCCGGAGACTCTTCCTACTGCGGCGTTCCGCGGGGCCTGAGGCGATTTTCAGGCCGCGAGCAGCTTCTCGACTTCGTTGACGAGGTCGCGCAGATGGAACGGCTTCGACAGCACCTTGGCGTCCTTCGGAGCCTTCGAATCCGGGTTGAGGGCCACAGCTGCGAAACCCGTGATGAACATCACCTTGATGTCGGGATCGAGCTCGGTGGCGCGGCGCGCCAGCTCGATGCCGTCCATCTCGGGCATCACGATATCCGTGAGGAGCAGCTCGAACGGCTCCTCGCGCAGCCGGTTGTAGGCCGAGAGGCCGTTGTCGAACGAGAGCACGTCGTAACCGGCATTCTGCAACGCCTTGGCCAGGAACCGGCGCATGTCGTTGTCGTCTTCCGCGAGGAGGATCTTCATCGAACGTTGCCTTGTGCCCTTGAGTCGCTGTGTTCTTTCCACAAAGCACCAGCTTGGTAAACAGAACGTTGCCAACGGACGCCGGCCGCCCCCCCGGGCTTGGTGTGCGACGGCACCGTGGCCTGCGGGCGACGGGCGCCGTGACGGTAGACACGGCCCGCACGGCCCCGCACAGTGGGGCCATGCGTTTTCCCGCCCGGACCGAGGCGCCCGCGCCGCGATGACAGAACCGCTCTCCCCTCCGGATCCTCCGGAACATCCCTGGTTCGACCCGCCCTTCCGCGTGGACGAGCCTGAGGCCCACACCCTCCCCTTCGTGTTCAATGCGCCCCATTCCGGGGCCGTGTACCCGCGCGCCTTCGTCGAGGCCTCACGCCTCGACGCTCTGACCCTGCGTCGGTCGGAGGACGCGCATGTCGACCGGCTGTTTGCGCCGGTGGTGGATCTCGGCGCGCCGCTCATGAGCGCGCACTTCCCCCGGGCCTACCTCGACGTGAACCGCGAGCCCTACGAACTCGACCCACGCATGTTCGACGGGCGATTGCCGGCGTTCGCCAACACACGCTCCATGCGGGTGGCCGGCGGACTCGGCACCGTGCCGCGAGTGGTCGCCGACGGACAGGAAATCTATCGCGGACGCCTACCGGTGGAGGACGCGGTCACCCGGATCGAGACTCTCTACAAACCGTATCATCGCACCCTTCGCGGACTGATCCAGCGCACCGCCCGCGATTTCGGCCACGCCATCCTCATCGATTGCCATTCGATGCCGTCCTCGAGCCTCGGCCGGGACGAGTCCGCACGGGCCGACTTCATCCTCGGCGACCGGTTCGGCACCGCCTGCGCGCCCGAGCTCATCGGGGCGTTCGAGGACCACCTTCGTGCCCGTGGATTCCGCACCCTGCGCAACAAGCCCTATGCGGGCGGCTTCATCACCGAACATTACGGCGAACCGAATCTCGGACGCCATGCCCTTCAGGTGGAGATCAACCGTGCCCTCTACATGAACGAAACGAGCCTCGCCCTCGGGCCGGGCTTCTCGGAACTGGTGTGGCACCTGCGGACCGTCGTCGCGGCGGTGGCAGCCGAAGTCGAGGACTGGGCGCCGCGCCGAATGGCGGCGGAGTGAAGCGAGCCATCGCCCTGCCGCCGGCAAATCCGCCCGATCCCGAGGTAAAATTATTTTAAGGCCCGACACGGCGCGCGAAATTTTCGTGACCTCGAGCCAGCCGTTCGGTGGATAGGAGTAGCCCGGCTCGCGCGCTTACCTATAATGCCGGGCAACACGCCGCCGCACGAGCACGCATCCATGCCCTCCCGCATTCCCGATTTCACCGCCGTCGCCTACGCGGCCGATGCCATTGCCGCCCCGGTGCCGCCGATGGGCGAGCCCTGGATGACCCCCGAGGGCATTCCGGTGAAGGGCGTCTACGGACCCGAGGACCGCGAGGGCATCGAGTTCCTGAACACGTATCCGGGCGTGGCGCCGTTCCTGCGCGGGCCGTACCCGACCATGTACGTCACCCAACCCTGGACGATCCGGCAATACGCCGGATTCTCGACGGCGGAGGATTCGAACGCGTTCTACCGGCGCAACCTCGCCGCTGGGCAGAAGGGCCTGTCGGTGGCCTTCGATCTCGCGACCCACCGGGGCTACGATTCCGATCACCCGCGGGTGTCGGGCGATGTCGGCATGGCGGGCGTCGCCATCGACTCGATCTACGACATGCGGACACTGTTCTCCGGCATTCCCCTCGACGAGATGACCGTCTCGATGACCATGAACGGCGCCGTGCTGCCGATCCTGGCCCTCTACATCGTGGCGGCCGAGGAGCAGGGCGTGCCGCCGGAGAAGCTCGCGGGCACGATCCAGAACGACATCCTCAAGGAGTTCATGGTCCGCAACACCTACATCTACCCGCCGGCGGGTTCGATGCGGATCATCGGCGACATCTTCGCCTACACGTCGAAGAACATGCCGAAGTTCAATTCGATCTCGATTTCCGGCTACCACATGCAGGAAGCCGGGGCGACGAACGACCTCGAACTGGCCTACACGCTCGCCGACGGCGTCGAGTACATCAAGGCGGGCCTCGCCGCCGGCCTGACCATCGATCAATTCGCCCCGCGTCTGTCGTTCTTCTGGGCGATCTCGACGAACTTCTTCATGGAGATCGCCAAGATGCGGGCTGCGCGCCTGATCTGGGCCAAGCTCGTCAAGGAATTCGAGCCGAAGACCGACAAGTCCCTGCCGCTGCGCACCCATTCGCAGACGAGCGGCTGGTCGCTGACTGCGCAGGACGTGTTCAACAACGTCACCCGCACATGCATCGAGGCGATGGCGGCGACGCAGGGCGGCACCCAGTCCCTTCACACCAACGCGTTGGACGAGGCGCTGGCGCTGCCGACAGACTTCTCCGCCCGCATCGCCCGCAACACCCAGCTGTTCCTGCAGCAGGAGAGTGGCACGACGCGCGTGGTCGATCCGTGGGGCGGCTCCTACTACGTCGAGAAGCTGACTCAGGACATCGTCGCCCGCGCCTGGGAGCATCTTCGCGAGGTCGAGGAATTGGGTGGCATGGCGAAAGCCATCGAGGCCGGCATCCCGAAGCTGCGCATCGAGGAGGCGGCCGCCCGCGCCCAGGCCCGGATCGATTCCGGCCGGCAGACCATCGTGGGCGTCAACAAGTTCAAGCCGGACGACGACCGCGCCATCGAGCTCATGCGCGTCGACAACGGCAACGTCCGCATGCTGCAGATCGACAAGCTCAAGTGCCTGCGCGCCGAGCGCAGCCAAGCCGATGTCGATGCGGCCCTCGCAGCACTGACCGAGGCGGCGCAGGGCGAAGGCAACCTGTTGGCACTCGGCATCGAAGCGGCGCGGGCCAAGGCCACCGTGGGCGAGATTTCCGATGCCCTGGAGAAGGCCTGGGGTCGGCACCGGGCCGAGATCCGCTCGATTTCGGGCGTCTACAAGCGGGAGGTGGGTGGCATGTCGCCGGCAGTCGAGACGGTCCGTCATCTCGTGGAAGCGTTCGAGGAAAACGACGGGCGCCGTCCGCGCATCCTCGTCGCCAAGATGGGACAGGACGGCCACGACCGCGGCCAGAAGGTCATCGCCTCGGCCTTCGCCGATCTCGGCTTCGACGTCGATATCGGGCCGCTCTTCGCCACCCCGGACGAGGCCGCCCGGCAGGCGGTTGAGAACGACGTCCACATCGTCGGCGTCTCGTCGCTGGCCGCCGGCCACCTCACCCTGGTGCCGGAACTCAAGGCCGCGCTCACCGCGCAGGGGCGCGAGGACGTGATGATCGTCATCGGCGGCGTCATTCCCCCGGGCGATTACCCCGCCCTCCATGCAGCGGGCGCCTCGGCGATCTTCCCGCCCGGCACCGTCATCGCAGAGGCGGCGGTCAAGCTCATCCAGGAGTTGAACGGCCGCCTGGGCTACGCCGCGCGCCAAGCGGCGGAATGATCCACGCGGCCCGGTCCATGCTGGACCCTGGCCCTCCCCTCGCGTGAGTGATCGACCATGGTACAGGCACGTTCCGAACTGATCCACCCCGTGATCCTGTGCGGTGGGTCGGGTACGCGCCTGTGGCCGGCCTCGCGCGAGAGCATGCCGAAGCAGTTCACCCCCCTGGTGAACGCCGACAGCTCGACCTTCCAGGACACGGCGCGCCGTGTGCTGGATCCCGCCGTGTTCGGTCGCCCGACGATCATCAGCAACGCCGAGGCACGGTTCATCGTCGCCGAGCAGCTGCTCCAGGCCGGCGTGCGGGCCGACATCGTGCTGGAGCCCGAGCGCAGGGATTCGGCCGCAGCCGTGGCGGTCGCGGCCCTGCATGCGGCCCGCCGCGATCCGGAAGCCGTCGTTCTGATCCTGGCGGCCGATCACGTCATCGGCGATACGCCGGCCTTCGTCGCCGCCGCGCAGGCGGCCGCCATCGGTGCACGGGCCGGCCGGATCATGACCCTCGGCATAGAACCGACGGGGCCGGCCACCGCCTATGGCTACATCCGGCGCGGAGCGGGCCTCGATGGGGTGCCGGGCGCCTACGCCGTCGAGCGCTTCGTCGAGAAGCCGGATCGCGACGGGGCCGAGCGCCTCATCGGCGAGGGCGCCCTGTGGAACTCCGGCTACTTCCTGTTCCGCGCCGACGTGATGCTGGCCGAGCTCGAAGCGCGGGCGCCCGAGATCCTGTCGGCGACCCGGGCGGCCCTCGACGCCGCGCAAGTCGACCTCGACTTCCTGCGCCTCGACGGCTCCGCCTTCTCGCGGGCTCCGAAGACCTCCATCGACTACGCCGTGATGGAGCGGACCGAGCGGGCCGGCGTGCTCCCGGTCTCGTTCCCGTGGTCGGACGTCGGCACCTGGGACGCCGTGTGGGAAGTCCTGCCCCGCGACGCGTCGGGAAATGCCGTGCGCGGCCGGGTCGAGACCATCGACACCCACGGTAGCCTGATCCACAGCGAGGGCGAACTCCTCACCACCGTGGTCGGCCTCGACGATGTGGTGGTGGTGGCGACTCCGGACGCCGTGCTGGTGACCTCGAAGGCCCGCTCCGGCCAGGTCAAGGACCTCGTCGCCCAGCTTCGCGAGAAGGCCCATCCGGAAGCCGACGCCCATCGGCGGATGTACCGCCCCTGGGGCTGGTACCAGCGCATCGACATCGGCGAACGCTTCCAGGTGAAGCGCATCATGGTGACGCCGGGCGGCCGACTCTCCTTGCAGAAGCACTATCACCGGGCCGAGCACTGGGTGGTGGTGCGGGGCACCGCCGAAGTCACCGTCGACGACCGGGTGGTCCTCGTCCACGAGAACGAAGCGGTCTACCTGCCCATCGGCTCGATGCACCGCCTTACCAACCCGGGCAGGATCGCCCTCGAACTCATCGAGGTCCAGGTCGGCTCGTACACGGGCGAGGACGACATCATCCGGGTCGAGGACATCTACGGGCGCTGAGTCACGCCGCCACCGGCCGATCGGCGCGGCCGCGGTAGGACAGGGCTTCGGCGAGGTGGATGCGACGGACCTGGGCCTCGCCGTCGAGGTCGGCCAGCGTGCGTGCCACCCGCAGGGTGCGGTGGAAGCCGCGGGCCGAGAGGCGCATGGATTCGGCCGCGCTCCGGATCAGGGCGGCCCCTTCCGCATCGGGCGCCGCCACCGCTTCGATCACCGTGGCCGGGCAGGAGGCGTTGGTGACGCTGGGTCCGAGATCCCGGGCAGCGTAACGTGCCGTCTGCAGGGCGCGGGCGGCGGCGACCCGGGCCGCCATCTCGGCCGAGCCTTCCGCCGGCGGCGGCAGGATGAGGTCGGCGGCGGTGACGGCGGCGACTTCGATGCGCAGATCGATGCGATCGAGGAGAGGCCCGGAGATGCGGGCACCGTACTGCGCGACGCAGCGCTCGTTCGGACCCTTGCGGCAGGCGTAGCCCGGCTCGAGGGCTTGACCGCAGCGGCACGGGTTCATGGCCGCCACGAGCTGGAAGCGGGCCGGATAGGTCACCCTGTGGTTGGCGCGGGCGATCATGATCTCCCCCGTCTCCATGGGCTGGCGTAGGGAATCGAGCACCTGTGGGGTGAACTCTGGCAATTCGTCGAGGAACAGGACGCCGCCATGGGCGAGCGACGCCTCGCCCGGCCGGGCGTTGATCCCGCCGCCGACCAGAGCCGCCATCGAGGCGGAGTGATGCGGCTGCCGGAAGGGCCGACGGTTCGACAGCGCCCCATCCTTGAGGGCACCGGCGACGGACTGGATCATGGAGACTTCGAGGAGTTCGCGCGGGGAGAGCGGCGGCAGGATCGAGGGCAGGCGGGCGGCCAGCATCGACTTGCCGGCCCCGGGCGGGCCATTGAACACGAGATTGTGCGATCCGGCCGCCGCGATTTCCAGGGCACGCTTGGCACCCTCCTGGCCCTTAATGTCGCGCAGGTCCGGCAGTGGACCGCCCGACGCGGCGATGGCGGGTTCGGGGCGAGCCAACACCTGCGTGCCCTTGAAGTGGTTGGCGAGCTGGATGAGCGAGCGCGGTGCCAGTACGTCCATGTCGCCCGCCGCCCAAGCCGCCTCCGGCCCGGTGGCAGCCGGACAGATGAGGCCGAGGCCGCGGGCATTGGCCGCCATTGCGGCGGGCAGCACGCCGGAGACCGCCGTGATGGTGCCGTCGAGGGCCAGTTCGCCGAGCACGCAGTAGCCGGCCAAGGCATCGGCCGGCAGGGCGCCGATGGCCGCCATGACAGCGAGCGCGATGGGCAGATCGTAATGGGAGCCCTCTTTGGGCAAATCGGCCGGCGCGAGGTTGACGGTGATGCGCTTGGCCGGCAGCGCCAGCCCCGAGGCGATGAGGGCGGAGCGCACCCGCTCGCGGGATTCTCCCACGGCCTTGTCGGCGAGTCCCACCACCGTGAAGGCCACGAGGCCGGGCGCGATCTGGACCTGCACATCGACGGCCCGCGCCTCGATTCCCTCGAAGGCGACGGTGGCGACGCGGGTGACCATGGCTCTCAACCCTTTGGGACGGCTCGACGGATACAAGCGTAGGCGGCAGTTCGATCGGAAACAACCTTAGCGCACGCAGGACTTCGCAGGGACCGGGAACCGGATCATGCGGTGCATCGTTCGCACCCCACCTCGACCGTCTTTAAGGAGTTCACATGTCGTTCAAGACCACCGGCCTCGCCGCACTCGCCCTCGGCCTCGCCCTTACCGGTGCGGCCCGCGCGGACCGCGAGCCCACCGCCGCCGAGCTGACCCGGATCGACGCCGTGCTGAAGGAGGCGGGCTTCACCAAGTGGAAGAAGATCGAAGTCGAGAGCGACGAGATCGAGGTGGACGACGCCATCGACGCCAACGGCAAGCAGTTCGACCTCAAGCTCGACCCGAAGACCTTTGCGATCGTGAAGCGCAAGCCCGAGTAAGGCGAACGGCAGCGGTCGCTCCCGAGAGGATCACCGCTGCCGTTCGAACGCGGTGCCCGCCGTGCCCCGGCGGACGCCGTCCGGACCCAGAGCTTGCCACTCCGTGAGAACCACCGGTCCGGTCTGGCGTAGGGCGAACAGCGTCTTTCCGATCTCGTAGAGCTTCGTGCCGTAGGCGTTCACGAGCCGCCCATCGCCGTAGGTGTGGAATTTCACCGCGACCGAGGTCGCGTCGCCATCGAGTTTGCAGACGATGGTCTCGTCGGTCTGAAACCCTTCGATCCTGAGAAGACAGTCGCGGTTTCCCCGGCCCGACGCGATGTCGAGGCGATACGTGACGACGATGGGAGAACCACCGGCCGTGCGGCCGCCATCGTGTACGAAGGCGTAGTGTCCGGCCCAGGGTTGAGCGGGGGCCTGCCCCGACACCGTGGTCCCCAGCGCAATGAAACTGGCCGATAGGATCAAGGCGGTGTGGAGCGCCCGCGCCCGAAATGAAGCCATGCCTCGCTCTCCCGTGTCACTGCTGCGGTCCGGCCGCTTGCATCCGCCGCCGGCCCCGGCCATATAGCGCACGGGAGGTTGGCGAGGGACGTTTCACTCGCCAACCGGGTCAGGTCCGGAAGGAAGCAGCCCTAACGAGACCGAGCGGGTCTTCGTCCAGCCTCCCACCTTTCGATCTATAGCCCGCGTGGCGGCATCCCTCCGACCAGGGCGGCGCCAACCCACGCGAAGGCGGCATGGACGCGACCTCCGGCACTCCGAGCGACGCCCCCGGCCTTCCGGGTTTTCCCGAGCCGCAAGCGTCCGCGACGCCCTATCGGGTGCTCGCCCGCAAGTATCGCCCCCAGAACTTTGACGACCTCATCGGACAGGGCGCCATGGTGCGGACCCTGGCCAACGCCTTCGCGGCCAACCGCATCCCCCAGGCGTGGATGCTGACGGGCGTGCGCGGCGTCGGCAAGACCACCACGGCCCGCATCCTGGCGCGGGGCCTGAACTACGTCCGCGACGGCCATCCCGACACCGGTCCCACCATCGCGATGCCCGAACTCGGGCGCCACTGCCAGGCGATCATGGAATCCCGGCACATGGACGTGCTGGAGATGGACGCCGCCTCGCACACGGGCATCGACGACGTGCGCGGGATCATCGACGGCATCCGCTATTCACCCGTCTCGGCCCGCTACAAGGTCTACATCGTCGACGAGGTCCACATGCTCTCCGAGAAGGCGTTCAACGCCTTCCTGAAGACCTTGGAGGAGCCACCACCTCACGCAAAGTTCGTGTTCGCCACCACCGAGATCCGCAAGGTCCCGGTGACGATCCTGTCGCGCTGCCAGCGCTTCGATCTCCGCCGTGTCGAGGCCGACACCCTGGTGTCGCATCTGGCCGGGATCTGCGCCGCCGAGCGTGTCGAGGCCGATGCCGAGGCACTGTCCGCGATCACGCGGGCGGCGGAGGGCTCGGTGCGGGACGCCCTCTCGCTCCTCGATCAGGCCATCGCGCACGGCGCCGGACACGTGAGTGCCCAGGGCGTACGGGACATGCTGGGTCTGGCCGACCGGGGCCGTATCGTCGACCTGTTCGAGGCGGTGATGCGCGGCGACATTCCGGCGAGCTTTTCCGAGGTGCGCGGCCAGTACGAGGCGGGCGCCGACCCCGCCGTGATCCTGTCGGATCTCGCGAGCTTCACCCACCTCGTCACCCGCCTGAAGCTGGTACCGGAGGAGGCCGCGGCCGATCCGACCCTGAGCGAGGCGGAGCGGTCGCGCGGCGGCGAATTCGCGGGCAAGCTCTCCGTCCGGGTGCTATCGCGGGCGTGGCAGATCCTCCTCAAGGCGATTCCGGAAGTACAGACTGCGACGCGGCCGCTGGCCGCCGCCGAGATGGCCCTGGTGCGCCTCGCCTACGCGGCCGATCTGCCGACCCCCGACGAAGCCCTGCGTCAGTTCAAGGGCGAGGCCCTGGCGGCTCCGGCCCGGACACCGGCTGACACCCACGCCAGTTCCGCACCCGTCACGGCGCAGGGACGCCCGGCCCTGCCGCCGATCCCGACCTTCTCGTCCGAGCCGCCGCCGCGCCCGGCCCTGTCCATGGTGGCCGGCGGCGGTGGCCGTCCGGCCCTATCGATGGTCGCGCCCTCGCCCATTCCGAGCCAGGCGCCCGCACCGAGCCAAGCCCCCTCCCCCGAACCAGAAGGCCCACGGCTGACGCGCTTTGCAGACGTCGTCGCGCTGGCCGACACCAAGCGCGACATCGGCCTGAAGATGGCCCTGGAGCGCGAGGTCCATCTCGTGCGCTTCGAGGAGGGACGCATCGAGTTCCGTCTCGCGGAGGGCGGGCGCCAGACCATCGCCAACGACCTCGCCAAGGCCCTCGACCTGTGGACGGGCCGGCGCTGGATCGTCGCCTTGTCGAAAGAGGCCGGCGAGCCGACCCTCGACGCCACGGCACGGGCCGCGACGGAAACCCGTCATCAGAGCGCCGCCGCCCATCCCCTCGTGCGTGCGGTGATGGCGGGCTTCCCCGGTGCCCAGATCGTCGACGTGCGCGACAAGACCCCTGAGATTGCGGTCGAGGCTCCGCCGACGGGCGAGGCCGAGACCGAAGACACGGACGGCGAGGCATAGCGCCGGCGCCGCTCCGTCCCCAGATCAGGCCGAACGCCCCACCCGATACAGCCGAAGGACATTACGAGCATGCGCGACCTCATGGGCATGATGAAGCAGGCGCAGGCCATGCAGGAGAAGATGGCCGCCCTGCAGGGTGAACTCGACACCGTCGAGGTATCGGGCGCCTCCGGCGGCGGCGCCGTACGGGTGACCATGACGGCCAAGGGACAGGTGAAGGGCGTGCAGCTCGATCCGACCCTGATGAACCCGGATGAGCGCGAGATCCTGGAGGATCTCATCGTCGCCGCCATGAACGACGCCCGGGGCAAGGCCGAGCAGGTCGCCGCCGAGCGCATGGGCGAGCTGACCAAGGGCCTGCCCCTGCCGCCCGGCCTGAAACTCTTTTAGGGGCTCGAAGGGGGCGACCCGCAGGTCGCCCCCTTCGAGAAATCAGGCTGCGATCGCCTGAGCGGACGGCTCGGCCGCCCGCACGTCGGCGTCGACGTGTTCGGCGAAGCGCTTGAAGTTCTCCTGGAACATGGCGACGAGGCGCGTCGCCGTTTCGGCGAAAGCGACCTTGTTGGTCCAGGTTTCCACGGGTGACAGCACCTGCGCCTCGACGCCCGGCACCGAGACCGGCACCTGGAACCCGAAATACGGATCGCGCCGGAATTCGACCTGGGACAGGGATCCGTCCAAGGCTGCCGTGAGCAGGCGGCGCGTGACGCGGATCGGCATGCGTCGGCCCGTGCCGACACCACCCCCGGTCCACCCGGTGTTCACGAGCCAGCAGTCGACCGCGTGCTTCGCGATGAGGTCGCGCAGCAGATTGCCGTAGACGCTCGGGTGACGCGGCATGAACGGCGCCCCGAAGCAAGTCGAGAACGTCGCCTCCGGGGCCGTCAGGCCGCGTTCGGTGCCCGCGACCTTGGCGGTGTAGCCCGAGAGGAAGTGGTACATCGCCTCTGCCCCCGTGAGCCGTGCGATGGGCGGCATCACCCCGAACGCATCGCAGGTGAGCATGACGATGTTCTTCGGGTGCGCAGCGCGTCCCGTGGTGCTCGCATTGGCGATGAAGTCGAGGGGATAGGCGCAGCGGGTGTTCTCCGTGCGGGAGGCGTCGTCGAAATCGGGCACCCGGGTTTCGGGATCGATGACCACGTTCTCCATCACCGTGCCGAAGCGCTCGGTGGTGGCGTAGATCTCGGGTTCGGCGTTCCGGGAGAGGCGGATGGTCTTGGCGTAACAGCCGCCCTCGAAGTTGAAGATCCCATCCGGGCTCCAGCCGTGCTCGTCGTCGCCGAGCAGCATGCGCGAGGAGTCGTTGGAGAGGGTCGTCTTGCCCGTGCCCGACAGGCCGAAGAACAGGGCCGACTGGCCGGCCTCGTCGAGGGCCACGTTGGCCGAGCAGTGCATCGGCATCACCCCGACCTTGGGCAGCCGGTAATTGAGGTAGGTGAAGACCGACTTCTTCATCTCGCCGGCGTAGGCCGACCCGCCGATGAGCACGAGGCGTCGCGAGAAATCGATGGCGATGACCGTCTTCGAGCGGCAGCCGTGGCGATGCGGCTGAGCCTCGAAGCTCGGCAGATCGATGATCGTCAGTTCCGGCACGAAATCCGACAGGGTCTCGCGCTCGGGCCGGATCAGCAGGTTGCGGATGAACAGGGAGTGCCAGGCGAGCTCGGTGAACACCCGGGCCTTGACCCTGTGGCACGGGTCGGCGCCGCCATGGAGATCCTGGGCGAACAGTTCGCGACCCTCGGCATGGCCGAGGAAATCCTGATAGAGCGTCTCGAACTGCTCGGGCGTGATCGCGCCGTTGTTCTCCCACCAGACCTCGTTCTCGGTGGCCTCGTCCCGCACCACGAACTTGTCCTTCGGCGAGCGCCCCGTGTGGCTTCCCGTGGTCGCCACCAGGGCGCCGCCCTGCGCGAGTTCCGCCTCGTTGCGGCGCAGCGCCTCTTCGTAGAGCCGCGGAGCTTCGAGATTCCAATGCACGGCTTTCAGCTGGCGCAGGCCGATGGCCTCCGCGCCGTGGCCCGAATTGAAAAGTCCGATGTTGGTCATGCGCGTTCCTCCTCGGGCCCCTGATCGCTCCGCCGGGCCGGACTCGTGTGTGGGGCGTCCGCGCGGTCGTTCAGGTCCGCCGCGCGCAGGTTCGCCGCCCCACGAGTCACCGTTTGTGCTCGGTTCCTCAAATCTTGCCGACAAATCACGTTTGCGACAATGGAAAAAGAAATTTGAATTCTCCGTATCCCGCGCGGGCGTAGGCCTGCGGGGGCGAAACCGGAGCGGCGCGACCCTATGTGTGGAGAATTCCTGCTTTCGCCGGGTACGCCTCACCCGCTATCCCGCTTGAACCATGTGGTGGCCTCGGGCCATCCGCACGAGCCCAGACGGACCGTTCATGCCCCAAGCCGTCGCCGGTCCCGAGATCGAGCGCCTGATCCAGCTCCTCGCCCGCATGCCGGGCCTCGGCCCGCGCTCGGCCCGGCGCGCGGCCCTACAGCTCATCAAGAAGCGGGAAACCCTGCTCGCTCCCTTGGCCGACGCCATGCGGGTCGCCTCGGAGCGCATCGTCGTGTGCAGCGCCTGCGGCAACGTCGATACCGCCGAGCCCTGCACCATCTGCCGCGACGAGAGCCGCGACCCCTCGACCCTCGTGGTGGTGGAGGACGTCTCAGACCTCTGGGCTCTGGAGCGCTCGGGCGCGGTGACGGCCCGTTACCACGTGCTCGGCGGCGTACTGTCGGCGCTCGACGGCGTGCGGCCGGAGCACCTCAACCTCGACAGCCTCGTGGCGCGCGCCGGCGACCCGGCCATGCGCGAGATCATCCTAGCGCTGAACGCCACGGTCGACGGTCAGACCACGGCGCATTACGTCACCGAATCGCTGAAGGTCCATGGACTGAAGATCACCCGCCTCGCCCACGGTGTGCCGGTGGGCGGCGAACTCGACTACCTCGACGAGGGCACGCTGACGGCCGCCATCCGCAGCCGCACACCCTTCTGACGGGCGGACGCACGGGTCATTTGACCGCTCATCGGCACGACCTTATCTGCTGGGGATCGCGGCGCCGCGATCCCCACAGCCGAACCCCATCACGCCATGACCATCCGTCCGCTCGTCATCCTGCCCGACCCGATCCTGCGCAAGGTCTCCGAGCCCGTCGGCCCCGTGACGGACGAGATCCGTACCCTGGTCGCCGATATGCTGGAGACGATGTACGACGCTCCGGGCGTCGGCCTCGCGGCGATCCAGATCGGGGTGGCGAAGCGCGTCGTCACCATCGACACGTCGAAGGACGAGGACGACCGCCGGCCGCAGGTCTTTCTCGATCCCGAGATCGTCTGGGGCTCGGAGGAGAAGCGGGTCTACGACGAGGGCTGCCTCTCGATCCCGGATTATTATGGCGAGGTCGAACGGCCGGACCGGGTCCGCGTGCGGTTCCGCGGCCTCGATGGCGCGACGCAGGAGATCGAGACCGACGGCTTGCTCGCCACCTGCATCCAGCACGAGATCGACCACCTCGACGGCGTGCTGTTCATCGACCACCTGTCGAAGCTGAAGCGCGACCGGGTGGTGAAGAAGTTCGCCAAGGCGGCCAAGCGCGACGCCGCGTGATCCCACGTTAGGAAAAAGCCCGATGCGCGTCGTGTTCATGGGCACGCCGGATTTCGCCGTGCCGACGCTGGCACGCCTTCATGCTGACGGCCACACCCTCGTCGCCGTCTACACGCGCGCGCCGGCCAAAGCCGGGCGCGGCATGGCCCTGAAGGCATCCCCGGTCCACGTGATGGCCGAAGCCCTCGGCGTGCCCGTGCTGACGCCCACGACCCTGAAGAATGCGGAAGCCGTCGAGACCTTTCGGGCGCACGCGGCCGATGTCGCCGTGGTGGTGGCCTACGGGATGCTGCTGCCCCAGGCGATCCTCGACCTGCCGCGCCACGGCTGCCTCAATCTCCACGGCTCCCTGCTGCCGCGCTGGCGCGGCGCCGCTCCGATCCAGCGCGCCGTGATGGCGGGCGACGCGATGAGCGGCGTCGGCGTGATGCGGATGGAAGCCGGCCTCGACACCGGCCCGGTCGGCCTGGAGGCGCGCCTGCCGATCACGCACGGCATGAGCGCCGGTGCCCTGCACGACGCGCTCATGCCGCTCGGCGCCGACCTGATGGCCTGCGCCCTCGCCGAACTGGAGCACGGCGCCCTCACGTTCACACCGCAGGCGACTGAGGGCATCGTCTACGCCCACAAGATCACCAACGACGAGGCGCGCATCGACTGGACCCGCCCGGCCCCTGAGGTCGCCAACCACGTCAACGGACTGGCCCCCTTCCCAGGCGCCTTCTTCGAGGCCGATCTCGGCAAGGGTCCGGAGCGGGTGAAGGTGCTGGGCGCCCTCGCGATGGAGGCCAAGGGCGACCCCGGCACGATCCTCGACGAAGCCTGCACCCTTGCCTGCGGTACGGGCGCCGTCCGCCTCACGGCCCTGCGCCGCGCCGGCAAGGGCGGCGTCGCGACCGGGCCGGAGTTCATGCGGGGCGCCCGCTTGGTGCCCGGCTCGTCCCTCGGCGCCTGATGCCGCGCTACAAGCTCGTCATCGAGTACGACGGCACGCCGTTCTGCGGCTGGCAGCGCCAGACGGCGCAGCCCTCCGTGCAAGGCGCCATCGAGGCGGCGGTGAAACGCTTTTCCGGCGAGACCGCCGGCCTCACCTGCGCCGGCCGCACCGATACGGGGGTTCACGCCACGCATCAGGTAGCGCATCTCGACCTCACCAAGGCTTGGCGCACGGATGTGGTGCGCGACGCCCTGAACGCGCATCTGCGCCCGCATCCGGTCTCGATCCTGAGTGCCGAGCGCGTTGCCCCGGACTTCAACGCCCGCCATTCCGCGTTCCGCCGGCACTATCGCTACCGCATCCTCAACCGCCGCAGCCCGGCGGCCCTGACGCGCGGACAGGTCTGGCAGGTGCCGTGGCCCCTCGATGTCCCGCTGATGCAGGCCGCCGCGCGCCCGCTCCTGGGTTGCCACGACTTCACGGCCTTCCGGGCCGCCGAATGCCAGGCCAAGAGCCCGATCCGCACCCTGGAACAGCTCGACGTCGCGATGGTGAGCATGGGTCACTTCGACGAGATCGTGGTGGCGGCGTCGGCGCGCTCGTTCCTGCACCACCAGGTCCGGGGGCTCGTCGGCACCCTGGTGCTCGCAGGCTCCGGCAAGATCACGGCCGACGATGTCGCAGGGATCCTGGCGAGCCGGGACCGCAGTCGTTGCGGCCCTCTAGCCCCGTCGTGTGGCCTGACGCTGGTGGGGGTGGATTACCTAAATGAACCGCTGATTCACATTAAAGTTTAATCTGAGGTTGAATTTATGCCCGGCTCTGCGTCCAAATGCGCAACCTCTCCGATCATCGTGAGGAGCTCGGGATTATCGCCATGGAAACACCCCTGCGGGTCATCATCGTCGTTGCCTCCGCCTTCGCGGTCCTTTCACCCCTGATCTTCATTGCGATCCGAGAGGCCATCAAACGCCAGCGGCAGGAGACCATCAAGGATCTCGCCCTGGTTTTCGAGATCGCCGACCGGTCGAGCCCCTCCCTGATCCCATCCTTCGAATTTGTGAAGTACAAGTATTTCGTCGGCGCCAAGCGCCGCTCAGTGCCCGTCGTCACTCCGATGCAGCCTGGCACGGCAGCCCAAGACTTCCCGCGTCGGAAGGAAGACTACGCAACGCTCTCCTGGCTTATCGGCAGCATCCCGTTCAGCGTCCTGTCGGGGCTGGCGATGTTCTACGCTCTGTCGCTCCTCGTTTCGCTTTTGGCGCCTGCGGGAAGCGATGCGGCGGCGTTCCGCTGGCCGGGGGTGACTTACCCTACGCTCGACGGCATCGGGATGGTGTGGCTGCTTGGCCTGTGCGCAGCGTTCGCCGGCAGCTACATCACCGCCCTTCGCAATCTCTACCGAGCGATCAAGAACTTCGATCTCAGCCCCGGAACCCTCGTCGGTGAGACGATCCGGATGCTTTTGAGCGCGGTGCTCGCCCCGGTACTCGTCGTCGGCCTCTTCTGGATCGGCACTGAGGCGGTTCAAGCCCTGGTGACGAACGAGGCGACCCTGACCGCGCCATCCGTCATCGCGCTGGTGGTCGCCGCCAGCTTCATCGCGGGCGTGATGCCGGAGGTCGTCCTGCGGAGCATCATCCAGCGCGACAAACTACGGAACTTCAAGCGGGAGGAGGAGGTGTTCGAGGCGTTCAAGATCACGCCCGTGGAGATCATCGACGGCATCGACAGCGATATCCGCATCCGGCTCGAGGATTATCATATCCACTCCACGCAGAACCTCGCCGCGGCCAACCCGTTGATGCTGTTCGTGGAGACACCCTATGGGGTCTATCAGATCATGGACTGGGTCGCCCAGGCGCAACTCTGTTGCTCGGTCGGGCGTGATCGCGTGATCCGGTTATGGCCCCTGGGCGTTCGGACCCTGTTCGACCTCGAGCGCCTCGCCGCTTCGGGCGAGGGTGCGAGCGAAGCCCTTCTCCTCGAAGTCGGACGGGTCATCCTGGGCGAGGGACTGGTCCCGAGGGAGATTGCCGATCGGCCGGCTGCGGTGGCCATGGTCCGGGCCAGCATCGAATTGCGCCTCGACGATCCCCACGTCCAGCGCCTGCGGCAGATCTACATCGCCGTGGGTGATCGCCTGGGCGCGAGCAGCCGGCGATTTCGGTCGAGCCGCGTCAACTATCGGTGTCGCTACCGGTCCGGACACGGCTGGCTCTGCCGAAGTCTCAAGCGCCGAGCCGCCTGACGCGAACGGTCAAGCCGACGGCGCCGCGGCGGCGAAATACGCCGCGAGCACCCGCGTGTAGATCGCGGTGAGCCGGTTCAGGTCGGCCACCGCCACGCACTCGTCGGTCTGATGCATGGTCTCGCCGACGAGGCCGAACTCGATGACCGGGCAGGCATCCTTGATGAAACGGGCATCCGAGGTGCCGCCCGTGGTCGAGAGCTTCGGCACTCGACCGGTCTCCGTCTCGATGGCGGCGGAGACGAGGCTGGTGAAGGCGTCGGGCTCCGTGAGGAAGGCGGGGGAATTCGAGGGCTGCAGGTCGAGACTGTAGCGTACGCTGTTCCCGGCCGCCCGCTCCAGGCGTGCACGGACTTCGGCGCCGAGGGTCTCGGCGGTCCAGCCCTCGTTGAAGCGGATGTTGAAGGTCGCCCGCGCCTCCGCCGGGATCACGTTCGTTGCCGGATTGCCGACATCGAGGGTGGTGAATTCGAGGTTTGACGCATCGAAATGCCGGGTGCCGCCGTCGAGGGGCTCGGCCAGGAGCGCATCCGCGAGGCGCAGCATGCCGGGGATGGGATTCTCGGCCCGGTGCGGATAGGCGACGTGGCCTTGGCGGCCATGGACCGTGAGCTTGCCGGTGAGGGAGCCACGCCGTCCGATCTTGATCATGTCGCCGAGACGTTCGGGGTTCGTCGGCTCGCCGAGCAGGCAGTGATCGAAGCGCTCGCCGCGCGCGCGCGCCCATTCGAGCAGCTTCACCGTGCCGTTGACGGCCGGGCCCTCCTCGTCGCCGGTGATGAGGAAACCGAGGGAGCCCGAGAAGCCCGGCCCGACCGCGTCGAGATAATCGAGGGCGGCGGCGAGCATGCAGGCGATGCCGCCCTTCATGTCGACGGCGCCGCGCCCGTAGAGGAGGCCGTCGGCCACCGTTCCGGCGAACGGCCCGTGGCGCCAGGCGGCGACATCGCCCGTCGGCACCACGTCGGTGTGGCCGGCAAACAGCAGATAGGGTGCGCCGGTGCCGATGCGGGCGTAGAGATTGTCGATATCGGGCGTGCCGGGTTCGGAGAAGCGCGGCCGGTGGACCGTGAAGCCGGCCGATTCTAGAACTTCGCCGAGCCAAGCGAGGGCGCCGCCCTCCTCCGGCGTCACCGAGGGGCAGCGGATCAGGGCCTGGGCCAATGTGAGCGGCGAACGGTCGAGGGAATCGGACACGGCCAGAATCTCGCGGGGTCTCGGCGACTATCGCCACGGCCATAGGCGCCCGCCGGTGCCCGCGCAAATCGCGGGGCTTCCGATGCGCCCTCGCGGGCGTTATCTCCCGGTCATGGCCCTGTCATCCGATGAAGTCGAACGCTACGCCCGTCACCTCGTCCTGCGCGAGGTCGGCGGCCCGGGACAGGCCCGCCTCAAGGCGGCGCGCATCCTCGTGGTGGGGGCCGGCGGCCTCGGCGCGCCCCTGATCCAGTACCTCGCGGCCGCCGGCATCGGCACCATCGGGATCATCGACGACGACATCGTCTCCCTGTCGAACCTGCAGCGGCAGGTGATCCACGGCACGCCCGATATCGGCCGGCCGAAGGTCGAGAGCGCCACGGACGCCGTGGGTCGCCTCAACCCGCACGTCGCCATCGAGGCCCACCCCTTCCGGCTGACGGCAGAGAACGCGGTGGAACTTGTCGCGGACTACGATCTCGTCGCCGACGGCTCGGACAATTTCGCGACGCGCTACGCCGTCTCGGATGCGTGTTTCCACGGCAAGCGCCCCCTGGTGACGGCGGCGCTCGGGCAGTTCGACGGGTCGCTGACGACCATCCGGGCCCACGAGACCGGGGCGGACGGGCGGCCGAATCCGACCTATCGCTGCCTTTTCCCGAGCCCCCCGCCACCCGGCTCCGTGCCGGCCTGCGCCGAGGCAGGGGTGCTCGGGGCGCTCGCCGGAATCATGGGCTCGCTCATGGCCTTGGAGGTCATCCGCGCTGTGACGGATTTCGGCGAGCCCCTGGTCGGGCGCCTGCTCATGGTCGATGCCCGCTCGATGCGGTTCGAAACCCTGGATTATGCCTGGGACGACGCGAACCCGCTCAGCGGCGCGGCGCGGTGAGCCGTCAGGCTGCCTTGTCGAGGCAGCACTTCTTGAACTTCTTGCCGCTGCCGCACGGGCACGGATCGTTGCGCCCGACATCCTTGAACGGATTGCGCACGGGTTGGCCGGCATCCTCGGCCGTCCAGGCGAGGTCCGCGACGGGATCGTCGATGGTGCCGTAGCGGCGCGGATCGAAGCGGGCGAGGTCGTCCGGCTTGGCCTCGGCCTGACGCAGGGTGGTGCGGAACCACGGCGCGTCGCTGAATTCATCGGTGAGACGGCCATCCTTGCGCGCGGCCGCCGAGCGGGGCGCCAGGTCGCGAAACCCCAGCAGCGCGATGGTCTCCTCCCAACCGACCCAGCCGATATCACCCTCGACGGCGACGCGCTTGTCGTCGAAGCGCACGAGGAGGTCGTGGGTCGCCTGACGGTCGACGTGGCCGGTCTGGGTCAGGAAGGTCAGGGCCGCGAGGGCCTCGTTACGGACGAAATCGTCGAGGGTGCTGTCGAGGATGAGGCGGTGCAGCGGCGCCACCTCCCCGTCGAAGACGCTGACGAGGATACGGGCCAGCGTCGTCGTCACCGCGTCGCCCAGCAGGGCGTCGAGGGTATCCCCGTCCTGATGCAGCAGGCGCACCAGGGGGGCGAACACACGGGTGTCGCGGGCGGCCGCGAGGACGTGGAGACCGTAGAACAGCAGGTTGGCGTCGGCCTCCGACACCTCGGCACCGTCCGCAGGCCCGGCCAGCACGCGCAGCACCTCGTCGGCGATGGCCTCCGGTGTTTCGACCGCGCGCCGAAGTTCGGCGGCCGGCAGGTACTCGGCCGCCGAGAGGGCATCGACGAGGGCACGGTCGATCATGGCGAGGCTCCGTTCTTCCGGGGTTCAGGCGCGCAGGGTCGCGCCGGTCTTGCGGCCGACCTCGGCGATGATCTTGGCCGTCACCGCCTCGATCTCCGCGTCGGTCAGGGTGCGTTCGACGGGCTGGAGCCGAACGGCGATGGCCACCGACTTCGCCCCCTCGGGAACGCCGACGCCCTCGTAGATGTCGAACACGTCGATGCCGGCGATGAGCTTGCGCTCGGCCCCTTGCGCCGCCTTCACCACGTCGCCCGCCGCCACGTCGCGGGGCACCACGAAGGCGAAGTCGCGCGAGACCGGCTGGAAGTCGGAGAGGGCCAGGGCCGGCTTCACCTTGGTCGGGCGATACTTCGGCAACGGCACGCCATCGAGGGTGATTTCGAAGGCGACGATCTGGCCCTTGAGGTCCAGCGCCTTCATCACGCGCGGGTGGATCTCACCGAAATACCCCACGGGGTTCTTCGGCCCGAACTGGAGGGTACCCGAGCGGCCGGGATGCAGCCAGTTCGGCCCGCCGGCGACCACCTGCAGGCCACCCGTGGGAATGCCGAAGGCGGCGAGCAGCGCCAGGGCATCGGCCTTGGCGTCGAACGCATCCACGGGGGCAGCGGCGCCGTCCCAGTGGCGGCCACCGCCGAGATGGCCGGCGGTGGCACGGCGGATCGCTGTAGCGCGTGCGGTCTGACCTTCCGGCTGATCGTTCTCGAAGCACTGACCGACCTCGAACAGGGCGACGTCGGAGAGCCCCCGGTCGGCATTGCGCTGGGCGGCGCGCAGCAGGCCGGGCACGAGGCTCGGGCGCATATCGGATAGGTCAGCCGCAATGGGATTGGCCAGCACCAGATCCGCCCGGCCGCCGCCGAACAGCACGGCGTCGTCATGGGGAATGAACGACCACGTCACGGCCTCGACGAGGCCGCGCGCGGCGAGTGCGCGCTTGGCGAGCCGCGTGCGCTTCTGGATCACCGTGAGCACGGACTTACCGACCTGGGCCTCGATGCGCGCAAGAGGTTTCGGCTCGATGCGATCGAGACCGGCGATGCGGATGATCTCCTCGACGAGATCGGCCTTGCCCTCGACGTCGGCGCGCCAGGACGGGGTGAGCACCTTCACCCGGTCGCCGCTGCCGGCGACGTGGAAGCCCAAGGCTTCCAGGGTCACCTTCATCTCGGCGCGCGACAGTTCGAGGCCGGCCAGGCGCCGGGTCTCGGTCCAGGGGAAATCGATGACCCGCTCGGTCTCGGGCGGCTCGCCGACGATCACGGGCTGGCTCGGGGTGCCGCCGCAGATCTCGAGGACGAGGCGGGTGGCGAGATCGAGGCCCGGCAGGGTGAAGGCCGGGTCGACGCCGCGCTCGAAGCGGTAGCGCGCATCGGTGATGATTCCGAGGCGCCGGCCGCTCTGGGCGATGTTCACCGGGTCCCACAAGGCGGATTCGATGAGGACATCGGTGGTGCCGGCGTCGCATCCGGACGCCACCCCACCGATGATGCCGCCGATGGATTCGACACCGTTGTCGTCGGCGATGACCACCGTGTCGTCCGTCAGCGCGTAGGTCTTGCCGTCGAGCGCCTTCAGGGCCTCGCCATCGCGGGCGCGGCGCACGGTGAGGCCGCCCGCCACCTTGGCGGCGTCGAAGACGTGCAGCGGCCGGCCCCGGTCGAACGTGAGATAGTTGGTGATGTCGACGAGGGCGTTGATCGGGCGCAGGCCGATGGCGCGCAGGCGGGCCTGCATCCAATCCGGCGAGGGGCCATTCGTGATGCCGCTCACGCGGCGCAGGGTGAAGTAGGGGCACAGGCCGCGGTCGGCCGGCTCGAAGTCGAGGGTGACGGGAACCGGGCAGGCCCCCTCCCCCCGTACGGGCGGCTGGGGCGTGTGCTTGAGGCCACCGAGGCCGGTGGCGGCGAGATCGCGGGCGATGCCGTGGATCGAGGTGCAGTCGGCGCGGTTCGGCGTCAGGTTGATCTCGATGATCGGATCGTCGAGGCCGGCATAGACCGCGTAGGTCTGCCCCGTGGGCGCGTCCTCCGGCAGATCGAGGATGCCGTCGTGGTCGTCGCCGAGGCCGAGTTCGGCGCCCGAGCACAGCATGCCCCGGCTCTCGACGCCGCGGATGGTGCCCACCGACAGGGTGATGGCCTTGCCGGGCACGTAGGTGCCGGGGGGGGCGAACACGGTCTTCATGCCGGCGCGCGCATTCGGCGCACCGCAGACCACCTGTACCGGCTCCCCGTCGCCCGCATCCACGGAGCAGACGCGCAGGCGGTCGGCGTTGGGGTGCTGCTCGGCCGTGAGCACGTGGGCGATCACGTAGGGTTTCAGGCTCGCGGCCTTGTCCTCGATGCCTTCGACCTCGAGCCCGATGCGCGTGAGCGTCTCGGAGATCGTGTCGAGGGAGGCCTCAGCGTCGAGGTGATCCTTGAGCCAGGAGAGGGTGAATTTCATGACTTGCGTCCGTCGGCGCTCTCCGATCGGCCAGCGACTGGCGATCCGGCACCCATCAGGGTTGAGAAGGACGATCCGGGAAGCGCCCGGACCTTCGCGACATCACATCAGCCGGTCAGCCCGGCGACCAGGCTCGGGATATCCAGCGGCCGGAAACCGTAATGATCGAGCCAACGGACATCCGCCTCGAAGAATGGGCGCAGGTCCGGCATGCCGTACTTGAGCATGGCGATACGATCGATGCCCATGCCGAAGGCGAAGCCCTGGACGCTGTCGGGGTCGAGGCCGCAATTGCGCAGGACGTTGGGATGGACCATCCCGCAGCCGAGGATCTCGAGCCAATCCGTGCCCTCGCCGAAGCGGATCTCGCCACCCTTGCGCGAGCACTGGATGTCGACCTCGGCCGAGGGCTCGGTGAAGGGAAAGAACGACGGACGGAACCGCATCTTCACGGCGTCGACCTCGAAGAAGGTCCGGCAGAACTCCTCGAGAACCCATTTGAGGTTGGCGATGTTGGCCGCCTTGTCGATGACGAGACCCTCGACCTGATGGAACATCGGCGTGTGGGTCTGGTCGGAATCGTGACGGTAGGTCCGTCCCGGGCAGATCACTCGGATCGGCGGCGCTTTCGACCGCATGGTGCGGATCTGCACCGGCGAGGTGTGGGTGCGCAGCACCTTGCGCTGGCCGTTGCGGTCGGGGGCAAGGAAGAAGGTGTCGTGCATCTCGCGCGCCGGGTGGCCGGGCGGGAAGTTGAGAGCCGTGAAGTTGTAGTCGTCGGTCTCGATGTCGGGCCCTTCGGCGACGGAGAACCCCATATCGGCGAAGATCGCCGCGATCTCGTCCATGACTTGGCTGATGGGATGAATGCGGCCGCGCGCCTCCGGCGCCTCGCGCACGGGCAGGGTCACGTCGATGCGCTCGGCGGCGAGGCGTGCGGTGAGCGCCGCTTCGCCGAGGGCTTCGCGACGAGCGCCCAACGCGCCCTGCACGCGATCGCGCAACCCGTTGATGAGGGGCCCGCGCGCCTTGCGCTCGTCGGGCGTCATGGCGCCCAGGGTCTTGAGCAGTTCGGAGACCGAGCCCTTCTTCCCCAGCGCCGCCACGCGTACGGCGTCGAGGGCGGCCTCATCGGACGCGGCGGCGACTTCTGCGAGGAGGTCACCTTCGAGGGTGTCGAGATCGGTCATCGGTTCAACTCACCGGCTGCGGCTCGACCACAGGATGGTCGGGCGATCATGGCGCGAGGGTTTTGCGGGTCGAGGCCGCCTTGGCAAGCCATCGCGCCCTGGAAAACCCGGCGCGCCCAGTAAAAACGAAAAGGCGCGGCGCCCGTGCGGGGCCGCGCCTTTTCTACAGAGTCCGACGCGAAGGCCGAACGAAGAAGGTTCAAGCCGCCTTGGCGACGTCCTGCAGGGAGGCCTTGGCCTTCTCGACCACGGCGGCGAAAGTGGCCGGCTCATGGATGGCGAGCTCGGACAGGGCCTTGCGGTCCACCTCGATGCCGGACTTGGACAGCGCGTTGATGAAGCGCGAATAGGTCAGGCCATGCTCACGAACGGCGGCGTTGAGACGCTGGATCCAGAGGGCGCGGAACGTGCGCTTCTTGTTCTTACGATCGCGGTAGGCATACTGCATGCCCTTCTCGACCGCCTGCTTGGCGATCCGGATCGTATTCTTGCGGCGACCGTAATAACCACGGGCGGCCTTGAGGACTTTCTTGTGCTTCGCGTGACTGGTCACGCCGCGCTTGACGCGGGCCATATGGAGTCTCCTGGATCAGAAAAAGCAGTTCGGCGGGTGAAAGAAGGCTTACCGGCTGTTCGGCAAAAAATACTTCTTCACGTTGGCGGCATCGCCCTCGAACAGGGTGGTGGTGCCGCGCAGGTTGCGGATCTGCTTCGTCGTCCGCTTGATCATCCCGTGGCGCTTACCGGCCTGGGCGTACATGACCTTGCCGGTGCCGGTGATCTTGAAGCGCTTCTTCGCGCCCGACTTGGTTTTCAGCTTGGGCATTTGGCTCTCCTGAACGCGCATGCACCCCGATCCGGGTTGGGATCGAAGGGATGCGCTCGGTTGATGCTTCTGATGGAGCAGCACGAACCGCCACGGCAGCCCGATCGGCCGGGCGGTTCAACGCGAGGCGGCGTATGACAGAAAAGCGACGCGGTTTCAATCCTGCGCGGGATCGTCAATCCCGCGCGAGGGCCAGGACCACATCGGTTTCCGTTACCGCCGCCATGGGCTTGGTGATCTTCACCGCACGGGTCGGCAGCCCCGGCGGCATGAGCAGGAGGATCGTTTCCATGCCGGGGCAGGCCGGATCGGCGCAAACGATCTCGTTCACCTTGACGATTCCCGCCGCGTCGAAGCCCGCGGCCTGTCGTGCCCAGGCGAGGATCGCCGCGCGCACCGCCGCATCGGCCTGTGGCTGTTTCCGCCCGAACAGCGCCATGGACGTCAGCCCGGAAGGGTGAGGAGGCCGGCGGCCCCGTCGCTGCAGCCGAAGCCCAGGCGGGCGCCGCGCGCGTCCCAGGCGAGGGCCGTGACGCCACTGCCCTTCACGGCCGGGCGCACCAACAGTTCGGACCCGTCGGCGAAGCGCACGAGCAGGATGCAGCCGTCCTCGTACCCGATGGCGAGCACCAGGGCTTTGGGATGGAACGCCACCCGCGAGACCCGCGCCGGGCGCACGCCGCACTCGCGCGGGGCCTTGCCGGTGGGGCCTTCCTTCGAGTCGAACGGCCAGATGATGGCGGCTTCCGCGCCCCCGGTGGCGAGCCAGTCGCCATCGCCCGACCAGGCCACGGAGCGGACCTTGCCGGGATAGCCCGACATCCGCATGTGGCCGCGGTCGGGCTGGAGACGCCAGCCGTGCAGGGCGTTCTCCTGCATGGTGGTGACGACGAAGCGGCCGTCCGGCGACCAAGTCACGTCGATGTGCGAGCCCTTCCACTCGACGAAGTCGGGCGCGGTCTCGAGGTTCGGGTACCACAGGGTGGCGCCGTTGTAGTGCGAGACGGCCAAGCGGTAGCCCTTCGGCGCGAAGGCGAGGCCGCGCGCGGTGGATGGGGCGGCGAACACCTTCTCGCGGCCCTTGGCGTCGCGTGCCACGACGTTTCGTCCGGCGGCGTACGCGATGGCGCCGTCGGGATGGAGCGCCAGGGCGTCGATCCAGGCCCCGCCCTTGGCGACGGCCACCTCGACGACATCGCCCTCGGGCGATGTCGCCACCACGCGGCCGTCATCGCCCCCGGTCACGATCCGGCGTCCGTCACCGGCGGCGACCAGGATGGCGCCGTCCGGGTGCGATTCGATCCGTCGGAACTCGCCGCGGCCGGCCAGCAGCACGGCGCCGTCGCCCAGCGCCAGGGCCAGGGTGTCCTTCAACCACACGGCGGCGGTGACGTGGGCCCCGGCCGCGATGGGCGTGACGTGGTCGAGGAGGGAAGGTGCAGTCTCGGCCATCCGGCGGGGATCTCTCGTCACTCGGTTGCGATAGGCGCGCGGAGCCCGAGCCTCACAGGGCGGGTGCGCCGGAGACCGCACGCCGCGCCGTCAGGATCGTGGCGACGACGGCCAGGATGCCGGCGATGCCGGCAGGGATGGCGAGGGCATACAACGCCAAACGGCCGTAGGCGACCGTTCCGGCGAGGGATCCGACGAGAAGCGCGAGCCAGACCACCCCATCGCCGACCCAGGCGTAACGGGCGCCGCGCCGGGCGAGCGCCAAAGCGAGCTTCTGGCCGAAGCTGAACAGCGCGCCGGTGACGAAAGTGGTCCCGGCGCGAAAGCCCTGGACGTGGGACAGGACCGCGTTCTGCGCCCCCATGGCAAGCGCCAGCATCAGGGAGGCGAGGCCCGAATCCGGGGCGGCGACGGCAGCCTCGAAGGCAGCTGCGACGATTGCGGCCTCGAAGCCGAGGATCACCGGCGTGCTCCAGCGTGCGGGCGTCAGGGCCGAGAGGGCGCCGCCGCAGATTCCACCGAGGAGAAAAGCGAGGATGAGCAGGGCCGGCAGCCAGGCGAGGTGGGGCTGGCCGTGTCCGAGGGCGACGGCGAACTGGGTCGTGTTGCCGCTCATGAACGAGGTGTAGAGGCCACCGAGCCGAATGAAGCCGAGGGCGTCGACGTAGCCGGCCAGCGCCGTGAGGATCAGGCCGAAGCCGAGATGCCAGGGCCGGGTCACAGGCGCTGCCCCTTCGCGTTCACCACCGGGCCGGCAGGGTTAAAGCTTTGCTCACCAAGTCCGCGCAATTGGAGTGAACGCACTCGAACATCGCGCCGCTGCGGTCCGTTGGTTGGGTGATCCGGTACGGGACCATGCGTCCCCCGCCGGGTGAGTAGGAGTTGCGTCATGATCCCATTCGCCTGCGCCGCCCTCGCCCTGCCCAGCTTCACCCCATCCGTCTTCGGCTCCTGCGGGATCGCCGAGACCGTGCTCATCGTCGAGGACGAGATCATGGTCTGCGAGCTTGCCGCCGAGGCGCTTCTGGAGGAAGGCTATCGCGTTCTCACCGCGTCCGATGCGGATGAAGCGGAGGGCATCCTGGCCCGTGAGCGGGTCGATCTGCTCTTCACCGATATCGATCTGGCCCGCAACACGAACGGTCTCGCCCTGGCTCAGCGTGCGCGCCAGGTTCGCCCCGACCTGCCCGTCGTCTACACCTCGGGCGGACGCGGCCATCTTGCCCACGGCGACGCCGTGACGGACTCGGTGTTCGTACCGAAGCCCTATCGCCTCAGCGCCCTCGTGGCCCTGGCCAACGACATCCTGCGCTCACCCGCCCACCACGCCTGAGCGCCAGCCCCCGGACCCACCGATGCGCACCATCCTCACCACCCTCGCCTTCGTGCTCGCCTCCACGGGCGTCGCTTCCGCCTGCGACGTGAAGGCAGCCAAGCTCGAAGAGGCCATCGCGGCGAAGAGCCAGCTGCGCGAGGCGGCCAACAAGCAGACCGTGCGCGATCTTCGTACCCTGCGCGACGCCGCCATCGTGCTCGAGACCTACCAGTACGGTCCCGAGTGCGAACGCCTCGTCGCGATCGTTAAGGCGCTCGCGGCCAATCCCGCAAAGGCAATCGAGCGCGGCGGCGACACCGACGAGGAGAAGGCCGAGGAGGTTCTGGAAACCCGCGAGCCGAAGGCCCCCCCGGCCGAGGCCGCGCCGGCCGCGCCGAAGGCGAACTGACGACCCGATATCCAGGCCGGCCCACCCCTGGGGGTGCGGTCGGCTTCCCATGCCCCGGGCGCCGCGTTAGGACCGCGGCGCCCGCTCGCGCGTACCGCCATCCACTGAAGCGGATGCCGCGTTGAGGGGGCGACCGCGTATCCAGGGGCAGCGTATCGGCATGGCGACGGACATCCTCACCCGCGAGGCGGGCATCGCACATGCCGCCCATCGACTGCCTTCGGTGATCGTCGACGACTACAACAGCGAATTGAAGGCCGACGACGGGTTCGTCGGCGACAAGGTCTCGAAGAAGGCGTTTCGCGAGATCCTGGAAACGTGGCGGGAAACCCTGCGCAAGGTCGGCCCCGATCCTTTCGGCGACAAGCCCAGTGCCGACCTCAGCAAGAAGGCGCTCGATCGGGCGTTGGACGGCAGCGATCCCTTAAGCTCCGGCCTGATCTTCAGCGCCATCGAGGAGTTCGCCCAGGAACTCGCGCGTGTGGTGCGCCGCTTCCTGCGTCAGAAGGGCTGGCGTGACACGGAGAGCATCGTGGTCGGGGGCGGCTTCAGCGACAGCCGCGTCGGGCACCTCGCCATCGCCCGGGCCGGTGTGCTCCTGCGGGCCGCCGGCCTCGATCTAACCCTGGAGCCGATCCGCCACCACCCCGACGAAGCCGGCCTCATTGGGTCGGTCCACCTCGCACCGGCCTGGATCTTCGCCGGATACGACAGCCTGCTCGCCGTCGATATCGGCGGCACCAACATCCGCGCCGGGGTCGTCGCGACGAACCTCCGCAAGGCGCCCGACCTGTCCCGGAGCGCGGTCTGGCGCTCCGAGATCTGGCGTCACCGCGACGAGGATCCGGCACCGACCCGCGACGCCGCCGTGGATCGGCTCATCGGGATGCTCAACGACCTGATCCGGCGAGCGGGCCGGGCCAATCTCACGTTGGCGCCCTTCATCGGCATCGGCTGCCCCGGCGTTATCGAAGCGGATGGCACCATCGACCGCGGTGGACAGAACCTGCCCGGCAACTGGGAGAGCGACCGCTTCAACCTCGCCGAGCGCCTCGTCGCGGCGATCCCGCGGATCGGCGACCACGCCACCATGGTGGTGATGCACAACGATGCCGTCGTGCAGGGCCTGAGCGAGGTGCCTTACCGACAGGAGGTGACCCGCTGGGGCATCCTCACCATCGGCACCGGCCTGGGCAACGCTCGCTTCACCAACCGGAACGCCGACGATGCGGCTGCCTGAGAGATAGGCCTGAGAAGCTGGCTCTGGCAAAGCGAACACTCGGATCCGGCCCAGCCAAACCGGGGCCAGTAACCGGTCCTATATCCCTGGCACCCTCGCCTTAACGGCTCCGCCCCGTACGGGCGAGCTTCTGCGCGATCCGCTCGCGCAATTCCTCGGGTAGCTCGATGTCCACGAGGCGCCAGGTCCAGCCGCGCAGGCGCAGGCGCAGGCGAAATCGGCGATCCCGCGTCGCGTCGGGCGGGACCGGAATCACCACCGTGCGAAAGCCGCGCATCTCCGAGGACAGGTAGAACGGGACGAGCCGGCGGAAGCCCTCGGCATGCAGCCCGGGCTTGCGCAGGTCGGCGGGTGTGTCTCCTTGGCGGGGCTCCGGAGGGCCGAGGTCGATGGATTGGGGCCAGCCGTCGTCGAGGAGGTCGACCACGGTTTGAGGCGTCACAAGGGATTCGGCGATGGGGATTGCGAGGGCCACCAGGGCATCGGTCACGCGCTGGCGCTCGCGCGGTTCCGCACCGCCCGTTTCGCCACGGGCCTGCGCGGCGGCGGCGGCCTGTCGGATCACCGACAGCCGCAGGGTGCGGAAGTTCACGTGGCGCTCGATATAGGCCACGTCATGCGCCTGCACGGCACGGGCGAGGTCGTAGAGCGCCCAGAACGGCGTCAGGGTGAACACGAACCAGCACAGTGCCAGTACAACGGGGATCGACCACCAGCGCATCGGTGGGCAGCCTTACCGGCGAGCCGGGAGAGTGCTGGAGCTCACGCCGGAACGCACCAGTCGGTCAAACCACCGAACGCCGCGACCACACCCTCGTAGATGGGCCGTTTGAACGGTACGATGACGTCCGGCAATCCAGCCATGGGTTGCCACCGCCAAGCATCGAACTCGGACGCATGGGCACCCCCACCGGGTGACGCGACATCGATCTCGCTGTCGTCGCCGAGGAAACCGAAGGCGAACCACCTCTGCGTCTGCCCGCGATAACGCCCCTTCCAGGCCTGCTTCATCACCGCTGGTGGAAGATCGTAGGTCAGCCAGTCGGGCGCTTCGGCCAGCAGCCGGACGGAGCCGGGTGCGACGTTGGTTTCCTCGTAGAGTTCACGCAAGGCCGCATCCTTGGGGGCCTCGCCGGGGTCGATCCCGCCCTGCGGCATCTGCCAGGCACGGCCATCGGCAACGTGTTCCGGACCGGCATCGGCGCGGCGACGACCGATGAATACGAGACCGGTGCGTGCGATCAACGTGATCCCGACGCAGGGGCGGTACGGCAATCCGGTGCCGTCGTCGTTCGGGAGGGCTGTCATCGGCGCGACCATAGGGCACCCCATCCCCGCGCCGCAACGCACGATGGCGGCACGATGCGAAGAATCGTATCGGCCCGACACTCAGGGCGCGGCGCTGCTGAGGCGGGCGCTCCCCGAAGCCGCACGCAGGGCGACGCTCACGGGCACGAGCCGCACGCCGCGTGCTTCGAGGTCCTTCGACCAACGCGCGATCCGGTCGATGGTCATCGGCATCGCGGTGGCGGACACCAGGACGAAGCCCTTGGCACGGGCCTGCGCTTCGGCCCGCGCGAGTTCCCGATCGATGGCCTCAGGCCGGGGCAGGGCGTCGAGGACGAACTCGGCCCGTGCGACAGGAACCTTCGCCTTGGCACCGAGGGTGGTGGCTATGGAACGCGGCGAGGTGCCGTCGTCGACGTAGCCGAGACCGCGCGCGGCGATCTCGCGCAGCACCGGCTCGAAGGCGGCGGCATCGCTCGTCAGCTTGGCGCCCATGTAATTGACGATGCCGACGAAGCCTTGGAAGCGGCTCATGGCCCAGGCAAGCCGGTCGAGGTTCTCCGGCGGACGCGCTGTCGTAAGCAGGGTCTGTGGCCCCGGATCGCTGTCGGGATAGTCGAACGGCTCCATGGGTGCCTGAAGAAGCGCCTCGTGGCCGGCTTCCCGGGCGCGCGCCACGGTCCGTTCGAGATCACCGGCGTAGGGGGCGAAGGCGAAGCTGACCTCCGGCGGCAGCCGGGTGATGGCACTGGCGGTGGCGGCCTGCCCGATGCCGAGCCCCGACACCAGGATGGCGATGCGTGGGCCGGTGGTCCCGGTATCGGGCCGGGCATAAACGTCGAGGGGGCGGGTTCGCCCTTCGCCGAGGCGCGGCACGCTGCCGTGGCGTCCGCGCTCGACGAGGCGCGGGTCGGGGGCGGATGCGAGCTTGACCGGTGCCGCATCGGGAACACGGATCACCACGGCGTCGCTCGGCGCATTGCCGCCGCCCGCGCGCACCACGGTGACACCGGAGGCGGTCTCGACGGCATCGGCCGAGCGCTGGGCTGCGACCGGTTTCTCGGGCACCGGGACCGCAGCGGTCGACACGGGCGGCGGGTCGCGCAGGGCGATGGTGGCGACGGCCACCGGCTCGCCTCCCTGCGGATCGCCGACGGCGCCGAGGATGCTCAGGCCACCGACGAGGCCGAGGACGAGGCCCCCTGTCACCATCCGTGGGGTCAGGTACGTGGCGTTGAGGCTGCGAAGGCGCTCCCGTGGGGTTCGCTTGGCGCCGAGAGGCCGGGTCAGGATGTCGTCGGAGGCCACGCTCAGCCGCTTCCCTCAGGGTCGGGACGAGAACGGCAACCGCCTCCCGAAACGAAAGCGGCCCCCGATATCGGTTCTGAACCGACATTGGGGGCCGCCATGGTTAACGCTTCCCTAAAGAGCGACCGTGTGCCGGCTCAGTTCGGAACCGTCGTCTTGGTGTTGGACGCACCCTTCTGGATGCCGCGCAGGTAGTCGAAGGCGGCCGTGAGCTGCTTGTCCTTGGCCGGGTCGGGCGGAACGTAGGCGGAGGATCCACCGCGCTCCTCGACGTCCTTCTGCTTGAGGTGGCCCTTCAGGCCGGCCTCGCCCTTGGTCTCGTCCTTGCCCTTGAGCTCGTCCGGCACCTCCTGCAGCACCTCCTGATCCGGCTCGATGCCCTTGGCCTGGATCGAGCGACCCGACGGGGTGTAGTAGCGTGCCGTGGTCAGGCGCAGGGCGCCGCTGCCGCCGAGCGGAATGATCGACTGCACCGAGCCCTTGCCGAACGAGCGGGTGCCGAGCACCGTCGCGCGCTTGTGATCCTGCAGGGCGCCGGCCACGATCTCGGAGGCCGAGGCCGAGCCGCCGTTGACCAGTACGACGATGGGCTTGCCCTTGGTCAGATCACCGGATTTCGCCGAGAAGCGCTGCGTCTCGTCGGGATTGCGGCCGCGGGTCGAGACGATCTCGCCGCGATCGAGGAACGCGTCGGAGACCATCACGGCCTGATCGAGGAGGCCACCCGGGTTGTTGCGCAGATCGAGGACGTAGCCCTTGAGCTTGTCGGCGCCGATCTCGCCGTTGAGCTTGTCGATGGCCGACCGCAGCCCGTCGAAGGTCTGTTCGTTGAACTGGGTCAGGCGGATGTAGCCGACGTCGCCGCCCTCGGCGCGCGAGCGCACGGGCTTGATCTTGATCACGTCGCGGTTGAGCACGACCTCGATGGGGTCCTTCGACTCCTTGCGGCTGATCTTGAGCTTGACCGGCGAGTTCACCGGGCCACGCATCTTGTCCACGGCCTGATTCAGGGTGAGTCCCTGGACCTGATCCTCGTCGATCTGGGTGATCACGTCATTGGAAAGGATGCCGGCCTTCGACGCGGGCGTATCGTCGATGGGGGTGACGACCTTGATCAGACCGTCTTCCATGGTGACCTCGATACCGAGACCACCGAACTCGCCGCGGGTCTGCACCTGCATGTCGCGGAAGCTCTTCGAGTCCATGTAGCTCGAATGCGGATCGAGCGACGTGAGCATGCCGTTCACCGCCGCCTCGATGATCTTGGCCTCGTCGGGCTTCTCGACGTAGTCGGTGCGGACCTTCTCGAATACGTCGCCGAACAGACTCAGTTGGCGATAGGTCTCGGCCGAGGCCGCCACGGCGCTGGTCCCCGACAGCAGGCGGGTCTGGGTCGCGACCATGGAGGACCCGACGCCGATGAACGCGCCGAGGAGAACGAGGGAAACCTTGCGCATTATCCGCGAACCTTCTCGCTGGGGCTTTTGGCCCACCAAGGCTCCGGATCGATGGAGCCGCCGTCTTTTCTGAACTCGACGTATAACACCGGATCGCCGCCGGCCGGGGTCGTACCCGCACCGCCCTCGCCCATGGCCGCCACGGGCTCGCCCGCCAGGACGAACTGGCCGACCTCGACGTCGATCTGATCCATCCCCGCCAGCAGTAGATAGTAGCCATCGCCGGCATTGATGATCAAGAGTCGGCCATACGACCGAAACTGGCCGGCGAAGGAGACCCAGCCATCGGCCGGTGACGAAACCACGGCTTTGGGTCGGGTGGTGAGCGAAATGCCGCGGGTGGTGCCACCATTGGCGTCGGTTTGGTTGAAGCCGCGCGTCAGCGCTCCGCTCACAGGCCGAGGCAGATCGCCACGTGTGTCCGCGAACCGAACCTTGGGGGCGAGGCGCGCCGGGTCGCGGATACCGGCGGCGGCGAAGCGCTCCTGCGTGGCGCGCGCCTCCCGGGTCTCGGCCGCACGCGCCTCGTCCGCCGCACGGCGTGCGGAGGCCACCTCGCCTTCCATCCGCTCCAGGAGTTCCTTGAGGGTGCGGGCCTGGAGGCCAAGTTCGGCGGTGCGTGAGCGTTCGGTCGCCAAGCCGCTCTCCACCTCGGCCAGCCGCGCCTTTCGGGCAGCCATGAGGCCGTTGAGGCGCTGCTGCTCCCGCGCCCATCCGGCGAGATCGTTCTTCAAACCCTCGCGATCGGCGGCGATGAGACCTTTCAGGCGCACGAGTTCGGTGAGGTCGGCCGCCAAGGTCTCGGCTTCGCCGCGCAGTTCGGGCACCACGGCACCGAGCAGCATCGAAGTTCGGATAACGGCGAGCACGTCCTCGGGACGCACCAGCACCGCGGGAGGCGGCCGACGACCCATGCGCTGGAGGGCTGCGAGGATCTCGGCGATGACGCCGCGCCGCCCATCCAGCGACCGGCGGATGGCCGCCTCGGAGGCCCCAAGGGTCTTGAGACGCTCTTCCAACCGGGTCATCCGGTCTTCCGTCGCCTGAGCCTGACGGGTCGCATCCAGGAGGGCCGTATTGAATTTGGCCCGGTCGCCACCGATGGATGCGATCTCGGCCTCAAGTTGCGCACGCGTCCCCGTCGAGGCCGCGAGTGCCTCCTCGATGCGCTTCAAGTTCTCGGCACGTCGGTTCTTTTCCTCGACGGCTTTCTGAACCGCATCCGGTTCGGCAGCCGGTGACTTGGCGCTTGGGTCTTTCGGAGTCACTTCCCTGGCAGACTCTTGCCTGGCAGATTCCTGCGCCGCAGCCGGCGTGGTCACGGCGAGGCCGGTCAGGGCGAGCACGCATAAGCTGCGCCCTCCCCCCCGTGCCGCCATCCATGGCCTCACCGCCGTCATCGTTCGTCGAGGTTTCCGCGATGATAGGGATGGCCGGCGAGGATCGTCAGCGCTCGATACACCTGCTCCAAGGCCAGCACGCGCACAAGGCCATGCGGCAACGTCGCCGCGCCGAAGGACAGGGTGAGATCGGCTCGCGCTCGTACCGCCGGATCGAGTCCGTCGGCTCCGCCGATGGCGATGGCGAGGCTCGGACGCGCGGCGTCGCGCCAGGCCGCCACGCGATCGGCGAAGGTTTCACTGGTGAGATCGGCGCGTCCGCGTTCGTCGTAGACGACGAGGGCGGCTCCCTGCGCGTGCGCGAGGATGGCCGTGCCCTCCTCCGCACAACGATCCTGAGGCCGACGTGCACGGCTCTCGGGAATCTCGACCGTATCGCAGGCTGGAAAGCCGAGACTGCGGCCGAGTTGGGCCGCCCGTTCGCGGTAGCGTGCCGCGAGGTCGCGCTCCGGACCGGCCTTCAGGCGCCCGACCGCCGCGATGAGGAGCCGCATGGAGTCGACGACCCGCGGTCGCTTACTCGGCCAGGGCGTTGCTTGGCAGGTCGACGGCGGGACGGTCGGCGCCCCACATCTTCTCGAGATTGTAGAAGCCGCGCACTTCCGGGCGGAAGATGTGGACGATGATGTCGCCTGCATCGATCAGCACCCAGTCGCAGGCCGGCATGCCCTCGACCCGGGCGGAGCCGAGACCCTTGGCCTTCATGTCCTGGAGGATGCGGTCAGCGATGGCACCGACATGGCGCTGCGAGCGACCCGAAGTGATGATCATGGTGTCGGCGAGCGACGTCCGACCCATGAGATCAATCTCGATGGTCTCCTCCGCCTTCATGTCCTCCAGACAATCGAGGGCGAGCGCTCTGAGGTCGCCGATCTTGCGGTCGGCAACGTCGTCGGAACCTGGGGCTCCCTGGTGGACCGCGTCGTTCAGCGTCTCAGTTCCTGCAATGGCCATCGTCATGCGGGGATCGTACCCTGAATGGGCGCGACATGGAACGTTCCCGTTGCGTCTTCGCGCAATCCATCTTTCCGCCCCCCGGTTCGCAGGGCCGTGGAGGACAGATGAGAACGTGGACCGTGCAGGAAGACCCAGGCCGGTGGGTCGAGATCGGCGAGCACACGGGCATCCGCCTCGTCGATCCGCCAACGGCCGAGAGCTTGCGCACCCCGCGCAACCGGCCCTTTGAGAGTGAAGCCGGGCCGGTCGATGATGGCGATGGGCATGGTTTCGGCGATCGCACGGAACCCTTGCCAGCGATGAAATGTCGCGAGGCTGTCGGCTCCCATGATCCAGACGAATCGCACGGCCGGATGGCGGTCCGTGAGGTAGCGAAGGCTTTGCCGAGTGTAGCGAGCACCGATGAGGCTCTCGAAAGCCGTCACCACGATGCGGGGATGGGCAGCGATAGCCTGAGCGGCCGAGACGCGCGCGTCAATGGAACCGAGATCGGCCCGGTCCTTCAGGGGATTGCCCGGCGTGACCATCCACCAGACGCGGTCGAGGCCCAGGCGCCGCAGGGCGACGCGGCTGACATGCCGATGCCCGAGATGAGCCGGGTTGAACGAACCGCCGTAGAGGCCGATCCGGAGGCCGGGGCAGGCCGGCGGAAGCCGAACGGGTCCCGACACGTCAAGTCGCATCGGAAGCCGCGTGTGGTGGCGGAACGAAGCGAAGCGTCAAGGACGCGTCTGCCCACTCCCGTGGACGCGGTACTTGAAGGTGGTGAGTTGCTCCACGCCGACGGGTCCGCGCGCATGCATCCGGCCCGTTGCGATACCGATCTCGGCCCCGAAGCCGAACTCCCCGCCATCGGCGAACTGGGTCGAGGCGTTGTGGACGACGATGGCGGAATCGACCTCGGCGAGGAAGCGCGTCGCCTCGGCGCGGTCGGCGGTCACGATGGAATCGGTGTGGTGCGATCCGTAGGTCTCGATATGGGTGATCGCCGCATCGAGACCATCGACCACTCGGACGGCGATGATGGCATCGAGGTACTCCGTACGCCAGTCCGCCTCCGCGGCCGGCGTCACACGGGCATCGACCGCCTGCACATCCGTATCGCCACGCACGGCGCACCCTGCCTCGATGAGAGCCGTGACGAGGGGAGCCAGATGCGTGCTGGCGCAGGCGCGATCCACCAGGAGGGTCTCGGCGGCGCCGCAGATACCCGTACGGCGCATCTTGCTGTTGAGGGCGATGGTACGGGCCATGTCGAGATCGGCGCCGGCGGCGACGTAGACGTGACAGATACCATCGAGGTGCGCGAAGACCGGCACCCGCGCCTCGGCATGGACACGTTCCACCAGACCGCGCCCGCCCCGGGGCACGATCACGTCGATGCAGCCGTCGAGGCCGGACAGCATGGCGCCAACGGCAGCCCGATCACGGGTCGGTACGATCTGGATCGCGTCCGCCGGCAGTCCGGACGCTTCCAGACCGGCCCGCATGGCGCGCGCGATGGCCATGGCCGTGCGATGACTGTCGGACCCGGCGCGCAGGATGGCGGCATTGCCGGCCTTGAGGCACAGCGCGCCGGCATCGGCGGTGACGTTGGGGCGGCTCTCGAAGATCACGCCGATGACGCCCAGCGGCACGGCGATGCGCTCGATCAGCAGGCCATTGGGACGCTCGAACGCAGCGACCTGACGCCCGACGGGATCGGGCAAGGCACCGATCTTCTCGACGGCGTCGGCGATGGCGCTCAGGCGCGTGGGATCGAGGGTGAGCCGGTCGATGAGCGCCTGAGTCTGGCCGGCGGCGCGGGCCGCTTCCACGTCCCGGGCGTTTTCTGTCAGGATCTCGGACTGTGCCCCCCGCAAGCGCTCGGCGATGGTGCGAAGCGCGATATCCTTGATCTGAGCTGGTGCCAGCGCGATGCCACGCGCGGCGGCTCGCGCGCGCTGGCCGATGGCATGCATCTCGGCGGTCAGATCGGGAGCTTGAAAATCGGTACGCAGGTTCAGAACGGGCACGGCCTTCATCCTCGCGGGCCGTCGCGCGATCCGGCGCGCCCGCCTGTTGTCCCGCCCGTCATCGCATGCCGGATACTGGGGAAACAAGCGTAACGCATGACAACCCGGCTATTCGCCCACCATGGCGAGGTCGTCGCGATGCACCATTTCGGCGCGGCCGGGATGAGTCAGCAGATCGGCGATCTCGCGGCTCGGGCGGCCGATGATCCGCACGGCCTGATCGCTGTCGTAGGCCACCAAGCCACGCCCGAGGGTCCGCCCGGCGGCATCGCGGATCACCACGGCGTCGCCGCGTCCGAATCCGCCGTGAATCCCGGTGACGCCCACCGGCAGCAGGCTGGCTCCCCCCTGAAGCGCGCGGGCGGCACCGTCATCGACGATGAGGATGCCGCGCGGCTCGAGGGACCCGGCGATCCAGGCCTTGCGCGCGGCGATCGGGTTGGAGCCCGACAGGAACCAGCTGCAACGCCCCCCCTTCAGGATGGTGCGCAGGGGGTTCTTCTCGCGGCCGTCGGCGATGACCATGTGGGTGCCGCCGCTGGCGGCGATCTTCGCGGCTTCGACCTTGGTGCGCATCCCACCGCGCGACAGATCCGAGGCCGGACCGCCGGCCATGGCCTCGATCTCGGGGGTGATGCGCTCGATCACCGGAAGATGGCGAGCGAGCGGGTCGGTGTGAGGCGGCGCCGTATAGAGGCCGTCGATATCGGAGAAGAGCACCAGGACGTCGGCACCGATCATGGTGGCGACACGGGCGGCGAGCCGGTCGTTGTCGCCGTAGCGGATCTCGCTGGTGGCCACGGTGTCGTTCTCGTTCACCACCGGCACGGCGCGCACTTCGAGCAGCTTGAGCACGGTGGCGCGGGCGTTGAGGTAGCGTCGGCGCTCCTCGGTGTCCTGCGGCGTCACCAGGATCTGGCCGGCCGCGATCCCGTGGTGGCCGAGCGCCTCCGACCAGTGCCGGGCGAGCGCGATCTGTCCCACGGCCGCCGCCGCCTGGCTCTCCTCCAGCCGCAGGGTACCGGGCGGATATCCAAGCACCGTACGCCCGAGGGCGATGGCGCCCGAGGAGACGACGAGGACGTCGGCTCCCTGCGCGTGCAGGTCGGCGATGTCCTCGGCCAGAGCCGCGAGCCAGGCATGGCGCAGACGTCCGCGCGCGCGGTCCACGAGGAGTGCCGAACCGACCTTGATGACGATCCGGCGGAAGTCCTGGAGGTTGGGCGTCGATGCACGCGGCGAAGTCACCGCCGCGTCACTCACGGCTGCCACGCATCGGCCGGCTGCGCCTCCGCCTCGGCGCGCTTGGCCTCCGCGATGGAGCGGGTGATCGCCCGCAGCGCGTCCTGAACGCCGAGCCCCGTCGCCGACGACAGGATCAACGGCTTCTTCCCCGAGGCGCGCTTGAGCCGGGCGACCTGCTCCTTGAGCGTGTCGGGATCGACCACGTCGGCCTTCGATAGGGCGACGATCTCGGGCTTGTCGGTCAGGCCGCCGCCATAGGCCTCGAGTTCCTTGCGGACGAGCTTGTAGGTCTTGCCCGCATGCTCGTTGGTGGCCTCGACGAGGTGCAGGAGCACGCGGCAGCGCTCGACATGGGCGAGGAACCGGTCGCCGAGGCCGACGCCATCGTGTGCGCCCTCGATGAGACCGGGAATATCCGCGAGAACGAATTCCCGCTCGTCCGAGCGGACGACGCCGAGGCCGGGGTGCAGGGTGGTGAAGGGGTAATCGGCGATCTTCGGCTTGGCCGCCGTCACGGTGGCGAGGAACGTCGATTTACCGGCATTCGGCAGGCCGACCAAGCCCGCATCGGCGATGAGCTTCAGGCGCAGCCAGACCCATTGCTCGTGGCCCTCGAGGCCCGGGTTGGCATGCTTGGGGGCACGGTTCGTCGAGGTGGTGAAATAGGCGTTTCCGAAGCCGCCGTTGCCTCCCTTGGCCAAGCGTACCCGCTGGCCGATATGGGTCATGTCGGCGATCAGGGTCTCGCCGTCCTCGGCGATGATCTCAGTCCCGGCCGGCACCTTGAGCACCACGTCGGCGCCGTTGGCCCCGTGGCGGTTCGAGCCCATGCCGTGCTCGCCCTTCTTGGCCTTGAAATGCTGCTGGTATCGGTAGTCGATCAGGGTGTTGAGACCGTCGACGCACTCGACCCAGACGTCGCCACCGCGGCCGCCGTCGCCGCCGTTGGGACCGCCGAATTCGATGAACTTTTCACGCCGGAAGGCCACGCATCCGGCACCACCGTCGCCGGAGCGCACGTAGACCTTGGCTTCGTCGAGGAATTTCACGGTACTGCTCGTCTCACTTCATTCGTCTCGGACACGCGAAGCGGTCTCGCGGGTCGGCTCCGGCGGGATGCCGGTATCGGCGTCAGGCTCCGCCGCGACGGCATTTCCCGTCGAGGTTCAGGTACTGGATACTCCGAAGTCCGGCTTCGAACCACGTCCCGGCGGACGTGGTGCCCTCGTATCCGTAAAGGAGGATGCGGATGGCATCGTCGGGCGAAACCAGATTCGGCGGGTCTCCCGCCTCGAAAGTCCAATTCCGTGACGGCTCGCTGTCCGCGCCAAAAGCGGTCCGCGTCCCGTCCGCCTCGATCTGGTTCACTTGGGCGAAGGCCGGAGCTTCGTTGGCGCGCGAGGTCGAGAAGGTGAACCCGACCTTCGGAGCGCGGCCGACGAAATTGTAGAATTCACAGTACAGCGTCGGCATCGCAGACGTCGTCGCGACGACACCGGGTGCTGGCTGGGGGTGGTCCAAGCCACGCAACAGGAGGGCGGCAAACCCGAAGGCCGCCAGGGCAGCCGCGCCCGATACGGCAAGGGTACGCTTCATGGCCTCGACCCCATCGCTGTGGGCGGAACCTACTCCGCCTCAGACGACGAAAGGGAGGATGGATACCCATCCTCCCCCATCCATGCCCCGACCGACCGGAAGGCCGGGCGACCGAAAGAAAAGTTCGTTACTCGGCAGCTTCCTGCAGCGGCACGACGGTGACGAAGGCACGACCGCGCTTGGTCATGAAAAGCACCCGGCCATCGGTCTTGGCGAACAGGGTATGATCCGTACCCATGCCCACATTGGCGCCGGGATGCCACTTGGTGCCGCGCTGGCGCACGATGATGTTGCCGGCGATGACGGCTTCCGAGCCGAACTTCTTCACGCCGAGGCGCTGGCCGGCGGAATCGCGGCCGTTGCGGGACGAGCCGCCTGCTTTTTTATGGGCCATTGTGGCTTACTCCGAAATCTCGAAAAACGATCCGACCGTCAGGCGCTGATGCCGGTGATGCGAACCACCGTGTGGTGCTGGCGGTGGCCCCGCTTGCGGCGCGAGTTCTGGCGGCGGCGCTTCTTGAAGGCGATGACCTTCGCGTCGCGGCCATGGCTGACGATCTCGCCGGTGACGCTGATGCCCGAGAGCAGCGGCGCGCCGATCTGAGTGGCGCCAGCGCCGTCGGCGAAAAGGAGCACGTCCCCGAAGGTCACGGTGGAGCCGGCTTCACCCTCGAGGGTGGCGATCGTGATGGTGTCGTTGGCGGCAACGCGATACTGCTTGCCGCCCGTCTTGATGACTGCGAACATCGTTCTCTTTCGTGTTCTCTGCCGGCCTCCCGCTCACCGTCAGGTGAACCTGGACCGTCTTCTTGTTCAGGTCATCCGCGACACCGGGTCGAGCCGGGCGCGAACGCGAAACGCGCGGACTTCGTCGAGGAAGCCGCGCATTGCGCTGGTGCATAGGCGCGATGGGGGTGATTTGTCAATGCGATGCCGGTTCGGGCAAGAGCCGCGTGCCACGAATTCAACGCTTGGTGAGCCCGCCCAGCACATTGCGAAGGATCGCGTTCCCCACCTCCGTTCCAACCTTGCGCGCCATGGAACGGGCAGCGTTGCCGATGACTTGTTCGGCGAGGGTTTGTGGAGGGCGGCGCCCCTTTGCAGCGGGTTTCGAGCCGAAGACGCTGCCGAGCAATCCACCGAGCATGCCCGTCAGACCGCCCTCGGCTTGCTGAGCCGCCTCTGCCGGCGCGGAATCCAAACCCTTGCGCTTGGCCAGGATCTCGTAGGCGCTCTCGTTGTCGACCGCCGCATCGTACTTCCCCCGCACGGGACTGTTCGCCATGAGGCTCGCGCGCTCGGCCGGCGTGATGGGGCCGACGCGGCCCTGGGGCGGAGCGACGAGGGCCCGCTCGACGATGGAAGGCGTTCCCTTCGCTTCGAGGAAGCTCATCAAGGCCTCGCCGACGCCGAGTTCGGTGATGGCCTTGGCGACATCGAAACCCGGATTCTGGCGAAACGTCTCGGCCGCCGACTTCACCGCACGCTGGTCGCGCGGCGTGAAGGCACGCAAGGCGTGCTGCACCCGGTTGCCGAGCTGACCGAGAACCGACTCGGGGACATCGAGGGGGTTCTGGGTGACGAAGTAGACGCCGACACCCTTGGAGCGGATCAGCCGCACCACCTGCTCGACGGCATCGAGAAGCGCTTTGGGCGCATCGTCGAACAGCAGGTGGGCCTCGTCGAAGAAGAAGACGAGCTTGGGCTTGTCGAGGTCTCCCACCTCGGGCAATTGCTCGAACAGCTCCGACAGCATCCACAACAGGAAGGCGGCGTAGAGCCGGGGCCGCTGCATGAGCTTGTCGGCGGCCAGGATGTTGACGATGCCGCGCCCTTCGCGGTCGGTCTTCATGAAATCGTTAAGGTCCAGGGCCGGCTCGCCGAAGAACTGGTCTGCACCCTGATTCTCCAGCATCAGCAGCTGACGCTGGATGGCCCCCACGCTCGCCGCCGAGACGTTGCCGTACTGGCCCGAGATCGCCTTCAGGTTCTCCGAGACGTAGAGCAGGAGGGCACGCAGATCCTTGAGGTCGAGAACCGGCCATTCGTTGTCGTCGGCAATCCGGAAGGCGATGTTGAGGACGCCCTCCTGGGTGTCGTTGAGTTCCAACAGGCGGGCGAGAACCAGGGGCCCCATCTCGATCACGGTCGCGCGGATCGGATGCCCCTGGTCGCCGAACAGATCCCAGAACACCACCGGGAAGCGGTCGGGCTCGTACGGAATACCAAGCTGCTCGGCACGTTCGACGAAATGAGGCTTCGCTTCCCCGGCGGCGGCGAGCCCGGACAAATCCCCCTTGATGTCGGCGGCGAAGACCGGGACCCCGGCATTCGAAAAGCCCTCGGCCATCACTTGCAGGGTCACGGTCTTGCCGGTGCCGGTGGCGCCCGCCACGAGGCCATGGCGGTTGGCGAGCCGCAGGGTGAGTGCCTCCGGCTTGGTGCCGCCCCCCTTCAGGAGACTCTTGCCCACGAGGATTGTGCCGTCGCCCTGCATGATCGCCCACTCCCCGATGCTGAGAAGCGGCGTGCCGCCTCGCTCAAGTGGGTTATGCGGCCTGGGCGCGGCATTTTCCAGCAACAGAAGCCTGACGCGGCTGCCACCCTTGATTTACCCGCGGCAAGGCCGGACAGACAAAATCCCGAATGCTCTGGAGCGACCCGAGATGGAAGAGTTGATTGCCCGCGTCACCACCGTGACGGGGCTGGACGCCGCGACTGCCCAGACGGCCATCGGCCACATCCTGGCCTTCCTCCAGAAGGAAGGGCCCGCCACCGAAGTCAGCCAGCTCCTCGCCACCCTTCCCGGTTCTGAGACCACCATTGCGGAGTCCAATGCGGGCGAAGGCGGCGGCGGTCTGATGGGCATGCTCGGTGGCATGATGGGCGGCGGCGTGATGGCGCTGGGTCAGAAACTCATGGCGGCCGGTGTCCCCATGGGCCAGATGCAGCCGCTCGGCCGGGAGCTGTTCGCCTACGGCCGCGAGAAGGCCGGCGAGGACGTCATGGGGCCCATCGTCGGCTCGATCCCCGGCCTGAATCAGTTCGTCTGACCATCCATTCGATCCACTTCGGCGGCTACGCACGTGCGGGCTGCCGGAGAGGTGTCGGCTAAGCGCCTCAACTCCCTCTCGCACTTGGCGAATCCGTGTCATAAAAGCGTGTGCGCCGCATGGTGTTGTGGCGTCCCGAAGGCGTGAGGTTCAGGGCTCCGGGGTGAGCCCGTCTCGCGATCCCGACAGGCGGATTCGACCATGGTTCCGAACTTCGCGCGAGAGGCATCCGCGGCGTGGCTCACCGGTTGGGAGACGCACGTTCATGCGCCCTTCACCCGAATGAAGCGCAAGCGCAGCGAAGCAGGCCTTTTGGGAGTGCCCACCCCACTCGGGCGGGCGCTCATCCCGCCCGGTTCCGTACCGATCAAGTTCACGCCGCGCCTGAAGAAGCCGTTCCCGGCCCCAGGCCTCGATCCGAGCCTCGGACGCATCGGCAATCTCGAGGTTCGGCTGGCGACTTCCGTGTCCGAGATTCGCCGGGCGCAGCGCCTGCGCTACCGGGTGTTCTTCGAGGAGATGCAGGCGGTGGCCACCGGCCTGTCCCTGCTTTCGCGCCGGGATATCGATGCCTACGACACGGTCTGCGACCACCTCCTCGTCATCGATCACGCAGCCACGGACGAGACCCCGTTCCGGCGCCCCCGCCCGAAGGTGGTGGGCACCTACCGCCTCCTGCGCCAGGAGACGGCCGACCGGCATTTCGGCTTCTACACGGAGGCCGAGTACGACATCGCGCCCCTCCTCGCCGCGCATCCGGGCGAGCGCTTCCTCGAACTCGGCCGCTCCTGTGTCCTCAAGCCCTACCGGACCAAGCGCACGGTGGAACTGCTCTGGGCCGGAATCTGGGCCTACGTCCAACACCACCGCATCGATGCCATGCTCGGCTGCGCCAGCCTGGAGGGCACCGATCCGGACCGCCTCGCCCTCCCCTTGAGCTTCCTCCATCATCACGCCCGCGCGCCGGAAGGCTGGGGCGCCACGGCCCTGCCCGGACGCTACGTCGCCATGGACCGCCTCGCCCGCGAAGCCGTGGACCCGAAAGCCGCCCTTCAATCCCTGCCGCCCCTGATCAAGGGCTACCTCCGGGTCGGCGCGACCTTCGGCGACGGGGCCGTGGTCGATCATCAGTTCGGCACCACCGACGTATTCGTGGTCCTGCCGGTCTCGGCCATCGCCGCGCGCTACATCGATCATTTCGGCCCCACCGCGAACCGCAAGGCCGCGTAACGCCGCTTGCGGGAACCGCATCCCTCCGGCAACCCGGTCCCGCGGGCCGGAGGGGCGGGACGGATGCGGGGCTATCGATACGAGGCGCTCGACGGTGTGCGGGGTCTCGCCGCACAGGCGGTGGTGCTCACCCACGCGGTGGAGATGGCGTTCCTGCCCACCCATGGGACAGGAGCGGCCATCACCGGCTGGATCGGCCGAGTCTCGGTGATGACCTTCTTCGCCCTCAGCGGGTTCGTCATCGCGACGAGTCTCAGCCGGATGGCCGGGCGGGATGGCCGCTTCCTCGTGCCCTACGCGGTCCACCGGGTGGCCCGCATCGCGCCCCCCTTGATCTTCGCCATCGCCCTCACCTTCGCGGTGGGCATCCTCGGCCGGGCCGGCCTCCCCCTCCTGACCCGGACGGGGGAGCCTTACATCATGGGCGTCCTCGCCTTCCTGCGGGGCATCACCCTGACGTTCGCCCCCAGCGACGCGACCTTCGTCATCGACAATCCGCTCTGGTCCCTGCGCCAGGAGGTCTACCTCTACGCGGTCGCCGCCTTCGCCACCCTGGCCATCGTCGGGCGTGGAGCCTGGCGCGCCACGGGGATCGTCCTCGCTTCGGGGCTCGTTCTCGTGACGGCCAATCGGTTCTTCTACCTGCAATCCCTGGCCCTGTTCGGGGCGGGCGTGGGCGCGGCCCGGCTCGGGGGACATCCCGGTCTACGCCGGCTGGCGGCGACACCGGTCGTTCTCCCCATCGCGGGGCTCGCGCTCGGCGCACCCCTGGCCTTCGCGGCGAACCCCGGCTTCGTCGATGCCATGAGCGCGTGGGGGCCGTTCCTCGCCTACCAAGCTGCACTGGGACTGCCCCTGGCCGTCGCTCTGCTCGGTCTGGCGACGAACGAGGCGCCCGCCGCACGGACTTTCGCGCGCTGGGAAGGCGCAGCCTCGTTCTCCTACACCCTCTACGTGGTGCACATGCCGATCCTGGTCCTGGTGTTCTCCGTTCGCGCCCACTTCGGCTGGGCGTCGGGTCGGACCGGCGATGTTGCGACCTTGGCGGCGGCGTGGCTCGTGGCCCAGGCTGTTGCGATCGCCGCCGCCCGTGCCGTGGAGCGTCCGAAGCCGGCACGGGCGGCCCTCTTCGGTGCTCTGTCGCGGCTCGGATGGGCGCAGCCCACCCAGGGCCGGGCCTGAAGTCTAAGGCGCGCGCGCATCCGCCACGAGGGCGGCCAGTCCCTCGCGGTAGGTCGGATAGGCGAGATCGACGCCGAGTTCCTCGCGGATCAGCCGGTTCCGCACCCGCTTGTTCTCGCCGTAGAAGCTGCGCGCCATCGGACTGAGATCCGCGGTCTCGAAATCGATCTCCGGCGGCAGGGGCAGGCCCGCGAGGCTGGCTGCGTGCTCGGTCACCACCTGTGGCGGGGTCGGTGCGTCGTCCGTGACGTTGTAGACCGCCCCGGCCCGGGGCCGGTCGAGGGAGGCGAGCAGCGTGGTCGCGATATCGTCCACATGGATGCGGTTGAAGACCTGTCCGGCCTTGATGATCCGTTGCGACTTCCCCTCGCGCAACTTGACGATCGGGTTTCGGCCAGGCCCGTAGATGCCGGCCAGGCGGAACACCTGAACGGCCTTGTTGGACTCGCGCCCAAGGGTGAGCCAGGCCGCTTCCACGGCGAGGCGCCCGTGCGAGCGCTGGCTCGTCGGACGCGGCTCCGTCGTCTCGTCGATCCACGCACCCTGCTGGTCACCGTAGACGCCGATGGTCGAGAGGTAACCGATCCAGCCGATGCGACTTCTGCGAATGGCATCGCCGTAGCCAGCCAGAACCGTGTCGCCCTCCCGCCCGGGGGGAGCCGAGACGAGGAGCACATCGGTATCGGCGAGATCGGCGGCGATGCGGTCGTCGTCGCCGTCCGGCCCGAACGTCCGAAGTGCCACGCCGGCGAGGCCGGCCCCGGGCCGCGACGGATCGGTCACCGTGGCACGGACCTCGGCGAAGCGGCCCGAGGCCCGTTCGACGAACCGGCGAGCCGTGAAGCCGAGGCCGAAGACGAAGAGGTTCATGAGTCTCGTAGTTCCTGCATGATCGATCCCGACGGGCCGTCCTGAGCCAAGCCGTTCTGCCATTCAGCCCGGACCGCGTCATCCGTTTCCTGCCGACCGTGCTCCTCGAATGCGGCCCGCAGGGCGTCCGCGTCGAAGAGGCGGGTGGCAGCCCAGACCGCCATGCCGCGTACCAGGGGCGCGGGATCGCTGAGGCAGCGTACCACCTCGGGTGCGAGCGCGGCCGATCCGGAATTGCCGATGGCGATGAGGACGTTCCGCAGGAATCGGTCTCGGCCCGTGCGCTTGATCGGGGTCCCGGCGAACCGCGTCCGGAACCCTGCGTCGTCGAGCCGGGCCAGATCGGCGAGGGGGGGAGCCGCTAGGTCGGCCTGCGCGGCGAGCCGCCCTTCCCCCGCGATCGCCGCGAACTTGTTCCAGGGACAGACCGCGAGGCAGTCGTCGCAGCCGAAGATGCGATTGCCGATGGCGGCGCGAAACGCGCGGGGAATCGGACCCTCGTGCTCGATGGTGAGGTAGGAGATGCAGCGTCTGGCATCGAGCTGGTAGGGCGCCGGAAACGCGTCGGTCGGACAGATATCGAGGCAGCGCCGGCACGAGCCGCAATGGTCGGTCTCGGGCGCGTCCGCCGCGAGATCGGCCGAGGTGTAGATCGCTCCGAGCAGGAGCCAGTTGCCGTGGGCGCGCGAGACGAGGACCGTGTGCTTGCCCTGCCAGCCGAGGCCGGCGGCCTCGGCCAGGGGCTTCTCCATCACCGGCGCGGTGTCCACGAACACCTTCACGCGCACGTCGCCCTTGGCCGAGAGGTAGCCCCCGAGTTCCTTGAGCTTGCCCTTCAGCACTTCGTGATAGTCGCGCCGCTGCGCATAGGCCGCGATGGCACCCCGGTCGCGCCGGTCCAACGCCGCGAGGGGATTTTCCTCCGGCCCGTAGCTCATGCCGAGCATGATCACGCTGCGCACCCCCGGCCACAGGGTCGCCGGGTCGGCGCGCTGGTCGGCCCGGTCCACCATCCAGGCCATGTCGCCGTGATGGCCGGCGGCGAGCCATGTCGGCAGGCGCTCGACCAGGGCCGGCACCGCATCGGGCCGGGTCACGCGCACATCGTCGAAGCCGAGGTGCCGGGCGCGGGTCTCCACGGCCCGGCGCAGGTCGTCCCCCGCCAGAATCTTGCGCGGTGGACGGACTTTCGTCGGGCCGTCGGTCAGAAGTCCAGGTCCGCGTAGTGGTCGGCCGGCGCCATGCCCGGCACCCGATCGGCCAGGAGCGTGCGGAAGCACGGGCGCGACTTCACCCGTGCGTACCAGTCCCGCGCCGTCTCGTCCTCGTCCCATGGTACGTCGCCGAGGTAATCCACGCAGGAGAGGTGGGCGGCCGCCGCCAGATCCGCATAGGTCAGATGGTCGCCCGCAATCCATTTGCGGCGGGACATGAGGTAGCCGATGTACTTCAGGTGATAGCGCACATTGGTGCGCGCCGCCCGGATGGCGTTCATGTCCGGGGGCCCGCCACCCGCGGCACTGTTCATGAAGCGCTTGAAGATCTTTTCCGTGACGAGGTAGCCCGTCACCTCCGCATCGAACTTGACCAGGAACCAGTCGAGGAGCCGGCGGACCTCGACCCGGGCCGCCGTGGTCTCGGGCAAGAGGCGCCGGCCGCTGAGGCCGAGCCCCCGCGTCTCGTCGAGATACTCGGCGATGATGCCGGCTCCCGGAATCGCCAGCCCCGATTGCTCCACCAGCACCGGCGTCGTGCCGGCCGGGTTGATGATCAGGAAGGCGTCGCGCCGCTCCCACGGGCGTTCCTCCAGCAGGGAGGGCTCCATCCCCATCTCGGCAAGCACGAGGCGGATGAAGCGCGAATGGGGGCAGAAGGGGGAGTGGTGAAGCGTCGCCATCGAGGCCGTTCGGACGGGGGAAGCTGCCGGGGACGAGCCGTATCGGGCCCCTCGCAGAGGGTCGCCCCTCCAGACATATTGCTCGATCGTTGCCGCCTCATTAACACGCTCGGCCAAAGGCGGTAACCATCCGTCAACCGTCATGGTCGATGGCTCGGATTAAATCCGAGGCCGTGCCCGGCGCGTGACCTGCGTGGCCACGCCCCGACACAATGCTCTACAACTTAAAGCGAGGCGATACGATGATGGATGCGATGAGCATCGCGAAGGCGGTCGTCCTCGCCGTGGTGGAAGGCGCGACGGAGTTCATCCCCGTCTCGTCCACGGGGCACCAGCTCCTGGTCGGCCACTTCATCGGCTTCCAGTCGCCCAACAACACCTTCGAGGTGCTGATCCAGCTCGGTGCGATCCTGGCGATCCTGGCGGTCTATTTCGGGCGTCTGCTCGGCATCGCCAAAGCTCTCCCGAGCGATCCCAACGCCCGCCGCTTCGTGTTCGGCATCCTCCTCGCGTTCCTGCCGGCGGCCATCGTCGGCGGCCTTTTCTCCAAGTACATCAAGTACTACCTCTTCAATCCGTGGATCGTGTGCGCGACCCTCGTGGCGGGCGGCCTCGTCCTCCTCGTGCTCGACGAGACGGATCTCGAGGTGAAGAAGCGCGACGTGTTCGACTTCTCCCTGCCGATGGATTTCAAGATCGGCCTGTTCCAGTGCATCGCGATGATTCCAGGTGTGTCGCGCTCCGGCGCCACCATCGTGGGTGCGATGCTCATGGGTGCCGACAAGCGCTCCGCGACGGAATTCTCGTTCTACCTCGCGATCCCCACCATGGCCGGTGCCTTCGCAAAGGACCTGCTCGACAACTACAAGAACCTCTCCCGCGACGACACCGGCCTCATCGTCATCGGCTTCATCGTCGCGTTCTTCTCCGCCCTGTTCGTGGTCCGTACGGTGCTCGACTACGTCTCCGCCCACGGCTTTCGCCTGTTCGCATGGTGGCGCATCATCGTCGGGTCCCTCGGCTTCTTCGGGTTGATCGTCTTCGGTTGAGGCGCGCCACGCCGGCGAGGACCGGAGGGCAATTCCGAGACCGGGCCGGCGTATTCGATATCCGGGATCGGGGGCGATTGCTTCGGCGTGCGCCACCGTGCAAGGGCTTTTCCGGACATTGATGCTGTGACCGGCCCTCTGCGGCCGGTGCCCCGATCGAAGGCCCGAACGATGGAAGACCGTCCCCTCGCCGACCTGTTTCCGCCTGCGACCCGCGAGCGCTGGCTCGGCCTCGTCGACGGCGTGCTGAAAGGCGGGGATTTCGAGAAGCGCCTCGTCTCGAAGACCGCCGACGGCATCCGGGTCGAACCCCTCTACGAACCGGCAGCCCCCGTAGCCCAGCCCATGCGGGCGCCGGGGCCCTGGCGCATCGCGCAACGGGTCGATCACCCGCAGGCGGAGCCTGCCCAGGCGCTGGCGCTCGCCGATCTCGAAGGCGGCGCCGATGCCCTGACCCTCGTCTTTTCAGGCGCCCCCTCGGCCAGGGGCTACGGACTGAGCGCCGCCACCGTCGAGGATCTGGACGCGGCGCTCGCCAGCGTGATGCTGCCCCTCATCGCCATTCGCCTCGATGCGGGCGGCCGGGGTGTCGAGGCCGCGACCCTGCTGAAGGGGGTGGCCGAGCGGCGGGGCGAGGCCCTGGCCGGCCTCGACCTCGATCTCGGTCTCGATCCCATCGGCACTTTCGCGGCGACGGGCCGCCTCGGCGCGGACTTCGCCAAGGACCTGTCGGATACGCTCGCGCGCTTCGACGAAGCGGGTTTCGACGGCCGGGTGGGCCTCGCCGATGGGCGCCCCTACCACGAGGCCGGCGCCAGCGAGGCGGTGGAACTCGCAGCCAGCCTCGCCACGGCGGTCGCCTACCTGCGCGCGCTCGAAACCGGCAGCCACGATCTCGCCCGTGCCCGCGACGCCATCGCGATCCTGTTGGTGGCCGATGCCGACGAGTTCCTGACCATCGCCAAATTCCGGGCCATGCGCCGGCTCTGGGCCCGGGTCGAGGCGGCCTGCGGGCTCGACCCCAAGCCCTTACGGCTGCACGCGGAAACGGCGTGGCGGATGATGAACCGTAACGATCCGTTCGTGAACATCCTCCGCACCTCCATGGCGGCGGGGTCGGCCGGCCTCGGCGGCGCCGACAGCGTCACCGCCCTGCCCTACACGGCGGCCCTCGGGCTCGCCGACGCCTTCGCGCGCCGGGTGGTGCGCAACAGCCAGATCGTCCTGATCGAGGAATCCAACCTCGCCCGGGTCGCCGATCCGGCGGCGGGGGCCGGCAGCTTCGAGACCCTGACGGACGAGCTGACCCGGACTGCCTGGAGCGCGTTCCAGGCCATCGAGGCCGAGGGCGGCATCGTCGCGAGCCTTCGCGCCGGCACCCTCCAGGCCCGGATCGCCGAGACCGCCGAGACCCGTACGCGGAACGTCGCCACCCGGCGTGAAGCCCTGACCGGGGCAAGCGAATTCCCGTTCCTGGCCGAGAAGCCGGTGACCGTTCTGGACGTCGCACCAGTGCCCGGAGAGGCCGTTCCGTTCGGCGCGGGCGAGACACTCACCTGCGCGCCCCTGCCCTCGCGCCGTCTGGCCGAGCCCTACGAGGCGCTTCGCGATGCGTCCGATACGCACCTCGCCGCGACCGGCAAGCGACCGCGGGTGTTCCTCGCCAATCTCGGCGCGGTGGCGGTGTTCAATGCCCGTTCGACGTTTGCCACCAATGCATTCGCGGCCGGCGGCATCGAGGCTGTGAACGAGGACGGGTTCGAGGAGGCCGAGGCCGCGGCGCAGGCGTTCACGAAATCGGAGGCCCGCATCGCCTGCCTATGCTCGTCGGACGCGGTCTACGCCGCCAGGGCGGTGGCGGTGGCGCAGGCCCTGAAGGCGGCCGGCGCCGAGCGGATCTACCTCGCGGGCAAGCCCGGGGAGCTGAACGACGCGCTGAAGGCGGCCGGCGTCCACGACTTCCTGTTCGCCGGCTGCGACCTGCTGGCCCTGCTCACGGAGGCGCAAGCTGCGGCACGCTGAAGACCAAGCTGCGGGGCGCTGACGACCAGACCGCGGTACGCCGAAGCCGCAACCGAACCGGCGTCCGGGGCGTTCTACGAGCGTTGCCGTACTATCTCCGGAGCGGAAAACCATGCGCCTTCAACTTCTTACCGCTGCCCTCCTGGTTCTGACGGGACCTGCGACGGCCGCCACCAAGAAGGTCCAGGTGCCGCATCGGTACGATGGCGCGTGGAGCATCGAGGTGGTCACCCTCGACGGGCCGTGCGACCGCGCCTACCGCTACGGCGTCCAGATCCGCCGAGGCGAGGCGACCTATGCGGGCGGCGAGTTCAGCATCAACGGCCGGGTCTCGGGCAACGGCTCCGTGCGTGCCGTGATCAGCCGGGGTTCGGACAAGGCCGACGTGGTGGGGCGGCTCGGGCGCCAGGGCACCGGTGGCGGAACCTGGAACACCACGGGTCTCATCGGCTGCAGCGGACGCTGGAACGCCGAGCGGCGCAGCTGACGCAGCGTGGAACGGCGCATCCCGCCCTGCGCCGTCGCGCGGACCGGTCCACCCCTGTGATGCGCCGGTGACACGACCGGGCGAAACCGCGCTGATCGGCATTCCGGCCCTGTTCCCGCCGAAATTCCCACGGAATACTCGTTCGGATTCGAAGCAGGGTTCGATCGGGGCGTGGCGCGATGAAGACTGGCTTGCTCGGGACGATTCGGCTGTTGGGCGCCATCGCGGTCCTGACGGGCTTCGGGTCCGAGGCCGGGGCCGCCCCCCGGAATCCGGCCCGACCGCACGCGGTGATGTCCCCCCTCGAAACCGCCGCGACGGCGTGCTTCGCCGAGACCATCCTGGCGAATCCCACCGCGATGAAGCATGCGCGGGCGGGGCGCTGGTACGAGGCCGCCGGGGTCATCGGCTTCCTGTGCCGGCCGGAGGTCGACGCCATGGTGCGGGCGCATGACGGACTCTACGGCCGCGGCAGCGGCGAGCGGTTCTTCCGCACCGCCTACACCCGCCACCTCGGCGAGCAGCTCGCCGGCCAACTCCAGCCGGTGCTGACGCGCCAGGATGTCGCCAGCGCCGAACCCGCCTTCGAGCGGGCGGAGGCCGCCCTGGATACGGCCGACATCCTCGCCGTGAGCCGGACGGCCGAATAGGACGCGGACCGGGGTTTTTCCTTCAGGTTCGTGCGTTAGGGTACGGCATCGGTGCAGCGTTGCACGGATGGAGCGACCCTTCATGTTCGTGGCACGGTGGTCCGAACCGGATTTTCCCTCGGAGCCGATCCCGGCGGGGCAGTGGGGCGTATCCTCCACGGCGGCGGACCCCCTCGTCGGTCTGCTCGACACCCTGCGGGGTGCGGTGGGGGTCGCGTGCGCGGAGGTCCGCCTCGCCGACGGGGTTCTGGTGCGCAGCGAGACCGGTCGGGCCGAGCCGCGACGGCTCGTGGACATTCCCCTCGGACCCGACGGGGACCTCGGCACCCTGAGCCTGTTCGATCCCAGCCTTCCCGGTCTGTCCGAGGCCCAGGGCGCGTGCCTGTCGGGCTACGCCCTCGCGGTGGCGCTCACCCTCGCGCGGCGGCAGGACACGGCGGCCCTGGCGCGGGCGAAGTCCGAGTGCGCCCTTCTCACCGCCATCGTCCGCGACCAGGGCGCGGCCCTGGCCGAATCGCGAAACACCTTCGAGGGCGCGGCGCGGGGCGCCCGGATCGGCGTGTGGGAGTGCCGCCTGTCCGACGAGCGCCTGACCTGGACGGACGGCGTCTACGACCTTTTTGAGATACCGCGCGGCGACCGTCTCGACCGCGACGCCACCCTGCGCTGCTACCCGCCGGGGTCCCTCGCGACGATGCAGGCGCTGCGGAGCCGGGCCATCGCCGAGGGCGGCGGCTTCCACCTCGACACCGAGATCGTCACGGCGCGGGGCCGGCGGCGCTGGATGCGCCTCACCGCCACGGTGGAGTGCGTGGACGGCGTGCCCGTGCGAATCTTCGGCATGAAGCAGGACATCACCGAGGAGAAGCGCGAGGCGGACCGCACCCGGCACCGCGCCGAGTTCGACGACCTGACCGGGCTTCCCAACCGCAGCGTGTTCCAGGCCGGCCTCGCCGCCCTCGACGGGCCCAGTGCCGACGCGGTTGCCTTCGCGGCCCTGCTGCTCATCGACCTCGACGGGTTCAAGGCCGTCAACGACACCTTCGGGCACGCGCGGGGCGACACCTGCCTGACGGAGGCGGCCGCGCGCCTGCACGACGCCTGCCGGCCCGGCGACCTCGTGGCCCGGATCGGCGGCGACGAGTTCGCGGTCCTGCTCCACGGGCCCCTCGAAGCCGAGGGGTCCGAGGCCTGCGCCGACCGGATCATCGCCGCCCTCGGCACCCGGATCGAGGGCAACGGCCGCGTCGTCCACCTCGGGGCCTCCATCGGCATCGCCCGGACCGGCAGCTGCGGCGCGGCCGAACTGTTCGACCGCGCCGACGGGGCGCTCTACGCCGCCAAGGCCACGGGTGGGAACGCCCACCGGAGTTTTTTTCCACGGATGTCGGAGTCGGTCCCCGCCGGCTGACACCTCGGCGACGGGGCGGCCGTGGCGGTGCCATCGATCATGCGGATCGCCGGAAGGTGAGAGGCTGGGCCGGCTCCCCGGGGCACGCCGTCGAAGCCCGTCGGTCTCGCCCCGGAAGCCGTACATCAAGGAAGCTGCGGGGGGACGTTCATCTCGGATCCGCCGACGGCCGGGCGGATTCTTGTCCCACCAGTTCGAGGACGGCATCGACCAACGGGTTGTGATGCGCCGTCGACCAGACCAGGGCGCTCGCCAGGCGCCCGTGCTCGCTCCTGGCGCAACGCTGGCTCTTGGCGCAGTGGCGGCTCAGGGGCAGCGTGCTCTCCGCCTTCTCGGTCCGGCTGATGTCCGAGGCGTGACGGGACGTATCGGCCGAGCGACGACGCACGGAAACCCGCGCCACCCGGCCCCGCTGCCCGGGGCGGGTGGCGCGGCGAAATTCCCTCGGGCACCCCCGAGGGGGTGGCGCCGGGCGGTCAGGCGTCGTCAGCGTCGAGGATGGTTTCGAGGTCGCCCGTCAGGGCTTCGAGCTGCTCGGGCGTGGCCACGATCTTGAACTTGGTGCCGTCCTCGGCCTCGACGGCGATCTCGACATGGTCGTCGACCTTGGCGGCGATGGCCTGCTTGAGCGTGTAGACTGCGGCTTTCTCGGTGGCGGCCATGTGATCTCCAGCTGGCGGGTGCGCGTGCGTGATTGGGTTCGCAGCAGGCAACGCGGCGGACACGGCGAGGAGCCTGCGACAGAACCTCCCGCGTCGTCACGGGAGGGCCGGACCGGCCTCCGACCCGATGGCCTCGGGACCGAGGACCGCCACGATCATCCGGCAGGCCGGGTGGTCGGGTCCGGATGCGGCCAGGGGCGGCGCCGCCTGTTGCCAGACGAGGAAGTCGGTGCCGGTCCGGCTGCCACCCATGGCGTAGAGGGCGGAGCGCCCGGCCCGCGCCCGCCGGCCCGCCACCACCACCTGCATCCGGTAGTATTGGCGCGGCGAGGGCACCGGCCCGGAGGCCTGCGGGAGCGAGCGCAGCGCCGACGGCTTTACCGTCCCGATCAGGGCCGCGAGATCGAAGCGCCCGCCCTCGTTGTAGACCGTGAGGACGGGGGCCAGGGTCGCGGCGATCTCGGGCGTCATGGAGGGCAGGCGCTCGATCTCGTCGGGGCTGGCGAAGGGGGCGTTCTTCGGACCTCGCGCCAGGCCGCGGGCGCGGTACTGCGGCGCCTCCGCTCCGCCGTTCGGCTCGGGCACGTCGTCGGCATCGCGGTAGTCGACGATCTCGGCGGCGAGGGCGAGCACCGTGGCGTCGGGGATTCCGAGGAGGCGGAAGGCCTCCTCCATGGCCGGGCGCGGCGTGGTGTTCACGTCGATGAGCCGGCCCTGGTCCTGCAGCGACAGCCACGCCGTCCGCCCCGGCGCGAGCCGGCAGACCACGACGGTCCCGTCCTCGGGCAGCGCCAGCCCGGCGGCCCGGTAGGTCCGCTGCATGGCGAGATCGTAGGCGAGGAACCGGGCGATCCCGTCGGCCACGCCCTGCAGGCGAAGGCTCGCCGCCCGCGCCTGGGTCAACGCCGTGCCGGACCGGGCCTGCAGGATCGCGGTGGTGAGGATCGCGCTGACCACCGCGAGGAGAACCAGAACCGAGACGAGCACGAACCCCGCCCGTCCGCCTTCCGCCCCGGGGCCGGCCGGACGGACCTCCGCCGCTTCGCGCCGCGCCGTCACGGCCGGTCCCCGAACGCGACGAGGAGGGGCGACCACCGGCGCCGGTCCCCCGGCGGGAACGCCACCGAGATCTCCATGAGGGTGGGCTGGCGCTCGTTCGGCCGCCAGGTCGCGTGCCAGGACGTGCGGGTTCCCGCGGCCTGGGCGCCGAAGTAGCGGATCTCGAAGCCGGCGACGCGCTCCAGCAGAACCTCCGTGCGGGCGCCGGCGCCGGGCGCGGCCTCCGACGGCGCGCGGGCTTCCACGAGATCGACGGTGCCGTCCGCGCGCGGACGCCCGCTCAGGGACACGGCGATCTCCTCGGTCCGCTCCAGGGACGCGTCGGCGCCGATCACCGCGGTGAGCCCGTCGGGGCCGCCGCGCAGGGGGGGCCGACGGCCGTCGACGCGGCGCCGGGCGAGGCCCCCGAACGTCCGGCGCAGGTGATCGCGGACGGATTGCACGTCCTCGGCCCGGGCAGCCGTCAAGGCGGCGACGGAGGCCGAGCCGGCGATCCGCATGGTGTTGATCAGCAGAACGCCGATCAGCGACGCGAGGGCGAGGCAGACGATCATCTCGACCAGGGTGAAGCCGGCCCGGCGCGCATCGACACATGCATCGACCCATGCATCGGCGCTCTCGTCGGCGCGGGCGTCCGCGTCCATGTCAGCCATCGGGATCCCCCGTGACCACCGTCGCGAGGACCGGCTCGCCGTCGGGGCCGCCCCGGGTGACCCGGATGCGCCAGAGCGGCGGTGCGCGCACGAGGCCGAGGGCCGGGCGGGCATCGCTCACCGCGAGGGTCCAGGGTGCACCGTTGGAGAAGGCCCCCTGCGTCAGGCCGGGCGCGAGGCGCCCCTGCGACAGCCGCCGCAGGACGACGCCCTCGGCCTCGTCCACGGCGACCCGCACCGCATCGACGCGGCGGAGTCCCGCGACCAGCCCGGCCCCGGTCTCGAGGGCGACGAGGGTGGCGAGGGCCGTGACCGCGAAGGCGACGAGCACCTCCACGATGGTGAAGCCGGCCGCGTCCGCGTCGGCCTCGGGGCGATCGCCCGGCCGCGGCGTCCCCGTCGTCATCGGACCTCGTCGCGGCGCACGCGGCCGGTCAGGGCGCTGACCGTGACGACGAGGCGGGCGGCCCCGGTGTCGAGGACGATGCGGCCGCCCGTCGAGCTGCCGTCGGGCAGGAAGCGGATCTCGCCCGGCACCGCACGGTCCGGCCCGTCGGCCTCCACGCTCACCCGCAGGGCGGCGGCGCCGATGGGCGCCATGCCGGCCCGGGAGCTGAGGAAGCGGCCGGTCGGCGGTTCGAACACCAGGCGCCCGCTGCGGCCGGAGCGCAGGGCATCGGCCCGCAGCCGGCCGATCTCGGCCGCGATGGCGTCGGCGACGTGGATGGCGCGCCGGTCGGCGCCGCCGCCCATGGAGCGGGCGGCCATGGTCACGGCGATGCCCATGATCGCGAGGATCACCAGCATCTCCACGAGGGTGAAGCCGTCCGTACCGCCGGCGGTCTTACCACCCCTGGTTGAGACGGCAGCCGAGACCCTATCCATTCCCTGCCTTCTTTCGCGAAGCAAGGTGACGTTGGCGCCGTCGCTATGCATGCGGCGCTTTCTCATACAGGGTTGCACGCGGACGGCGAAGCCGTCCGCGTGCTTGGAGCGGGTCCCCGCCCGGCCAATCGGCCCTCGTCGCGGAAGCCCGGGGGCACGCGCGACGGAGGCTCGGTCACGAACACTCAGTACCGGTAGACCTTCGCGTCCGGACCGATGGCCAGGGCGCGCTGGCTGTTGGGAATCGCCACCGACACCGCCTTGGAGTTCGGGATCGGCGCCCAGGCCTCGACAGTATTGTCACCGATCTTGCGCCAGACGATGCCGTTGTTCCGGTTCACCACGCTGACGCTGCCATCGGCGGAGGCGGCGATGTCACTGACGGCGTTGCCGACATAGACCCAGCCGGCGACGCCGTCGCTGCGATAGACGTTGTTGTCGAGGCCGATGGACCAGAAGCTCCTGCCATTCATCGGAACCACCTTGCGGGCGGTGCCTGGCAGGCGCCGCCAGTTCACCTGGGTATCGTCCGTGGGCTTGACCCAGACTTCGTTGTTGCGGTTGACGACCACCACTGTCCCATCGGCCGCCGCCGCGATGGTGACGTTGTTGGCACCCTCAAGGAGCGTCCACTTCGTCCCGTCGTAGCGATAGACTTTCTCATCAATGCCGATCCCGTAGATGCTGTTGGCCTTGACCACAGCCACGTCCTTCATGGCCAGGGGCAGCTGCTTCCAGACATTGTCGGCGACGTACTGCCAAACGGTTCCGTTGTCCCGGTTGATCGTAACGGTTGTCCCATCGGCAGCCGTTGCGATCTTGCTCGCGCCGACCCCGATCTCGGTCCAGTTTCCGGTGCCCGGCTGGGTGAAGGCCGAAGCTGCGCCCGCCACCGGTCCCGTGGCGCCGCCCGTCGCGGTGACAGGGCTGGTGAAGGTCTGGTTGCCGCCGCCGTTACACGCCCACACCACCGTTCCGGCACCGGCCTGCGTGGTGGCGCCGAAGACGTCGAGGCAGAGATTGGCCGCCACCGAGACGTAGGCGTTGCCGCCGCCCTGCGCCCGCGGGGTCCACGCCTGGTTCGTGCCGCCGTGGCAACCCCACTGGTAGACCCGGCTTCCGTTGGCGAGCGGTGTCGCGAGGCTCGCATCGAGGCACTTGCCGGTGGCGGCGTTGACGAGGGCGGACCCGCCGTTGACGGCCTGGATCTTCCAGTTCTGCTCGGCCTTACCGGAGCAGGGCTGCTGGGTGACGAGCGCGCCGTCACTGACGTCACCGGCCGGGATGGCGAGACACAGGCCGGAATTCGCCGCCTTGAGCGGGCCGCCCCCACCGGTGCCGAGGCCCCCGGTTCCCCCGCCGGTGTCGGTGCCCGGATTGGCACCGGTGCCGCCGGTGCCGGTGCCAGTCCCCGTGCCGCCCCCGCCGGCCGTGGTGCCGCCGCCGGCCGTGCCGGTTCCCCCGGCGGTCGCCGGTGTGCCGACGATGGGTGCCGCGGATTGCGGCGGTGCGGCGACGGCGCCGAGGGCGACGATCACGCCCGGCGAGGGCACGCCCTTCTCGTCGATGGCGACGAGCTGATAGTAGCCCGGCGGCGCGATCGCCGTGTTGGGGGGCGTCTGCAGGGTGACGGTCCCGTTGGTCTGGGTGAAGCTCGCCGGGTAGCGGCGCTGCGTGGTGTTGAAGCTGTGCGTGACCTGACTCAGGCCGATCAGCACCACCTGCGCGACCCCGTTCGGCGAGGCGAGTTCGAACTGCATCGCCTGGCCGTGCTGCAGGCGGTTGGTGCTCAGGCTGATGATCTGCGGCCGCGGCGCGAGGGCCGCCCGGCCGCCGACCGTGGTGAACAGGTAGGGCGGATAAAAGAACTCCGCGTTCTGGTTGTCGACGGGGCCCGGAGCGCCGCCGCCGGCGATGAGCAGGGCACCGTTCTGCATCAGGATCGCGGTGGAGTGGTACCCGCGATAGACCGCCCCGGACGCGCCCACGGACCAGCGACCGGTCTTTGGGTCCCAGAACTCGGAGGCCAGCACCACGTCGCCGCCGCCGCGGTCGTTCCACTTGCTGCCGCCCGTCACGGCCACGATCCCGTTAGGAAGGATCGTCGCGTTGGCCCAGGCGCGCCCGGTGCTCATGGGCGCGGCGTCGGTGGCCACGGGAGCCGCCCCGTTGATATCGATGAGGGAGGCGCGGCTGCTCGCGAGGAAGCCGTTGCCGTTGTCGTAGCTGTTGCCGCCGACCTGGAGGATCTTGCCGGGCTCGTACATCACCGCCGTCGAGGAGGGGCCGACGTTCGGCGCATCCGCCGCCGTGCCGGCGTTCCGCTGCGCTTCGCGGAACGGCATGGTGGTGACGGCCCCGTTCCCCGCCGGATCGAGGGTCCACATCCGCTCGGAAGAGATACCGAAGATCCGCCCGTTGGGGGCGACCCAGGCACGCGGATACCAGAAGCGGCCGAAATCGGGGCCGAACGCCTCGCGGCTCGTGGCGCCGAACAGGCTGCGCCAGGCCCCGCCATCGTAGACCTCCGGGGTCATGCCGGTCATCCAGCCGCGGTCGATGCTCCCCTGCGGATCGGCGTAACCGCCGAGATACGGGTACGAACCGCCCATGATGATCTGCTGCCCGTTCGGCAGGGTCAGCATGGTGGAATAGTAGCGGTCGTTGGCGAGCCGCGCCCCGGCGGCCGTCACGGTGTTGGCCGTGATGTTGAGGATGGCGCTGCCCTTGTCGTTGCCGGCCTCGAAGATGCCGCCCGAGATCAGGAGCGAGCCGTCGGCCTGGAAGGCATCAGTGGCGCAGAAGCTATTGACGCCGCCCGGCCCCCGCAGGGTGAGGTGGCTCTCCCGCGCGAGGCCGCGGTAGGGGTCCCAGATGTCGAAGGTCCGGCCGTCCTGCACGCCGGGATTGCCGCCGGCGGTGCCGAAGGAGACGACCTTGCCGCTCGGCAGCAGGCCGAGGTGGATCGCGTTCATCGGCCAGTCGCGCACGCCCGACCACATCCCGGCGGTCGGTGCGTTGTCGGGGATCGCCAGGCCGGCGAGGAGCGGGTCCGCCACCGGGTTGACGACGACGCCGAAGCGGGCCGCCTGCGCCGGTTGCAGCACGAAGCTCGCCAGGATGGTGGCGGAAAGGAGCGAGGTCCTGCGGGCGCAGGCCCGGTCTCGAACCGCGTCCAGGGTCGGTGTCGTCACGAAGATCTCCTCGGCAGGTTGGATGACGATGGGCGCCGGTCCCCGTCGCGGGGACCGGTGTCGCATCGGGGGGAACCGAACGGGCAGGACCCCGGCGCGCCGGGGCGGGAGCCGATCAGAAGGGGGCGGCGTCGGGGGCGACGCGCGGCGGGCGGCCGATGCCGTCCGCGAAGGTGTCGAGCAGGGCCGCATCGCGCAGGAGGCGGTCTCCATCGACGCTGTCCCCCGCGTAGGTCATGGCGATCCGGCCGCGCCGGTCGAAGGCGAGGATCGTCGGGGGCGGTTCGGGCAGGGACGCGGCCGGGTAGTGCAGCCGGGCTGCCAGCGCCGCCGTTCCGGCCGCGTCGCCCGTGCGGAAGCGCAAGGGGGTTTCCCGGCCGACGAGGCCGTCCGCGAAGGCGCGCAGGCGTCCGGCGTCGTCGCCGGCCGGATCGGTGCCGATGGCCAGGAAGGCGACGCGGGTCCGCAGGGCCTCGGGGAGCGCGCGGGCGGCCTTGTCGAAGTCGCGGGTTCGGACGACGCACCCGATGGTGCAACCGGCGCTGACGAAGGACACGAACACCACTCGGTCGTGCAGCGGGTTCTCGCCGTCGCGCGCGGTCCCCCGGGGCGGCAGATCGGCGGACCAGGTCAGCAGGGTCTCGAGGTCGCTGGGCGCGGGCTCGGCGCGAACGGAGCCGAGCGGCGTCGCCAGCGCAAGGGCGGCCAGGGCCGCCAGGACTCGAGCCGCCAGGACTCGGGCGTTCCGGACGCCCGCTCCGCGCGTCCGTCTGCTTCGGTCGCGCGCAGCGACGAAGTCGACGCCCGGCCGTCGAGTCGATGTTCCCAACCCTGCGGTGCGCGAGACATGGCCCAAGTCAGCGCAGTCGACGGCGGTGTTCGTGTGAACTCTTGTTGTGCGGAAAATCGAAACCATCGTTGCCTGCACCGAATAACGTGTCGCTCGTTCTCCTCTTGATTGACGGAGAGAAATGAAAAAACCGTGCCCCGCCTTGCTTGATCAAATGTAAAGACGCTCTTCCGCGTGGCTAGCGCACCCCATAGCTAACGCAACAAGTACAGGCCGACGCGGATCAGGGGGCTGTACGGGGGCTGTACGGGATCGAACGACGGGTGGGACGAAGCCGGCCCCGGCCAAACGAAAAGGGCCGGGGAAACCCCCAGCCCTTCCAATCGATCGCTCTTGGAGAACGGCCCGGACCGAACGGCGCTTCGCCCTTCGGTCCGAACCTGCGCCGATGTTACTGGCGCGGGCCCTGGGTGTTTCCGGCCGCACCGAGGCCAACGCCGGTGTTGGAACTCGCACCGGTGCCGCCACCCATGTTGCCGGCGCCGCCCGCAGCCCCCGGGGCACCGCCGACGGTGCCGGTGGTATCGCCCGTGGCCGAGCCCGTCGCGCGCTCGTTCATCTTCTCGCCGTTGCTCTTCACGCTCCCGGGATTGTTCATGTTGCCGGTGGCGCTTCCACCACCGGCCGGGGTCTGGGCGAACGCCGCTCCGGTCAGCGACAAGGCGAGGGTGGCGGCGAGGGCGAGTGTCGTCGTGCGCATGGTGCGTTCCATCCAATGTGTTCGTCTTGGATTGGCAACGCAGTCGGCGCAATGTCGTTCAATACGCCAAAAAAATAGTCTGCCGCTGCCAGTGTTCTGTGCGACCGGCAAACGTCTTTCTCGGTGAAAGATCGCGTTTTGCGTGAGGAAACCTCGTTCCGCACGCACCGAACCGGCCACCCATCGCAGGGTCGCACCGGCGAAAGCTTGGCCGTACTGCTCCGCGCTCGGGGGAGCGGACGATGGTCAGACTTCGGCCGGTTCCGGGAGCCTGGCCTCGACCGGCACGACGAGCCCGCCGACCACCGGCCCGAGCAGGGTCTCGACGGCGCCGTCGATCCGCGCCGCGATGCCGTCCGCCTGGAGGGCCGCCCGCACCAGGGCGCGGGCCTTCTGGAACGGAAGGTCATGCGCGAGCGCGACCCCGTCGGCCACGGCCTCGGCGGTCTCAGCATACCGCGCCAGTTCGGCGTGGAGGGGCAGGCGCGCGTCGAAGAGCGGGATCGGCAGGGTGAACATGAGCTTGTCGAAATCGCGGGCGCCCTGCTCGCCCCGGCTCTGGAGATGCGCGATCCGCCGACGCACCGCCTCGCTGTTGAGCAGGGCGAGGAGGTAGAGGCCCTCGGCCCGGCTCTCCACGGAAGCCCAGTAGAGCTTGTGATCGATGATCTCGTCACCATCGAGGAGGCAGGCCGCCGGGCGGGTGCCGGCCTTCGCGAAGACCACCCGCAGGGGGGCGGTGGGAAACTGAACTGCGAGCCCGCGATTGTAGTCCCACCGTTGCTTCAGGGTCATGGTGCCGGCGCTCTTCCCGGTCCACGCCGCTTCGGCCTCGCGCAGCCAGGCGGCGGCGCGCGGCGCGCCCGCTCCGGCCGCCTGACGCGCATCGAGCAGGACGCCGTCCGCCACCGGGATCACGCCCTCGGCCGGGTCCAGGGCGCGGAACGGGGCGATGGTCGCCCCGAGGTGGACGCGGCGAAGGTAGCGCGCCTCGATGGCGCCCTGCTGTCCCGGATGGTCGCGCCAGGGCATCTTTTCCAGGGACGAGCGGCGGCTCCGCACCAGGGGCGCGCCCGGATTGGCGCCGAGCCGGCCCACGGGCACGCGCTCGACGAGGCAGAGCACACGGGGGACCAGGGAGGCCCCCTGGCGGAAGCGGTCGCGGTAGGGCGAGACGGCGGCGAAGTTCGCCGCTTCCGGCGCCGGTGCGTCGCGCAGGACGAGATGACGGTCGGCCAGGGCCTCGGGCGCATCCTTCGACGGCAGGCGGCCGGCGAAGGCCGTGACCCGCGCCGGCGTCGCCCGGGCCCGGCCGTTGGTGACCTCGGCGAACAGCACGCAGGTGGGGACCCGGAAGACCGGCGCGACCGCCTGGTTGTCGAGCACCCAGCCCTCCGTGAAGGCGACGGTGAGGCCGGTCCAGTCGCCGGTGCGGAAGGCGCGAAACTGGCCCCGGCTCAGGGCCGCCAGGGGCAGAACCATGGCGACGCGCCCGCCGGCGCGGTGTCCCGCCGGGCGGCGGGCATAGAGCTCGGCGGCGCAGGCGAAGAACAGGCCGGAGAGGTCGGTCTGGGTGACGAGGCGGGCCTCGTCGGGCCCGACCCAGAGACCGAGGCGCCGGGCGGTGTCGCGGAACAGGCGCTGCATCGGCCGGGCCATGTACCGATAGGACAGCCAGGGCGGGTTGCCGATGACCACGTCCACCCGCGCGCCGTCCGAGAGCGCCACGGGCCGGCTGAGGTTGCGCGCGACGAACCCCCAGACGTGGTCGCGCCCGGCCCGGCGCAGGCGGTCGTAGGTGACGTAGGTCGCCCGCAGGGTCTCGACCTGCCCGGGCGGCACGCCGAGGCCGGGCAGGCTCGCCACGAAGGCCTCGACCCGCCAGCCGGCCTCGCTCGCCGCGTGCAGGGCGGTGACCACCCGGTCGAACAGGGCCGGGTCGGCACACAGATCGAGGGGAAAGCGCAGGAGCGGCGCCCCCTTGCGGCCCTCGCGGGGATCGCGCGGCACCTCGACGACGAGGTCGCGCATCAGGCCGTCGCGGGTGACGTTCCATTGCAGGGCGTCGCCGAGGTAGACCGGGAGCGAGATATCTCCGGACCGGGCCGGCAGGGCCTCGCCGAGGGCCAGGAGATAGGTCACCCGGGCGAAGATCACCGCGACGGGATGGACGTCGAACCCCGTCACCGACGCGCAGCAGCGCGCCGCCACGGCGCCGGGCTCGACGCCCGCGGCCAGCAGGGCCTCGCGCTTGAGGCGCACGGCGTGGAACAGGAAGCTGCCCGAGCCGCAGGCCGGATCGAGGCAGCTCTGGTCCGCCGGCGCGTCGAGGGCGCGGCGCACGACCTTCCGGGCGAGCCAGTCGGGTGTGTAGTATTCGCCGAGATCGTGGCGCTGCTCGGGATCGATGAGGGATTCGTAGAGAACCTTGAGGAGATCGACGTCGACGCTGCCGAGATCGAACCGGGCGGCATGGGCCGCAAGGCCCGCCACGATGGCCTCGCCCCCCGGCGCGTCGAGGACCCAGCCGAAGAAGTCGGTCTCGACGGCGCCGTGGACGCCGGCTTCCCGGAACTGCCGCCCGGAGAGGAGGTCGGCCGGGGTGTAGCGGCCCGACCCCATGGTGCCGGCCGCGATGGCCTTGGCGAGGATCACCAGGTAGGTGTGCTGGAGCCAAAGGGTACTGTCGTCGATGGTTCGGCCGTAGACGATCCCGAGGTGGCGCGACCACAGCTGGCGCTTGAGCACGGCCTCCGGGTGGCGCTCCAGGGCGTCCCAGGCCGCGGCGAGGAGGCCGAGGGTCCGCGCGAAGGCGGCGCTCTCGCGCCCGAGCTCGCCGGTGATGCCGATGGCGTCGGCGGGCAGCCAGTCGCGCACGGCGATGACGCCTTCGAGCCAAGCGACGAGGCGGGCCGCCTCGGCCACGCGCACGTCGTGGCCGGTGAGCGCCACCAGGACGCCGTCGCGCATCTCGTAGGCGGTGAAGGTGGCGCCGTCCGTGGCGAGGCCGACGTAGCGCTGGCCCGTCGCCCGCTCGCGCTCGGGCAGGTAGCGGGCGAGCTGCGCCTCCGCGGCCGGCCGCTCCCGGCGCAGGTCCGCCTTGATCTCGATGATCGTACGCCCGAGGAGGGCGTCCACGCGCCCGTTGACCTCAGGTATCTTTCGCTCGAACGCGATCTGCTCGCTGCGAGCGCCGAGCGCATCGGTGAGGAGCCGGTGCAGGAGGGCCCGAACCTTCTCGTGACCCGGGCGGCTCGTCAGTTCCGCCACGATGGCGGCGAGGATGTCTGCGTCGATCGGCATCGGCTGTCCCGCTGGAGGCACGGGGCAGTATCGTTACCTCAGGTTGTTTTTCCAAGAGGCCGTTCGGGGAAGAGCGGCGCCGATCGCAGCGAATGCACCGTTGTTTTCGAAGCCACCGACGGGGCGGCCGGGGTGTTCGCGGACCTCGTGGGGCGCCACGTCGGGATCGGCCGGATCGGCGACCTCATCCGCACCCTCGCGGGCCGGACCGACTTGGTGAGGTTGACCATCGCCATCGCGGCGGCGCGGGCGGGGAAGCCGGGCGCGGCCTCTGCATGGTGGCGGGCGAAATGAAGGTCCTGTCGACCCGGGCGAGCCAGGCCGGCGCCGAGATCGCGGGGCGGATCGATCACCTGCGCCCGGGTGCTACCCGCGCGCCGGAATGCCTGTCGCGGGATGCGGGCTGAGATCGTGACGGTGCAGGACACGGCAAGCGACCTCCTGCTGGTGAGCGGCGCGCACCAGATGGCCACCGGCCGGATTGCCGCCGGGGTCGGCCAAGTCCCCGCCCCCCGGGGTGCGGCGACGCAGCACCGCGACTCGGTGCGGACCACCACGGACGCGGCCTTGGCCCAGCCGCATGCTCTCTGGGGAACTTGGGGGCAATTGTGGGATCAGGAGCGGGCGCTGGGCGAGGCGATGCGGGCGCTTGGCGGGATAAGGGACAGCGCAAGACCCTCGTGATGGCGCGCCTTCAACGCCGCATCCGAGACATATTCATTAAGTTCATCGAGATCGACGCCCTACCCCAGCCACGCCAGACGGCCATCGCGTTCTTGCACACGAAGCAGAGGGGGACGCGAATGCAAGGGACCAGGACTGCGCTACGCCTGTTCAGTGAACGAAGCATCGAGATCGGAGCAAAGCTCAGTCATGCCGCCACCGGCCAACATTTTGATCATGTTTATATCATCGAGCACGGCCATGATTGGTCTTGCGCCAGTGACCGTCCAGGCTCGAAACATCGATCTCGATTTCTACCGATTGACTCCCGGAATGGAGGCGAAGGACGTCAGCGCAATTCTTGGAGAACCGCTGCCGAAAAGCTGTCATGCCAAAGGCAACGCACTGGCATTCGAAAGCGAGAGCGGAGCCTATAAGATCTATTTGGATTCGCATGGTCATTTTTTTAGAATGACTTGGCAGCAGAAGCGCCCAGCCCCCCTCATGACTGAGGATGCGTTCCGCACCCTGGCCGAGCTGCATAAATGCGGTGCCGGAAAGTCATTCGAGATCGAAAAGAACACCGGGATGTTCAGGAGCGGAACAGACCCCATGACTCCGGAAAAGACGCACGAAGGGTTTACCGCGAAATTTCAGGGACATGACCACATACAGCTAATCTTATCACTCAGTCGTCATAGCAAAAATGAATATCACCTTTCGTGTTTTAGACTTAAGAAAGCCAGCAGAGCCAGATACGAAGATTCTTGCAACCGCGACATGATGCCCTGCCCATCGCCTTCACCTTTTCCATTTCTCAGGGGATTGCGATTCTGAGTAATTCTTTCGGAGTGTCGTGTCCGCGTTTCGCGACGAGGCAGAACACGGGAACCGGACATTCGGACCTTCCAAAGATTCGATACCGGCAGAGGGGCTGGATTGCACGCCTCCGGCACAGCCCTCCGGGTTGGGGTTCGCTCAGCGCACCCCCCGGAATGGCAACGCCACCGACCGACACCGATCCGCTTCCGGTAGGAGAGGAAACCTGCGCCAAAGCAAGAGCGGCCCCTGCCTACAGCGTGGACGAGCCCGGATGGATGCGGACCGGAGAGGAAAGCTTCAATCGTCCATCTTCAAAGCCGCGATGAAGGCCTCCTGCGGGATCTCGACCTTGCCGAACTGGCGCATCTTCTTCTTGCCCTCCTTCTGCTTGTCGAGGAGCTTCCGCTTGCGCGAGATGTCGCCGCCGTAGCACTTGGCCGTCACGTCCTTGGACAGGGCCTTGATGGTCTCGCGGGCGATGATCTTGCCCCCCAACGCCGCCTGGACCGGGATCTGGAACAGGTGGCGGGGGATGAGGTCCTTCAGCTTCTCGCACATGGCCCGGCCGCGATGCTCGGCGCGGGTGCGGTGGACCAGCATCGAGAGGGCGTCGACGGGCTCGGCGTTGACCAGGATCGACATCTTCACCAGATCCCCCTCGCGGTAGTCGGAGATGTGGTAGTCGAACGAGGCGTAGCCCTTCGAGATCGACTTCAGTCGATCGTAGAAGTCGAACACCACCTCGTTCAAGGGCAGGTCGTAGACCACCATGGCGCGCTTGCCGACGTAGTTGAGGTCGACCTGGGCGCCGCGCCGGTCCTGGCACAGCTTCAGCACGCCGCCGAGATGCTCGTCGGGGGTGAGGATGGTGGCACGGATCCACGGCTCCTCGATGGCGGTGATCTTCATCACGTCCGGCATGTCGGCCGGGTTGTGCAGCTCCTTGATGGTGCCATCCGTCATCTGCAGGCGGTAGACCACGGAGGGCGCCGTCGAGATGAGGTCGAGGTTGAACTCGCGTTCCAGGCGCTCCTGGATGATCTCGAGGTGGAGGAGGCCGAGGAAGCCGCAGCGGAAGCCGAAGCCCAGCGCCGCCGAGGTCTCCATCTCGTAGGAGAACGACGCGTCGTTGAGGCGCAGCTTGCTCATGGCACTGCGCAGGGTCTCGAACTCGGCCGCATCCACCGGGAAGAGGCCGCAGAACACCACCGACTGCACGTCCTTGAAGCCCGCCAGCATCTCCTTGCAGGGGCGCTTGTCCTCGGTGAGCGTGTCGCCCACGCGGGTGTCGGCGACCTCTTTGATCGACCCGGTGAAGAACCCGACCTCGCCGGGGCCGAGTTCGCCGATATCGGCCATCTTGGGCCGGAACACCCCGATCTTGTCGACGCCGTGCACGGCGTCGGCCCGCATCATGCGGATGTTCATGCCCTTCTTCAGCACGCCGTCGACGATGCGCACCAGCACGACGACGCCGAGATAGACGTCGTACCAGCTGTCCACCAGCAGGGCCTTCAGGGGCGCGTCGCGGTCGCCCTTGGGCGGCGGCAGGCGGGTGACGATGGCCTCCAGCACCGCCTCGATGTTGAGGCCGCTCTTGGCCGAGATCGCCACGGCGTCCGACGCGTCGATGCCGATCACCTCCTCGATCTGCGCGCGGATGCGCTCGGGCTCGGCGGCCGGCAGGTCGATCTTGTTGAGGACGGGCACGATCTCGTGGTTGGCGTCCAGCGCCTGGTAGACGTTGGCGAGGGTCTGCGCCTCCACGCCCTGGCTGGCATCGACCACCAGCAGGGAGCCCTCGCAGGCGGCGAGCGACCGCGAGACCTCGTAGGCGAAGTCGACGTGGCCGGGGGTGTCCATCAGGTTGAGGATGTAGGTCTTGCCGTCCTGGGCCTTGTATTCGAGGCGCACGGTCTGCGCCTTGATGGTGATGCCGCGCTCCTTCTCGATGTCCATGGAGTCGAGCATCTGCTCGCTCATGTCGCGCAGGGCCACGGTGCCGGTGGTCTGGATCAGCCGGTCGGCCAGCGTCGACTTGCCGTGGTCGATATGCGCCACGATGGAGAAGTTGCGGATGTTGTCGATGGGGGACGTGGTCATCGAGGGTGCGATCTCCGGCGCGGCGCGGCGCGTCGTCTGAGGACGAACCCGGCGCACGGTCATAAGGGCTGAGAAAACTGGAACGCCGCAGATAGCAGTGCGGGCCCCTTGCGCCAAGCGCGGGGGAGCGGCCGCGATGGATCGGGCGGCCGGGGGCCGCGGCCTTTCGCACCCCTGCCGCGAGGGCGAGCCACCGCAATCGGGACGCGCGCGACCCGACCTTGCGGCCGAGCTTGATTTCCCGATGCTCCCGGTGTCACGCCCATCCCCGGCGTCTCGTCGGGCGCTCCCGATCCGCGCAGCCGAGGCCGAAGGAGGATCCCGATGGACAGCGCCGGTTCCCTCCCCGACGCGGGTCACGTCCTCCTCGTCGAGGACGATGACGGCATGCGCCTGCTGGTGACCCGCTGCCTGCGCGAGAGCGGCTACCGCGTCACCGGCTGCCGGAGCGGCGCCGAGATGTGGCTGCTGCTGCCGGAGGGGGGCGTCGACCTGATTCTCCTGGACGTGATGCTGCCCGGCGCCTCGGGCCTCGATCTCCTACGCGCGCTGCGCTCCCGCTCCCGGGTGCCGGTGATCATGGTCAGCGCGCGGGGCGAGGAGGCCGACCGCGTCCTGGGCCTGGAACTCGGCGCCGACGACTACATCGCCAAGCCGTTCGGGCGCCCCGAGCTTGTCGCCCGGGTCCGGGCCGTGCTGCGGCGCTCCGTTCTGGCACCGGCTCCCTCTGCCACACGCGCCAGCGAGATCCTCACCTTCGCGGGTTGGCGGCTCGATCTGCGCAGCCGGGCGCTCGTCGATCCGGAGGGCGCCGGCGTCGACCTCTCGGGCGCGGAATACGACCTCCTCTTGGTGTTCCTCGACCATCCCGGGCGCGTCCTCGGCCGCGAGCAGATCCTCGAACTCTCGCGTGCCCGCCTCGGCTCGCCGTCCGACCGCAGCGTCGACACCCTGGTCAGCCGGCTACGGCGAAAGCTCGATCCACCCGAGGGCGGCGTGCCGGTGATCAAGACGGTGCGGGGCTCGGGTTACATGCTGGCGGCGCAGGTCGCGCGCGCATGAGGCGCTGGCGCGTCCTGGCGCGAAGCCTGGAGGTCCGGACGGTCGCCGTCCTGCTCGTGGCCATCCTGGCGGTCCATGGCGGTGCCGTGCTGCTCTACCGCCAGTCGGCCGCGGCGGCGGCGGACGAGGCCTTCGCGAGCCAGACCGCCACGCATCTCGCCCTGGCCCGCGAGGCCGTGATGCGACGGCCGCCCGCCGAGCGGGACGCCGAGGCGAAGGCCCTGTCCAATCTGCATTTCGAGATCGGGTGGTCACAAGCCACCGCGCCGGCCGGGGCGCGGAACGATCCGGCCCTCTTCGCCCTGAGCGAGCGCCTGCGGGCGTTCGACCCGAGCTTCGGCCCCGGCCTCTCCCTGGCGATGGAGGGCGGCGACCCGCTGCACGCGAACGATCTCGCCGGCAGCCTCGTGCTGCCGGACGGAACGACGCTGACCTTCCGGTCCGCCCATGCGCCGAGCCTGGCCCTGCGGAATCCCTGGGCGTTCCTCGCGACCGCCATGGCCATCCTCGTCGGGCTCGCGGCGGTGATCCTGATGCACGGGATCGCCGGTCCGCTTCGCACGCTGACGCGCCTGACCGGGCTGATCGGTCACGGGCAAGTGGTTGCCGTGCCCGAGGCGGGCCCCGACGAAACCCGCGCGATCGCGCGCGCCCTCAACGGCATGCAGGGGAGGATTCAAGGCCTCCTCACCGAGCGGACCCAGGCGCTCGCCGCCGTCTCCCACGACCTGCGCACGCCGATCGGGCGCTTGCGCCTGCGCCTCGACGGCCTCGCCGACGCCGCCGAACGCCGGGCGATGGCGTCCGACCTCGACGACATGCTGGCGATGATCGACTCGACCCTGGCCTATCTGCGCGGCGACGCCGACCCGGAGGCGCGCCGCGTCACCAACGTCGCCAGCCTCCTGATGAGCATCGCCGATGCGGGACAGGATGCCGGGCACGCCGTCCGCTACGACGGGCCGGGCCGCGCCCTCGCGGTCGTCCGCCCGGTCGCGCTGCGGCGGGCTCTGGACAACGTCGTCGACAACGCCGTGCGCTACGGAGGTCGGGCCGATCTTCGTCTCGCCCTGGAGGCCGCGACCCTCGTCCTGTGGGTCGAGGACGAGGGCCCCGGCATCGCGCCCGACGCGGTCGGCCTCGCCTTCGCACCCTTCACCCGCCTGGAGAACTCCCGGAATCGGAACACCGGGGGGACCGGGCTTGGGCTCACCATCGCCCGGCGCGTGATCGAGGGTGAGGCCGGGAGCATCGACCTCGAAAACCGGGCCGGCGGCGGCCTACGGGTTTGCATCCGCCTGCCCCGCCCGGCGGGTTGACCGGGCCGGACTCCTCGGGCGCGGGCATCGCGACGGGATCGCACGGACCGGGTCCGCCACACTTCGTCACGAAGCCGGCATCCGGCAGTCGAACAGCCTCGCTATCTCCATCCTCGACGCGGCCGATGGGGCTGCGAGACACGAGGACAACGGCATGACACGCACCACGCTCAGCTTGCTCTCCCTGGCCATCATGGCCGCGCTCGCCGGCCCGGCCTCCGCCATCGACGGCCACGGCAACGCCGCCAACCCGTCGCAGGCCGTCCCGAACACCGGCAGCGTCTCGGGCGGCCCGGCCCACCGCGACGACCCGCACGTCAGCGAGAACCGCGAGGTGACCCGCGACGGCAAGCCGGTGCATTCCGCCAATGACGGGCACGCCCACGGCCACACCCGCGACAAGAAGTAGGCCACCGGAGCGGCATCTGCGCGGCGAGCCCCGACGCGCCGATGCCTTCGGACTTACGCTCCTGCGAATCGGTGCGGAGCCGCGCTCACTCAGTCTTGGGGGCCGCCCCCGCGCGCGCCTCGGCCGCCATGGTGACCAGGATCTTGCGCAGGCCCCCCATCTCACGGATGGGCGCCGGGAACAGGACCCGTGCGGTCCGGTCTCCCGTCAGCAGGTCCATGCCCTCGGGATCGAGGCCCGTGAGGCGCCAGGGCCCGGGCTCGGCGCCGGTGCCGGCGGCGTAGAGTGCCAGGGCGTCGGCATGGTCGGCGTTCATGTGCTCGACGGCGCCGGCCTCGCCCGCCACCAGGCCCTCGGCGCCCGTGAGGTCGAGGCGCAGTTCGCCCGCCGTCAGCACCGCCGCCTTGGCGAACCCGCCGTTGAGGTGGCCGGCCCTCGGCTCCAGGGCGAAGAATCCGAAATCGGGGAAATCCGCGTAGAGCTTCGCCTTCGGGTGCCGGGCGATGAAACGGGCGCGGGCCCGCGGCTCGGCCGTCTGCGCCACCCGCCCGGTCACCGTGAGGCGCGGATGGGCCAGGGGGTCGCCCTTGCCGCCGGCGCTGAACAGCAGGGAGGCGCGCGGATCGGCCAGCAGGTTGCGGGTGTGGGCCGAGAGCCGCGACAGCAGCATCAGGGGCGTGCCGTCCACGTCGGTGGCGATGGTCACCAGGGAGACGAACGGCGTGCCGTCCTCCGGATCGAGGGTGGCGAGGGCCCCCGATCGGATCGTGCGCAGCAGGTGGCGGGCGAGGCCGATGGCGTCGAACGGCGCCTCCGCGGCCGGCAGCGGCACCGCCGGCCCACGCCGCGCGGGCGTGTTGTCCCCGGTCTTCTCGCCAGCGTCCGCCATGGTCTCGTCCCCGTCTCGGCTCTCGTTCAGACACGCGATGATAGCGGTGGCACGGTCCGGTTTGCGAGGTGGAGAGAGTGCGGCCCGTTGGCCTCAGTCAAGCGCCAATCCAACACGGCTCGCTTTTTCGGAAGGGAGCCTTTACACAGCCTGACTCTCCGCGCGAATGCGGCCTCGCCCCTCGGGGCCCGGCCGCCAGCGCGTTTTTCGCCGGCTCCGGTGTGTTCGGGGTGGGATGCGGGGATGCGGGCGAACCTTCGGCCGCGAGGACCGCATCCGAGCAGTAGGGAACGCGCATGCCCACCATCGCCCTCGTGGACGACGACAGAAACATCCTCACCTCCGTCTCCATCGCGCTGGAGACCGAGGGCTACCGCATCCAGACCTACACGGACGGCGCCTCGGCGCTGGACGGCCTGAAGCATTCCCCGCCCGATCTCGCGATCTTCGACATCAAGATGCCGCGTATGGACGGGATGGAGCTTCTCAGGCGTCTGCGGCAGAAATCCGACCTTCCGGTGATCTTCCTCACCTCGAAGGACGAGGAGATCGACGAATTGTTCGGCCTCAAGATGGGCGCCGACGACTTCATCCATAAGCCGTTCTCGCAGCGCCTCCTCGTCGAGCGCGTGAAAGCGGTGCTGCGCCGCTTCGCCCCGAAGGACGGCCCGGGGGCCGCCGCCCGCGAGGCCGACGCCGCCGCCCGCTCCCTCGAGCGCGGCCTCCTGATGATGGACCCCGAGCGCCACACCTGCACGTGGAAGGGCGAGCCCGTGACCCTGACGGTCACCGAATTCCTCATCCTGCAGGCGCTGGCCCACCGCCCCGGCGTCGTGAAGAGCCGCAACGCCCTCATGGACGCCGCCTACGACGACCAGGTCTACGTCGACGACCGCACCATCGACAGCCACATCAAGCGCCTGCGCAAGAAGTTCAAGGTCACCGACACGAGCTTCGACATGATCGAGACGCTCTACGGCGTCGGCTACCGCTTCAAGGAAGGCTGAGCCCGGGCCGGCACCGGGCGGCCCGCCGCCCCCCTTCCGCAATCCCACCGAACCGGACAGACGTGGCCACCACAGATCAAGCCGAAGACCGTCCCCTCCGTCTGGTGGAGTGGCCCCGCGCCCTGTGGAACGCCATCGGCCAGAGGGCCTCGTCGAGCCTGACGCGACGGATCGTCGTGCTCAACCTCGTCGGGCTCTTCGCCCTCCTGTTCGGCTTCCTCTACCTCAACCAGTTCCGCCAGGGGCTGATCCAGGCGCGGGTGCAGAGCCTGCTGATCCAGGGGGAGATCATCGCCGGCGCCATCGCGGCCTCGGCTTCGGCCTCCGGGGATACGGGCGCGATCCGCATCGACCCCGACAAGCTCTTGGAACTCCAGGCCGGCGAGGCGGAGGAGGCCCCCTCGCCCCTGGCCTTCTCCCTGAACCCGGAGCGCGTGGCCCCGCTCCTGCGCCGCCTCATCACCCCGACGGGCAACCGCGCCAGGGTCTACGACGGCGACGGCGGCCTGCTGTTCGATTCCCGCACCCTGTCGGCAAGAGGTGAGATCGGGCGGGGCGAGATCGGGCGCGGCGAGTCCGTCCTGCGCGAGAGCAAGCGCACCACCCTGGAACAGGCGTTCGACTTCGTTCAGACCCGCATCCTCGGCGGGCAACGCGCGGTGCCGGCCGAGGAGGTCGGCCCCACCAGCGGGCACGGCCTCAAAGAGGTGCAGGTGGCGCTGGGCGGCTCGCGCGGCACCATCGTGCGCCGCAACGAGGTCGGAGAGACCATCGTGTCCGTGGCGGTGCCGATCCAGCGCGGCACGTCTGTGCGCGGCGCCCTGCTGCTCTCGACGCAAGGGGGCGACATCGACCGCGTCATCGCCTCGGAGCGCTTCGGCCTGCTTCAGGTGTTCCTGGTGGCGGCGGCCGTGATGCTGGTCCTGTCGATCCTGCTCGCCGGCGCCATCGCGGGGCCGGTGCGCCGCCTCGCCGACGCCGCCGAGAAGGTGCGCCTCGGCATCAAGTCGCGCGAGGAAATCCCCGACTTCACCGGGCGCACGGACGAGATCGGCCACCTCTCGGGGGCCTTGCGCGACATGACCCAGGCCCTCTACCGGCGCATCGACGCCATCGAGAGCTTCGCGGCCGACGTCTCCCACGAGTTGAAGAACCCCCTGACCTCGCTGCGCAGCGCCGTCGAGACCCTGCCGCTGGCCAAATCCGACGAGTCCAAGGCGCGCCTGCTCCAGATCATCCAGCACGACGTGAAGCGCCTCGACCGGCTGATCTCCGACATCTCCGACGCCTCGCGCCTCGACGCCGAGCTCGCCCGCGCCGAGGCCCGCAAGGTCGACATGCACAAGCTCATGACCACCGTGGTCTCGGTGGCCAACGAGCGCCGACGCCCGAAGGACGCGGTGATCCTGTTCGACGTCGCCGTGCCGCCCGGCGAGGTCGAGGCGCCGTTCGCGATCTTCGGCCACGATTCGCGCCTGGGTCAGGTGGTGAACAACCTGCTCGACAACGCCCGCTCGTTCTCGCCCCCCGACGCCAAGGTGCGGGTGGCCCTGCGCCGGGTCCGGGCCGACGTGGAGCTGGTGGTGGAGGACGAGGGTCCGGGCATCCCCGAGCACGCCCTGGAGCGCATCTTCGAGCGCTTCTACACCGACCGGCCCGAGCAGGGCTTCGGCCAGAATTCGGGCCTCGGTCTCTCGATCTCGCGCCAGATCGTCCAGGCGCACCGGGGCACCATCCGGGCCGAGAACCGTCCCGGCCCGGCGGACGAGGACGGCGAGCCGACGGTGCGCGGCGCCCGCTTCATCGTGCGCCTGCCGGCGGTGCGCTGAGCCGCGCGTTGGACGGAGAGACGATCCACGCCACCGGCCTCGCCCTCCGGGGCGCGGGCGTGATCGTCCGGGGCGCGTCGGGATCGGGCAAATCGACCCTCGCCCTGCTGCTCCTCGACTGGGCGGCCGCCCTCACCCTGCCGGCGGCCCTCATCGGCGACGACCGCATCCGGCTCGCCCGCGACGGCGACACCCTCCTGGCCTGGCCGCATCCGGCGCTCGGCGACGGGATCGAGGTGCGGGGCCTCGGCCTGTGCCGGGCCGTGGCGGTGACGGAGGCCCCGGTCCGCCTCGTGGTCGACCTCGTGGCGCGCCAACCGCGCCTGCCGGAGCCCGCGGCCCCGGCCCGGCTCCTCGGCCTCGCGCTCCCGCGCCTGGTCCTCGACCGGCGGCACCTGCGCTCCGGCCTCGGCCCCCGCCTCGTCCTCGACGCCCTGGCGGAGCTCGGGATCGGAGCCCCCGGGGCGATCCTTCGGATGCCGAGGCCAAGCGAACCGTAGCGCGGGGGCCACCATCGTGGCATGATCATGACGTTCGGGCCTACAAAACGTCGCGATCACCTTGCGCTCGACCTTGCGCTGCACAAGATGGCGGCTCCGCTCACAGGGCGTTGGAATCCGCGTCGATGATTGGAATGGTGCTCGTCACCCACGGGCTGCTCGCGACGGAGTTCAAGGCTGCCCTTGAACACGTGGTCGGGCCGCAGAAGCAGATCGAGACCATCACGATCGGGCCCGAGGACGACATGGAATTGCGGCGGCTCGACATCATGACCGCCGTCGGCCGGGTGAACTCCGGCAAGGGCGTCGTCGTGCTCACGGACATGTTCGGCGGCACGCCCTCGAACCTCGCCCTGTCGTGTATGAACGGCGGTCAGGTCGAGGTGGTGGCGGGCATCAACCTGCCCATGCTGATCAAGCTCGCCAGCGTGCGCGACGCCGAACCCCTCGGCGACGCGGTGCTCCACGCCCAGGAGGCGGGCCGCAAGTACATCAATGTCGCCTCGCGGGTCCTGGCGGGCAAGTAGGCCGAGCACGGGTCGAGGCCGATTCGAACATCGGCTTGCCTTCCTAACGCCTTCACAAGGGCCTACAGGCCATCGTGACGGATCCGGTGCCGGCCAACGGGGCGCGGCGGATCGGGAATGGCGACCAAGCGCATGATCGACGACGAGGATTCCGACGCGGCCCTCCCCCCCGTCCCCGAGGGCGGCCTGCTGCGGGTGCTGCCCATCGTCAATCGGCGCGGCCTGCACGCCCGAGCCTCCGCGAAGTTCGTCCAGACCGTCGAGCGCTACGACGCCGTCGTCACCGTCACCCGCTCGGGCGAGACCGTGGGCGGGCGCTCCATCATGGGCCTGCTCACCCTCGGCGCCGCCCAGGGCACCACCATCGCGGTGGTGGTCTCCGGCCCGGACGCGGATGCCAGCCTCCAGGCCATCACCGACCTCCTGGCGAACAAGTTCGGCGAGGACGAGTAGGCGCCGCCGGCGCTTGGTCCTCACGAGTAGGCGCCTGCGGTGGCTTCCCCCTCACGCCGACCGGTCGAGGCGCCGGCGCCCCGCCATGCCCTCGGCCGCACGCCGCCAGACCACCGCCTGAAGGCCGGCTCCGAGGATCAGGCTGGCGGCGACGACTTGGCCGTCCCGGCGGGTGAGGTCGACGGCGCATTGACGGCGCTCGGCGAACAGGCGCGTCACCACCCGGACCAGGGTCGCCTCGCACGGGTCGCCGATGATCGGCGCCGCCGCATGGGCGGCATCGAGGCCCAAGAATTCCTCCACGGCGTCGCGGATGCGGTGCGGCTCGGCGATGCGCTCCCGCACCGACGCGCCGGCTCCGCCGACAGCGAGGATGTAGTGCGCCGGGATCCGCACGGCCTCCGCCACCGGCCGGAGGGCCGGACCGACGGTCGTCGGACCCGTGGAAGCGAGGTCGAGGCTGGCGCCGCGGCGCAGGGTCTCGAGGCGTTCCACCAACGCGGCGCGGATCGCCCCGGCGAACCGGGGGTCGAGGGCCGGGGCGCCCGCGTGCCCGTGCGGCTGCCAGACGGCGAACCGCCCCTTGCCCCAGACCGGATGCGGCACCGTGAGGGGGATCGCGGCATGGAGCGTACGCCGCGCGCCCTCCCCGGCCGAGACCAGGGCGACCGTCACCGTGCGTCCGTCGGAAAGGTGCCGGGCCGCGGTCAGGAGATAATCGGGATCGGAGAAGACCGGGTCCGCCGCGCCCGTCCGGGTCAGGAGGGCGCGCCAGCCCGCCACGGCCTCGGGCGCGACCTCTCCCGGCCGGCACAGATCGACCTGCCAGGGTCCGGCCTCGGGTGCCATGCCCGCCCCGCCCGTGATCACCGTGAAGCGCCGTTTCACCATCTCGCACCGATCCCACGCGGCGTCCCGTTTCGGGACGAACCGGCACCCCGCAGGGCGCCCTTTGGTCGATCGCTCCAAGATCGATGCCGTGCGGATGTGCCCCGGATCGGGCCGCGGGGCCTCAGCCGCCCGGGATCGCCAGGGGGTTGTCGGTTAGCGCGGTCATGTCGGGCGCGTCGATGCGCGGGCGGCCGAGGAAGGCGTCCCACAGGCCGGTGACGAAGGCCGGGTCGAGGTCGCGCACGATGAGGACGAGGCGCGAGCGCCGGTCGTCGTCGGGCCAGGCGTCGAGGTGCACGGGGGCGTGGACGATGTGCTGCACGCCGTGCACCACCACGGGGTTGTCCGGCGCGTCGGAGAGGGCCACCAGCCCCTTGAGGCGCAGGAGCTTGGGGCCGTGGGCCGAGCGCACGAGGTCGAGGAACATCTCGAACCGGGCGCGCGGCACCGGCACGTCGTGGGTCAGGGTGAAGGCCCGGATCGCCGCGTCGTGCCGGTTCACGTCGTGATGATGATGGCCGTGCCCGTGGTCGTGCGCGTGATCATGGTGGTGGTGCGCCGCCACGGCCTCTACCCCGAGCCACGCGGCCACATCGGCGCTCTTGCCGGCGAGGCCGAAGAAGCCGCCGAGAAGGTCGGCCGGGGCGACGTCGGCGCCGTCGATGGGGGCGGCCGGGTTGAGGGCACGCAGGCGGGCGACGAGGGCGTCGGTGCCTCCCTCCGCCAGGTCCGCCTTGGTCAGCACCAGCCGGTCGGCCACCGCCGCCTGCCGGACGGCCTCCGGGTGCGCGTCGAGGGTCGCGTCGCCGTTGACCGCGTCCACCACCGTGACGACGCCCTGCAGGCGGTACCGGATCACCAGGTAGGGATGGTAGATCAGGGCGTGGAGGATCGGGGCCGGGTCGGCGAGGCCCGTGGTCTCGATGACCACGCGGCGGAACGGCGGGATGCGGCCGTTGTCGCGCTTGCGCAGCAGGTCTTCGAGGGTGGCGATGAGGTCGCCCCGCACGGTGCAGCACAGGCAGCCGGCGCCGAGGAGGATCATGTCCTCGTCCACCGTCTCGATGAGGAGATGGTCGAGGCCGATCTCGCCGAACTCGTTGACGATCACCACGGTGTCGGCGAGCGCGGGATCCCGCAGCATCCGATTGAGCAGGGTGGTCTTGCCGGCCCCGAGGAAGCCCGTGAGAACTGTCAGGGGGATCGGCGCGGGCGCGCGCGGATCGGTGGGCGAGAGGACGGAAGCGGGGGATGCAGTCATGGGGATGGCCTAACCCGGCGCGCGCCGGGGCTCAATCGCCCCGATACCGAGGCTCGACCGCTCCGATGCCGGGGCTTGGCCCCAGCCGTGGGGGAAGCCCCCGGCGTTACTCGTCGTCGCCGGCCTTCGCCGGGCGGGCCGCCTGCTTCGGCTTGACGACCGGCTTGGTCGCTGGCTTGGCGACCGGCTTGATCTCGACCTTCGCCTCGGGCTTGCCCCCCTTCGGCGCCGTCTTTCCGGCGGGGGTGGTCACCTTGAGCTTCGGCGCGCCCTCCAAGACCGGCGTCGACTCGACGGGGGCATAGGCGCTCGCCGTCGACGGGACTGTGGACTTGCCGCGCGCCAGGGCCTTCTTCGACTCGGGCGTCTTGCCGTTGACCTTCTTGGCATCGGGGTGCTTCGGGTCCGATTTCGCTTGCGCCTGACGGGCCTCCTTCGCCGCCTCGCGGCGGGCCGCGAGGGTGTCGAGGCGGGCCTTGCGGGCGGCGGCCTGCGTCTGGGCGCGCTCGGCCTTGTCGGCTTCCGCCTGGGCGTTGAGGACGATGGCGCCCTCGGCCGGATTGCGGCCGATCCACACGGGAATAGGCTGGAGCGGGGCGCGGGCCGGCAGGGCACGGCCCCGCATGGCGCCGTTGTTGAGGGTGGCGAGCGCCAGGGCCGAACCGGGGAGCGCCGCCGCGGCGAGGATCTGGGCGTTGGAGCTGTCGGTGTTGCCCGCGATGGCGCCCGGGCCCTCGTCCACCGGCATGGGCTTCTTCCGGTCGCAGATGTAGGGGCGCAGGTCCGGCGGCTCGGCGATGGCGGAGGTCGGCAGGGCGTCGAGGGTCTGGGCCGTCCAGCCGGCGGACTGGCCGAAGCCGTAATCGAACAGGTCGGAGGCCTTGAGGTCGCGCTCGCGGGCGCTCGGCTGGCCCATGACCACGGTGATGAGGCGGCGCCCGTTGCGGGTGGCGCTCGACACCACGTTGAACCCACCCGCGCAGATGAAGCCGGTCTTCATGCCGTCGGCCCCGGCGTAGCGCCCGAGCAGGCCGTTGTGGTTGGCCATGATCGACTTGCCGAACTGGATCGCCGAGATGGAGAACAGACCGCGATTGTCGGGAAAGTCGCGGATGAGCGCGCGGCCGAGGATCGCCATGTCGCGGGCCGTGGTCCATTGCCGGGCGTCGGGCAGGCCGTTGGGGTTGGTCCACCGGCTCTCGCGCATGCCGATGCGCTGGGCGGTCTCGTTCATCATCGCGGAGAAGCCGTCGATGGAGCCGCCGAGATTCTCGCCGATGGCCCAGGCGACGTCGTTGGCCGACTTCACCATGATGATCTTCAGGGCGTTGTCGAGGGTGAGTTGCGTGCCCGGCCGGAAGCCCATCTTCGAGGGCGGCTCGGCGGCGGCGGCGGGCGAGATGGTGAGGAGCGAATCCAGCGAGACCTTGCCCTGGCGCACGAGGTCGAGGGCGACGTAGACGGTCATCAGCTTGGTGATGGAGGCGGGAAACCACGGGTCGGTGGCACCCTGCGCGTAGATCACCTTGCCGGAATCCACCTCGACGACGAGGATCGGCGCGGTCACCGCGCCGGCGGAACTCGCACCGAGCAGTCCCACGCACGCCGTGAAACCAAAGGCGAGACGCCTCAACAACGGGTTCGACATCGGGCCTGTCTCGGAAAGGTCCAGTCCGGCTCGATGGACATCGAACCCGGCGGACATGTTGGGGGCAACGGCAAAGCTCGGGCGAGGGTCCCCGCCATTCGGATGCCACCAACCCGGCCTCCGTGGCGAGAGCATGGCGAAGGGTTTCGCAGCGCACAGGCCAGCCGCGCTCGCGTGGATGGGCTGGGTGTTTTCCATGAAGCAGGCGCAGCGATCGTGAGGCCGACGGCCGGCCCGTCTTCCCGCGATACGGCATCCGCGCGGTTCGGTGTGGCCTCGCGGGCGCGGCGGGCCTATGTGCAGGGCCTCATTCGGGAACATCGGGCGCGGCGCTTGGCGAGGGGCGCCCCGGAACAGCATGGCTTACGCGGTCAAGGAACTCTTCCACACCCTCCAGGGCGAAGGCGCGCAGGCGGGCCGGGCGGCGGTGTTCTGCCGGTTCACCGGCTGCAACCTGTGGTCCGGCCGCGAGCAGGACCGCGCCGATGCGGCCTGCCGGTTCTGCGACACCGATTTCCTCGGCATGGACGGCGAGGGCGGCGGCCGGTTCGCCACGCCGGACGCCCTCGCGGACGCCATCGCCACGACCTGGACCGGCGGGCCGCACCATCGCTACGTGGTGTTCACGGGCGGCGAGCCCCTGCTCCAGCTCGATCACGCCCTCATCGCGGCGGTGCATGCCCGTGGGTTCGAGATCGCGGTCGAGACCAACGGCACCCTGGCCGCGCCCGAGGGGATCGACTGGATCTGCGTCAGTCCCAAGGCCGGCAATCCCCTGGTGCAGCGCACGGGCCACGAACTCAAGCTCGTCTATCCGCAGGCGGAGGCCGCGGCCGATCCGGCGCATTTCGCGGATCTGCCCTTCCGCCACCATTGGCTCCAGCCCATGGACGGGCCGGCGCGCCGCGCCAACACGCAGGCGGCCGTCGCGTACTGTCGGAGCGACGCGCGCTGGCGGCTCTCGCTCCAGACCCACAAGATCATCGGAATCCCCTAGCGAGCCGTGTAGATTGCGACCCATGAAGATCACCCAAGCCTTCACCTTCGAGGCGGCCCACCGCCTTCCGAACGTGCCCGAGACGCATCGCTGCCACCGCATGCACGGGCATTCCTACCGGGTGGAGCTGACGCTCACCGGCGCCGTCGATCCCGACACCGGCTGGGTGGTGGATTTCTTCGACGTGGAGCACGCCTTCGCCCCCGTGCTGCTGCAGCTCGACCATTACTGCCTCAACGACATCGAAGGCTTGGAGAATCCCACGGCCGAGCACATCGCCGCCTGGATCTGGGGCCGCACCAAGTCGGCCCTGCCGGCCCTGTCCTCGGTGAAGGTCTACGAGACGCCGATGTCCTGGGCGGAATACGAAGGCGAGACCCGGTGAGCCACGACGGCGCCCTGGTCCTGTTCTCGGGCGGCCAGGATTCGGCCACCTGCCTCGCCTGGGCGCTCGACCGGTTCCCCCGCGTCGAGACCCTGGGCTTCGACTACGGCCAGCGCCACCGGATCGAACTCGACGGCCGGGCCGCCCTGCGGGACGGCATGACGGCCCTGAACCGGGGCTGGGCGTCCCGCCTCGGCGACGACCACACCCTCGACCTCGCGGCGCTCGGCGCCGTCTCCGACACGGCGCTCACCCGCGACACCGCGATCGCCCTGGCGGCGGACGGCCTGCCCAACACCTTCGTGCCGGGCCGCAATCTGCTGTTCCTCACCTTCGCGGCGGCTTTGGCCTACCGGCGGGGCCTGCGCCACATCGTCGGCGGCATGTGCGAGACGGATTATTCCGGCTACCCCGATTGCCGCGACGACACGATCAAGGCCCTGCAGGTGGCCCTCAACCTCGGCATGGACCGCCGCTTCGTTCTCCACACACCCCTCATGTGGATCGACAAGGCCGCGACCTGGGCCCTGGCCGAAACCCTCGGCGGCCGGCCCCTGGTCGACCTCGTCGTGGAGGAGAGCCACACCTGCTACCTCGGCGAGCGGGGCGCGCGGCATGATTGGGGCTACGGGTGCGGGACCTGCCCGGCCTGCGACCTGCGGGCGAAGGGGTATCGAGCGTTCGTCGCGGAGCGTGCGTGAGGTTCGCCGGCAGACACGAGGCGACGACGCCTGCCTGCACCTTGTACGCAAGTTGCGTAGGGCATAGGATGTGTCGTGGCGTGTGACGTCGGGATCGTCGTCGATCACGCCAATAGCGACGACCCGATTTTCACGGTCGCGGTGCAGACCCCGCGTGGATCCCTCGACGTCATGGCCGAGGTGACGCTCCTGGGCCGAACTCTTGCTGGCCTGCACATCGGTGGCGATCCGGCGGAGCAATGGGGCGCGGCTGCGCTACGGGACATCGTGCAGGGGGTCATGGAGCAGCTGGATGTCGACGAGATCCACACTGTTGGCGGTGTTCGGAACACGGGTGCAAATCCGGGACGAGCCCCCCGTCCGCGAAGGCTCCGCAGAGCGCCTCAGCCTCAAGCGGCGGCCGGACGCTGACCTAAGCACGGTGGCGGCGGCCCGCGCCCTGATCCGTCGGCATCTCCCGGTGAAGGCCGCTCACGCGGTCATGACCGAACTCTTCGATACGGGCGAGGCCTATGTCGAGGTGCCGAAGGTCGAGAGCCTGAACCACCTGATCTCCGAACTGACGGCTTTGGGCATCGACGCGCGCAGGCATTGGCCGGACCAGATCTCGGTTCGGATCGTGCGGGAATCCTTGCATCTCTCGCAAGCTCAGTTCGCCCTGCGGTTCGGGCTGGAGGAAGCAACGGTCAAGAACTGGGAGCAGGGCAAGTCGAAGCCGAACGCGACGGCCATGACTCTCATCTGGACGATCTATCGCCACCCCGAGGCCGTCGTGGATGCCCTCGCCAGGGGCGGAACCGCGACCGTCGACGCCGCAGCGCCTGCGTTTCGATAGCGCGGAGGAACCGAGGCCGAAGAGGGGCCTAGGCCAAGCGTGGAGGGATGCGACGCATCGAGCCTGGCCGGGGCATCGGCAGCGGCCTCGGCCGTCGAGCCCGAGGGACTGCGTCAGGCCCCCACAACCGCGAGGACAATCTCCCGCCGGTGCGGCCGGTCGCGGTGCTCGATGAGGTAGATGCCCTGCCAGGTGCCCAGCGCGAGGCGGGCGTCCAGCACCGGCACGGCGAGGCTCGCATCCGTCACCAGGGTGCGGATATGGGCCGGCATGTCGTCCGGGCCTTCGCTGCCGTGCACGTAGGCGCCGTGGCGCGGGGCGAACCCGTCGAGGGCGGTCATCAGGTCGGTCTGCACGTCCGGGTCGGCGTTCTCCTGGATGGTCAGGGAGGCCGAGGTGTGCCGGCAGAACACCGTCAGCACGCCGTGCGCGACGCCGCTGCGGGCCACGAACGCGGCGACGCGTCCGGTGATGTCGGTGAAGCCGGGGCCCTCCGTCGCCACCACGAGGCGGGCGCTCGCCTGCCGGCTCACCGGGCCCACCCGGAAGCCGTCGAGTTCGCCGATGCGGGCGCCACGGGTCATGAGGGGATCTCCAGGGTGGCGCCCGGGGCGATCTCGCTCGTCCCCCGGGCCAGGATGGTTTCGAGGAGGGCGATGCGATCGGCCTCCGCCGCTGGCTTGTCCCAGCGGATGCGGTGCACGCGGGGGAAGCGGAGCGCGACGCCGGACTTGTGCCGGGTCGAGCGCTGCACGCCCTCGAAGGCGATCTCCAGCACCAGCCCCTCGTCGAGGCCGTACGCGACCTCGCGCACGGGGCCGAAGCGCTTGACCGTGTGGTTGCGGACGTAGCGGTCGAGCTTGGCCAGTTCCGCGTCGGTGAAGCCGTGATAGGCCTTGCCGACGGGCACCAGTTCGAGGCTGCCGTCCTGGCGGGGCCGCCACACGCCGAAGGTGTAGTCCGAGTAGAACGACGAGCGCTTCCCGTGGCCGCGCTGGGCGTACATCATCACGGCGTCGACGAGGTGGGGCTCGCGCTTCCATTTCCACCACGGCCCCTTGGGGCGGCCGGGCAGGTAGGGGCTGTCGCGCAGCTTCAGCATCACGCCCTCGATGGCGTCGGCATCCTCCCCCGCCCCCACGGCGGCCGGGTCGGCGCGCGCTTCGGCAAGATCCTCCCAGGTGGCGAAGGGCACGAGGGGCGAGAGATCGATGCGGGCGTGGTCGAGGGCACCGACGAACGTCTCCAGCCGCGCCCGGCGCTCGGCGAAGGGCAGCGGGCGCAGGTCCGCGCCCTCCGCCGTGAGGAGGTCGTAGGCCCGGACATGGGCGGGGAATTCCTCCAGGAGCTTCGGGGTCACCGCCTTGCGGTTGAGGCGCTGCTGCAGGACGTTGAAGCTCTGGACGCGGGATGCCTTCAGGATCAGCAATTCGCCGTCCAGCGTGCCCGTGAAGGTGATGGCCTGCGCCAGATCCGGGAACGCGCCGGTGATGTCCTCGCCCGTGCGCGAATAGACCCGCGCGACTTGGCTTCCCGCCTCGTCGCGGCCGCCCGAGAGCTGGACGCGGATGCCGTCCCACTTCCACTCGCCCGAGAACGCCGCCGGGTCGAGTTTCTCGAAGTCTGTTTCCGCGTCGATGGGGTGCGACAGCATCGGCGGCCGGAACGGCGCCGGGTTGAGGGTGGTGGGGCGCTCGGCCTTCCCCTCGACCCAGGCGAACAGGCTCAGGTACGGCGGCACCATCCCGTGCCAGACCTCCTCCACCGCGTCGGCCTCGTGGCCGCCGAGCGCCCCTACGGCGGTCTTGGCCAGACGCGCCGAGACGCCGACGCGCAGGGCCCCGGTGATGAGCTTGAGCAGCGCCCAGCGCCCGGTCTCGTCCAGCGCGTCGAGCCACTCGGCGATGCGGGCCGGCAGGTCGGCCTTCTTCACGGTGGCGAGGGTCTCGACCACCTCCGCCAGGGTCGGGATGTGGGGCGGCGGGTTGTTGTGGCCGAGAGGCGGGGGCGCATCCCCACGCCCGGGCGTAAGGGCATCGAGGGAAGCCGTGACGTCAGGCGCCGGCCAGATCAGCGCCGTGGTCTCGGCGAGATCGCCGACGTAGTTGTGCGACAGGGCGAACAGCACCGGATCGACCCGCGCCTCCACCAGCCCGCGGATCATCGCGGGCTTCGCCTCGCGAAAGGTCAGGTTGCCGGTCATGGCCGCGAGGGCGAAGCCGCGCTCGGGATCGGGGGTCCGCGAAAAGTAATCCTGCAGCAGGCGCAGCTTGGCGTTGCGGCGCGGCTCGTAGGCGAGACGGTCGAGGAGTTGGGCGAAGTGGTTCACGCGGCGACCTCCGCGACGCCCGGCTCGGCCTCGCCGTCGTCGCCGTAGCCCAGCAGGTGCAGGGGCTTGGCCTTGATCCCTTGGGTCCCGCACCAATGCACCAGGGCGTCCTCCTGCCCGTGGGTCACCCAGACCTCCCCGGCCCCGGTCTCCCGGATCGTGCGGCAGAGGTCGGGCCAGTCGGAATGGTCGGAGATGCACAGGGGGAGTTCGGCGCCCTTCTGGCGGGCGCGGGCGCGCACCCGCATCCAGCCCGACGCGAAGGAGGCGACGGGATCGGGGAATTTGCGCGACCACACGTCCTGGATCGCGGAGGGCGGGCACAGCACGATGGCGCCGTGGAGCTTGCCCCGCTCGGCCGCGACGACCTTGGGGGTCTCGCCGAGCGGAATCCCCTCCTGCTTGTACAGCTCCGTCAGTTTCTCCATGGCGCCGTGGAGGTAGATCGGCCGGTCGTAGCCGGCCTCCCGCAGCAGGGCCATCACCCGCTGGGCCTTGCCGAGCGCGTAGGCGCCGACGATGTGGGCGCGCTCGGGGAACAGCGCCACGGAATCGAGGAGTTTTTGAACCTCGTCCCGGGTGTCGGGCATGCGGAACACCGGCAGGCCGAAGGTCGCCTCGGTGATGAACACGTCGCACGGCATGACCTCGAAGGGCAGGCAGGTCGGATCGGGCGCGCGCTTGTAGTCGCCCGAGACCACGACGCGCACGCCCCGCGCCTGAATCGCGATCTGGGCCGAGCCGAGGACGTGCCCGGCGGGGGCGAAGCGGACGGTGACGTCGCCGACGCGGATGTCCTCGCCGAGCTTGGCCTCCTGGCGGGTCTCGCAAAAATCCTCGCCGTAGCGCACGGCCATGATCCGCAGGGTCTGGCCCGTGGCGAGCACCTGCCCGTGGCCGGCGCGGGCGTGGTCGGCGTGGCCGTGGGTGATCAGGGCCCGGGGCACGGGCCAGGTCGGATCGACGTGGAAATCGCCGAGGGGGCAGTAGAGCCCCTCGCGGGTCAGGGTGAGGAGATCGCTGGCGCTGAAGGTCATCGGCGCGGCATATAGGGCGCCCGATCCCCGAGCGAAGCGGCCGCCCCCACCCAGCATGTCACGCCCCTCCGGTTCCGGCGAGTTCCTCGCCGACAGACGCTACGCCTACGCCGAGGGGTGCCTGGCCGAGGGCGATGCCCTTGGGGCCGCCGAGATGGCGGAGCAGACCCTGGAGATCGCCCCCCGCTACGCCCCGGCCTGGTTTCTCCTCGGCCGGGCGCGGGAGGCCCGCTACGTCACCCACGGCGACCTCCGCGACCACCACGCGGCGCTGCGGGCCTACGCGGCGGCCCTCGACCTCGACCCCGAGGACGTGCAGGGCGCCCGGCTCGCCCTGGCGCAGATCGGCGCGGGCCGCCGGGAGGACGGCGACGGCGGCGTTCTGGGGGCGATCTCCCCGGCCTACATCCGTGCCCTGTTCGACGCCTACGCCGCGCGGTTCGAGCGCCACCTCGTGGACGACCTCGCCTACCGGGCGCCGGAACTCATCGTCGCCGCCCTCGATCGCCTGCCGGACGCGCCGGCGGTCTACGACACCGTGCTCGACCTCGGCTGCGGCACCGGCCTCGTGGGCGCGGCCCTGGGCGACCGGGCGCGCCACCTCACGGGCATCGACCTCTCGCCCCTCATGCTGGACGAGGCCGCGCGGGGGAAGCGCTACGCCCGCCTGGTGGAGGCCGACCTCGTGGCGGGCCTCGCGGCGGAACCGGACGCCGGGACCGACCTCGTCACCGCCGCCGACGTGATGATTTACGTGGGCGGACTCACGGACCTCCTAGCGGGGTCCGCGCGAGTGCTGCGGCCGGGCGGGTGCCTCGGCTTCAGCGTGCAATCCCATGCGGGCGACGGCCTCGTGCTCGGCCCGGACGCCCGCTACGCCCATGGCGATGTCCTGGTGGAACGGGCCGTGGCGCGGGCCGGCCTCGTCCTCGAATGCCTCGACCCCGCGACCCTCCGGCGCGAACGCGGCCTGCCCGTCCCGGGACGCATCGTCGTCGCCCGCCGGCCCGGCTGATCCGGTCCGGATCCCGGGCGAGTTCGGATCACGGGCGAGGGTGGGTCGCCGGCAAGCCGGATCACGCGAACGTCAGCCGATCATCCGGTCCCCGCGAGGCGGAACGGTGGACAGGTGCCGCACGGCACGCCATGGCCAGATTCGACAGCCTCCCGGAATCCCATTGCGCGCCCGGGCGCGTATGGGGACCGGCAATCCCGCGTCGTGGCGTCGTCCCCGCGTCGGGCCGTTTCCCTGCCCCTCCCCGGGGCCGATCCTCTGGAGATTCCATGGCAGACCCGCAGAGCAAGGCGTTTCCCGCCAGCGCGCGAACGCGCATCCCGTTCGCCCTCGCCCTCTCGGCCGTGGCGGGCTGCGCCGATTCCATCGGCTTCCTCGAATTCTCGCAGCTGTTCATGTCGTTCATGAGCGGGAACACCACGCGGTTCGGCGTGTCGGTCAGCCGGTTCGACTGGGAGAGCACCTCGCGCGTCGCCTCCGTCATCATCCTGTTCTGCTTCGGCGCCTTCGCGGGCACGCTCATCGCAGCCTGGGTCGGGCGCTGGCGCCTGTCCGTGCTGCTGCTGCTCCAGGCGGTGCTGCTCACCGTCGGGCTCATCGTGCCCCACGGCACCTTCGCGTTCCCGCTCCACGCCTATCCCATCGTCATCGCGCTCGGCCTCCAGAACGCGACCCTGCAGGACGAGGGCGGCCGCAGCCTGGCGCTCACCTACGTCACCGGCGCCGTGGTGCGGTTCGGAACCGGGCTCGCCAACCTGCTCCTCGGCGTGGTCGCGCCGTCGTTCTGGATCCAGGCCCCCCTGTGGGCGGCGCTCAGCACCGGCGCGGTCATCGGCGGCGTGCTGCAGATGCATTACGGCGAGGACGCGTTCCTGTTCCCGGCGGCCCTGGCGGCCCTGCTCGCGGTCATCGCCCTGGTGCTCACCATCGCCAAGCCCGGCAGCCCCTACGTCAGCGGCGAGGTCGAGCACCATCCGCCGGACGGCACCGCCGCCCCGACGCCCTGAGGCGGGCGGGTGTCGGGGATCACCCGTCGCCCCGGTCCCCGCGCAGGCGCTTGGTGTCGGAGCGCTTCGACTTTTCGTCGAGGCGCCGCTTCTTCGAGGCCAGGGTCGGGCGCGTGGCCCGGCGCGGGGTCGGCGGCACGGCGGCCTCCGCCACCAGGGCGGCGAGGCGCTCGCGGGCATCGGCCCGGTTGCGGTCCTGGGTCCGGTGCTGCTGGGCCGAGATGACGATGATGCCGTCCAGCGTCAGGCGCCGGCCGGCGAGCCGCATCAGCCGCACCGCGACGGCGTTGGGCAGGGACGGCGAGCGCCGCGCATCGAAGCGCAGCTGCACCGCGGTGGACAGCTTGTTGACGTTCTGCCCGCCGGGGCCCGAGGCGCGCACGAAGCTTTCCTCCAGCTCCGCCTCGTCGATGCTGATCTGGGGCGTGCACTGAAGCGCCACGGCGACGGTCTCCGGCCCGTTCGATCAGGCGGCCTCGGCCGGCGTCCGCGCCCGCACCGCCAGGGCGTGCAGGCCGCGCTTGAACGCCGGATCGAGGGCGCCGTTGACGAGGCGGTGGCGCTCGACCCGGCTCTTGCCGTCGAACGCCGCCGAGACGACATCAAGTCTGAAATGGGTCTCGCCCTCGGGCCGCGCCCCGGCATGGCCGGCGTGCAGGTGCGATTCGTCGATCACGTCGAGATGCGTCGGCGCGAGCGCGGATCGCAAGGTCTCGTCGATCCAGTCCCTCATGGTCGTCATGGTGCGGTCTCCTTCCGGGCGAATGATCTCGCGTTCGGGGCTCGCTCGTTCGGGGGCTTGGCCGCCGCTCCCGTCAACCCCCGATGGCCGCATGCGGCATCAGGCCCGGCGCTCTTGTGTCTGCGACCCGCCCTCTCATAATCGCCCCATCATGGATCTCAACTCGCCCCTGTTCGACAGCATCCGCATCAAGCGCACCTGCGACGAGCCCAAGAAGGCGTCGGCGCAGGGCTGCGACACGCCCGGCTGCCAGAACCCCGGGCTCTACCGCGCCCCCAAGGGCCGGAAGGCGGAGGGGCAGTACTGGCGCTTCTGCATGGACCACGTGAAGGCCTACAACGCCACGTACAACTACTTCGACGGCATGAACGACGCCGCCGTGCAGGCCTTCCAGAAGGACGCCATCATCGGCCATCGCCCGACCTGGGCCATGGGGGTGAACCCCGCCACCGCCGCGGCGAAGCCGAAGCCCGAGGCCACGCGCGACTGGGCCTATGTCGATCCCCTCGACATCCTGCGCGCCGAGGGCGTCGGCGAGACCGCCCGGCGCAAGCGCGCGCCCGAGCCGCGCCGGCCGCGCCATTCCTCGGCCACCCTCAAGGCCCTCGACGTCCTCGGGCTCGACGAGAACGCCGATTCGGCGGCCATCAAGGCGCAGTACAAGGTGCTGGTGAAGCGCTTCCACCCCGACGCCAACGGCGGCGACCGCTCGTTCGAGGAGCGCCTGCGCGACATCATCCGCGCCCACGACGCCCTGCGCGCCGCCGGGTTGTGCTGAGCGCGGCACGAACCCTGCGTGGATTTTCGGGATCCGGTCGGATTTGCAGGTCTGGTCGGATTTGCAGGTCTGGTCGGCCCGGGCCGGGGCGGCAATCGGCGCGCAACGCCCTATATCGTGCCCGACCACGTCTCTTTCGTGTGGCATCCACCCTTGGCGTCCCCCGGCGCCGTCCCCTAGATGACGGGGCGAAAGCGGCTCCGCGCGCGTCGCGCCCCTCTCGCCCGACACAGCCCCCGCGTGTTCCGGTCCCGCCGGCGCCCGCTCCACGAGGTCCCGTATGCTCTCTGACGTCTCGCCCGCCTCGCTGCCCGACCGGACCGTCTCCGTGCGCGAGGCCTTCGGCATCGACCTCGACCTCATGGTTCCGGCCTTCACGAAGACCGACGAGCATGTGCCCGACCTCGACCCGGACTACATCTTCGACCGGGAGACCACCCTGGCGATCCTGGCGGGCTTCGCCCGCAACCGCCGCGTCATGGTCACGGGCTATCACGGCACCGGCAAGTCGACCCATATCGAGCAGGTCGCCGCCCGCCTGAACTGGCCCTGCATCCGGATCAACCTCGACAGCCACGTCTCGCGCATCGATCTCGTCGGCAAGGACGCCATCGTGCTGCAGGAGGGCAAGCAGATCACTGCTTTCCAGGACGGCATCCTGCCCTGGGCCCTGCAGAACAACGTGGCCCTGGTGTTCGACGAGTACGATGCCGGCCGGCCCGACGTGATGTTCGTGATCCAGCGCGTCCTCGAACTCTCCGGCCGCCTGACCCTGCTGGACCAGAAGCGGGTCATCCGCCCGCACCCGGCCTTCCGGCTGTTCGCCACCGCCAACACCGTGGGCCTCGGCGACACCTCGGGCCTCTATCACGGCACCCAGCAGATCAATCAGGGCCAGATGGACCGTTGGTCCATCGTCACCACCCTCAACTACCTGCCCCACGACCGCGAGGTCGACATCGTCCTGTCCAAGGCCCTGCACTACCAGCGCGACGGCGGCCGCGAGATCGTCAGCAAGATGGTGCGCGTGGCCGATCTGACCCGCAATGCGTTCATGAACGGCGACCTGTCGACGGTCATGAGCCCCCGCACGGTCATCACCTGGGCCGAGAACGCCGACATCTTCCAGGATATCGGCTTCGCCTTCCGGGTGACGTTCCTCAACAAGTGCGACGAGCTGGAGCGCACCCTCGTGGCGGAGTTCTACCAGCGCGCCTTCGGCAAGGACCTGCCCGAGAGCGCCTCGAACGTGGCCCTGAGCTAGGGAATCTTTGGCGGAGGACGCGATGGGCGAGCCGGCTGTGAAGGGCGGACCGCGTACGGGGGAGGTGGTCCCCGGCCGGACGCGCTACGAGGACGACCTTTACACCTGGGTGCAGGAGCAGGTCGCGCTTCTCCGTGCCGGGCGGGTCGATGCGCTCGATCTCGATCATATCGCCGAGGAGTTGGAGAGCTTGTCCGAGAGCGAGTTCGGCAAGCTTCAGAGCGCCTTGCGCGTCCTCGTGATGCACATGCTCAAATGGGATCAGCAGCCCGAGCACCGTACGCCGAGCTGGATCTTCTCGATCCGCGAGCAGCGTCGCCGCTACGAGCGCATTCTGGCGAGCAACCCCGGTCTGAAGTCGCGCATCGACGAGGCTCTGGGCAACGCCTACCCGGACGCACGGGAGTGGGCGTCCGACGAGACGCACCTCCCGCCGGATGAGTTTCCCCCCGAATGCCCCTACGAATGGGACGACATCCTGAACCGGCCCTTCGATTTTGACTCGGTGAAGAAGCAGCGCCCGTGAGCATCTCCAACCGCAAAGCCGGCGAACGCCGCGAGCCCGTCGCCGAACCGCTGAAGCGCTCGGTGGCCGGTTGCCTGCGCGCCATCGCCAAGCGGGCCGAGGTCGAGGTGGTCTATGCCAGCGACCGGCCGGCGCTGACCGGCGACAAGGCGCGCCTGCCCGAACCGCCGCGCAAGCTGACGCCCGGCGACGTGGCGATCCTGCGCGGCAACGCCGATTCCATGGCGCTTCGGCTCGGCTGCCACGATGTGGCCGTCCATCGCCGTCTGGCGCCCGAGAATTCCGGCGCGCGGGCGGTGTTCGACGCCGTCGAGCAGGCCCGGGTCGAGGCCATCGGCGCGCGGCGGATGTCGGGCGTCGCCTCGAACCTCTCCGCCATGCTGGAGGACCGCTACCATCGCGGCGGCAAGTACGAGGCGATCACCGACCGGGCCGACGCCCCCATGGAGGACGCCGTCGCCCTCATGGTGCGCGAGCGCCTCACCGGCCAGGCGCCCCCGCCGGCGGCGCAGAAGATCGTCGACCTCTGGCGCGCCCATATCGAGGACAAGGCTGGGCCGAACCTCGACGGGCTCATCGGCGCACTCGAGAACCAGCGCGCCTTCGCCCGCTCCGTGCGCGACCTCCTCAGCTCCCTCGACATGGCCGACGAGACGCCGTTCGACCCCGAGGACGACGACAACGACGACGACGAGGGCGAGTCCCAGGACGACGAGCAGACCCCGAGCGAGGGCGAGGCCGAGGAGCAGTCGCAGGGCGACCGCGCCGAGATGGAGGTGTCGGAAGAGGCCTCCGACGACCTCCAGGAGGGCGCCACCGAATCGGCCGACGCCCCGTCCGGCGAACTGCCGGAGGAGGCCGAGAACGCCGAATCGGAGGAGGCCTCGGAGGCTTGGCGGCCGCCTTCGTCTCGGGGCAACGAGGCCCGCGGCCCCGACTACAAGGTGTTCAATCCCCGCTTCGACGAGGTGATCCACGCCGAGGACCTTTGCGACGCCGAGGAGTTGGCCCGCCTGCGGACCTACCTCGACAAGCAGCTCGCCCACCTGCAGGGCGTGGTCGGGCGCCTCGCCAACCGGCTCCAGCGCCGGCTCCTGGCCCAGCAGAACCGCGCCTGGGATTTCGACCTCGAGGAGGGCCAGCTCGACCCCGCCCGCCTCGTGCGGGTGGTGACGGACCCGTTCCAGCCCCTCTCCTTCAAGCAGGAGAAGGACACGAACTTCCGCGACACCGTCGTGACCCTGCTGCTCGACAATTCCGGCTCCATGCGCGGCCGGCCCATCACCGTGGCGGCCACCTGCGCCGACATCCTGGCGCGGACCCTGGAACGCTGCGGCGTCAAGGTGGAGATCCTGGGCTTCACCACCCGGGCGTGGAAGGGTGGGCAATCGCGCGAGGCGTGGCTCGCCGCGTCGAAGCCGAACGCGCCCGGTCGCCTCAACGACCTGCGCCACATCGTCTACAAGAGCGCCGACGCTCCCTGGCGCCGGGCGCGAAAGAACCTCGGGCTGATGATGCGCGAGGGGCTGCTGAAGGAGAACATCGACGGCGAAGCCCTCGATTGGGCGCACAAGCGCCTCATCGCCCGGCCGGAGCAGCGCAAGATCCTCATGGTGATCTCAGACGGCGCGCCGGTGGACGATTCGACCCTGTCGGTCAATCCGGGCAACTACCTCGAGCGCCACCTGCGCTGGATGATCGAGGACATCGAGACCCGCTCCCCCGTCGAGCTCCTCGCCATCGGCATCGGCCACGACGTGACCCGCTACTACCGCCGCGCCGTGACCATCATCGACGCCGAGGAACTCGGCGGCGCGATGACGGAGAAGCTGGCGGAGCTGTTCGAGGAGGATGCGGGCAACGGCGGGCGCAAAGCCTCACGCGCGGGCGGGCGGCGCTAGACCCCGCACAGGCGACGTTCCAGGCGGCCAAGAAGCCGCCCGAACACGTGCGGGTCATCGAGGGCGCGGGCCAGGACGAGGCCGCCCTGGATCGCCAGGACGGCGTCCTCGGCCAGGATCTCGGCCTCCGCCCGGCCGGCGCGGTGCAGCGCTCCCGTAAGGGCATCCCGCCACGCCGCGAAATACCCCGCGATCCGCATCCCGAATCGGTCCCGCCCCTCCGACAGGGCGAGCGCGCCGACGAGGCAGACCCGTCGCCCCGAGCGGAAATACGCATCCGTCTCCGACAGCATGCGCCGGATGGCGGCGCGGGGGTCGGGATCGTCCCGCAGGGCTGCGTAGATCTCCGCCTCGAACCAGGCGCCGATGCTGTCGAGGACGGCGTCCGCCATCTCGGCCTTGCCGCCGGGAAAGGCGTGGTAGAGGCTGCCCTTGCCGAGCCCCGCGCGGGCACCGAGCAGGGCGAGGCTGGCCCCGGCGTAACCATGCTCGCGAAACACCTCCGCGAGCGCCGGGATCGCCGCCTCCCGCGCGCCCGGGGCCGCGGCGCTCACAGCCCGAGTTCGGTGAGCCCCGGGTGATCCTCCGGCCGCGGGCCGGGCGCCGCCCAGCGGAACAGACGCTGGTTCTCGGTGATGGGCAGATCGTTGATGCTGGCGTGGCGCATCCGCATCAGGCCGTTGGCGTCGAACTCCCAGTTCTCGTTGCCGTAGGCGCGGAACCACGCGCCGGCGGCATCGTGGAACTCGTAGGCGAAGCGCACGGCGATGCGGTTCTCGGTGAACGCCCACAGCTCCTTGATCAGCCGGTACTCGTGCTCGCGCGCCCACTTCGCCTCGAGGAACGCCACGATGGCGGGGCGCCCGGTGAAGAACTCCGAGCGGTTCCGCCAGCGGCTGTCGGGCGTGTAGGCCAGGGCGACCTTGTGGGGGTCGCGTCCGTTCCAGCCGTTCTCGGCGGCGCGGACTTTCTGAATCGCGGCCTCGCGGGTGAAGGGCGGCAGGGGCGGACGGGCGTCGGACATGCGAACTCCTGGCGCGCCGATTCGCCAGCGCTGTACCGATCGGTACAATCCGGTCGGAGCCGCGTCAATCCGGGTCGCGGCGCCCCACCCGCGCGCGACCGGAGACACCCCGGACACGACGAAGCCGCCGCCCGCACTCAAGCGGGCGACGGCTTCGACTGAGATGTCTGGTCCGGCTCAGGGGCCGGCCCGTCGGCCTTCAGGCGGCGACGGGGGTCTCGACCTCGGCGAGCTTCTTGTGCAGCTCGCGCTTGATCAGGCGGGCCGTCTGCGACAGCTCGATCTCGCGCGCCTTGATGAGGAAGGCATCGAGGCCGCCACGGTGCTCGACGGAGCGCAGGGCATGGGCGGTGACGCGCAGGCGCACCCGACGCTTCAGGGCGTCCGACTGCAGGGTGACCTGGCACAGGTTCGGCAGGAACCGGCACTTGGTCTTGCGGTTCGAGTGGCTCACGAGGTGGCCGGTCTGCACGGCTTTGCCCGTGAGTTCGCAACGGCGCGACATAATCAAACTTCCCGGTTCGTTCCGCATGTCCGACAGGGCGATGGCGGGACACCCGCGAATGGGTCTCACGCACGCCAAGCCCGGTGGAGCGGCGTTCTCATTGAAGGCGCGAGCCTATAGGGGAAGGGTACCCCAGGCGTCAAGGCATCGCGGCCTTTTTCAGCCTCGGCACGGTCAAGCTGGCACGGGTCCAACGATGTGTTAACCATGGGAGCGGACGATGCGGGACTACGGACCCGGCCGCGTCTCGACCGGGCATCCTCGCAGCACCCCGAGTTCCCAGCCATGTGCGCCCAGCGTTTCCCCAGCGCCAGCCTTTCCTTCGCGGTTCTCGCCGCCCTCATGGTCGCGACGGCGCCGGTTCAGGCGCGCCCCAAGGCGTCCGCCGCCACCCCCGCCAACGTCACCGTCGATTACGGCATCGCGCTCGCCGGCATCCCCATCGGCACCGCCCAGGTGACGGGGGCCTTCGAGAGCACGCGCTACCGCATGGACGTGTCGGCCCGGCTCACGGGCCTCGTCGGCGCGGTGACGGGCGGCATGGGCTCGGCCCGCGCCAGCGGCCTCATCGCCACCGGCCCGCAGCCGAGCGCCTTCGCCATCTCCACCAAGACCTCGAATTCCGGCATCGCCGTGCGGATGGCACTGGCGCGCGGCACCGTCACCCAGGCCGAAATCACCCCGCCGCTGGTCGACATGGGCGACCGCGTGCCGATCACGCCCGAGAACAAGCGCGGCGTCATCGATCCGGCGAGCGCCCTGATGATGCCCGCCGTGGCCCGGGGCGAGCTCATCGACCCGGCCAATTGCAACCGCACCCTGCCGGTCTTCGACGGCGCCACCCGCTTCGACGTGGTGCTGAGCTACGGCGAGACCCGCACGGTGGAGAAGCCGGGTTATTCGGGGCCGATCCTCGTCTGCAACGCCCGCTACCAGGCCATCGCGGGTCACCGGCCCGACCGGCCGGGGGTGAAGTTCATGGAGGACAACCGCGACATGTCCGTGTGGCTCGCGCCCGTGGAGGGCACCCGCGTGCTCCTGCCGATCCGCATCTCCGTGCGCACCACCATCGGCACCAACATCATCGAGGCGACGCGCTGGAACCGCAGCGGCGGCACGACGACGGCCGGGGCGCCCACGACCGGCACCCTCGCGAGCCTCGGCGAGCAGCGCTGACCCTGCGGATGCGACGCTTCCGTCCCGTCCTCGCCCTCCTGCTCGCCGCCGGCCCCGCCGCGGCGGCCCCCTTGAACACCGACGATTCCGGGTGCGGCGGCGACGCCTATTCCTCGGCCGAGGTGGTGGAGGGGCGCCGCCCCCGGGGCAGGCCGCTCACGGCCATGCCCGACACCCTCTGCGCCGACCTCGCGGCGCCACCGTCCCGGACCCGGATCGAGATCTACGGCGTGCCGGGCCTCGGCGGTGCGGGTCCGGGGGGATACGACCCGGGCGGCGGTTACGACGCGGGCCGACCTGGCCCCGATGGCCTTGGCGGAACCGGGGCCGGCGCCCCATATGAGCGTGGACCGCCACATCGCCCACGCCGGGGCGACTGATCGGGCCTTTCCCGCGCGACACGTTCACCGTCGCCGGCCTGTCTCGCCGAAGGGACCGCCCCGCGCCCATGCTCCGCCCCTCCCTCCCCCCGCAGGCCCGCGCACGCGGCGTCACGGCGGTGCTCGGGCCGACCAACACCGGCAAGACCCACCTCGCCATCGAGCGGATGCTCGCCCACCCGACGGGCATGATCGGCCTGCCCCTGCGGCTGCTGGCGCGCGAGGTCTACCTGCGGGTGGTGGCCAAGGTCGGGGTCGACAAGGTCGCCCTCGTCACGGGTGAGGAAAAAATAAAACCCGACCGGCCGCGCTACTGGATCTCCACCATCGAGGCGATGCCGCGCGACCTCGACGTCGCCTACGTGGCCATCGACGAGATCCAGCTCGCCGCCGACATGGACCGGGGCCACGTCTTCACCGACCGCCTGCTGCACCAGCGCGGGCGCGAGGAGACCCTGCTGATCGGCTCCTCGACCATGCTGCCCCTGGTGCAGTCGCTGATCCCCGGCGTCCACACCACCACGCGGCCCCGGCTGTCGCAGCTGACCTTCGCGGGCGAGAAGAAGCTCGGGCGCCTGCCCCGGCGCACGGCCATCGTGGCGTTCTCGGCCGAGGAGGTCTACGCCATCGCCGAACTGATCCGGCGCCAGCGCGGCGGCGCGGCGGTGGTGCTCGGCGCCCTGTCGCCCCGCACCCGCAACGCCCAGGTCGAGCTCTACCAGTCCGGCGAGGTCGATTACCTCATCGCCACGGATGCGGTGGGGATGGGGCTCAACCTCGACGTCGACCACGTCGCCTTCGCGGCGAACTGGAAGTACGACGGCACGCGCTTTCGCAAGCTCACGCCCCCCGAGATGGGGCAGATCGCGGGGCGGGCCGGGCGCCACCTCTCGGACGGGACCTTCGGCTCCACGGGGCGCTGCGCCCCCTTCGAGCCCGAGATGATCGAGGCCCTGGAGACCCACGATTTCGAGCCCCTGCGGGTGCTGCAATGGCGCAACCCGGACCTCGACTTCTCGTCGCTGAAGGCCCTGCAGGCGAGCCTCGACGAGCACCCGCGCGAGCGCGGCCTCACCCGCGCCCCCATGGGCGAGGACCAGTCGGCCCTCGAGATCCTCATGCGCGAGGACGACATCCGCGACATGGCCTCCACACCCGCCACGGTGAAGCGGCTGTGGGACGTGTGCGGCGTGCCGGACTACCGCAAGGTCCATCCCCAGACCCATGCCGACCTCGTCGCCCAGCTGTTCCGCTTCCTCATGCGGGGCATGGCCGGGCGCATTCCCAACGACTGGTTCGCCAAGCACGTGGCGATGATCGACCGCACCGACGGCGACATCGACGCGCTCTCCCAGCGCATCGCGCAGGGGCGGACCTGGACCTTCGTGGCGAACCGGCCGGATTGGCTCATCGATCCGGTGCATTGGCAGGGCGAGACGCGTCGGGTAGAGGACAGGCTGTCCGACGCCCTGCACGAACGCCTTGCAAGTCGTTTCGTCGACCGGCGTACCAGCGTCCTGATGCGGCGCTTGAGAGAGAATACGATGTTGGAAGCTGAGATCACCGCCGGCGGGGACGTTACCGTCGAGGGACAGCATGTCGGCCATCTGCATGGCTTCCAGTTCGTCCCGGACCCCGGCGCGGAGGGGCATGAGGCCAAGACCCTGCGCAGCGCGGCCGAGAAGGCGCTCGCCGGCGAGATCGAGGCCCGCGCCGAGCGGTTCTCGGCCGCCGCCGACGCGTCCCTGGTGCTGAGCCACGACGGCGTCGTGCGCTGGACCGGCGACCCGGTGGCCAAGCTGACGCCCGGCGACAAGCTGTTTGAGCCGCACGTGCGCCTGCTGGCCGACGAGCAGCTCACGGGCCCCGCCCGCGACAAGGTCGAGGGCCGGCTGACCGCCTGGCTCAAGGCCCACGTGGTGCGGCTCCTCGGGCCGCTCATGGAGATCGAGACAGCGGCCGACCTCACGGGCCTCGCCAAGGGCATCGGCTATCAGGTGGTCGAATCGCTGGGCGTCCTGGAACGGTCCAAGGTGATGCACGAGATGCGCACCCTGGATCAGGAGGGCCGCGGGGCGCTCCGCCGCCACGGCGTGCGCTTCGGCGCCTATCACATCTTCCTGCCGGCCCTATTGAAGCCGGCGCCCCGGACCCTGGCGGCCCAGCTCTGGGCCCTCAAGAACGGCGGCCTCGACCAGCGCGGCCTCGACGAGATCGCGCATCTTGCGAGCTCCGGCCGCACCTCGATCAAGGTCGACCCCGAGATCGCCAAGGGCCTCTACCGCGCCGCCGGCTTCCGGGTGTGCGGCGAGCGCGCCGTGCGCGTCGACATCCTCGAGCGCCTCGCCGATCTCATCCGCCCGGCCATCGCCTACCGCCCCGGCACCACGCCGGGCGAGGCGCCCGCCGGCACCGCCGACGGCGACGCCTTCGTGGCCACCGTGGGCATGACCTCGCTGGTCGGCTGCTCGGGCGAGGATTTCGCCTCGATCCTGAAGTCGCTCGGCTACGCCCCGGAGACCCGTCCGGGCCCGGCCATCACCGTGCCGCTGCTGCCCGCGGCTTCGACCCAGCCCGTACAGGTGAGCGTGCCGGCCGATGACGCGGCCGACGCGACGACTGGGGACGGCGCCGCGAACGACGATGCCCCCACCGCAGAGGGTGAAGCCGCTCAGGCGGCCGAGGGCCACGACGGCGCCACGGCCGTGGATGCCGCCATCGAGCCCGGCGCGACGGCCGACGCCGTGGCGACGCCCCTGATCGAGAACCCCATCGAAGCCACCGCACCGGAGCCGGCGATGGTTTCGGAAGAAGCGACCTCGGAAGAAGCGACCACGCCCGAGACGACTTCGGTAGAAACGACTTCGGCAGAGACTGCCGAGACCATTGAGCCGGCCCCCGAGCCCGTGGCCGAGGCCGCCAGCCTCGCCGACGCGGCCGAGCACCCCACCGAGGCCGTGTCGGCCGACGGCGTCGAGGGCGAGGACGCAACGAGCGAAGGCGCCGAGGACGAGGCTGCTGCGGCGGAGATCGTCACCGTCGAGGTCTGGCGGCTTCAGCGCCAGCAGCGTAGCGCCCCGCGTCAGAACCGCCCGCGTGGCGGTGGTCGCGACCGCGACGGGGCGGCTCCCAACCGCGCCCCCGGCGAAGGTCGGCCGGATCAGCGCCGTCAGGCCGGTGCCGGTGCGTCCGACGGTCAGGGACGCCCGCGTGGTGGTGCCCCCGGCGGCGAGCGTCCGGAGGGCGGACGCCGCGAGGGTGGACGGCCCGAGAACGGTCGTCCCCAGCGCCGCGAGCGCTTCGAGCCGGGCCGGACCCGTCCCGACCGGCGCGACGAACCCCGTGCGGCGCCGCGCGACGAGCCGCGGCCGCAGCGCCGCGAGCGGGCCCCGGACCCGGATTCGCCCTTCGCCAAGCTGGCCGCCCTCAAGGCGCAGCTCGAGGCGGGCGAGGGCAACAAGCGTTGAGGCGCCCGTGACTCGATGAAGCCGGGGCGCCAGCGTCTCGACAAATGGCTGTGGTTCGCGCGCTTCGCGCGGACCCGCACCCTCGCGGCGGGCCTCGTCGAGGCGGGATACGTCCGGGTGAACGGACGTCGGGCCGACGCGGCGGCCACCGCCATCGCGGTGGGCGACGTCGTCACCGTGGCGGCGGCCCACACCACCGCCCTGGTGCGGGTGCTCGACCTCGGCGAACGCCGCGGCGGTGCGCCGGAAGCCCAGACACTCTATGCCGATCTCAACACGGCCTCCCTGGATACGACCGTCGTCGACACGCCGCCGGGCTGAACACCCCGTGTCCCCCGTACGACACCGGTGCCGTCGACTGCGCAGGGCCGGGTTGCCGCGCTTGTCAGCCCTTCGGCCAGGGTCTAGAGCCTGCCCCATCAGGCGGAGCGGGTACCCGCACCAGCCAAAGCGTCAACGGATTTGCAAGGCCATCGGGTCGGTGGGGTTTCCCCATCGCGGTCCGGGCCGGCGCGGATCGAGGACTGAAGGCCCCATGACCTACGTCGTCACCGACAATTGCATCAAGTGCAAGTACATGGACTGCGTCGAGGTGTGTCCGGTGGACTGCTTCTACGAAGGCGACAACATGCTCGTCATCCATCCAGACGAATGCATCGATTGCGGCGTGTGCGAGCCGGAATGCCCCGCCGAGGCGATCAAGCCCGACACGGAGCCGAGCCTCGAGACCTGGCTGAAGGTCAACGCCGACTACGCCAAGACCTGGCCGAACATCACCCAGAAGAAGGACGCCCCCGCCGACGCCAAGGAGTGGGACGGGGTCGCCGGCAAGTTCGAGGCGCACTTCTCGGCGAGCCCCGGCAAAGGCGACTGACGCGCGTCGAGGACGAACGAGAACCGGCTTCGACCGCCTGCCGCGCCCATGGCGCCGGGTGGATCGTCGCGCCCGGGAGACTGCGCCGGATGCCGGGTCGAACCGTTCGCTGCTTGCCGCTCCCGATGCCGCTCGCGCGTCCCGGCCTGCGTCAAAGCGATGCGATCGCCGGGGATTCGCGTTGGACGCCGGGTGAGCCTGCGCCGGCAATCCTTTGATTCGGCGGCACGATTGTGCTATGCCTGTGGCCTGCCGTCGTTCGTGCCCGACGTGCTGCCTCCGGCCCTCGACAGATGGCTCTCTCGCAAGCTTGAGAAAACGAGGTCGCATGCGATCGACCGCTGGAGGCGCGTGGCGCCTTCGGCGGACGGTCTTTCGTTGCGCTGTGTCGGCTAGCCCGGGAATCCGTGGGTCCGGCCTCTTTCGAGGATCGGCTTCCGGCCAAGGGGCTGAGGCCGGGTGACCCACCCCGGGAGTTACGGTTCGGCGCGGCGATCGATTCCGCGCGATGTTCTGGAGGCGCTTCTCGCATGACCACAGCCAAGAAGACGACGGCAACGGGCCGGCAAGGCTTCAAGACCGGCGAAGCGGTCGTGTATCCGGCGCATGGTGTCGGCCGCATCACCGCCATCGAGGAGCAGGAGATCGCCGGGTACAAGCTCGAGCTGTTCGTCGTCTCGTTCGAGAAGGACAAGATGGTCCTGCGCGTGCCCACCGCGAAGGCCAACAGCGTCGGCATGCGCAAGCTCGCCGAGCCTGAGCTCGTCAAGAAGGCCCTCGACGTGCTTACCGGCCGCGCCCGGATCAAGCGCACCATGTGGTCGCGCCGGGCCCAGGAATACGAGGCCAAGATCAATTCGGGCGACCTGCTCTCGGTGACCGAGGTGGTGCGCGATCTGTTCCGCTCAGAGGCCCAGCCCGAGCAATCCTACAGCGAGCGTCAGCTCTACGAGGCCGCCCTCGATCGCATCGTGCGCGAGATTTCCTCGGTGAACCGCATCACCGAGACCGAGGCCCTCAAGCTCATCGAGCAGAGCCTGGCGAAGTCGCCGCGCCGCGCCAAGGGCGAGGCGGAAGCCGAGGGTGAGGCCGAGGCCGACGAGATCCAGGAAGAGGCGGCCTGAGCCGCATCCGCGCCATCTGAATCGATACTAAGATCCGGGCCCGGCGCAGCAGCGCCGGGCTTTTTCGTATCGACCCCGGCTGCCCCTGCGCGGATCTGTATTCACCAAAGCGCGATGCGGGAACAATCGCCGCGACGCCTCCGTTGTCAGTCGCCACGCAAAGACTGTGTGTTCGCCCCCGACTGGGACGTTCCGATCTTGCGGCAGAAGCGAACGTTTCAACGAGGCGGAGGCGGGGATGGCGGACATCGCTGGGATACGGCGTCAGTTCATACGCACGGCGATGGAAGCGCCTTTCCTTGCCCGGGACGAAGAACGCGGCCTCGCCGTCCGCTGGAAGGACAAGCGCGACGAGCGCGCCCTGCACGGCCTGATCGAGGCCCATATGCGCCTCGTCATCGCCATCGCGGGCCGCTTTCGCCACTACGGCCTGCCGATGGCGGATCTGGTCCAGGAAGGTCATGTCGGTCTGATGGAGGCCGCTGCCCGGTTCGAGCCGGAGCGGGAGGTCAGGTTCTCGACCTACGCCACATGGTGGATCCGCGCTTCGATCCAGGATTACATCCTGCGTAACTGGTCCATCGTTCGCGGTGGCACGAGTTCGGCCCAGAAGGCCCTGTTCTTCAATTTGCGGCGCCTCCGTGCCCGCCTCATGCAATCCACCGAGGAGCATGTCGGCGACGAGATCCACCGCCGCATCGCCACTGCCATCGGCGTCTCCCGCGAGGATGTCGCCCTCATGGACGCGCGCCTGTCGGGGCCCGACATGTCCCTCAACGCCCCCGTCGGCGAGGAGAGCGAGGCCTCGTCCGAGCGGATGGACTTCCTCGTGGACGGCGCGGCCCTGCCCGACGAGACGGTTTCGGCCCAGGTCGACGGCGAGCGCCGCCTGACTTGGCTCAACGAAGCCCTGGCCGTGCTGTCGGAGCGCGAACTGCGCATCCTCAAGGAGCGCCGTCTCGCCGAGGATCAGGCGACGTTGGAAGCCCTCGGCCTGCGCCTCGGGATCTCGAAGGAGCGCGTGCGCCAGATCGAGAACCGGGCCCTGGAGAAGTTGCGCCGGGCCCTCGCCGAGCGATTCCCGCAGACGGCGGGCAACGTCTACGCCTGACGGCTCTCGAGCTCTCGTAGGCACGAGGCATATCGGTTGGATCTGGGCGTCGCGTCGGGTCGGATATCCGGGGCGGCGCCGTTTTCGTTTCTGAATGTGACACCCACGCAACAGCGTGAGGTTCGGTACAATTTTATCGATCCGGCATCTTTCGCTACCCGCGGCGGTCGCGTTACGCTCGGGCACGGAAGTGTGATCGAGCCGATGAACGACCGAGACCCCCTCCCCTGGAAATCGATCATGGTCCTGCCGACCCTGATCGCCCTCTCAGCCTCGGCGGTGCTGCTGGTCTCCCTTCACCACCGCCTGTCGGTGCAGGCCGCGATCGGCCTGTTCGTGGGCGCCCTCGCCGTGGTGGAGATCGGGTATCTGCTGATCCTCGTCGCCGTGAGCCGTCGCGACACGCCACGACGACTTCCCGTCTCGCGCGGGCGGTGACGGGTCCTCCCGGAAGCGCATTCCCGGTCTCGGATTGGCCGGTCTCGGATTGGCCAGTCCGTGAGCCCGGTTGGCCCGGGGGCGCCATCGTCTGGCATGCAGGCCTTCGCCTCGACGCCGCACGCCGCGCCGCCTGCCTCGCCCTCCTCGACCGCGACGAGACGCTCCGCGCCGACCGGTTCCTGCAGGCCCGCGACCGGGATCGCTTCATCGCGAGCCACGCGGCCCTGCGCCTCCTCCTGGCCGGCGCCCTGGAGGCGGAGGCGCGAACCCTGTCCTTCTCGGTCTCCGCGTTCGGACGGCCGAGCCTCGCCGGTGCGCAGGCCGGACGCCTCGACGTCAACCTGTCCCATTCGGGCGAGCACGCCCTCGTGGCCCTTTCGCCCACGGGGCGGATCGGGGTCGACATCGAGGTGCCGCGGCCGATGCCCGATGCCCTGCGGATCGCCCGCGCCCATTTCCATCCCCGCGAGGTCGCTGCCCTCGAAGCGCACGGATCCGACGGGGAGGCCGCGTTCTATGCCTGCTGGACGTCCAAGGAAGCCTTCGTGAAGGCGGTGGGGGCGGGCCTGTCGCGGCCACTGAACGGGTTCGCCGTCGCAGTCCCACCCGCCCCTGCGGCCCTGCTGGAGGTCGACGATGCGGATGGGCCGGCCTCCGCCTGGACCCTGGCCGCCCTCGCGCCCGCACCGGGCACGGTCGGCGCCGTGGCCCTCGCGATTCCCCGGGCGGCGATCGCCCTGGCGGCCCTGTCGCCCGACTGGGCCGACCGGATCGGCACCTGACCGTCGGCACATCGAAGAAAGCGCGCAGCCGGGCAACGATCCGCTTGCAGGCCGCCGTCGGCCTCGCTATAGGTCCGCTCGTCGGCGCAGCGCGCCGGCCTTCGGAGTGTAGCGCAGTCTGGTAGCGCACCACGTTCGGGACGTGGGGGTCGCAGGTTCAAATCCTGCCACTCCGACCAGCTCTCCCCGGGAGAGCGGTCTTCCCGGCTCAGAGAGCACAAGCAATTCTTCATGAATTCCTCCCACCCTCGGCTAAAGGCTGGGGCTGGTTCAGCGTGTCGAGGTCTCGGCGGCACCCCATCACGGACGTGACCGTCGTCATGCGCGAACACGATGGCCATGGCGTCGCCGGGTGGCCCTTCGGGCCACGAGCCAAGGACGGAGCCGTTCCGGCGACCCTTCCGGACGGACGGCCCTGGCCGAATCTACACATCCTCACGCCGTCGCCCCCCGGCGCGCCCGGCCTCGTCGGCACGGACGCCTCCGTGGCGGGCCAGGATTACCGGCCGCTCCAGCACCATCACGTCCCGCCCGGACCCGAGGCAACGGCCCGCGTCGCCGCCCTGCTGTCCGATCCGTCCGTGGATTTCGTCCTCGTCCTGCGGGCGGGGGACCTCCTGGCGCCGGGCGCCCTCACGTCCCTCGCCCTGGAGGCGTCCCTCGCGGCGGCGGACGTCGTCACCGGCCTGCGGGTGGTGTTCGGCGAAACGGTTCTGGGCCTCGATGCGGTCGCGCAGGCGCCCGGCCCCCTCGACGGCCGGGTTCCGGCCGGACGCCTCGGCCCCTTCACCGGCGGCGAATGCCTGCTGTCGCGGGCGGCGATCCACGCGGCCGGCGGCCTCGACCTCGCCGATCCGTCCCCGGTCGCCGCGTTGTGGCCGCGCCTCACGGGGCTGCGGCTGGCGCGGGTCGGGCGCCCGGTCCTGCTCCAGCGCGCGCCGGAGGGTCACGTCCCACCCCCGCACCCCGCCGGCCTCGCCATCGCGGCCCTCACCGACCAGGGCGCCGGCGGCGGGGCGGGCATCGCCCATCGCCGCCTCGCCGAAGCCCTCGCGCTGTCGGGGCATCGGGTGACGGGCCTGCGGCTGTTCGACGAAGCCGTGCCGCCGAGAGCCGAGTGGCAGGACCGTTTCCCCCGCACCGAGGCGGCGATCCGGGACGGGGGCTACGATCTCCTCCTCGTCGGCAACATCCACGGCGCGACGCGCCGGCTCGGCCTCCTCGCGCGCCTCGCCGCACACCTTCCCGTCGCCGTCGTGATGCACGACCTGTTCCCCATCACCGGGCGCTGCGCCTTCCCGTGCGACTGCACCCGCCTCGCCACGGGCTGCGACGCGGGCTGCCCAACCCCGACGCAGTACCCCTACCTCGCACCGTCCCGGATCGCGGGCGTCCATGCCGAGAAGCGGGCGTACCTCGCCGGTCCCGGCGGCCCCCTGCTCCTGACCAACTCGGCCTGGACCCACGAGTACACCCGTGCCAACGCGCCTGCCGGCACCGCCGTGGCCCGGATCGACCTCGCGTTTCCCACGGGGGCCTTCCGGCCCGGCGACCGGACGGCCCTGCGCCGACGCCTCGGCCTGCCCGTCGACGGCGTGCTGGTGATGTTCGCCGCCGTCATCGCCGACGCCCCCGGCAAGGGGTTCGCCGACCTCGTCGCCACCCTGCGCCGCGTCGCGCGGCCGGGTGTCGGCTTCGTCGCCGTGGGACGCCTCGACGATCCGGACGCCCTCGGCCTGCCCGACCTGTTCGCCGCCGGTCCCGTCGGCGACGAGGCCGGTCTGGCGGCGTGGTACGGCGCCTGCGACATCTACCTCACCGCCAGCCTCAACGAGACCCTGGGACAGACCCCTGTGGAGGCGGGGCTGTGCGGACTTCCCACCGTGGCCTACCGGGCCTCCGGACTCACCAGCGCGGTGATCGACGGCGTCTCGGGCGTCCTCGTCCCGCAGGAGCCCGGCGCCCTCGCGGCCGCCCTCGCCGGTCTCATCGCCGACGAAGCCCGGCGCCGGCGCCTCGGCGCGCAGGCGCGGATCGCCTTCGAGGGCCGGTTCAGCCATGCCGCCGCCGCCCTGCGGTTCAACGACGTCCTCGTCGCACAGGGCCTGATCCCGGCGCCCGCCGACGGGCGCCTGCGCTTCGCGCCGGCCATGCTCGGCCGGTTCGCCTTCGCGCGGGTGCGTCATCCGGGCGAGACCGGGACCGTGCCGGGCCCCTCCCCCGCCCCGATCCGCCTCCTGCGCCGGGCCAAGCGCGCCGTCTTCGGCCGGGACCTGCCGCTTTGGATTCGCCGGGTCCTGTACGTGGGCAGTCTTCTCGCCAGCCCCTCGCGGCGCGCGCGATGAGTGCGGCCCTCGCCCTGACGGCGACGCCGGCGCCGCGCCGGGTCTATCTCGACCTGAGCAACCTGCGCGGCCACGTCACCGGGATCGAGCGGGTCGCCCTCGACCTGTTCTCGGCCGCGAACCTCGCCCCGCACGAGGTCCATTCCGTGCGCAGCGGCGGTGTACCCGGGATGATGCTGGCCCAGCATCTCGGCCTGCCGGCACGGGCGCTCGCCGACCGCTCGGCGCTGTTCGTCTTCCCCGGCTTCCCGCCGAGCCCCCTGAGCATCGCCTTCGGCACCCGCTGCGTCACCTACGTCCACGACACCTTCCTGCTGACCCGGCCGGAGGACCTGAGCTGGAAGAGCCGGCTCTACATGGCACCGAGCTTCGCCTTCGCCATGCGGTTCGGACGCCGCTTCCTCGTCAATTCGCGCACCACCGGGCTGGCGGTGCGGGACGTGTGCCGGCGCGATGCCCTCGTGGCGCTGCTTCGGCCGGGGGTACGCGACGTCTTCGGCCTCGCGGATCTGGCGCGGACGGCGGCCTACGATCCGGCCCGCCCCCTGCGCATCCTCGCCATCGGCACCATCGAACCGCGCAAGGATTATCCGGCCGCCCTCGCCATCGTGGCGGCCCTGAACGCCGCCGGCATCCGCACGGAACTGCACGTGGTCGGCCGGGTCGGCTGGGGCCGCCACGCCTTCCTCGACGCACCGCCCGCCTTCCTCACCCTGCACGGCTACGTCGACGATGCCGGCCTGCGCCGCCTCGCCGAGAGCTGTCACCTTCTCCTGTCCACCTCGAAGGCCGAGGGCCTCGGGCTGCCCCTCCTCGAGGTCCAGCACGGCGGGTTGCCCGTGGTCGCCCCCGAGGGAGCGGTGTTCTCCGAGGTGCTGGGAGACTCCGCTCTGTTCGTCGCGCCGGACGACCCGGAGGGCACGGCCGCCCGCATCGCCGCCTGGGCGCGGACGCGGCTGCCCGAGGCGGCGCGGGCATCGCGGGCCAACGTGGCCCGCTGGAACGGTCTCGCGACCGCCGACGCGGCGCGTTTCCGCAGCTTCCTCGACCAGGGGACGGCGGCCTACGCGGACGCGCCGGACGGCGTCGTTCCGGCCTCCTGAGGGGTCGCCTGCCCCCCCCGGCCGGACCGAGCCACGGGGTCGCATGCGGGATTCGGGCAGAGTTCGGTAATCATACCCCCCTGTCATCGAGGTTCCCCACAGGAATCTCCGTGGAGGTCGGCGTCGCGATAGCGTCTTCTACACCGGGGGGTTCGTAGGGTTTACCGGTGCCGCGGACGGCTCCGTGAGGCCCGTCCGCGAGGCGACGCTCACCCGTTCCGGTTCGGCCGACGCGAAGCCGGGACGACGCGAAACCGGGACGGTGCGGGCTGGCACGCCCGCTGCTGAACCACCCCGCATCCACGTCGACGACGGGAGCGCCTGTGCCAAATCGGTACGGTCGTTCCCCGGATGAAGCGGAGCGAGGGCGGGGCGACACCCCGGAAGCGGGACGGTCGGGAGACGGGACGATGTTCGACTTCGGGACTACGATACGCGGGGAACCGATCGCGATGGAGCGCCCGTCCTCGGCGCCCGAGCCCGCCGCCATCCTGCGCCGGCTCCGGCGGGGCGTCGGCCTCATCGTGCTCGCCGGCGTGATCGCCGTCGCCCTCGCGGTCGCGGGCCTCGGTCTGCTGAAGCCGGCCTACACCTCGGTCCTGCAGATCCTCGTCGATCCGACCGATCTCTCCGTCATCGCCAACGACCTCACCACCCGGTCGCCGCAGGCCGACAGCGGCGTCTCCATCGCCGAGAGCCAGGCGCGGGTGATCCAGTCGGACAGCGTCCTGGGCCGGGTGGTGGAACGCCTCAAGCTCGCCACCGACGACGAATTCGTCCGGACCCCTTCGACGAACCCCGTCGTCATCGGCGTCAAGCAACTCCTCGGCCTCGATCCGCCGCCGGCGAGCCGCGACCCGGTCAACATCGCCCTCGACACCCTGCGGACGAAGCTCGGCGTGCGCCGGGCGGAGCGGACCTTCGTCATCGACGTCTACGTGCAGACCCTCGACCCGGAGAAATCGGCACGCATCGCCAACGCCATCGGCGACGCCTACTTCGCCGAGGAAGCCCGGGCGCGGATGGACGCGGCGCGGCGGGCCTCGGACGCCCTCTCGGGCCGCCTCACCAGCCTGCGGCGCGGGGTGGAGGAGGCCGAGGGCAAGGTGGTGAGGTACCGGGAGGCGAACAAGCTCGTCACCACCAGCGGCCGTCTTCTGAGCGACCAGCAGCTCAGCGACCTCAACCAGCAGCTCGTCACCGCCACGATCCGCACCGCCGAAGCCCAGTCGCGCCTCGACCAAGCCAGGCGGATGCGGGCGGGCGAGGCCGGCACCTCCCTGCCGGAGATGCTGCAATCCACCGAGATGCAGAACCTGCGGCAATCCTACGCCAGCCTGTCCCGCAACACCGCCGAACTCGCGACGCGGCTGGGCGAGCGCCACCCGGCCATGGCCGAGCAATTCGCCCAGCAACGCGATCTCCAACGCATGATCCAGCGCGAGAAGGAGCGGATCATCGACACCTCGCAGAAGGATTACGACCGGGCCGCCGCCACCGAAGCCGCCGTGCGCAAGAGCCTCGACCGGGCCAAGGTGGAGACCTCCGGGAACGACCGCGCCAACGTGGGCCTGCGCGAGTTGGAGCGCGAGCTCGACTCACGGCGCGCCGTCTACGAGACCTTCCTCAAGCGGGCACGGGAAACCTCGGAGCAGGAGCGCCTCAACAGCTCCAACGTCCGGGTGATCTCGGCCGCGACCCCGGCGCGCCTGCGGAGCTGGCCGCCCTCGCCCAAGGTGATCCTGCCCGTCTCCCTGGCGCTCGGCCTCGCCCTCGGGGCCGGCCTCGCCCTGCTGCGGGGCGCCAGCCGCGACCGCCGTGACGCGATGGATCGCAGCCCCGCCGCACCCGTCGGCGCCCGGAGTTTCCGCGCCGTCGACGCCTGAGCGGGTTTCACAAGAGTGGTCACCGGCTCTGCGTCGAAAACCAGCGACAGATCAGAGAGCTAAGCAGGTTCACGTTGGCTTGCCGACGCGGACCCGCTCAGGGACCGGCGCCGCGCCGGAAGGCCCCCTCAGGCTGCCGCGAACAGGTCGGGATGGCGCAGGCGCAGGGCGTAGACGAGGAGCAGGGTCTTGATGTCGGTGATCTCGCCCCGGTCGCTCATGGCGCTGAGGCTGGCGAGATCCATCTCGTGCACGGTGATGTTCTCGTGCTCGGCGTCGAGGCCGCCGCCCGGACCGGAGCGGTCGTCGGCGCCGTAGGGGGCGAGGAACAGGTCCATCTGCTCCGTGGAGATGCCCGGCATGCTCCAGCCGCAGGCGATGCGTTCCAGGGCCCCGAGGCGCACGCCGACCTCCTCGTAGGCCTCCCGCCGCGCGCCCTCCTCCGGATCGGCCTCGTCGAGGAGGCCGGCCGGAACCTCGAAGAGGGATTCGGTCCCGGCCGCGTAGAGGGCCGCGGGCCGGAACTGCTCGACGAGGAGCGCCACGCCGCGCACCGGATCGTAGGGCAGCACGGCGACGGCGCGGCCATGATCCTCGATCTCACGGGCGAGACGCGTTCCGTCCGGCATCGTCACCTCGGCGACGAGAAACCGGCTCCAGCCGTCATGCAGGATCCGAGTGCCACGGATGACAGGCGCCATGCTCTTTCCTCACGCGCCGTCCGATGCGGGACGGCCGACGCGCGGGCCTTAGCAGTGCGTTGGCGCACGAATGAGGCGGCCTCAGTCCGGGCCGCGCCGGATCGTGAATCGAATCGCGCCGTCGCGGCGCTCTTGGTCCAGCAGCGCGTCGCCCTCGCTCCGCACGAGATGCGGGATGTCGATGGCCGCCAGGGGGTCCGTGCTCAGGACCGCCAGGACGGCACCGGGGGGCAGGCGCCGCAGGGCCTTGCGGGTGCGCAGCACCGGCAGCGGGCATTTCAGGCCCGACAGGTCGAGTTCGACAGGATCGGGCGGTTCAGCGGGCATCAGCTCTGGCGCCCTGAAAAAAACCCGTCGCGGCCCGGGAGCCGTCGACGGGTGATGTCGGGATGGAAGCCCGGCGTTCACCGCCGGGACGGCCGCCGCCCTCAGTAGCCGTAGCCGTAGGCCGGGTAGCCGTAGCTGTAGGCCGGCGCGGCGTAGCCGTAGGCGGGGGCACCGTACCCGTAGCCATACGCGGGGGCGCCGTAGCCGTAACCGGCACCGACATAGCCCCGGTCGTAGTAGCCGTAGCGCGGGGCCTGGCTCGCCGCGATCGCGCCGCCGATGATGCCGAGGGCCGCACCGGCCGCGAGGGCGCCGCCGATGCCGGGGCCGCGACGGTAACCGCCGTAATAGCCACGGCCGTAACCCCGGCCGTAGCCGGCGCCGTAATAGCCACCGCCGTAGCCGCCGCGCCAACGCACGTTCTCGACGCCGGCGCGCTCACCGGCGATCTGGCCGGCGTTGAGGGCCGGGAACGGGGCCGCCTGGGCGGAGGTGAAGGAGCCCGCCGACAAACCGAGGGCGGTGGTGCCCGCGAGGGCGAGGGACAGGATGCGCGACATGCGGAACGTCTCCGGCTTGCGATCAGATATCCCTATGAACGGCATCGTGCCTGAACCGTTCCCGAACGAACACAGTCAAGCCTTTCACAATCAGCGCGATCGGATCCGCGTCAGATTCCCTAGAAAACGCACTCGGTGAAGGCCGGCTCGACGGAGCGCTGCCACCGGCCCTCGTAATCCGCGAGGTAGCCCTCGGCCCGCGAGCGCCCGGCGGCGACGATGGCCTCCAGGGGCTGGAGGTGGCGGGTCTCGTCCTGCCCCTGGGCGTCGCGGCGCCCCCGGGCGGCGAGCCCCGAGCGGGCCACCGCCAGGGCTTCCGCCGCGACCGCGCCGAGGGGCCGTCCGCCGATGCGGGCGGCGAGGCCGAGGCGCGGCACCGTGGCGCGCAGGCATTCGCGATCGCAGTCGCTCCAGCCCTTGGCGATGTCCCAGGCGGCGGCCAGCGCCGCGTCGTCGTAGAGCAGCCCGACCCAGAACGCCGCCTGGGCGGCGATCATCGCCGGGCCGCCGACATCGGCGCCGCGCATCTCGAGGAAGCGCTTCAGGCGCACCTCGGGAAAGGCTGTCGAGGCGTGGTTGGCCCAGTCCGACACCGTGGCGCGCTCGCCCGGCAGGTCCGCGAGCCGGCCCGCCATCAGGTCGCGGAACGAGGCGCCGGAGACGTCGTGATAGGTCTCGCCGCGCTTGACGAAATACATCGGCATGTCGAGGAGCCAGTCGACATAGGCCTCGTAGCCGAAGCCCGGGGCGAAGGCGCGGGGCAGCATGCCGGTTCGGTCGGGATCGGTGTCGCGCCAGATCTCCGAGCGGCGCGACAGGAAGCCGTTGGGCCGTCCGTCGGTGAAGGGCGAATTGGCGAAGAGCGCGGTGGCGACGGGCTGGAGCGCCAGGGCGACGCGCATCTTGGCGACCATGTCGGCCTCCGACGCGAAGTCGAGATTCACCTGCACGGTGGCCGTGCGCAGCATCATGTCGAGGCCGAGCGTCCCGACCTTCGGCATGTAGCCGGCCATGATCTTGTACCGGCTCTTCGGCATCACGGGCGTTTCCTCGCGAGTCCACTTTGGACTCATCCCGAGGTCGAGGAAGCCGATGCCGAGGGGGTCGGCCACGCGCTTGGCGGCCTCGAGGTGCGTGCGCAACTCGGATTCCGTGGCGTGCACGTCGGCCAGCGGCGCGCCGGAGAGCTCGAACTGCCCGCCCGGCTCCAGGGAGATGGCGCCGCCCTCCTGGCCCGCGAGACCGATGAGATGGCCCGCATCCTCGATGGCCTCCCAGCCGGTCTCGCGCGCGAGGCCTTCGAGAAGGGCGCGGATACCGGAATCCCCGGCGTAGGGGACCGGGCGGTTGCCGTCGCGGTAGAACGGGACCTTCTCGTGCTCGGTGCCGATGGCGAAGCGCGCGGGCGGCTTCTCGCCCTCGGCGAACCACGCGATCAGTTCATCCCGCGTCGTCAGCGGCGTCGTGTCGGACGTATCGCGCGCCATGCGCTGGCCTCGTGGTGAATAGGGTCGGATGAAAGGCCGGTCGACCTGGGGTCGGTTGCGCCCCGTCGGGATGCCGCCTCCTTAATCCACGCCCGCGGCGCGAACAACGCGCGCGACGGCGCGCGGCGTCAGCGTGTGTCCCCCAGCACCGACTGCACCAGGGCGAGCACCGCGACGGCGGCCGTATCGGCCCGCAGGATGCGGGGTCCGAGGGACAGGGCAACGGTGTTGGGCCGGCCCGCGATGAGCGCGCGCTCGTCCGGCGCGAACCCGCCCTCCGGCCCGACCAGCACGGCGAGTGGCGGGGGCGCGCCCGGGTCGGCTGCCCCGCGCAGGGCCGCGATGGGATCGGACAGGGGCGCGTCCTCGTCGCAGAACACGAGCAGGCGCTCGGGCGCGAGGTCGGCGAGGGCCTGGGGCAGGCGCACGGCCGGGGGAAGGTCCGGCAGGCTAAGGATGCCGCACTGCTCCGCCGCCTCGACGGCGTTGGCGCGCAGGCGCTCGGCGTTCAGCTTTTCCCCTTGCGTACGCTGCGTGAAGACGGGCCGGATGGTGCCGGCCCCCATCTCCACCGCCTTCTGGGCGAGGTAGTCGAGGCGCGCGCTCTTCAGGGGCGCGAACAGGTAGTGCAGGTCGGAGCGCGGCGTCTGGCCACGGGTCCGCTCCCGCACCACGAGGTCGGCGCTCTTGCGGCCGGATTGCGCCAGGGTGGCCCGCCACTCGCCGTCGCGTCCGTTGAACAAGAGCACTGGGTCCTCCGGCCCCCGGCGCAGGACGTTGAGCAGATAGTTCGCCTGCGCCCGGTCGAGGGGCAGGACCGCGTCCGGCGCGAGGCTGGCCTCGACGTGAAGGCGGGGGGCGGTGAAATCGTAGGCGGCCATGCGGGGGTGGTCGCGTGGCGCTCGAAGCCTGTCAACGCGCCGCCTGTGGCCAAAGAGCCACGCGGGCCGACTTTGTGCGCTTTGCCCACGGCCGAACGGCCGGCGCGGTTTGCGACTCGAAAGACGCCACATTCCTATGGCGAAACGCCTTTCGGGGTTTCGAATCGCGCGGGACGCATCGCGTCCCCGCAGCGGATCGGGCCATCGCGCCGGCGGTCAGGGGCAGAGCTCCCGCCGGGGCGTCGGGGAGACTTTAAGGGAAGTCAGAGCATGTCGTTCAAGCATATCGCGACGGTCGCCGTCGTCCTCGCCGGCTCCGTGCTGGCCGGCTCCGTGCTGGCTTCGCAGACCGCCTTCGCGCAGGCCGTCGAGTGCGGCGAGATCCAGAAGACCCTGCAGGCCCGCAAGGACCTCGTGGCCAAGGCGAACTCCGCCTCGAACTCGAAGAAGAAGATGACCCCGCAGGAAGCCTGCGCGTTGTTCGGCAAGCTCCAGAACAACGGCTCCGAGGGGATGAAGTGGATCACCGCCAACAAGGAGTGGTGCTCGATCCCCGATTCGTTCGCGGAAGGCTTCAAGGCCGACCACCTCAAGGTCGGCGGCATCCGCACCAAGATCTGCGGCATCGCCGCCCAGGCCGCCAAGATGGAAGCCCAGGGCCGCGCCCAGGCCCAGAACGGCGGCGGTGGCGGCGGCCTCCTCGGCGGCCCGGGCCTCACCGGTGCGATGAAGATGCCCCAGGGCGCACTCTGATCGCGCAGTCCCGGCACCTTTTCTGGCGACTTGCCCGGCGACTTGTCTCGTCGGGGCATTGCCCGCCATACGCCGCGGGATGATTGGCGTTCCCAGCACCCCCGGTCCCGCATGCGCGTGACCCGCTCCCCCCCATCCGAAGAACACCCCGTCGCCGATGCCGTCGCCGGGCATTGGGTCGACCGCTGGGCGCCGCGCCGGACGCGCCCCTACCTGCGCCTCGCCCGCATCGATCGCCCCATCGGCTGGTGGCTGCTGCTGCTGCCGTGCTGGTGGTCGGCGGCCCTGGCCGGCCTCGCCGCGGGCACGGCTCCCAACCCGCTCCACCTCGTCCTGTTCCTCATCGGCGCCGTGGCCATGCGCGGCGCGGGCTCGACCTACAACGACATCGCCGACCGCGACCTCGACGCGCAGGTGGAGCGCACCCGCTCGCGCCCCCTGCCCTCCGGCCAGGTTCGGGCCCGGCACGCGGCGGCGTTCCTCGGTCTCCAGACCCTCGTCGGCCTGGCGGTGCTGCTGCAGTTCAACGCCGACGCCGTCCTGGTCGGCATCGCGTCGCTCCTGCCGGTGGCGATCTATCCGTTCATGAAGAGGGTGATGCCGATGCCCCAGCTCGTCCTCGGCCTCGCCTTCGCGTGGGGCGCGCTGATGGGGTGGGTGGCGGTGTTCGGCCGTCTCGATGCCCCAGCCTGGCTGCTCTACGCCGGCACCATCGCGTGGGTGGTGGGGTACGACACGATCTACGCGGTACAGGACATCGAGGACGACGCCATCGCGGGCATCCGCTCCTCGGCCCGCACCTTCGGACCGCGTCTGAAGCCGGCCATCGGTGCCTGCTACGCCGCCGCCGCGGGTTTCGTCGGGGTCGCCGCCTGGCGGGCGGGGGCCGGCCCCGTGGGGTTCCTCGGCGTCGCCGGGTTCGCCGCCCATCTCGGATGGCAGGTCCGGCGCCTGGAAGCGGGAAACGGGCGCGGCGCCCTCATGCTGTTTCGATCGAACCGCGATGCGGGCCTGATCCTGTTCGCCGGTCTGGCGCTCGACGCGGGCCTGCGGGCCTGGACGGGATAAGGTTCAGCAGACGCCCCCGCAGGCGATCTCGCTCTCGCCGCGATGGATCAGCGGGCGCACCGGCAGCGAGCCGGTCTTGCGACGCACGAGGAAGCGCGGGCGGCGGCCGGAGAGCAGGCCGTGGCGGCGGCGGGTGCGGGTCAGGCCCAGCGCCACGGGGCCGATCTGACGCGACACGGCGGCGAGGCTGCCGTCCTCCTTCACGATCATCCGGGCCAGGCCGGACTTGCCGGCAACATCCCGCCACAGGGCCACCACCTCGTCCTCGCAGAACGGGCCGAGGCGACCGATGACGGCACTGTCCGCGCCGACGAGGAGGAGATCGAAGCGATCCTCGCCGCAGGTGTCGCTGGCGTCCTCCGAGAAGGCCAGGGCGACGCCGGTGGGCGCAAGCGCACCGGTGCGGCCGATCACCGGCAGCCGGGCGGCGACGAAGGCGGGCAGGGCCTGAACGGTGGCGGCGTCGGCGGCGTGGTTCAGGTTGGCGACGGTGTTCATGCTTGCGAAAGTGTTCGTGCTTGCGAAAGTGTTCATGGCCCGGTGACCCTGTTGCTGGCAACGGCCTCTGCTGGACCGCCCGTCTATGACAAGCAGAATTGCGTCTAACCTCCTCCAGCGACCTTAAGAGTGAGCGTTAAGCGAATATGGACGCGGGCTTGATGCCAAGAATGCTCAACGGTTCCTTGCCGCGATATCCGAGATCCAAGCGTATCGACCTCTGCGCAGCAATCCTTGTGGCGGCCGACCCGGCACCCTACAACGGACGGGACGGCGCATCGGCCTGCCGCGTGGCATCCTCCCTGCTCCGTCCCCAACGCCTTTTTCGTTAGAACCCCGATCCGACAGGAGTCGCATGCCCGATACGAGCGTACCACCCGCCACGGGTGGACCGGATGCGGCCCACGCCCGAGGACCCGTCGAAGTCCGGGACGAGGTGCACGCCCTCGTGCCGGCCCTGCGCGACGCGATCCGCGAGGCGGCCGGCCTCGCGCTTCCGTTCTTCCGGGCGGGCGAGCAGACGGGCGCGCGGATCTGGTCGAAGGCCGGGGGCTCGCCGGTGACCGAGGCGGATGTCGCCGTCGATACGTTCCTGAAGATCCGCCTGAGCGCTCTGCTGCCGGCGGCGGCGTGGCTCTCCGAGGAGACGGCCGACGACGCGCTGCGCCTCAAGGCCGACCTCGTCTGGATCGTCGATCCCATCGACGGCACCCGGGCCTTCCTCACCGGGCACCCGGACTGGTCGATTTCCGTGGCGCTTCTGGCCGGCGGCCAGCCGGTGCTCGGCTTCGTCCATGCGCCCGTGAGCGGACATTTCTACGAGGCGGCGGCGGGCTTCGGGGCGACCCGCGACGGCGCGCCCCTCCGCGCCTCCGCGCAGGCGGCCCTCGCGGGCGCGCGCGTGACCGGCCCGAAACCGATGATGGAGCGCCTCGCACGCGGCGCGACCCAGGGCGGAGTGAAGCCGGATTTCGTCGTGGTCGAGCGCGTGCCGTCCCTGGCCCTACGCGTCGCGCGGGTGGCCGACGGCTCCATCGATGTCGGACTGGTGTCGTCGGACGCCCGCGACTGGGATCTGGCGGGCGCCGACCTGCTCCTGCGCGAGGCCGGCGGTTCGGTGAGCGACCTGTCGGGCCGTCCCACGCCCTACAACCGCCCGGACCCGGTCCACGGGGCCCTCATCGCCCTGCCGGACGGCCTGCGGGCCGAGACGGTGGAAGCCCTGGCCCGCGGCTAGGGTCGTCGAGGGGCGCGACCCGCGAGGGTCGCCACGACGCGGAAGGTCCGCGTCCGCGCTCGACACGACGATGCCCCCTCTGGAAGGAGAGGGGGTGTCCGGTCGTCTGGAGGTGCGTGGAGCGCAAGTTGGGAGCCGAGATGGGGGCGACCCGATCGGCGCCCGTTCGAACGCGGAAAACCGTTTTGCTCAGCGAAACCGGTTCCGCGCGCCGGTGCTCAAGCGTGCTCGCGCAGGGCCACGGCCTCGGGGGCCATGCCGAACCGCTCGGCGAGGTGCCAGCGCAGTTCGCGGGCCGAATGATAGTTGTAGGAGGTGTCGATGAGATGGCTCAGGTCGGTCGTCTTGGCGCCGCGCGTCGCGGCCTGCTTGAGACGGTCCACCCGGAAGGTCGCCGCGTCGGTGACGGGCGAACGGACGCTTCTGCGTCGGGTGTATTCGAACAACATGCTTCTTCTTGTGTACTTTCAGGTGTCGTGATGTGCGGGACCCCTTAACGGGTCCGGTATCGTCGCTTTGTGCTGCGGGGTGCCGGATCGAGCCATCGTTCCCATCCGGAACGCGTGATCGATGACCGACGGTGAACGGCTCTTCACGAGGACCGTTGGTGACGCCAGCCCCGAGGGCTGGCGCCGAGGGCGTCAGGCCGCCTGGAGGTTACCAGCCGAGTCCTTGCCGCTGCGCTTGTCCGTCTGGATCTCGTAAGAGATCTTCTGGCCCTCAATGAGGTTGCGCATGCCTGCACGCTCGACGGCGGAAATGTGGACGAAAACGTCCTTGCCGCCATCGTCAGGCTGAATGAAGCCGTAGCCCTTGGTCTCGTTGAACCACTTAACAGTGCCGGTATTCACGAATAGATCCTCGTATCGTTCGTCGATCTGGCCACCGGATCCTGGGGATACGGCAACGTAGATCCTCTTCAAAACGTCCTGACGGGGATCAGCAGGACGTGAAACGCTTGGGTGTACAAGCGCCCGGCTCACCGAAACCCGCTGATGAGATATGTAGTCGGTTCATGCGGCCGCAACAAGGCGTGCCGGCTCACGGATGCCTTCGAATGGCCTGCGGCAATGGCGCCGACCGCTGGGATTCCCGGGCGTCCCGGTGCATATAAGGGTTCGGGTCCAGGCAGTTAGTGTCCCTTTCCGAAACGCCTTCCGCTCCGCCGCGCCCAACGCGCGCACCGGTGGCGGACGGGGATTTTGTAAGGCACTCTTGAGCGCCGTCGATGCCCATCTCCGCCGCGTCCCGCCTCGCCCGTGGGAGTTTCGCGGACCGGAATGGGCGGGGGCGGTTCGGTGACGAGGCAGTTAGGCGGTTCATGGCGGGCATCTCGGTTTCCCTCGAAGGCGCGAACATCCAGCTTTCCTTCCAGAAGGACGACCAGGCGACGGCGGTGGTGATGGATGCGCGTGCCGCCCGCGCCCTGGTGCGGGCCGTCGGCCATCTCCTCACGGCCATCGACGAGCCGGACGACACCGACGGGCCGGAGGAGCTGGACGAGGACTTGGCGATGCTCGACGTGACCTCCTCGGCCATCGAGGTGGGGACGGACGAGCAGGGGCAGGCCGTGGTCGCCCTCCAGGCCGGGGCATTGCCGCCGTTCCAGCTGCGCCTGACGGACGAAGAGGCCCGCCACGTGGTGACGAGCCTCTCGGAAATCCTCAGTGCCCCGCGCGACGTGCGTGCCTCGCACGGGGATCATTGAGCGGACGGTTACATCCGGACGCCGGGACCGGTCGGGCCACCGGGCAGGTAATCCGGCTCGGACCCCGGACCCGTCGGCTCGTCGATGCCCGGATCGTTGACCGGATAGGGCGTACGCGGACCGGTGGGGCCGATATCCGGCTGCTCGTCGGGCGGCGGGGGCGCCGGCAGGTCGCCCGGAATGCCGCCGGGCAAGGGTTCGGGGATCGGTAGGCCGGGGTTGGCCATGCGGACTCTCCTGCGATGGGAATGCGCTGACCAACACATGCCCCGGGCGGAGGGTTCCGGAAACGTGGTCGTCGCGGTCGCAGCGGCGCGCCCCTGCGGAAGTCCCGTCAGCGTTTGACGGCGGCCTTCTGCACCTTGGCCTTTTCGGGTGCGGTGCCGGCGAACAGTTCCGACAGGCGGCGCTGGTCGAGACCGCGGGTCACGTCCGCCGACGCGGCGGCCGGGCCCGCGACGGGCTTTCGCGCGTCGATGGAGCCGGTGGTCACCGGATCGGGAAGCGCCGCCACGGGCCGGGGCGCGGGCTCGCGCTGCAGGCGCATGGTCCAATGGGCGGCGGTGGAGAGCGCGGCGATGGCGAGGATCGCCTTGATGCCACCCGTGAGGAGGCGTCTCATTGTGGTCAGGCCCGAAGCTACGCGGTGGCACGCGACCGGTTCCCCGGCCTTGGAGCATCTTCACCGGCGAGCGTTAACGAACCGCCCCGTCCGCCCCGGTCCGCCGTCCCGGATCGGGCCGCACACGGTCTCGGCGGCCAAACACCGGACGGGCAGCAACGGACGGAGCGGGACGCGGTGAAAAGGGTGGGCCTTGCGCCACGGCCGCGGTTCCTGTTCCCCGCATCCGTGACACGCCTGCCGCAACCCGGCCCACTAGGCCTCACAGGAACGGTGCAGAGAACTGGTCCGCACCGCCCCGTCACGACAGGCCCCGCCACCATGCGAGGCCCGAGCGGGTCCGCGAAACCATCGAACGCATCGGCGGCAGGGAGTGTCGATGTAGGCGCCGGACCGGGAGCCGGCAATTGGTCCCCGCGCCGCAGGAGCCCCGGGCGCGAGGTGGCCGGCGATGGTTACCGCAACGAACCGCAGAACCGCTGGATGCGGGTGCACGCCTCTTCCAGGGCGGCGTTCGAGGTCGCGTAGGAGATGCGCAGGTTCGGTCCGAGGCCGAAGGCCGAGCCGTGGACGGCGGCGACGCCCTCGGCCTGGAGCAGCTCGACCACGAAGTCCTCGTCGGTCTCGATGACCTTGCCGGACGGCGCCCTGCGCCCGATCGCCTCGGCGCAGGAGGGATAGACGTAGAACGCACCCTCGGGCGTCGGGCACTTCAACCCCTGGGTCTGGTTCAGCATTGACACCACGAGGTCGCGGCGCGCCTGGAACGCCGTGCGAAACTCGGCGAGGTGCGCCTGCGGCCCGTCGAGGGCCGCCACCGCCGCCCATTGCGAGATCGAGCAGGCGCCCGAGGTCTGCTGACCCTGGACGAAATCCATGGCCTTGATGAGTTTTTCCGGGCCGGCGGCGTAGCCGATGCGCCAGCCGGTCATGGCGTAGGCCTTCGAGACGCCGTTCATGGTGAGCGTGCGCTCGTAGAGATTCGGCTCGACCTGGGCCGGGGTGACGAATTCGAAATCGCCGTAGCAGAGGTGCTCGTACATGTCGTCGGTGAGGACCCAGACCTGAGGATGGCGCAGGAGCACGTCGGTGATCCGCTTCATCTCGTCCCGCACATAGGCCGCCCCCGAGGGGTTCGACGGCGAGTTGAGGATGATCCACTTCGTTTTCGGGGTGATCACCCGCTCCAGCTCCTCCGGCTGGAGCTTGAAGTCGTGTTCCATGGTGGTCTCGGCGAAGACCGGCGTGCCGCCGCACAGGACCACCATCTCGGGGTACGAGACCCAGTAGGGACGCGGAATCACCACCTCGTCGCCGGGGTTCAGGGTGGCGAGCAGGGCGTTGTAGATCACGTGCTTGCCGCCGGTGCCGACGATGGTCTGCGACGCCTTGTAGTCGAGGCCGTTCTCGCGCTTGAACTTCGTCACGATGGCCTCGCGCAGGGGCACGATGCCGGAGACGGGCGTGTACTTGGTCTCGCCGCGCGCGATGGCCGCCACGGCCGCATCCTTGATGTGCTGGGGCGTGTCGAAATCCGGCTCGCCCACGGACAGGCTGATGACATCCATCCCGCCGGCTTTGAGTTCGCGCGCCTTCTGCGTCATCGCGATGGTCGCGGACGGTTTCACACGCGACAGGGCGTCGGCGAGAAAGCCCATGGGAGAACTCCGGTAGTTTTGCGCGGTTTTCGGACGGGCGGGACCGTAGTCGCCGTTCGAAAGCGGGGCAAGTTCACCGGGACCGCATTGCGCAATGCCATTTTTGATAGAAGTTCATGGGCATGAGCTGGACAGTCGATGTCCTCGACGAGGGCGTTCTCGCGGACTGGCAAGCGCGTCGTGATCGTGGCCGCTTTCATGAAGAAGACCCGGAAAACACCGAGCGGTGGCTGGATCTGGCCGAAGAGCGAGCGAAAGGCGTGGTGTGATGGCGATTCCGTTCAAGACCGTCCGCGAACGGTGGAATGCCGAGCCGGACTACCGGGCCGCGCGGGACGCAGTATCGCCGGTGATGGACTTGGCATTCGCCATGGCCGAGGCCCGTCATCGCGCGCGCCTCTCCCAGGCGGAAGTCGCCCAGAGTATCGGCACGTCCCAGGCCATGGTCGCGCGGTGGGAGAGTGGGAAATCCGCCCCCACAACAACCTCGCTCCGCCGCTTCGCCGACGCGACGGGTGCCACGTTGCATATCCGCCTCGACAGCGCGTCCGCAGAAGACGCTCAGCCGGCCTGACGACAACGTCGGGAACTGCAAGGGGCTCGAAGTTTCACCCCTTGGTGAGAATCGCGATGGACTGCCCGAGCGGCTCGCCCGAAGGCCAGGGCGCGGTGTTGCCGTCGATGAACGCCACGTGCGCATAGCTGAGGCGCTGGGACCAGACGGTGATCTGGTTGCGCTCGATGAACTGGTTGAGGTGGGGCACCGTGCTGGCGCGTTGGGCCTGCACGGTCTTGTCGAACACCGCCCAATGGTCGGGGATGGCGAATTCGAGGAACGAGAGCACCACGCGGCCGCCGGGACGCAGGGCCCGGTGGGCATCCTCAAGGTAGAGGTAGGTCTCGGCGTGCAGAAGGTGGGTGAACACGCTGAAGGCGCACAGCACATCCACCGACGCCGCCTCGACGGGCAGGGACAGGGCGCGGTTGAGGACGAACCTGTAGGCCCGCGGCGTTCGCGACCGCGCGTAGTCGAGGAGGGCCGGCACCACGTCGAGGCCGAGATAGCCGACCGCGATCCGGTCTGCGAGGGCCACGGCGAGGCGTCCGCTGCCACAGCCGAGATCGACCACCGCCATGCCGGGCGCCAGGCCGGCGTGCAGCAGGATCTCGCACTCGATGGCGCCGACGCTCGCGTACGAGCCGCCGACCGCCAGACTCATGGCCGTGTCGATGGGATGCTGCCGGATCAGGTCGGCGACGTAGCGCTCGTAATCCTCGACGAAGTGAAATTTCGCCATTTTTCCTACAAACCGATCCTTTGATGGACGACGGGGTCAGCCGTGTCGCACATCGCCGCCGCGCCCGTCACCCTCGGACACGACAACGCCGCCGCCCCCGCAGGGGGACGGCGGCGCGAGGGCGGGTCGGGCCGAAGGATCAGCCGCCGAACAGGCGCTTGATGCCGGAGAGCAGGCCGCCGGACTTGACGGGTTCGAAGGGCTCGGATTCGGCGACGTTGGTCTCCGCCGGCTTCGGGGCGGAGGACGCCGCCTGGACGAGGCCCAACGCCGCCGTATCCGTGGTCTCGCGGTCGATGAGGATGAAGCCGCCGGTGTCGCGGTTCTGCGCGTAGGCGTCCACCGGCACCTGGCGGTCGAGGGTCAGGGTGACGTCACCGATGTCGTTGGCGACGAGCCGGGTCACGGGCTCGGCCTGCCCCGTCTCGGGATCGAGGCGGCTGCGGATGGTGCTGACCACGGCGTTGACCGTGACGGTGCCGATCTTGGCGAGCAGGGTCGCGCCCTGGTTCAGCTCGGTCTCGGCGGCCCAGAACAGGCGGGCGTCGAGACTGTCGGTGACGCGGATCGGCGCGGAGGCCGCCGCGATGACGGCGCCGCGCGAGGCATCGACCTCGTCGGCCAGCACGAGGGTCACGGACTGGCCCTCCACCGCGTGCGGCAGGTCACCGTCGGCGGTGTAGATCCTGGCGATGGTGGAGGTGCGGTTCGAGGGTGCGATGACGACGCTGTCGCCGGGGGCGACGCGGCCGCTGGCGATGAGGCCGGCGAAGCCCCGGAACTCGGAGTTCGGCCGGTTGACCCACTGCACCGCCATGCGGAACGGCGCCGCCTGCTCCTCGACGCGCACGGGCACCTCTTCGAGGTACTGCAGCAGCGGCGTGCCCGTGTACCAGGGCACGGCGGCGCCCGGCAGCACGACGTTGTCGCCGTTCTTGGCCGAGAGCGGAATCGCCCGGACTTCGGTGAAGCCGAGGGGTGCCGCGAAGGCGTCGAACGCCTGAGTGATGGCCGCGAACTTGTCCTGCGACCAGCCGACGAGGTCCATCTTGTTGACGGCGAGGGCGACCCGCTTGATGCCCAGCAGCGAGACGAGGAGCGCGTGGCGGCGCGTCTGCCGGGTCAGGCCCTGACGCGCATCGACGAGGATCACGGCCACGTCCGCCGTGGAAGCGCCGGTGGCCATGTTGCGGGTGTACTGCTCGTGGCCGGGGGTGTCGGCGACGATGAACGAGCGCTTGTCGGTGGAGAAGAACCGGTAGGCGACGTCGATGGTGATGCCCTGCTCGCGCTCGGCCTGCAGACCGTCGACGAGGAGCGCGAGGTCGATCTCGGCCCCTTGCGTCCCGTGCTTGCGCGAATCGCGCTGCAGGGCGGTGACCTGATCGTCGAAGATCTGCTTGGTGTCGTGCAGGAGCCGGCCGATCAGGGTCGACTTGCCGTCGTCCACCGAGCCGCAGGTGATGAAGCGCAGCACCTCCTTGCTCTGATGGGCGGCGAGGAAGCTGTCATAGCCGAAGGCCTCGGGCGATTGATGGATGGTCATCTTAGAAATAGCCCTCCTGCTTCTTGCGCTCCATGGCGCCGGACCCGTCCTTGTCGATGACCCGGCCCTGGCGTTCCGAGGTGCGGGCGGCCAGGGTTTCGCCGATGATCTCGGGCAGGGTCGCGGCGTCGCTCTCGACGGCGCCCGTGAGAGGATAATCCCCGAGCGTCCGGAAGCGGACGGAGATGTCCTGCGGGGTCTCGCCGGGCTCGAGGGGCAGGCGGTCGTCGTCGACGAGGATGAGCTGGCCGTCGCGCTCCACGACCGGGCGGGGCTTGGCGAAGTAGAGCGGCACGATCGGGATGTTTTCCTGCTCGATGTAGAGCCAGACGTCGAGCTCGGTCCAATTCGAGATCGGGAACACCCGCAGGGACTCGCCGCGCTTCTTGCGCAGGTTGTAGACGTGCCACGGCTCGGCGCGCTGGCGCTTGGGGTCCCAGCGGTGCTGGGCCGTACGGAGCGAGAAGATGCGCTCCTTGGCCCGGCTCGCCTCCTCGTCGCGACGCGCGCCGCCGAAGGCCGCGTCGAACTTATGCTTGTCGAGCGCCTGCCGCAGCCCTTGCGTCTTCATCACGTCGGTGTGGACTTCCGACCCGTGGCTGATGGGACCGACGCCGCGCGCCAGACCCTCCTGATTCGTGTGGACGATGAGGTCGAGCCCCAGATCCTTGGCCCGCTGATCGCGAAACGCGATCATCTCCTTGAACTTCCACGTCGTGTCGATGTGCATCAGGGGAAACGGCAGGCGGCCGGGCGCGAACGCCTTCAGGGCCAGGTGCAGCAGCACCGAGGAATCCTTGCCGATGGAGTAGAGCATCACCGGGTTCTCCGTCTCGGCGACGGTCTCCCGCATGATGTGGATGCTCTCGGCCTCCAGGCGCTGCAGGTGGGTGAGGCGCTCGGCGCGGGTGGCTGCGAGGGCGGCGCTCATCGGGCCATCTCCGGGGCGTTCGTGTGGGTCGGGGTTTCGAATGCCGCCGGCTCCTGGCCAGGCTGAACGTCGGCCTCTGGGGCGTGGATGTGCAAACCGCATTCCTTCTTCGAGGCCTGCTCCCACCACCAGCGGCCGGCACGCTCGTCCTCGCCGACCTTGATGGCGCGGGTGCAGGGGGCGCAGCCGATGGAGGGAAAGCCGCGGTCGTGCAGGACGTTGTAGGGGATGTAGTTGTCGGCCACGAACCGGTCGACATCCGTCCGGCTCCAATCAGCCAGGGGATTGATCTTGATGAGGTCGCGGGCCTCGTCGGCCTCGGCCAGTGGCGTGTCGGCCCGATTGGCCGATTGCCCGGCGCGCAGGCCCGTCAGCCACCCGGCGGCGCCCGCGAGCGCCCGCCCCAGGGGCTCGACCTTGCGGAAGCCGCAGCAGGCCTGCCGCGCGGACACCGACTGGCGAAAGCCGTTGATCCCCTCCTCCCGCACGAAGCGCTCCTCGGCCTCGCGCTCCGGCGCGTAGGCCTGGATGCGGATGCCGTAGGCCGATTCGGTCTCGGTCCAGGTGTCGTAGGTCTCGGGGTAGAGCCGGCCGGTGTCGAGGGTGACGATCTCGGTACGACCCTTGTTCATCGCCAGCGCGTGCGTCAGGGCCTGATCCTCGATGCCGAGGCTCGTGGTGAAGACGAGGCGGCCCGGTACCGTCGCCTCGATGAGGGCGATGCGGCCCTTGAGGTCGAGGCCGGCCATGCCGTCGGCGAGGGCGCGCGCCGCGTGTTCCAGGGGAAAGCTCATGACGGTGTTCGGAATGTCCGCTTGTCTGACGATTGAAATGTTCGCTATAACGAACGCTGTCAAGGCATCACAGCCTGCGTGCCGGACATCCCGGCCCTGTGGGCGGTGCGATCGGCCAACGGCCCGATCCCGTCATGGTTGCCTGACAAGGAAAGATCCTTCTCATAAGGGTCGTGCGCCGTGCTCGTCCGCACGCCGCGCCGATCCCGGAACCGACACGAGGCCACCTTGGATGCGATCGATCTGAAGATCCTCGGGCTGTTGCAGCACGACGCCACGCTCTCCATCGCCACCATCGGCGAGCGGGTCGGCCTGTCGCAGACCCCGTGCTGGAAGCGCATCCAGCGCCTGGAGGCCGATGGGGTCATCGACCGGCGCGTCGCCGTGCTCGATCCCGTGAAACTCGGCCTCGGCCTGACGGTGTTCGTCTCCATCGAGACCGCAGACCATTCCCGCGAGTGGCTGGAGCGCTTCGCCGAGACCGTCTCGGCCATGCCGGAGGTGCTGGAATTCTACCGCATGGCCGGGGATGTGGACTATATGCTGCGCGTCGTCGTGGCCGATATGCGCGCCTACGACACCTTCTATAAGCATCTCATCGCGACGCTGCCGTTGAAGAACGTGACATCGCGCTTCGCCATGGAGAAGGTGAAGTCCACCACCGCCCTGCCCCTGCCGGCTCCACCGGCCAGCGGACGCTTCGTGCCGACGCTGTCGGTGGTTGCGGGGGAATAGGCACAAGAGAACGAACTTCTGTTTTGCGGCGCAACCGCAGGCAGCTCCTTCTACCGTGACGTCGTTCTGTAAAACGGACATTCCGTTGGCAGCGCGGCCGCTCAGGACGACATGGCTTTCCCAATGGCACGACACGCGATCCTCCCCCGCACGGCCCCGTTCGAAGACAAGGAACGGGCGAGCCTCGACGCCGTCCTGGGCGCCGCGACCCCGATCCAGCGGGCCTGGCTCGCCGGCTTCCTCGCGGGCCTCGACGCCGCGGGCGGCCAGCCCGCCGCCGCCGCGCCCGCCGCCCCCCCGAAGGCGGCCGAGCCCCTGACCATCCTGTTCGCCAGCGAATCCGGCAATTCGGAGAAGCTCGCGAGCGATGTCGCCAAACTCGCCCGCAAGAACGGGTTCAAGCCCAAGATCGTGGATTTCTTCGATCTCGACGTGGCGTCGCTCGCGGGCGAGAAGCACGTGGTGGCCATCGCGGCGACCTGGGGCGAGGGCGAGCCCCCGGCCCGGGCCATGCGGGCCTACGGCGAACTCATGGGGGACGGCGCGCCGCGCCTCGACGGCATCGATTTCGCCGTGCTGGCGCTCGGCGACACCTCCTACGCGGAGTTCTGCGCCATCGGGAAGGCGCTCGATGCCCGCTTCGAGGCGCTCGGGGCCAAGCGCGCGTACGAGCGCGCCGACCTCGACCTCGACTTCGACAAGCCGGCCGCCGAGTGGATCAAGAACACCCTCAAGGCCCTGGCCCCGGCGCCGAGCGCCGACAACGTTGTGGCCGTCGACTTCGCCGCCCGCGCCGCCGAGGACGAGGAGGAGGCCGAGCCGAGCCGCGAGCCCCGGGTGGTCGAGGTCGTCGACCACGTGAACCTGAACTCGTCGCGCTCCGACAAGGAGACGATCCACATCGCCCTCGAATTCGAGGACGGAGCGCCGGCCTACGAGCCGGGCGACAGCCTCGAGATCTACCCCGAGAACGACCCCGCCCTCGTGGACGAGATCCTGACCGCGACGGGGCTCTCCGGCGACGACGCCCTGCGCCGGGCGCTGCTCGCCGAGCGCGACATCACCACCCTGTCGGCCACCACAGTGGAGCGCTTCGCCAAGGCCACGGGCCATGCCGAGGCGCAGAAGCTCATCGACAGCGGCGAAGCCAAGGCCTGGATCGAGGGCCGCCACCTCATCGACCTCATCCAGAGCTTCCCGGCTAAGGTGACGGCCGAACACCTCAGCACCATCACCCGGCCCCTGCCGCCGCGCGCCTACTCCATCGCCTCATCGCGCAAGGAAGTCGGCGACGAGGTCCACCTCGTCATCGCCGCCGTGCGCTACGAGACCCATGGCCGGGCCCGCTCCGGCGTCGCCTCGACCCACGTGGCCGACCGGGTGAAGAACGGCGCCAAGCTGCGGGTGAAGCTGAAGCCGAACCGCCACTTCCGCCTGCCGCAGGACCCCGCCACCGACATCATCATGGTCGGCCCCGGCACCGGCGTGGCGCCGTTCCGCGCCTTCGTGCAGGAGCGCCGCGCCGTGGAAGCTCCCGGACGCTCGTGGCTGTTCTTCGGCGACCGCCACTTCACCCACGACTTCCTCTATCAGCTCGAATGGCAGGACGCCCTGGAAGACGGGTCGCTCACGCAGATCGACGTCGCCTTCTCCCGCGACCAGCCGGAGAAGATCTACGTCCAGGACCGCATCGACCATCACGCCAAGGAGTTGGTGGCGTGGCTCGACGGCGGCGCCAGCTTCTACGTCTGCGGCGATGCCAACCGCATGGCCAAGGACGTGCGCAGCGCCGTCGTGCGCGCCTATCAGCAAGTGAAGGCCCTCACCCCGGCCGATGCCGAGGCGGCGGTCGCGGCCCTGGAGCGCGCCCACCGCTACCAGCAGGACGTCTACTGAGGATCACACCGTCGTTCCGGGCGCGACAGCGAGCCCGGAACCCAGAACCGCCGACGGAGCCGACTGAACCGCGACTTGTGTTTTTGGATTCCGGGTTCGCCTACGGCGCCCCGGAATGACGCGGCGGACAGCATCCGAGAGCACGACTCCACTGAGCGATCCGCGAGCGATGCGAGCCTCGCGATCGACACTGATTGTATCGGAATTCCGCCATGGCCGAGCAGACCCCTCCCCGCCTTTACGAGACCCCGCCGACCGACCGTCCCATCACCGAGGCGGAAGCCGCCCGGTCGGCCGGCCTCGCGCACAACGAGCACCTCAAGATCGCCTCCGGCTACCTGCGCGGGACCCTGGCCGACGGGCTCCTGAAGCACGCCACCGGCGCCATCTCGGAGGATGACGGTCAGCTCGTGAAGTTCCACGGGATGTACATGCAGGACGACCGCGACATCCGCGCGGAACGGACCAAGAAGAAGCTCGAGAAGGCCTTCAGCTTCATGATCCGCCTGCGCATCGCCGGTGGCGTCGTCACACCGAAGCAGTGGCTGGCGCTGGACGAGATCGCCACGGTCTATGCGGGCGGGGCCTTGCGGGCGACGACGCGCCAGACCTTCCAGTATCACGGGGTCATCAAGTCGAACCTCAAGCGCACGATGGCGGCCATCGACGCGACGCTGCTCGACACCATCGCGGCCTGCGGCGACGTCAACCGCAACGTCATGTCGGCGACGAACCCGGCGCAGTCGGGCGCCCACAAGGTCGCGTACGATCTCGCCAAGAACATCTCGGATTCCCTGCTGCCGAAGACCAGCGCCTGGCGCGAAATCTGGCTCGACGGCGAGCGCGTGGTCGGCGGCGAGGACGCGGCCGAGATCGAACCCGTCTACGGCAAGACCTACCTGCCACGGAAGTTCAAGACCGTGATCGCGGTGCCGCCCTCGAACGAGGTCGACATCTTCGCCCACGACCTCGGCTTCATCGCGATCCTCGACAAGAAGGGGAAGGTCACGGGCTGGAACGTCACGGTCGGCGGCGGCATGGGCATGACCCACGGCGAGACCGACACGTTCCCGCGCACCGCCGACGTGATGTGCTTCGTCGCGCCCGAGGACGCCCTGAAGGCGGCCGAGGCCGTGATGACGGTGCAGCGCGACTGGGGCAACCGCAAGGTCCGCAAGAACGCCCGCCTGAAGTACACCATCGAGCGCTACGGGCTGGCCGCCTTCCGGGCCGAGGTGGAGAAGCGCGTCGGCAAGCCGCTGGCCGACCCGAAGCCCTTCACCTTCACGGGCAACGGCGACCGCTACGGCTGGACCGAGGGCGACGACGGCCGCCACCACCTGACGCTCTACGTCGCTTCCGGGCGGATCAAGGATTACGAGAACGGCCCGCAGCTGCTCACGGGCCTGCGCCGCATCGCCGAGATTCACGAGGGCGACTTCCGCCTCACCGGCAACCAGAACGTCATCATCGCCAACGTGCCGTCCGAGAAGCGTGCCGAGATCGAGGCCCTGGTCGACCAGCACGGCATGATGAAGGGTGCGAGCGCGCTCCGCCGCAACTCCATGGCCTGCGTGGCGCTGCCGACCTGCGGCCTCGCGCTGGCCGAGAGCGAGCGCTACCTGCCCGACCTGATGACCGAGCTCGAGACAAGCCTCGCGTCCCACGGATTGCAGGACGACGAGATCACCATCCGGATGACCGGCTGCCCCAACGGCTGCGCCCGGCCGTTCATCGCCGAGATCGGTCTCGTGGGTCGCGGTCCCGAGCGCTACCACCTCTATCTCGGGGCGGCCTTCGACGGCTCGCGCCTGGGCAAGCTCTACGGCGAGGACGTCACCGCCTCCGAGATCAAGACGATCCTCGATCCCCTGTTCGCGGCCTACGCGAAGAACAAGCAGCCCGGCGAGCGCTTCGGCGACTACCTCATCCGCGACGGCTACGTGACGAAGACGGTCAACGGCCCGGATTTCCACGAGAAGATCGGCCCGCTGAAGAGCGCGGCCTGAGTTGCGGCGAGGGAGCGGGGATGTCTCGCTCCCTCACACATGTTTGAGCGTCGCACGGGTATAGCTTTCCAGAACGGCGTTCATGCGCGTCTGGTAGCCTCGCCCCTGCTGCTTGTAGGCATCGAGGACCGATGTCTTGACCCGGAGCGTGACGGATTGCGTCCGATCCGGCTCGACGAGCTTGGCGTTTGTCCAGAACGCCTCATCGAGTTCCGGCACATCGCTGAAATCGATCTCGGCGTCCGGTACGGCCGCGATCTCATCGGGCATCATCGGACACGCGTAGCGCTTCATCATAGCGTTTCCTTTCCCGTTGCGAGGCAGGGCGAGCCGAGATGATTCGGGTGACGCCGCTCCGATCCGTGTGAACGACGGTCAGGAACGCGACCGCATCGGCCACCTTTTTTCGAAACATGTCGAAATTCGGGCCTCGAGTGAACCGTTGCGGTTGATGGCCGTTGATTCCCCAGACAGAGGGGAACCCGGCCATGGCCAAGCACGAGATCCTGAATTTCTTCCAACATCGCCACGACGGCGCCTGGATCTGCGTCAAGCCTTTTACCCTGACGACCAAGTCGAGCAGCGTCGACATTCAGCAGGGCATGCGGTTCGATTACGGCAAGCGCGTCGGCGGAGTCGATCTGGCCGAATATCTGGAGCAGCTCGGATCGCAGTTCGGCTCGTAAGGCACACTCCCCGCGTCACGTGCGTCGAGGGCTCTTTGAGCCTTTGACCTTGCCTGGGCCGCCCCCTAGCGTGATGCCATGACCACCGCAGCGGCACCCGTGACCGCCCTCCCAGACGACCTCGCTGTTCCGCACGAAGCGGCGCCGATGACCCGGTGCCGCATCCTGGAAACCGCCGAACGGGCGTTCCGGGAGATCGGCTACCAGAAGACCACCGTCGCCGATATCGCCCGCGCCCTGCGGATGAGTCCGGCCAACGTGTATCGTTTCTTCGATTCGAAGAAGGCGATCCACGAGGCCGTGATCAAGCGTCTCATGGACGAGACCGAGCAGCGCGTGGCCATCGCGGCGCGAGGGCCCGGGCAAAGTGCGAGCGCACGGCTCACGAGCGTGATCCTGGTCCTGCACCGGGCCTGTATCGAGCGCTGCGACGCCAACCCGCGCATGCACGAGATGGTCGAGGCCGCCGTCGCCGAGAGCTGGGATGTCTGCGCCCACCATATCGAGCGGATCGGCTCGATGATCGAGACCCTGGTGCGCGACGGGATCACGGCGGGTGAATTCGCGGTGGACGATCCAGCGACCGCCGCCGCCTGCCTGCACACGGCGGTGCTGCGCTACTGCCATCCCACCCTCGTCAGTCGCTACCCCGATGCCGGGGTTCCCCCCGTCGAGGCGATGATCGCCTTTCTGCTGAGAAGCCTGCGCGCGCCGGCCTGATCCCGCATCACGCCATGTCGGCGACGATGGCCTGCGCGACGGCGCGGGGATCGGCGGCGCCGGTGATCGGGCGCCCGACCACCACATGGTCGATACCGGCGCGTCGGGCTTCGCCGGGCGTCATCACCCGCTTCTGGTCGCCGAGGCCGCTGCCGGCAGGCCGGATGCCGGGGGTGACGATGAGGCGCGAAGGCCCGACCACGCCCCGGACAGAGACCGCCTCGACGGCGCTGCAGACGATGCCGTCGATCCCGGCCTCGTCTGCCTGGCGTGCGCGCTGCGCCACGAGGTCGGCGACGGGCAGCGCGTAGCCGGCCTCCTGCGCATCGGCCTCGTCGTAGGAGGTCAGCACGGTGACGGCCAGGATCCGCAGGCCGCCGGTGCCGCGTCCCCGCACCGCCGCCCGCATGGTCTGCGGATAGGCATGCACCGTGAGGAAGGTCGGCCCGAGGTCGGACAGCGCCCGCACGCCCTCCTCCACGGTGTTGCCGATGTCGTGGAGCTTCAGGTCGAGGAACACCTTGAGGCCGGCGGCAGCGAGACGGGGCACCAGGGCGAGCCCGCCCGCATAGGCGAGGCGGTAGCCGATCTTGTAGAAGGTCGCGGCGTCGCCGATGCGCTCCACAAGTGCTTCCGCCTCAGCCACCGTCGCGACGTCGAGGGCGACGATGAGGCGGTCGCGCGGATCGGGCATGGCGGGCATCGTCGGGTCCTTCGGCCTGGAAGCGTCGGGCGGCCATCCCGCGTCGGGAGCCAGGTGTCAACGCGGCGCCATCGCGGCGGCCACCTCCGCCCGCAGAACCGGCAGCAGCTCGGCCTCGAACCACGGATTGGCCTTCAGCCAGCCGCTGTTGCGCCAGGACGGGTGCGGCAGGGGCAGCACGCGCGGCCGGCGCGGGGCCGCCAGGACGGCGCGCCAGCCCCGGACGGTCTCAGTGAGCCCGCCCTTCGACCGCCCGAGGTGCCACACCTGCGCATACTGGCCGATGACGAGGATCAGGTCGAGGTTGGGCAGCCCCGCGAACAGCTCGGCCCGCCAGCGCTCGGCGCATTCGCGCCGGGGCGGGCGGTCCCCACCCTTGGCGTCGTAGCCCGGAAAGCACGCACCCATGGGCACGATGGCGAGGCGCGACGCATCGTAGAACGCGGCCTCGTCGAGGCCGAGCCAGTCGCGCAGGCGAATCCCGGAGGGGTCCATGAACGGGACGCCGCTCTTGTCGGCCCGGTTGCCCGGCGCCTGGCTGGCGATGCAGAGGCGCGCGCTGGAACGGCCCTGGACGATGGGGCGCGGCTCCTGGGGCAAGGGCGGCCCATAGACCGGCGCGTCGCGGCAGATCCGGCAGGCGCGCAGGGACGCGGCCGTCGCGTCGAAATCCGGAACAGGTTGCATGATGGTCCGGAGATAGGGGCGCGCCTCGGCCCTGGACAGGGCCGAGACGACTGCTTCCGGCCTGGGCCGATGGCGAACGACGCATCGAACCGATTTCCCTCACTCCCGCCGATGCCGAACTCTGCCGATGCCGAGGTGGCAGCTGCGGATGAGGGTCGGTGATCCGGCCGCGGCGGCGGCGATCCCGGAGCCGACCTTCAGGGTCCCGAGAGGGTGGACCGCGGGCGCTCGCGCGGATTCAAGGCGAGCACCGGCCGAACGATCTTGCGACGTTCCTGCGGACCTGAAAATCGGAACATATCCCCGGCCAAGCGTCTTGAATCCGGTATCGAAGCATCATCGGTAGTGGCCGACCGATCGGATCAAGATTTCGATCTGAATCTCTGGGATCAGATCGCTCGGACTGCCACGCGACATCGCAGAGGACGTTCCGGATGAAGGCACTGTGTTGGCATGGCAAGGGCGACATCAGGTGCGATACGGTGCCGGACCCGAGGATCGAGGACGCACGCGACGTCATCATCAAGGTGACCTCGTGCGCCATCTGCGGCTCGGACCTCCACCTCATGGACGGCCAGATGCCGACCATGGAGAGCGGCGACGTGCTGGGCCACGAGTTCATGGGTGAGGTCGTCGAGGTCGGCGCCGGCTTCACCAAGTTCAAAAAGGGCGACCGTATCGTCGTGCCGTTCAACATCAATTGCGGCGAGTGCCGCCAGTGCCGCCTCGGCAATTACTCGGTATGCCAGCGCTCGAACCGTAACGGCGCCATGGCGGCGGCCCAGTTCGGTTACCCCACCGCCGGCCTGTTCGGCTACTCGCACCTCACCGGCGGCTATTCCGGCGGCCAGGCCGAGTACGTCCGGGTGCCCATGGCGGACGTCGCCCCCATGCTGGCGCCGGAGGGCGTCGACGACGAATCGCTCCTGTTCCTCACCGACATCCTGCCCACAGGCTGGCAGGGCGCCGAGCATTGCGAGATCAAGGGTGGCGAGATCATCGCCGTCTGGGGCGCCGGTCCGGTGGGCCTGTTCGCGATCCAGTCGGCCAAGATCATGGGCGCCGAGCGCATCATCGCCATCGACACGGTGCCGGAGCGCCTCGCCCTCGCCCGGACCTACGGGGCCACCGACATCATCGACTACGCCAACGACGACGTGTTCGAGCGCATCAAGGAGATCAGCAAGGGCGAGGGGGCCGACGCCGTCATAGACTGCGTCGGCATGGAGGCCAGCGCCGGGCACGGCCTCGCCTCCATCGTCAACACCATCCAGGAGAAACTCACCTCGACGGAGCGGCCCTACGCCCTCATGGAGGCGATCAAGGCCGTGCGCCCGTGCGGCATCGTCTCGGTGCCGGGCGTCTATGGCGGGCCGATCCCGATCAACATGGGGATGATCGTGCAGAAGGGCCTGACCATGAAGAGCGGCCAGACCCACGTGAAGCGCTACCTCGAACCGCTGACCAAGCTGATCCAGGCGGGCAAGATCGACATGACGTCGATGATCACGCACCGCTCCACGAATCTCGCCGACGGGCCCGACCTGTACAAGACCTTCCGCGACAAGAAGGATGGCTGCGTGAAGGTGGTGTTCCACCCCAACTAGCGTGCATGACCGGCAGCGCCCTGGATTGGAATCCCTTCCCGGTCCAAGGTCGTTGTCGGATCTCTGGCGAGGATTCCTGGAGCGGACCACGTCCGCGCGGGGGGCCTCAGGCGCGCCGGGACGGGAGATGATATGGCGTTCAAGGCGAAATCGGCGTCGGAGACCAAGGCGGCGGATCTGGCCGCCGCCTTGGTGCGCATCGCGGACAGGGGTGGCGCGCCGCTGCACGTCGGCGTGGACGAACTGCGACGCGGCAACCCGCGCCTGACGCCGCTGGCCATCGGCCAGATGTTCCGCAAGCACCACGATATCCTGGAGGCGGCACTGGCCGAGCGCGGCTACGCCCTCGTCGATTATGCGGATCAGGGACCGGGCCTCGGCATGGCTTTCGCGATCGATCCGGCGTGACCTTCATCGGCTCGGGCGGCCTCGCCTAGCTCACGAAATCCAAGGGGTCCCGGCTCAGGAGGTCTGCGCCTTCGGTGCGGCCCAGGACGTAATGGGCTGGACGCTGATCTGGAGACCGTGTTTCCACCGCACGTTGAACCGGCGATAGGTGCGGTCGCGATCGAGCTTGATGTCGATGGCTTCGTTCGGACCGATGACCACATCCCGGCGCAGGTTCACCAGGGTCTTGTCGCTGACCTGACCGACGATGTCGCAGGCATAGGTGCGGTTTCCGATGCGCAGGATCGCCGGCAAGAGCGCAGTGTCCGTGCTGCGCGGCCGGGACGGCTGCTGAACGCCAGTAAACCGCTTGAAGATCGACGGAACCCAGGACAGCATCTGATCGCTCGAAACCGGTCGTTGTCCGTCCGGTCTACGAGCGAGAGATTGACAATCCATGATTGACATCACGGGGCTTGCGCCCGTGACTTCCGACGACGGTGGTCAGACGCCCTTGAGCCCGCCGAGATCCAGCGGCAGGGATCGCAGGCGCCGCCCCGTGGCGGCGAAGACGGCGTTGGAGATCGCCGGGGCGATGACCGGCACGCCGGGCTCGCCGATACCCGTGGGCGCCGTGGTGGACGGCATGATGTGAACCTCGACCACCGGCATCTCGCTCATGCGGGTCGGTTCATAAGTGTCGAAGTTGCGCTCCTGCACCACCCCGTCCTTGAGGGTGATCCGGTTGCGCAGGACCGACGAGAGCGCGAAGCCGACCGCACCCTCGACCTGGGCCCGGATGATGTCCGGGTTGACGGCGATACCGACATCGACAGCGGCGACGATGCGGTTGACCTTCAGCTTGGCTTCGTCGGCGGTGACGTCGGCCACCATGGCGACATAGGAGCCGAAGGATTCGTGGGCCGCGACGCCGAATCCGTGCCCCTTGCCCGAAGGCCGGTTCGACCAGCCGGCCTTCTCGGCGGCGAGCGCCAGGACGCCGGAGAGGCGCGGGGCGCCCTTCAGCATCGCGAGACGGTAGGCGACGGGATCGGCCCCGGCGGCGTGAGCCAACTCGTCGATGAACACCTCCATGGCGTGCGCCGTGTGGGTGTGGCCCACCGAGCGCCACCACAGCACCGGTACGCCCTCGCGGGCGTTGTTGACCTCGAACCGGTAGGCCGGCAACGCGTAGGGCGTGTCGGACGCGCCCTCGATGGAGGTCGAATCGACGCCGTTCTTCACCAGCATCGCCTCGAAGGGCGAGCCGATCATGATCGACTTGCCGATCATGCGGTGTTCCCAGCCGACCACCGCCCCGGCGGCGTCGAGGCCGGCCCTGAGCTTGTGCACCACCATCGGCCGGTAGTAGCCGCCGGCCATGTCGTCCTCGCGGGTCCAGACGAGATGGACCGGGGCCTTGCCCCCCGTCGCCTTCACGATGGCGGCGGTCTCGGCGAAGTAGTCGGCGCTCGGCGTCGCGCGCCGGCCGAACGAGCCGCCGGCCCATTGGGTGTGGAGGCGGACTTTGTCGGTGGTCACCCCGAGGGTGGCGGCCACCACGGCCTGCTCGATGGTCTGGATCTGGCAGCCGGCGAAGACGTCGTAGGTGCCGTCCGGGGCCCGCTCGATGGTGGCGTTGAGGGGTTCCATGGAGGCGTGGGCGAGGTAGGGGAAGGTGAACTCCGCCTCCAGCACCTTCGCGGCTTTGCCGATGGCGCCGCCGGCGTCGCCACGCTCCGAGGCGACGATGCCGGGACTCTTGAGACGCTCGCGGTACTCGGCCAGGATCGCGTCGGACGAGCGGGTCTCGGCGCCCGAATCGTCCCAGGTCACGTCCAGCACCTCGCGGCCCTTGATGGCCGACCACGTGTCCTTGGCGATCACCGCGACGCCGGTGGGGATCGTCACCACGTCGAGGACGCCCGGCATGGCCCGCGCCGCCTTGCTGTTCACCGTCGCCACCACGCCGCCGAAGCGCGGCGCGTGCAGCACCACGGCCGTGACCTGGCCGGGGCGCCGGATATCCATGGAATAGGTGGCGCTGCCGTCGGTCTTGGCGGCCGAATCGAGGCGCGGCACCTTGGTGCCGATGAGCGTCCACTGGTCCGGACGCTTGAGGGTCGGCTCCTGCGGCACGGGCTGCGCCGCGGCCGCCTCGGCGAGCTCGCCGAAGCGGGCCTGCCGGTTGGAGGCGGCGTGGCGCACCAGCCCCTTCGAGACCGTGATCTCGCCGGCCGGGACCTTCCAGCGTTCGGCGGCGGCGGCCACCAGCATGGCGCGGGCGGCCGCACCCGCCCGGCGCAGCTGGAGCCAGGAATTGGCGATGGCCGTGGAGCCGCCCGTGCCCTGCACGGGGCCCATGAGCAGGTTGCTGTAGAGGGCCGCATCCGCCGGGGCGAAGGCCGTATGGACGGTGGCCCAATCCGCGTCGAGTTCGTCGGCCAGGATGGTGGCGAGGCCCGTGGTGTTGCCCTGGCCCATGTCGAGGTGCTTGATCATCACCGTGACGGTGTCGTCGGCGGCGATCCGCACGAAGGCGTTCGGTTTCGCCGGACCGCCGGTGAGGTCGGGACCGCCCGCGGCGCGGGCCTGGCGCGGGCCGCCGAGGGTGAAGCCGAGCAGGATCGCCCCCGTCGCGACGGTGGCCCCGCCCAGGAAGGCGCGGCGGGAGGGGACGGTCTCCAGGGCCTGACGGACCTTCAGCATGGCGGACTCCAATTCGGACGGGTCTTCAGGATTCGGGCAGGGGGACGATCAGGCGAGGCTGCGCGCCGCCTCGTGGATCGCCGCGCGAATGCGCTGGTAGGTGCCACAACGGCAGACGTTTCCGTCCATGGCCCCGTCGATATCGGCATCCGTCGGCTTCGCGTTGCCCGAGAGAAGGCCGATGGCCGACATCATCTGGCCCGACTGGCAGTAGCCGCACTGGACCACGTCGAGGCCGCGCCAGGCGGTGCGGACGGCCTCGGCGACCTTGCCGGACACGCCCTCGATGGTGGTGACCTTGCCCTCGCCGATGTCGCCGATCCGGGTCTGGCAGGCGCGGACGGGCTGGCCGTCGAGGTGGACCGTGCAGGCGCCGCACTGCGCGATGCCGCAGCCATACTTGGTCCCGGTCTTGTCGAGGTGGTCGCGCAGCACCCAGAGGAGCGGGGTCTCGGGATCGGCCTCGACGCTATGGGCGACGCCGTTGACGGTCAGCTTCACCATGGGTCGTGCTCCGAATTCGTAATTTGAAACGATGCTAGACCGCTGACGGCGCGATTCGTGTGCGCCACCACACAGAACTTGTCCACGCCGACGACCGGTCACGCCGCCGAAGCGTCCGGAATCGAGACAATGCCGCGGATCGCGGCAGGCCGTTCTTAACATATCCGGGTCAGTCTCGCAGGGGTCGTGTTCCGACATGCTCGCGGTCCCCCATGGGGTGCGAGCGCCCCTTCGCGCGATCCTCAAGACGGTAATGCCCGACCTGACAGCGGAGATGATTCAGCGTGGGCGCGGCCCGGCCGCCCCGGAGGCGGTGCGCCGCCGCGAGGTCGCGCGCGAAATGCGCTCGGCCCGCGAGAAGCTGACCTCGACGAGCGGGCTGGAACGCGCCTTCGATTACGAGCTGGTGCGCGTCTATGCCCAGTACCGGGCCGGCGCGGTCATTCCCCTGGCATTGCTGGGCCTCGCCATCGCGGGGGGCTCCGCCCTCTGGGTGCCGCCCCCCGTGGCGGCCGTGTGGGCGGCCTGTCTCCTGGCGGCCGTCGCCCTGTCGATGTTCGCCACCCGGCGCTTCCTGGCGCAGGACCCGGAGGCGGTCTCCGTCGCGGTGTGGCGGCGCTACTTCATGGTGTGCGAGGTCGTACAGAGCACGTCCTGGGCCCTGATGATCCTCGTCGGCACCACGCCGGGGGCCCGCACCTTCGTTCTGTTCGGCCTCCTCATCGTCGCGGCGGTGTCGACGATGCTCGCCGCGACCCTGCCGGCGGCCGCGGTGGCCGCCCTCATTCCCCTCAATATCGCCGCCCTGTCGCTCCTCGTGTTCTCGCACGACATGGACACGGCGATGCTGGTCACCATGGTGGTGGGCGCGCAGGTGTTCTTCATGGGGCTGGCCCGGCGGGTCTACGCCTCGACGGTGGGGGCCCTGAAATCCCAGGCCGAGAAAGACGCGATCTTCGGCGAACTCGAACAGGCCAAGGCCAATTCCGACGAGGCGCGGCGCCGGGCCGAGGAAGCCAACCTCGCGAAAAGCCGGTTCCTCGCCACCATGAGCCACGAGCTGCGCACGCCGCTCAACGCCATCCTGGGCTTCTCGGAGGTGATGAAGAACGAGGTGTTCGGCGCCCACGTCGCGCCGTCCTACAAGGAATACGCCGCCGACATCCACGACAGCGGCCTGCACCTCCTCAACCTGATCAACGAGATCCTCGATCTCTCCCGCATCGAGGCCGGGCGCTACGAGCTCAACGAGGAGGCGATCCAGCTCGGCTTCGCCGTGGACGAGTGCCGCCACATGGTCGGCCTGCGCGCACGCAGCAAGGGCCAGACCTTCCACGAGTTCATCGACGACAGCCTGCCGCGCCTGTGGGCGGACGAGCGGGCCCTGCGCCAGATCATCCTCAACCTCCTGTCGAACGCGGTGAAGTTCACCCCGCCGGGCGGCGAGATCACCATCAAGGTCGGCTGGACCTCGTCCGGCGGGCAATACGTGAGCGTGAAGGACAGCGGACCGGGCATTCCGGAGGACGAGCTCGGCACGGTGATGTCGTCGTTCGGGCGCGGGTCCCTCGCCATCAAGACGGCGGAGCAGGGCTCGGGCCTCGGCCTGCCCATCGTGAAGGGTCTCGTCGATCTCCACGGCGGCAACTTCCTGCTGCAGTCGAAGCCGCGCGAGGGCACCGAGGTGGTGGTCACCTTCCCGGCGAGCCGGGTCATGGATACCCTGCCGGCGCTGGACCTGCCGGGCGGGGACCTGCGGGGCGGGGACCTGCCGATCCAGGATCTCGTGAGCCAGGATTCGGACAAGGCCACGGCGGACGCCAAGCGCGGACGCTCGGCGGCGCGGGCGGCCTGAGGCCCAGACGGGAGCCGGAGCGCGGATCTCCCCTTTCCAGGCGCCGTCCCTGGTCCGTATGTTGCTTCGTCCCGAAGGATGCCGCCGCGACGATCGGCTGGGCCGAATCGGGCCGCGGGGACGGGGACCATGAGCCAGACAGCCCGGACCGCCCTCCCCCCGTACGCCGGCCTCCCTACCGACCTCGACGCGGCCTACCGCCGGATCACCTGGCGGCTGCTGCCGTTCCTGATGGGCCTGTGGATCCTGTCGTGGATCGACCGGGTGAACATCGGTTTCGCCAAGCTGCAGATGCTCGCCGACCTGAAGTTCAGCGAGACGGTCTACGGCATCGGCGCGGGCATCTTTTTCCTCGGCTACTTCCTCTGCGAGGTGCCGAGCAACCTGCTCTTGGAACACATCGGCGCCCGCCGGACCATCGCCCGCATCACCTTCCTGTGGGGCGCGTGCTGCGTGGCGATGATGTTCGTGACGACGCCGGCCGGATTCTACGCCCTGCGCTTCCTGCTCGGCGTGTTCGAGGCCGGGTTCTATCCGGGCGTGATCCTGTTCCTGACCTACTGGTATCCGACGGAGCGACGCGCGCGGGTGTTCGGCCTGTTCATGTCGGCCTCGGCGCTGGCCGGCGTCATCGGCGGGCCGCTCGCCGGTGCGATCATGACCGGCATGGACGGCGTGAACGGGTGGGCCGGCTGGCAGTGGGTGTTCCTCATCGAGGGCATCCCATCGATCCTCGCCGGCCTCGTCACCCTGTTCTATCTGACCGACCGGCCCGCGAAGGCCCTGTGGCTCACGGACACGCAGCGGGCCCTGGTGGTGGCGGATCTGGCCCGCGACGCGGCGGCCCTCGGGCCCCGCGAGCACCGCATCCTGGCCTCCCTGAAGGATGCCCGCGTCTGGCAATGCATCGCGATCTTCTTTTGCATCGTCACCGCCAACTCGGCGCTGACCTTCTTCGGCCCGAGCGTGGTGCGGGAGGCCGGCTTCACCGATCCGCTCACCATCGGCTGGATCCTGTCGGGCGCCTACCTGTGCGGTGGCGCCGGCATGATCCTCAACGGCCTTCATTCCGACCGCTCCGGCGAGGCGCGGCTGCATTGCGGCGTCCCGGCCCTCGTCGGCGCCGCGGCCATCGCGCTCCTCGGATTCCTCGTACCCGTGAGCCCGGCCCTGTCCGTCGTCGCCCTCACCGTGGCCATCGCCGGCACCATGAGCGCGATCCCGGTGTTCTGGCAGATCCCCGGCCGGTTCCTGGCGGGCTCGGCCGCCGCCGCCGGCATCGCGCTGATCAATTCGGTGGCCAATCTCGCGGGCTTCGGCGCGCCCGCCGCCATGGGATTCCTGCGCGAACTCACCGGCTCGGTCTCCACCGGCCTGTGGATCGTCGCCGCCGTCGAGGGCTTCGCCCTCGTCCTCATCTGCAGTTTCGTCCCGCCCGAGACGCCTGCCCCGGAGACGCCTGCCCCGGAGACGCCCGCCCCGGAGACGCCCGCCCCGGAGCCGCGCATCGCGGTGGCGTGAGCCGGACCCGCCCAAGGAGCCTTCCATGGATCGACGCAGAACGGATCGACGTGACGTCGCCGGACATGAATTCGACGGATTTGCCCTGACGCGCCGAAGCCTCGTCGGCGCTGGGATCGGCGGGGCCGCCCTGGCCGCCGTTCCGGGTGCCCTGGCGCAGGCGAATCCGCCCCCGGCGAGCCCGTCCCAGCCCGGCGCCCTGACGACGGCGCCGGTGACCCAGGCCGGGCTCGGGCCACGCCTGACCCTGCACGCCATCGACAATTTCCACGGCACGCCCGGCGCCGGCATGGTCTGCGACCTCTCCATCCGCGAGGGCGACGCCTACCGGCCGATCAAGACCGTCACCACGGCCGCCAACGGCCGCACGCCGGAACCGCTCCTGTCGGAGGATGCCCTGAAGGTCGGCCATTACGAGCTGCTCATGCATTTCGAGGCGTATTTCGCCAAGACCGGCGCCACCCTCCCGAGCCCGAATTTCCTCGGCCTCGTGCCCGTGCGCTTCGTGATCCGCGACGCGAGCCAGCGCTACCACCTGCCGGTGCTGTTCACGCCGTGGGGCTATTCCTACTACCGCGGCAGCTGACCCCACACACGCGACGCCCTCCCGGAGACACGACACCCCATGGGCGGCATCACCACACACGTCCTCGACGCCGATCGCGGCCGCCCGGCACCGGGCGTGCGCATCGATTTCTCGGTGAGGGAGGGCGATGCGTGGCGCCTCGTCAAATCCGTCGTCACCAACGCGGACGGGCGCACGGACAAGCCGATCCTGCCCGGCGACGAAGCCAGGGCGGGCCAGTACCAGCTCGAATTCCACATCGACGCCTATCTGAAAGCCAAGCCCGGCGTGACCGAGGCCGACATCTTCGTGGACAACCCGGTGGTGCGCTTTTCGGTGTTCGACGTGAAGCAGCACTATCACGTGCCGATGCTGTGCACGCCCGGCAACTGCGCGACCTATCGGGGAAGCTGACGCCGCATGACCGACCTCGCCACCCTGAATCACCTCGACCGTGAGGCCTTCGTAGCCCTGTTGGGCGGCGTGTTCGAGCATGCCGCCTGGGTGGCCGAGGGAGCGTTCCCGGCCCGGCCCTTCGCGAGCGTCGCGGACCTGCACGGGGCGATGATGGCCGTGGTGCGGGCGGCCCCGGCGGCGGCGCGCAGTGCCTTCCTCGACGGTCACCCGGAACTCGCCGGCCCGGAGGCGCGGGCGCGCAGCATGACGGCCGATTCGGCGAGCGAGCAGGGCAGCGCCGCCCTCGACCACATGCCACCCGCCGACGCGGACGCCTTCGACCGCCTGAACGCCGCCTACCGCGAGCGATTCGGGTTCCCGTTCATCGTCGCCGTGCGGGGCCGCGACCGGGCCGAGATCCTTCGGATCTTCGAAACGCGCGTGCTTCGGGACCCAGTGGACGAGGCGGCGAGCGCCCTCGACGAGATCGCCCTGATCACCCGGATGCGCCTCGACCGCCTGCTCGCTTAACCGGCCGAGCGCTCCGACACGCCGGCCTGGGAGAACGTCGCCATGTCGCGGTGGCAGGCGAGCGCGCCCTTGAGGAGGCCGACGGCCAGGGCCGCGCCCGATCCCTCGCCGAGCCGCATCCCGAGGGCCAGGAGCGGCACGAGGCCGAGGCGTTCCAGCACGTCCGCATGGGCGCCCTCGGCCGAGACGTGGCCGGCGAGGCAATGGTCGAGGAGCGACGGGTCGAGAGCGTGCAGGATCGCCGCCGACGCCGTGGCGACGTAGCCGTCGAGGACCACGGGCACCCGCTGCAGGCGCGCGGCGAGGATCGCCCCCGCGATGGCGGCGATCTCCCGGCCGCCGAGGCGGGCCAGCACCTCCAGGGGATCGTCGAGGTGGCCCGCATGGTGGGCGAGGGCCGCCTCCACCGCCGCGACCTTGCGGGCGAGGCCCGCCTCGTCCACCCCCGTGCCGCGCCCGACCCAGTGGGCGGGCTCGCCGCCGTAGAGGGCGGCGTAGATCGCCGCCGCCACGGTGGTGTTGCCGATGCCCATCTCGCCGACCGCGAGGCAATCGGTCCCGGCGGCCACCGCCTCCATGCCGAACGCCATGGTGGCGACGCAGGCCTTCTCGTCGAAGGCGGCCTCCGTGGTGATGTCGCCGGTCGGCAGGTCGATGGCGAGGTCGAACACCTTGAAGCCGAGGCCGTAGGCGGCACAGATCTGGTTGATGGCGCCGCCGCCCGCGGCGAAGTTCTCGAGCATCTGGCGGTTCACCGCGGTGGGATAGGCCGAGACGCCCCGCGCCGCGACGCCGTGGCTTCCGGCGAAGACGCAGACCAGGGGCCGGTCGAGGCTCGGCTGGCCCTTGCCCTGCCAGGCGGCGAGCCAGCTCACGAGATGCTCCAGGCGCCCCAGGGACCCGGCGGGCTTCGTCAGGGTGGCGTCGCGCTCGGCCACCATGGCGACGGCGTCCCGGTCCGGGCCCGGCAGGGCGTCGAGGAGCCGGCGGATGTCGCCGAACGGGGTCTGCTCGGGGGATGGCCCTTGGGTCATGGCGCGGATCCGGTGGCGGACGCTGCGCCGGGATGGCGGGCCGCCTGTGCCCGGAGCTATAACGGCGGGGCGGGTGGCGGTGAAGGCGGAACGACGTGGCGATGGGCGAGGATGCGCGGGACGAGCCGGCCTTCCCGGGGGCCCTCCTCGCCTACGACGGGGCCGCGTGCCTGCGCTTCTACTCCCGCCTGCCGGTGCCGGCCCTGCCCGGCGAGGGCGACCCGCATGCCGCTCCGGATTTCACCCGCGTGCCCCGGATGCTGCCCCTGGCCGGTCTCGTCCTGGCCCTGCCCGGTGGTCTCGTGCTGCTGGCGGCCTGGGGGCTCGGCCTCGGGCCGTTCCTCGCCGCGACCCTGGCGGTGGCCACGGGTGTCCTGATCACCGGCGCCCTGCACGAGGATGGTCTGGCCGACGTCGCCGACGGGTTCGGCGGCGGCACCACCCGGGAGCGGCGTCTCGAGATCATGCGCGACAGCCGCATCGGTGCGTATGGGGGCGTCGCCCTCGTCCTCGCCCTCGCCCTGCGGATCGGGGCGCTCGCAACCCTCCTCGACCGGACGGGGAGCGGCGCGGCCCTCGCCCTCGTGCTCGCCGCCGCCCTGTCGCGCACCGCCGCCCTCGCCCCGATGGTGCTCCTCGTCCCCGCCCGCCGCGACGGTGCCGCCGCCAGCGTCGGTCGGCCGGGGCGCCCCGCCGTCGCGGTGGCGGGTGCCCTCGCCCTCACCCTGGCGCTCCTCGGCGGACTTCTCGGCCTGCCCGTCGGCGGCGTTCTGCTCATGCTGCTTCTGTCCGGCCTGGGCGCCCTGGCGGTGACGGCGCTGGCCCGGCGCCGGATCGGGGGCCAGACGGGCGACGTCATCGGCGCCTGCCAGCAGATGGCCGAGATCGCCGCCCTCCTGGGCCTCGTGGCCATGGTGCCGGCGTGAGGCTCCGCGCGGACCCAACCGGGCTTGATCCCGGGGCGCACCGGCTGGCATGAACGCCGGGATGATTCAGGCCGCCGCGAAACCCTCCAGTCCCTGCACCAAGCTCTGCCTGCTCGACGCGGTCTCGGGCCTGTGCGAGGGGTGTGGGCGCACGCGCAACGAGATCGCCCTGTGGGGGTCGCTGTCCGAGCCCCAGCGGCGGGCGGTGATGGCCGGGCTGCCCGAGCGCCTGCGCCAGGCCTACCCGAACCGGGCTGCACCGGATCGAGACGTACCGACCCGAGCGACCCCATGAGCGTCCTCGGTCTGGCGCTCGCCGCCCTCGGAATCGTGCTCGCCGTGCTGGTGTTCTCGCACGACAATCAGAGCGTCGTCGGCCTGGAGCCAGACCAGTTGGCGAGTCTCGCCGTCAGCGGCAGCCTGCTGGCCGTCATCGTCGCCGGGTTCTGGCACCAGTTCCGGGGCAATCTCGGGGCGAACCTCCGCGCGGCACTGATCTGGGGCGTCCTCGCCCTCGCCCTCGTCGCCGGTTACGCCTACCGCGACGACGCCCGAACCGTCGGCGCGCGGATCCTGGGCGCCGTCCGGCCGGGCAGCGCCGTGGTCGGGACCGACGGCAGCGTGACCATCACCCGCCGGGCGGACGGCGATTTCCACGTGCGCGCCGAGATCAACGGCCAGCCCCACGGCTTCCAGTTCGACACGGGCGCGAGCGCGGTGGTGCTCACGGCCGAGACGGCGGCAGCCCTGGGCATCCGCCCGACGGCGTCGGAGTTCGCCGTGCGGGTCTCCACCGCCAACGGCACCACGGTCGCGGCCCCGGTCTTCCTCGAATCGCTGCGGGTCGGCACCATCGTCGAGCGCCGGGTTCCGGCCCTGGTCAGCCGCCCGGGGGCCCTACGCGACAATCTCCTGGGCATGAGCTTCCTCGACCGCCTGTCCGGCTTCGAGGTGCGCGGTGACCGGCTGATCCTGCGCGGTTCCTAAGCCGCCTGATCCCGCTCGGCCTCCGCCCGCGCCACCAGGGCGACGGCCTCCCGAAGGATCTCGACGCCGGCCTCCGGGTCGAGGCCACGGGTCGAAAGATGCCGGCGGTAGGCCCGGGCACCGGGGCGGCCGTTGAACAGGCCGAGCATGTGCCGGGTCACCCCGTGCAGGCGCACGCCGTCCTGGAGGAAGTCGGCCAGCACCGGCACGAACGCCTCAACGGCGGCGAAGGCGTCGGCCACTGGGGCCGCCTCTCCGAACAGCCCCGGATCGATGTCGAGGAGGATCGCCGGATCGGTGTAGGCGGCACGCCCGATCATCACGCCGTCCACATGCGCGAGCTGCGCCTTGGCGTCAGCGATGGTGGCGATGCCGCCGTTGATGGCGACGGGCAGCCCCGGATGCGCCCGCTTCAGCCGCGCCACCCGATCGTAGTCGAGTGGCGGCACGTCGCGGTTCTCCTTCGGCGACAGGCCCTGGAGCCAGGCCTTGCGGGCATGCACCACGAGGCCGTCGATGCCGGCCGCGATCACCGCCTCCGCGAGGGCGTCGAGGGCGATCTCGGTGTCCTGGTCGTCGACGCCGATGCGGCACTTCACCGTGACGGGGACCGAGACCGCCGCCTTCATGGCGGCGACGCACTCCGCCACCAATGCGGGCTCGCGCATGAGGCAGGCGCCGAAGCGGCCGTCCTGCACCCGGTCGGACGGGCAGCCCACGTTGAGGTTGACCTCGTCGTAGCCGAAATCCTCGGCGATCCGCGCGGAGGCGGCGAGATCGGCCGGGTTCGAGCCGCCGAGTTGCACCGCCACGGGATGCTCCATGGCGGCAAAGCCGAGCAGGCGGTCGCGCGGGCCGTGCAGCACCGCCCCGGTGGTGACCATCTCGGTGTAGAGCCGTGCACGCCGCGACAGGGTGCGGTGGAACGCCCGGCAGTACCGGTCGGTCCAATCCATCATGGGCGCGATGGAGAAGCGCAGGTCGTCGGAAATCATCGCATCGCCATGGGAGTCGAGCGCGGCTTCACCGCGGCGGACGGTCAGTGATCGTGCTTGCAGTCGGGCCCGTGGACGTGGCCGTGATCCTTGTGGGCGTGATCATGACTGTGGCCGTGGTCATGCGCGTGGTCATGGCTGTGCCCGTGGTCATGCCCATGCGTTTGCCCATGCGCTTGGCCCGCCTCGCCGTGGGAATGCGCGTGCGTGTGATCATGGCCGTGATCGTGTCCGCACTGGCTGTGGTCGTGGGCCTCGCGCTCCGGCTTGAAGGCGCGGGTCACGGGGGTTCCGGTGCAGCCCTGGCCGCGCACGAGTTCGGCGGCCGAAGCCGGGACGTAGAGCACCTCCGCGGCGATCTCCGCCGGAACGTGACTGCCGCCGAGCTGCCAGGCGAGGCGCAGGAGACGGGCGGGGTTGGTGGCGCGAACCTCCAGCAGGGCTTCGGGGGCCGCCTCCACGAGGATCAGGCGTCCGTCCTCCAGCCGCAGGGCGTCGCCGTCCTCGAGGCCGGCCGCCTTGGTCAGCGCCGGCGTGAAGCCGAGGCCACCGACGCCCGTCAGGGTCGCGGGCAGGACCTGACGGGCGCCATGATCGAGGGTGACGCGATCGACGACGGCGTCGGCGCGGACGGCGGCTTTGCGGATCAGGGTGGTGGCGCGCAGCATGGGAACCTCTCGGACAGGCCACACCCCTACCGGATTTCGGGCTCGAACGGAAAGCGCCGCGAACCATCGGCCCGGATGCGGAAACTTCGACCGCAGCCCATGTCGGCGGGAACCGTAGCCGTAGGACGTGCATTCCTTGAGCGGAATAGCTAAGCTCAAGCCTCGATTCGGACCGGCCCAAGACCGGACACCACCACGCCTACGGGAGTCTCGCACCATGAAGAAGCTCATCGCCGCCACCCTCGCCGGGGCACTCGCCCTCTCGCTCGGTGCCTGCAACACCCCCGAGGATCGCGCCCTCGGCGGCGCCGGCCTCGGTGCGCTCGCGGGTGCGGCCATCGGCGGCGCGGCGACCGGCCGGGCCGGCGGCGCGCTCGCGGGTGCGGCCATCGGCGGCGCCGGCGGCGCCATCGTGGGCGCCTCCACCGCCCCGCGCTGCCCCTACGGCACCTACCGCGACGCCTACGGCGACGTGTACTGCCGCTGAGTTTCATCCATGGGATGCCGCGCCTCCGGGCGCGGCGGACCGCGGAGTTCGGGAAGGGCCGGGGCACACGCTCCGGCCCTTCCTTCGTTTGTCGTCACCCCTCGCATCGCCGGACCCCTCCGGTATAAGGGCGCCTCACGATCCCTCTCCCGCCCGGCCGCCGATGCCCCCGCTCCCCGCCCCTGCCCTGCCGCGCCCGGCCGCGAGGTCCGTTCCGAGATCCCGCCCGAGTCTCCAACGATGAGCATCGGCATCTGGGGCAAGCTCGGGGGTGCGGGTCTCGGCCTCGCCGTCGGCGGACCGATCGGCGGTCTCGTCGGCGGGGTCGCTGGCCATTTCCTCGTCGACCGCGAGGGCGCTCCGTTCGGTACCACGCCCCGCGACGTGGTGTTCACCACGGGCCTCGTGGCCCTCGCCGCCAAGATGGCGAAGTCCGACGGCGTGGTGACGCCCTCTGAAATCGAGGCGTTCGCCCAGGTGGTGCAGGTGGGCGAACGCGAGCGCGCCGGGGTTCAGCGCCTGTTCGATCTCGCCAAGGGCACGTCCAATGGCTTCGAGGCCTATGCGCGCCAGCTCGCCACCACCTTCCACGACGAACCGGGCCTGCTCGAGGACGTCCTCGACGGCCTGTTCCACATCGCCAAGGCCGATGGGGCGATCCACGAGGCCGAGGAGCGCTACCTGCGCGCCGTGGCCGAGACCTTCGGCTTCGACGAGCCGGCCTTCCGCCGCATCGCCGCACGCCACGTCAGCCTGTCGGACGATCCCTACGCGGTGCTCGGGCTCGACCACGGGGTGGACGACGCCGCCCTCAAGGCGGCCCACCGCGCCCTGGCCATCGAAAATCACCCCGACCGGGCCATAGCGCGCGGCCTGCCGCCAGAGGCCGTGACCATCGCCACCCGGCGCTTGGCCGCCATCAACGCGGCCTACGACCGGATCGCCGCCGAGCGAGGTTTGCGATGAAGCCGACGGCCGAGAGCCCCCTCGCCACCTCCGTCCACCCCTCGCCCAACCACGGCGAGCGGCGGAGCGGCCCCGTCGACCTGCTGATCCTGCACTACACCGGGATGGAGAGTGCGGCGGCCGCCCTGCAGCGCCTCGCCAATCCGGTGGCGGAGGTCTCGGCGCATTACGTGGTGCTGGAGGATGACCGCGTGGTGCAGATGGTGCCGGAGGGCCGCCGGGCCTGGCATGCCGGGCAGGCCGCCTGGGCCGGCATCACCGACGTCAATTCCCGGTCGCTCGGCATCGAGATCGTCAACGGCGGCCATGCGGGCGGATTGCCGGCTTATCCGGAGGCGCAGATCGCGGCGGTGATCGCGCTCTGTGGCGACCTGACCGGGCGCTGGAACGTGCCCGCAAACCGGGTGCTGGCCCATTCCGACATCGCGCCCGAACGCAAGGAGGACCCCGGCGAGCACTTTCCGTGGGACCGCCTCGCGCGGGCCGGCATCGGCCATTGGGTGACGCCGACGCCGATCCGCGACGGGCGCTTCTTCTCCCAGGGCGATTCCGGCCAGCCCATCGAGGCGCTTCAGGCGATGTTCGCCCTCTACGGCTACGACCTGCCGGTGACCGGCGTCTTCGACGCCCGCACCGGAGCGGTGGTCACCGCGTTCCAGCGCCACTTCCGCCCCGCCCGGGTCGACGGGGTCGCCGACGCCTCCACCATCACCACCCTGCGCGATCTCATCGCAGCCCTGCCGGGCCGGAGTTGAAGGAGGGGGGAGAGCCCCCTCCCCTCAGGCGTGGTGCGGGGCCTTGTCCGCTTCCGAAGCGTCGGGGCGGACCTCACCCCGCGTGCGCCACAGGCTGTAGCTGACTCCGGCCACCAGCAGCACCACGGTGACGGCGAGCGACACCCAGGCCGGCACGTGGACGAGGTCGAACGTGTCGGCGACCACGATCTTGGTGCCGATGAAGATCAGGATGAAGGCCAAAGCCGTCTTGAGGTAGGCGAAGCGGTCCACCATCGCGGCCAGGGCGAAGTAGAGCGCACGAAGGCCCAGGATGGCGAAGATGTTGGATGTGTAGACCACGAAGGTGTCGGTGGTGATGGCGAAGATCGCCGGCACGCTGTCGACGGCGAAGATCACGTCGGCGCCGTTGACGAGGATGAGGGCCAGGGCCATCGGCGTCAGCCACAGGGCGAGCTTGCCGGTCTTCGGATCGGGTTTGCGCACCACGAAGCGCTGGCCGTGCAGTTCGGGCGTGATGCGCAGGACCTTTTGCAGATAGCGCACGGCCCGGTTCTCGTTGATGTCGCCGGGCTCCTCCTCCTTCGAGAACAGCATCTTGAGCCCGGCGAAGATGAGGAAGGCGGCGAAGATCGACAGCACCCAGGCGGCCTGGTGCACCAGGGCGGCGCCGAGCCCGATCATCAGACCGCGCAGGAGCACGGCGGCGAGGATGCCCCAGACCAGCACCCGGTGCTGGGCCGCGCGCGGGATGTTGAGGGCCGTGAGGATGACGGCGATGACGAAGACGTTGTCCATGGACAGCGACTTCTCGACCACGAGGCCGGCGACGTATTCCTGCCCCGCCTGCGGCCCGAGGTACCACCACACCCAGCCGCCGAAGACGAGGCCGAGGCTGAAGTAGAACGCCGTGAGGAGCAGGCTCTCCTTCACGCCGATCTCGTGGTTCTTGTCCTTGTGCAGGAGCCCGAGATCGAAGGCGAGCAGACCCGCGACCAGGGCGTGGAAGCCGAGCCACATCCAGACCGGCTTGCCGAGCCATTCGTAGGTGAGAAGTTCCATGTGCGGACCGTCGATGCTTCTTGGGGAAGAGAAAGCATCGGCTCCGACATCACGGAACGCATCACAGAGCATCCCGCCAGAGGGGCCCGCAGCCGATGGGCCGGAGTTGGGGCCAGGGTGCATGCGAATCAAGGGCGACGCGAATCGAGGACGGCGCTTGACAGGGCCCCCGCGCCACGGGCTTGCCGGGGGCGAGCGGCGCGGGATCCACCGGAGTTCGGATGACGGAACACCACGAGAGCGGCCCGGCGGTGATCGGCGGCGGCCCGGCCGGGCTGATGGCGGCGGAGGTTCTGGCGCGGGCCGGCCATGCCGTGACTGTCTACGACCGGATGCCGTCGCCCGCGCGAAAGCTTCTCATCGCCGGGCGGGGCGGGCTCAACCTCACCCATTCCGAACCCCTGCCCGCCTTCCTCGCCCGCTATCAGCCGCAGGACGGGACCCTGGCCGGAGCCATCGGGAGCTTTCCGCCAGAGGCCCTGCGGGCATGGTGCGCCGATCTCGGCCAGCCGACCTTCGTCGGGTCGAGCGGCCGGGTGTTTCCCGAGAGCTTCAAGGCCTCGCCCCTGCTCCGGGCCTGGCTCGCGCGCCTCGACGGCCTCGGCGTCACGCTCCGCACCCGGCACCGCTTCGTCGGATGGTCGGAGACGGGGGCGGTGCTGTTCGAGACGCCGGAGGGGCGGGTCGCGGCTCGTCCCGCCGCCCTGCTGCTGGCGCTCGGCGGCGCGAGCTGGCCGCGCCTCGGCTCGGACGGGGCCTGGGTGCCCGTGCTGGAGGGCCAGGGCATTCCGGTGACGCCGCTCCGGGCCTCGAATGTCGGCTTCTGCGTCGCCTGGTCGCCTGTGTTCGCCGATCGCTTCGCCGGCCAGCCCCTCAAGCGCATCGCCCTGAGCGTGGGCGAACACCGGGTTCGCGGCGAGGCGATGATCACAGCGGAAGGCATCGAGGGCGGTGCCCTCTACGCGGCCTCCCAGGCGATCCGGGCGGCCCTCGCCGAGGGGATGGGCGGCGCCATCAGCCTCGACCTGCGCCCCGACCTCGCGGAAGCCGCCCTGGCGCGGGCCCTGGGCAACACCAGACCCGGCGAATCGCTCGCCAACCGCCTGCGCAAGGCCGCCGGGCTGTCCCCCGTGGCGGCCGGGTTCCTGCGCGAAGCGGCGGGCCCGGCGCTCCCCGCCGATGCGGCGGCCCTCGCGGCCCTGATCAAGGCCGCGCCCCTGCGTCTCCTGGCCCCGCGCCCCATCGAACGGGCGATCTCGTCCGTCGGCGGCGTGCCGTTCGGGCAGGTCGACGACCGTTTCATGCTGAACGCCCGGCCCGGCACGTTCGTGGCCGGCGAGATGCTCGACTGGGACGCCCCCACGGGGGGCTACCTGCTCCAGGGCGCCTTCGCCAGCGGCCGGGCGGCGGCGGAGGGGATGCGCGCCTGGATGGCGCGCCCGTGATGGGAATCCGGCCGCCTCTCCGCATTCGCGGGGACGCGGCGGCGGATCAGAGGCGGCCGCAGACGGCCACCAGCCCCTGGCTCTCGGAGGGGCAGGCCGCGCCGGTGCCCTTGCTCATGGTCGGGATGCCGGTCGGCAGGCAATAGGCTGAGACCAGGGTCTCGCCGGTCTCGCAGGTCACGGCGCAACCGCTCGCCGGACAGGATTCCTGACGCACCGCCCGCAGGGGCGACGACGCGGCCACCGGAGCCGCGACGCCGGCCGGGCCCTGAGGACCGGCAGCGCCCCTGGCGCCGGCTTCGCCCTTCGGACCCGTGTCGCCCTTGGGACCAATCTCTCCCTTGGGACCCGTGTCACCCTTGGGACCCGCTTCGCCTTTCGGACCCGTCTCGCCCTTGGCGCCCGGAACGCCTTGAGGACCGGGTGAGCCTTGAAGGCCGGCGACGCCCTGAGGTCCGGTGGCGCCGGGCTCCCCCTTTGCGCCGGGCTCCCCCTTTGCGCCGGGCTCCCCCTTTGCGCCGGGCTCCCCCTTGGCACCCGCCTCTCCCTTCGGCCCAGGCTGGCCCGCCGGACCGCAATTGCCCACCACCACCTCACGCTCGTCCTCGCCCGCCTTGAGGGTCGCGACGCAATTGTTCGGCATGTGGGGCAGGCGGAAGACGAAGCGGCCCCGGCTGTCGGCGATGACGGAGATGTCCTCGTCGAGGATCACGGTGGTGCCGGCCTTGCGCACGCTGCCGGAGATCCGCAGGTCGCCGTTCTCGAAGCGCGCGTCGTAGACCTGGATCGGCTGGGACGGGGCCTGCGCCCGGCGGGCTTGCGGCTTGACCTGCTGAGCCTGGGCCTGCCGAGCCTGGGCTTGGGCTTGGGCCGAGATCGGTCCGGCGCACACGAACAGGCCCGACAGGACCACGAGGACGCGATCGACGCGCATGCATTCTCTCCCGGCTGAGCCCGCGTCTCGCGCGCGGCGGCCTGGATTGCTGCCCTGCCCGTTCCCCAGGGTCAAGCTACGCAATCGACCGCAGGCGCGATCGCGGCTCCCACCACGTCGGGCGCTCCGTCCACACGCATCCACAGCCCTCCACAGGCCAAACCTCTGGCGAGAGGGACGGAACGCCGAGAAGTCGCAGGCCGAGGGCAAGGCCGCGGGAAATCGGTTGAATATGTTCCTGTTTTGTTCTTATCATCCGGCCATGGAGCCACCCGGATGTCGCAACGCCCCCACCCCCATTCCCAATCCCCGGATGCGTCCCACCGGGCGGATGGGGATGCGACCAACGTTCCCGCACGGCTCGCATCCCTGCGGGCGCGCGTGGCCCTTCACCATGGTCGGGACGCCCCGCGAAAGACCCTGTCCTTCGGGGTCCACGCCGTCGACGGGCACCTGCCCGGCGGTGGCCTCGGCCTCGGCCAGCTCCACGAGGTCGCCCCCGCGGCCGAGGGCGACGAGCCGGCGGCCCTGGGCTTCGCCCTCGCCCTCGTCGCCCGGCGCCTCGCCGCCGTCCGGGGCGAGGCGCTCCTCGTCATCGCGAAGGGGCATCCGATGCCCTACGGCCACGGCCTCGCTGGCCTCGGCCTCGACCCGGACCGGCTGCTCCTGTTCGAGGCGGGCAGCGACCGCGACGTCTACCGCGCCCTGGAGGAGGCCCTGCGGGCCGGCGGCAACGGTGGCCCAGCCGCAGGCAACGGGGGGCAAGCCGCCGCCGGGGGCGGTCTTGCGGCGGTGGCGGGCCTCGTCGATGCCGGCATCCCCCTGATCCAGAGCCGGCGGCTGCATCTGGCCGGGGCCCGCACGGACAGCCTCCTCGTGGTCCTACGCCCGGCGGGGGCGGAGAGCCCCAACGTGGCCGCGACCCGGTGGCGGATCTCCGCCGGCAAGGCCCTGCGCGACCGGTTCGGCTGCATCGAGCGGCCGTGCTGGCGGGTGCGGCTCGACCGCTGCCGCAACGGACGGACGGGGGATTGGCTTCTGGAGTGGGATCATGCCGCGCATCGTTTCGGTCTGGCTGGAGCATTGGCCGGTCACCCGCCTGAGGCGGGCGCATGCGGGCCTCGCGCAGGGCGGCCATGATGGGTCTCCCGACCGTGCATGCTCGCACGACGATGCGTCCCCCCTCGTCGTCGCCGCCGGGGAAGCGACGGGCCTGCGCCTCACCGCCGTCGATGCCCGGGCCCGGGCCCTGGGACTGCGCCCCGGCGAGCCCCTGGCCCGCGCCCGCGCCCGCCTGAACACACCGCTCGCGGTCCATCCGGCAGATCCGGAGGCCGACGCGGCGGCCCTCGACCGTCTCTGCCTATGGGCCAAGCGCTACACCCCGAGCGTCGCGGCCTTCGGCGAGGCCGAGGGCCGCGACGGGTTCTTCCTCGACGTCGCGGGGGCGAGCCACCTCTACGGTGGCGAAGCCGGGTTGATGGCCGACCTCGCCCGGCGCCTCGGCGCCAACGGTCTGCCGGCGCGCCTCGCCCTCGCGGGCAATCCCGGCTGCGCCTTCGCCCTTGCCCGCCACGGGGCCGGCGGCTTCGTACCCACCGGCGGAGAAGTCGACGCCCTGCGCGGCCTGCCCGTCCTCGCCCTGCGCATCGACCCCGAGGTGGCCGCGGCCCTCGGCCGCCTCGGCCTGCGCCGGATCGGCGACCTCGCCGACGCCCCCCGGGCGCCCCTGGTCCGGCGGTTCGGCGACACCCTCATCCGGCGCCTCGACCAGGCCCTCGGGCACCGGCCCGACCCCCTGGCCCCCCTCGACGAACCGCTGGCGTTCGGCGCCGCGCGCGGCTTCCTCGACCCCATCGGCCATCAGGACACCATCGTGGCGACGGCGACGCGCCTCATGGAGACCGTCGCCCCGCGCCTGGAGGCCGCCGGCCTCGGCGCACGGGCCCTGCGCCTCACCCTGCACCGGGTCGACGGCGTGATCCGGACCCTCGACCTCGCCTTGAGCGAGCCGACCCGCTGTCCGGTGCTGGTGGGACGGCTCCTCGACCTCCGCCTCGACCGCCTCGGGGCGGCCCTCGATGCCGGCTTCGGCTTCGAGACCGTGCGCCTCGATGTGGTCGGCACCGGCCCGGTCACCGCGCGTCAGGGCGATCTCTCGGGGGATGGCCGCGCGGCGACGGGCGCGGCGGGTCTCGCCGATGCCCTGCGCCAGCGCCTCGGGCGCGGCATCCTGCGCCTCGCGCATCACGAGAGCCACGTGCCCGAGCGGGCCGAGACGGCCGAGCCGTGGCGCGTGACCCGCATCGCCCTGCACCGTCCGGCCCGGGCCGGCGCGGGGTTGCCCCGGCCCCTCGTTCTCCTCACCCGCAGCGAAGCGGCCGAGGACGTTCTCGCCCCCGATGGGCCGCCCCAGCGCTTCCGCTGGCGCCGACGCCTGCACCGGGTCGCCCATGCGGAGGGCCCCGAGCGCATCGCCGGGGAATGGTGGTCGGGCGCCACCCCGACCCGCGACTATTACGTGGTCGAGGACGAGGCCGGTCGCCGCCTGTGGGTCTACCGGCAGGCGGCTTCCCCGGCGCAAACGCTTCCTCCAGCCCAGACGCTTGCCCGGGCCCAGACGGTCGGCTGGTTCGTCCACGGGATGTTCGCGTGAAGCCGCCTCCCCGCCGGGCGGGAGCATGACGCCGCCCTACGCCGAGCTCGCGGTCACCACGAACTTCTCCTTCCTGCGCGGGGCCTCGCACCCGGAGGAGATGGTGGCGCGGGCGGCCGAATTCGGCTTCGTCGCCATCGGGATCGCCGACCGCAACACCTTTTCGGGCGTGGTGCGCGCCTATGCGGAGGGCCTGCGCCGGGCCAAGGCCGGGGAACCCTCCGTCCGCACCCTGGTCGGCGTGCGCCTGGTGACGGAATGCGGGTTCGAGGCGGTCACCTACCCCATGGACCGGGACGCCTATGGCCGCCTGTGCCGCCTCCTCACCCTGGGCAACCGCCGGGCGGAGAAGGGCGCCTGCCACTTCTCCTTCGCCGAGATGCTGGGGGCGAGCGCGGGGCAGATGTTCATCGCCATGCCGTCGGACGATATGCCGCCGGAGGTCCCGGGCGGCGCCTTCGCGGACCGCCTCGCCGCCCTGGCGGAGGCGGCGCCGGGGCGGACGTTTCTCGCTGGCAGCCACCGCCATCGCGGCGACGAGCGCCGGCGCCTCGGCCGCCTCGCCGAGTGGGGAAACCGCCTCGGCGCGCCCCTGGTGGCGGTATCGGACGCCCTCTATCACGTGCCCGGCCGGCGCCCCCTGCAGGACATCCTCGCCTGCATCCGCGCCGGCTGCACCCTGCGCGAGGCCGGCTACCGGCTGGAGGCCAACGCCGAGCGGCACCTCAAGGCCCCCGCCGCCATGGCGCGGCTGTTCGCCGAGCATCCGGATGCCATCGCGCGGACGGTGGAGATCGCGCAGGCCTGCGGCTTCTCCCTCGATCAGCTCCGTTACGAGTATCCCGACGAACCGGTGCCGCCGGGCTGGACCCCGCAGGGCTACCTCACGGACAAGGTCCACGAGCGCGCCCGATGGCGCTACCCGGATGGAATTCCCGAGAACATCGCCGTGACGATCGCGGAGGAACTCCGCCTCATCGCGAAAATGGATTACGCGCGCTACTTCCTCACCCTGTTCGACATCGTCGAGTTCGCGCGCAGCCGAGGCATCCTGTGCCAGGGCCGGGGCTCGGCCGCCAATTCCGTGGTGTGCTACTGCCTCGGCATCACGGCGGTGGACCCCACCGAGATCCGCCTGCTGTTCGCGCGCTTCATCTCGGAGAACAGGGCGGAGCCGCCCGACATCGACGTCGATTTCGAGCACGAGCGGCGCGAGGAGGTGATCCAATACCTCTACACGCGCTACGGCCGCGACCGCGCCGCCATCTGCGCCACGGTGATCCACTACCGGCCGCGGAGCGCCATCCGCGAGGTCGGCAAGGTGCTGGGCCTCACCCCGGACATCACCGGGCTGATGGCCGACACCGTGTGGGGCTCGTGGGGCGCCGCCCTGCCCGACGCCCATGTCGAGCAGGCCGGCCTCGACCCGAAGAACCCGGCGATCCGGCAGGCGCTGGATCTCGCCCACGCCCTCATCGGCTTCCCGCGCCACCTGTCGCAGCATGTCGGCGGGTTCGTGCTCACGCGCGGGCGCCTCGACGAGACCGTGCCGGTGGGCAACGCCGCCATGGCGGACCGCACCTTCATCGAGTGGGACAAGGACGACATCGACGTGCTCGGCCTGATGAAGGTCGATATCCTAGCGCTGGGCATGCTGAGCTGCCTCAAGCGCGGCCTCGACTTCCTCGCCCGCGACTACGGCCACGATTATCCGACCCTGGCCGACCTGCCGCGCGAGGACCCGGCCGTCTACGCCATGCTGTCGAAGGCCGATTCCGTCGGCGTGTTCCAGGTCGAGAGCCGGGCACAGATGTCGATGCTGCCGCGCCTGAAACCGGCCGAATTCTACGACCTCGTGGTGCAGGTCGCCATCGTCCGCCCAGGCCCGATCCAGGGCGACATGGTGCATCCGTATCTGCGCCGGCGGCAGAACCTGGAGCCGGTCGTCTACCCCTCGCCCCATCCGAGCCAAGGTCCGGCAAACGAACTCGAGAGCGTGCTCAAGCGAACCTACGGCGTCCCCCTGTTCCAGGAGCACGCCATGCAGATCGCCATCACGGCGGCGGGGTTCCTGCCGTCCGAAGCCGACGGCCTGCGCCGGGCCATGGCGACCTTCCGGCACAACGGCGAGATCGTGAACTTCCGCACCAAGTTCGTGGAGGGCATGGTGGCGCGCGGCTACCCGCGCGACTTCACCGAACGCTGCTTCAAGCAGATCGAGGGGTTCTCCACCTACGGCTTTCCCGAGAGCCACGCGGCGAGCTTCGCGCTCCTCGTCTACGCCTCGGCCTGGATGAAGTGCCGGCACCCCGACGTCTTCCTCGCCGCGATCCTCAACGCCCAGCCCATGGGCTTCTACCAGCCGGCCCAACTCGTCCGCGACGCCCGCGCCCACGGGGTCGAGGTGCGCGGGGTCGACGTGAACGCGAGCGACTGGGACTGCACCCTGGAACCTGCTTCGGAGCCCCCACCCCCGGAGGTTCCCCGACGGCTCGCCGTGCGGCTCGGCCTGCGCCAGATCAGCGGCGTGCCGGAGGTCGCCATGCGCCGTCTCGTGGCCCTTCGCGGCAACGGCTACGCCAGCATCGAGGGATTGCAGGCGGCCCTCGTCCTGCCGCGCAACGCCCTGGAACGCCTGGCCGAGGCCGATGTTTTTCGCTCCCTCGACCTCGATCGGCGCGCGGCCCTGTGGGCGGTACGGACCCTGGAGGGCACCACCTCGAGAAAGGCAGCCGCCTGGACCGCGACGGACCGGCGCGCGCACCTGCTGGAAGCGCCGCTACCGCTGTTCGCCTTTCATGCCGATGACGGACTGTTTCGGGCCGAGCCCACCTTGGCCCTGCCGGCCATGGCCGAATCCGAGCACGTGGCCGCGGATTACGTCACCACCGGGCTCTCGCTGAAGGGTCATCCGGTAGCGTTTTTCCGGGCGCGGCTCGCCCGGATCGGTGCGATTCCCGCCCGCGACCACCACGACGCGACGCGGGTGCCCAACAACGCCCGCGTCACCGTGGCGGGGCTCGTGCTCACCCGCCAGCGGCCCGGCACGGCCCATGGGACGGTTTTCCTCACCCTTGAGGACGAAACCGGTATCGCCAACGTCATCGTGTGGGCGAAGGTGTTCGAGGCTCATCGCGCCGTCGCCATGGGTGCACGCTTCCTCGCCGTGCGCGGCCGCATCCAGCGCCAGGGCCTCGTGGTCCATCTCCTCGCCGAACGCTTCCGCGACCTCACCGCCGAACTCCGCAGCCTGCGCGAGGGCGGTTTCAAGCTTCCACCCGAAACCACGGACTTCTCCGCGCCACCCGATCGGAGGGTGTACCGGAGCCGTGATTTTCACTGAAGAACAGGATCGGCTCAAACAGGGCTGAAAACTTCGAAGCCACAGCGACGGGTGTCATGACCCCTGTAATCTGCTCGGCGCAGCCTGGCTTCTGGAACCTGCTCCTGAGAAATCGGTTCATTCGCCGCACGGGCCCGACAACCATCGTGCGTCAAGGTCCGTAGCATTTCGTTCGGCCATGGCCTGGGGTTCATCACCCTCGGCGAAGATGACCACGTCATTTGGCCCTACATCGCAGGTTGTATAGAATTCCATCTCTGATGAATGATGCGTCGACCTCCGCAGATCCGGTGGGCATTGTAGTAGCAGTCGTTGCAGACTCCGACGTAATGGATGGATCGCGGCGGATGCCTGTTTGAGTTCTGCATTCACACAAGGTAGCCTCCGGGAAGCGTCTATCGAGACTGCAACGGAGACTCCCCGCACACAGTACCGAGATTGTCGTGCCTCCCCCGGGCGTGATTCAAGCGAGCGTGTATGGTGGATGCAGAGGATTTGCTCGGTGGCTCTGACAAAATTCCCGCTGCGCCATGCTGCCCAAGACAAGAGCCGACCGTGGCGACGATTCTAACATGGCACCTGCTCAACCGAGATTTAGATTAAACTCATGCCCAAACTCGACCGCTTCGGAGCGCTGCCCCTAACGCCATATGCCGGGAACGTCGATATTTTAAAACTGGACAGTGAAAGCACAAAGTACGTTATCTATGAAAGTGCTGCATCATATCCTGCGGCTATAATTGCCCTGCAAAACGGATCAAACACCGAGGACCACTTCAATAGTATTGCGGCCATAGCACCAACGATAGGTACCGTTGGAGTTTATTACTTGAGCAAAACAGAATTACGAAGCTTGGCATTTCTCTTCGTTGAAGGAAAGCTCGTCGATGAGTCAGATCTCATACCTGAATATGTCCGCCACCAAATAGACAGCACGGGGCCATGGGACCTAATTTCTTCCTTGCCCCACAGGAAGATCGATGGCGTATCTCTTGTAGCGATATCTGTTGTTCACGACGTTTATGGGCATTGGCTTCTGGATATTCTTCCCAGAATTTGGATGGCCAAGCTCCTGACCGAAAATTTAGATGCCATAAATATCATCATACCCCATGGAACGCCGCAATTTGCGATCACAATTTTGCGTGATTTCTTCGGCATAAACAAAAGTGTATATCATAGTTTTGCGGAGGAAAATCTTCAGATTGAGCACGCCCTGATTCCATCACTCTTACACAACAATCATTATTTTCACCCCGCAATGAACGACTTCGTCGCGTACCTTCTCAACCACCCTCTAGTCACCGAGGCGCGCAAGCAATCCAAACATAATTCGAAACTAATCTATGTGACACGTCAAGGCTTTCGGCAGACCAGCCGGAGCTATGCTCGAACGATTGCCAACGAAGATGAAGTGTTTCAGCTCATGGACGAACTCGGCGTTCAGATCGTCAGTCCTGAAAGCATGAAATGGCAAGACCAGATTCTACTTTTCGCCGGTGCGCGCGTGATCATCGGCGAGTCGGGGTCCGGCCTTCACAACACCCTCTTCAGCACGGCAGGAACGGCGGTTGTGTGCCTCAACCCGGTCAATCAGGTGCAATCGTCCATCGCCGGACTTCGTCGACATACCTTGATCAATCAGTGCTCTCCGACTGAAAAAACCAACTCGACCCTGTTGTATCGTGTAGAGATCGAACGATTACGCATGGCGGCTTTAGCAGCAATACATGCGACAGGTGAAACATTTGACCGTCCAACTCGAATGAAGAAATCCGCCTCGAATCAACGGAGGGATTACAATCCTGAAGGGACTGCCTTGCGGCTTCCCAGTTCCGACACTGACTCTTCTTGGATCCACAAAATCCTTACATCGGCTCGCCAGACGGCCATGCTCGCCAAACGATCCATTAAAGCCTTATTCAAAGAGTAAATCGGCATACAGATCGCAGGTCGGACTCCCGCTATTTTTTGTTACTTCATAGGATCCGACACAAAACCTGAGGTTCAATCCTGTGACTCCAGGAAACATCCTGAAGCCAGTCCATGGTCTAATTCGATACAACTGAGCCGTACCTCCCGCGGACCATGCGATGTCTCACCCGGCATCTTCCAGGGACAAGACGCCCTGCCGGCTCGCGAAGAAAGGTGAGCGACGGGGTTGCTGTATACGAGAAAATAACGCGTCCGTTACTTCTTTACATCGCCCTCCGGGCGATCCGATACCTTCCACTCGGCCATCGCCTCACGAGCAGTCTTGTTCAGGATGACGGTGTTCCCGTTCAGCGTACCGACCCAGGACGATGGAATCAGATGATGCTGTCCACCGGCGGCGGAATCGCTCTTCGTGAGCTTGATGTCCTTGCCGTCATACTTGTCCACGGTGCCGACATGCCCCTTGTCGGAGCCGACGACCTCCATGTGTTCGCGAACGACGCTGTTGGTTGTCTTGGTCGTCGAATCCTGAGCCTGCGCGAGCGGCGCGAGCGCGCAGGATGAGGCAACGATCAGGCAGGCCGTGGTGAGGGCGCGAAGCATGGAAAGATCCCGTTGGGAATGAGAGGTCGGGCGGTCAACGCAACCCTCGAAGTCGCCGTTCCTGTCCGTATCGCCGCATTCCCGGCCGCCCCCGTGAGGCAGGTACCTCGTCGTCACGTCTTCGTTCGGCTCCTGAGGAAGCCCTGGCGGCATGCCTTTCGAAACCTATCTGTGCCGGATCGAAGCCAATTCTGGCTCGAAACCAGGAGTCTCCCGTGCCAGATACCCCGGATGTCGATCGCAACGCACGTGATATGGCGGAGCGTGTTTTTGCAGCTTACGCCAAGCAGGCGAATGTGCGGATCCATCCTGGCGTCGAGCAGACCCTTCTCACGCGCTTGGCCGAAGCGCTTCGGCCCCTGATCGGCAGAGCGGCTGACCGCCTCGTCGACGCAGCCAATCGGGTGCTGGACGATATCGAGTTGACCGTGCCGGACTTGCGTGGGCCCAGGATCGCATCGCTGAACCCGGTCGACAAAGCCGTCAGAACGCGGGATGGTTCGGTACCCGTAATCTCGGGCGGTTGAAGAACTACGATGTCTCGTAGGCCGATCCATCCTGCGAACGGACCGGGGTATCGACGTAACGCCCCTGTTTCGGCACGGCGACCTGCGAAAAGTTGCTGGCGAGGGCATGAAGGGCATCCCGTAAGACCTGCCCCTCCAGGGGACGCCCGTGACCCGTGATGGCCCTTTGCGGTTCGAGGGCCGCCAGGATCTCGACCGAGCGCCGGGCAGCATCCCAATCGACCGTGAAGTACATGGGCGGACCGTGAAGCTCGGGCTCTTGGAACGCGACCGCGTAAGCCGATTCCTGGGCGGTCGTCACGAAGGCATCGGCCGCAATCAAGGTTGCGTCGGATTCGCGCCAGAGGGCAATCTGACCGACGGAGTGTCCCGGAACGTGAATCCAGCGCCAGCCCGGCATGGACGGCACGGAGCCATCCTCCGGCAAGCTGCGAAGCTGGGCGGAAACATTGACCGGCGTCCTTGGATAGAGGGGTGACAGACGGGACATGAGACCTCCACCGACGGTCGGATCGGGCGGAGGGTACGATGCGGAACCATCGAGATAGGGATGCTCGTGCGGATGAGCGAAAACCGGCACGTCCCAATCGCGTGCGAGATCCTCGACGACCCCGACATGATCGAAATGGCCATGGGTCAGCACGATCGCCGCCGGACGGGCGTTTGGGCCGAACCGCTCGGCCGCAACCTTCATGATGGCCGATTTGGAGCCACCGATCCCGGCGTCGATGAGGGTCCAGGCCCGATCACCCGCCCCGACGGGACCGTAGAAGATCACGTTCACGATCGCATGGCGTTGATAGGCAAGGTCCGACGTGATTTCGTGCGTGCCGTCGACTCCCAGTGGGGCATCGATCAGAGCATTCGCATCGACCTCGACCTGTTGCGCCATGAATACCTCCGCAGGTTTGGCACCGTCATCGGTACAGAAGCCAATCCGGTCGCTTGGGGGGAGGTTCCAAACCTGCTCGCCGCACAGGGACTGCAGTTGGATTGAAATCTACCGTAGCCGTTCTGAGGATTTCACGAAGGATGGAGGAAACCCGTAGGTTCTCGCCTTCCGACGTCCGGAGCTTGGTCGTGGATTGTCGAACGACTGTGCCGAGCCGCACGACACCGACATCCACGGAGGTAGCGGAACGAACGCGTTCTCGGCGCGAGCTTCAGACCCCGCCGATCGCGGGTCTCACCACGTGAGACAGGATGGAAAGACGGCGGAACGCGATCGAATGCATGTTCCGATGACGGAACTGCGCCATCGCGACGACGATGGGCCGTGAACGGAGTCGCCTGGATTTACGCTCGGGCACGAGCACGGACAACAATCCGACCGGATTTTCCCACCCCGGAAAACAGCGGCCCACTCAAATTATCAGGCATAATAAGTCTGATACTTATCGATTGATCGACCACACAACAGCGGCCAGTATCATCACTTGTATTGGTGGGTGCACAAGGGTTCGAACCTTGGACCCGCTGATTAAGAGTCAGCTGCTCTACCAACTGAGCTATGCACCCGCGCCTTGCGGCGATCGCTGCGGCCCACCAAGTCCGCCGCGACGAGGTGGCTGATACCAAAGCCCCCCAGGGGTGTCCACCCCCTGGGGTCGATTTTCTAGATCCGGCCGAGGGGGCCTTACGAGGTCGTCATCGGAGACTGGGCGTGGAGGCGCACGGCCGAGGCCTCGAGCTTGTTCAGGGCCGAGAGATAGGCGCGGGCCGAGGCCACCAGGGTGTCGGGATCGGCGCCCCGGGCCGTGACGCTGCGGTCGCCGCTCTTGAGACGCACGGAGACCTCCGCCTGGGCGTCGGTGCCCTCGGTGACGGCATCGACCTTGTAGAGTTCGAGGTCGGCCACGTGCGGCACCAGGGCCTGGATGGCGTTGAACACCGCGTCCACGGGGCCGTTGCCCTCGGCCTCCTCGGTGATCACCCGGTCGTCGATGGCGAGCTTCAGGGTGGCGCGCTGCGGCCCATGCGTGCCCGCGATCACCGAGAGGGAGACGAGGCGGATGCGGTCGTGGGCCGTGGCGAGATTCTCGTCGACCAGGGCCTCGATGTCCTCGTCGTAGACGTGCTTCTTGCGGTCGGCCAAGGCCTTGAAGCGCTCGAAGGCGTCCTGCAGGCGGTTGTCGCTCAGGGTGATGCCGAGTTCCTCCAGCTTCGAGCGGAAGGCGGCGCGGCCGGAGTGCTTCCCCATCACCAGGGAGGTCTTGGCCACGCCGACCGAGGCCGGCGTCATGATCTCGTAGGTCTCGGTGTGCTTGAGCATCCCGTCCTGATGGATGCCGCTCTCGTGGGCGAAGGCGTTCCGGCCGACGATGGCCTTGTTGTACTGAACGGGAAAGTTCGTCGCGTGGGAGACGAGCTTGGACGCCCGGGTCAGCATCGTGGTCTCGATGCCGGTCTCATAGGGCATCACGTCGCCGCGGGTGCGGATGGCCATCACGATCTCTTCCAGGGCCGCGTTGCCGGCGCGCTCGCCGATGCCGTTGATGGTGCATTCCACCTGCCGGGCGCCGCCCTCGATGCCGGCGAGGGAATTGGCGATGGCGAGGCCGAGGTCGTCGTGGCAATGCACCGAGAAGATCGCCTTATCGGAGTTCGGCACCCGCTCGCGCACGCTCCGGAACATGGTCCGGTACTCGTCGGGTGTCGCGTAGCCCACGGTGTCGGGCAGGTTGATGGTGGTGGCGCCCGAGCGGATCGCCGACTCGACGCAGCGGCACAGGTAGTCGATGGGCGTGCGGGTCGCGTCCATGGCCGACCATTCCACGTCCTCGACGAGGTCGCGGGCCTGGGCCACGGTCTTCAGGATGATCTCGACCACCTCGTCCTGACTCTTGCGCATCTGGTGGGCGAGATGGATCGGGGACGTCGAGACGAAGGTGTGGATGCGTCCGCGCCTGGCATGGCGGACGGCCTCGCCGGCGCGGGCGATGTCGGCGGGGATCGCCCGGGCGAGGCCCGCGATGGTGGCACGCTTGGCCCGGCGGGCGATCTCGGCCACGGCCTCGAAATCACCATGCGAGGCGATGGGAAAGCCGGCCTCGATGATGTCGACGCCCATGGCATCGAGGAGGTCGGCCACGGCCAGCTTCTCGTCGAGGGTCATGGTCGCGCCGGGGCATTGCTCGCCGTCGCGCAGAGTCGTGTCGAAGATGAGAACGCGGTCTTTCTGCGTCGGTGTGCTGGAACTGGCCATGGGATTGATCCTGTCACGGCGCGCGAAGCCCTGAGGACACGGCGCCTGGAAACGGCTCGCGCGTCGTGGCGGAGCTCGAATACGGGTAAGTACGCGTCCCCTGAGAGCCCAGGCGCATGCCCGGACGGCCCTCAGGGGCGGATAAGCAGCAGACCGAGGGTAAGAAGCGCGGGAACACGCGCACGGGACCGCATGGCCGCGTGCGCGGCGCCGGTGCGGCTGACCATGGAGCCGGCGCTGGCCAAGGCTCGTCTCTCCCGAGGGGCAACCGTGCTCGCTGGACGCGCCGGACGATTGCGAATGCGGTTTCCCTAGCCCTCGCCAAACGGATTGACAAGCAGCGGGGCATCGGAAGCGTCAGGCAGGGCGGAGATCGGTCTACGGAACACCCCGAGCGAGTGGTCCGACAACAGTTCTCGGCCCCGAAGACGATCCCCGGTCATTGCCTTGTGGCGGCTCAAGCCTAGCTTTCAAACCGCGTGGAACCAATGAAACCGTTCCACGCGAGATGAACATCAAGAAAACCCGGATGGGAAACGCCGCCATGTCACGCCGCCTCACGATCACGCTCGCCCTGCCCGTCTGCGCGCTTCTCGCCGGAACTCTGCCGAGCTTCGCCCTCGACGTGACGAAGACCGTCGATGTCCAGACTGCTCCCGCCAAGGTGTGGTCGGTGATCGGCGACTTCTGCGGCATCGGCCAATGGCACCCCGCCATCGAGAAATGTGCCCTGTCCACGGACGGCGGCAAAACTCTGCGCACCCTCAGCCTAAAGGGCGGTGGCACCATCGTCGAGTCGCAGACCGCCCGCGACGACGCCAAGATGGCCTACACCTACGCCATCGTTTCGGGCCCCCTGCCCGTGAGCGATTACAGCTCGACCCTCTCCGTCGCCCCGAAGGCCAGCGGCGCCACGGTGACCTGGACGGGCAGCTTCAAGGCCAAGGGCGCTCCCGACGCCGTCGCCGTCGATGCCATCACGGGCATCTACGAGTCCGGACTGAAGGCCATCGCCGACAAGTCGAAGTAGCGGCTTCGCAGCGGCCCGAGGGCGTCGCCTTGCGGCATTCACAGGTGCGCCGTCGCGGAATCGTACCGCGACGGCGCGTGGGCCGCTCCTCCGATTGACCGGCCGTTTTCCCGGGGGCACAACCCAGGCGACTTCAAGCTGTGCCATTCAGGGCAAGCCGTGCCATTCGGGGGAAGCCGTCGTGATACTGCACCGCGCGAGTCGCGCATTCGCAACGCTCATCGCCGTCTCCCTCGTCGGTGCCTGCAAGCCCAGCGCTTCGGCGCCGCCCGTCGTGGCGGCGGCCCCCGCGGCCGTGCTCGCCCCTCCCCTGCCGCAGGGCAACGGGTGTGGGCCCGCCATCGCCCGCACCCAGGCCGTGGTCGACAGCGATGTCGCGACGGGCAACCTCAACGCGCCCGTGGGCGAGCGCTTCAGCGCCGACTTGCGCCGGGCGGCCGAGACGTGCCAGGGCGGCCAGGAGCGCGAAGCCCTCGGCCTGCTCGCGGCCGCCAAGGCACGCTACGGCTACCGGCAGGACGCGGCGAGGTAAGCTCGCACGAAGCCCGGCATCCGGTCCGCGTCGAGGTCGGCGCGGGAGCGCACCGCGACGAAGCCCGCGAGTTCCGGCTCGGCCTCCGCCGCCCGGTGCGCTTCCATGCGGGCGATGAGGGCCGAGGCCTCCTCGGGGAAGTCCACCGGATGCAGGAACGCGTGCTGTCGCTCGCCGCTGACCAGCACCCAGTTCGCCGGCGCATCGGATGGGACGCGCAGGCCCGTCTCCTCCAGGAATTCCCGGGTCGCGCTCCCCGCGAGATCGACGTGGCGGCCCGCGCGCACGTCCGAGGGGTCGGGCGTCCCGCACGGAAAGTAGATCTGTCCGGCATTGGCGGAGTCGCGCCCCATGACGCCGAGCACGGCGGCGCCGTCGCGCGACCACGGCACGATGGCGGCGAACGCGTTGGTGACGGAGGGATCGGGTGATCCGCCGTCGCGAAAGGCCAGGAACTCCGAGAACGCCGCCTCGAACAGATCGATGGTGCAGGCGCCGTCGGTGACGGTGCAGGCGCAGCCGAGGAGCACGGGCCCATCGAACAGGGCCGGCTTCGCCGCCTGTCGCTCGGCCCAGTGCGCCGCGATGGCGTCGGAATTGTCCCGGGCCCAGGCCCAGTCGTAGGGCACGAGGCGCGCCTCGAGGCTTTCGAGGCGCGCGAAGGTGAAGCCGTCGGATTGGGCGGGGCGTTCAGACATGGAGCGTTCCCTCCATGACGATCACCGCCGATCCACCGACTTCGATGGCCTGAAGCGCACCGGATTCGATGCCGAGCTGGACGTGGATCCGGCTCGGGCGGCCCATGGCGACGCCCTGATGCAGCACGAGATCGTGGGTTCCGTCCCCCATGGCTTCGAACTGCATCATCACGCCGGCGAAGGCGGCCGCCGCCGAGCCCGTGGCCGGGTCCTCCGGCACGCCGAGGTGGGGGGCGAACATCCGGGCCTGGAACTGCCGGCCAAGCGCATCGGGGTCGGGCGTGTAGAGGTAGAGGGCCGCAGGGTCCCCGAGGGTGGCCGAGGCCGCCGGATCGAGCCGGGCACTGGCCAGATCCTCGGGCGACCCGACGGGCACGAACAGGAAGTCGGGGCCGAGCGAATGCCGGCTCGGAGCATGACGCCCGAAGCCGATGGCGGCGGGTGCGAGGCCGAGGGCCGCGGCCAGGGCGTCCGGCTCGGGGCCGTCGCCGACGAAGTCCGGCAGGACCGGCATGCGGAAGCGCCCCTGCCCGCGGCCTGTACCGGTTTCGACGAGGCACGACAGGGTGCCGATCCCCTCCTCCAGGCCGAAGGCCAGCGCGTCGGTCAGCGTGGCGCGCTCGTCCCGCAGGGCGAGGAGCACGGCGGCGCCGAGGGTCGGGTGGCCGGCGAAGGGCAGCTCGGCCTTCGGGGTGAAGATGCGCAGGCGTGCCCGGTGGCGGGGATTGTCGGGGGGCAGCACGAACACCGTCTCGGACAGGTTGAACTCGCCCGCGATGGCCTGCATGGCGGGGCCGTCGAGCCCGTCCGCGTCGAGCACCACCGCGAGGGGATTGCCGGCGAGCGCAGTGTCTGTGAACACGTCGAGCGTCACGAAGCGTCGGGCCATTTTTTCCCTACCTCTCAAGGACTTGAAACCTAGACCGGCTCGACCGGAAACGTCTCGCTCGGCGCGACGAACTCGTCCTGCGCCGCCACGGTGAGGATCTCGCGCGAGCCCGCCTCCGCCGTGCGGCGCAGGAGGCCATAGATCGAGGCGCCGGCCATGCCGAGCGCCAGGGCGGCCGAGCCCGTGCGGGCGTAGTGCACGAGGAACAGAGCCGCGATGGCGTCGCCCGCGCCGTTGACGTCGAGGTGGAGGCGCGGCGTGCGCAGGAGCCAGAACTGCCCGCCCTCCCCGGCCAGGAGGTCGATGGAGTCCGGCGGCGTCGCCTCGGTGGCGAGGGAGGTGACGAGCACCACCCGGGGGCCGAGGCCGTGGAGGACCGCCACCGCCGCCTTGACCTCATCGAGGGTGCGGGACGGCAGGCCGGAGAGATGGTCGAGCTCGAACTGGTTCGGCGTGGCGATGTCGGCGAGTCTAAGTGCCTGGTCGCGCATGAATTCCGGGATTCCCGGGCGGACGTAGATGCCCCGGTTCGTGTCGCCCATCACGGGGTCGCAGGCGTAGAGGGCGCGCGGGTTGGCGGCGCGGACGGCGGTCACCGCGTGCACGATACTGGTGCCGATATCGGCCGAGCCCATGTAGCCCGACAGCACGCCGTCGCAGGTGTGGAGTACGCCGCGCTCCGCGATGCCGGCGACGAGGTCCTCGATGGCCGGGCCGTCGAACACCCGGCCGCGCCAGGCGCCGTAGCCGGTGTGGTTGGAGAACTGGACCGTGTGGATCGCCCAGACCTCGACGCCGAGGCGCTGCATCGGAAACACCGCGGATGCGTTACCGACGTGGCCGTAGGCGACGTGAGACTGGATCGAGAGGATGTTCAAGCGGGCCGGTCCTCCATAAAGCCTTCCCTTAGCTCGTTTTTCACGACCTCGCACCCTCGGACGATCCATGGACTTCGACGCCATCAAGACCTCGACCCTCGCCTTCGTCGAGGCCCATCAGGGCTGGACGCCGCTCATCGTCGGGGTGCTGGCGTTCTGCGAGTCCCTGGCGTTCCTGTCGCTGCTGGTGCCCGCCACCGTGCTGCTGCTCGGCATCGGCGCGCTCATGGGGACGGTGGGGATTCCGTTCGTGCCGGTGATGCTGGCGGCGGCGCTCGGGGCGGCGCTCGGCGATTGGATTTCCTACGAATTCGGCCATTATTACAAGGAGGGGGCCAAGCAGATGTGGCCGCTCACGCGCTACCCCGCCCTGGTGGCGAAGGGCGAGGAATTCTGCCGCAAATGGGGGGCCGGGGGCGTCGCCATCGGGCGGTTCTTCGGGCCGGCGCGGGCGGTGGTGCCGCTGATCGCCGGCATCTTCGGGGTGAAGCGCCTGCCGTTCCAGGTGGCGAACGTGCTGTCGGCCCTGGTCTGGGCCTTCGTGATGCTGGCGCCGGGCGCCGGATTGTTGAGCTATTTCAAGGCTTAAGCCGGTACGTGCTCAGGGGTCGCAGGTGACAAGCCGGGCGCGGACTGGTTCTTAGGGGCCAGTCCCGAATCGGAACATCCATGTCCGCTGCCCTGGCCCACGCGATCCTTCCCAACGGAGCCGTTCTCCCCGTCGATCGCCGCCAGTCGGCGACGGCGCTCCAGGTGCAACGGGGCGTGCGCCGGCTGTATTCGGAGCTGGGGCACGTGACGATTCCGGAGTTCTCGCTGGCCAACGGTCGGCGCGCCGATGTTATCGCCCTGTGTCCGGCGGGGCGCTTGACGATCATCGAGATCAAATCGAGCGTCGCCGACTTCAGGGCGGACCGGAAATGGCCGGAGTACCGGGAGTATTGCGACCGGTTCTACTTCGCGATTCCCGAAACGCTCTCGACGACACTGACGCCGGACGAGGCCGGGCTCATCGTCGCCGACGCGTTCGGGGCCGCGATCCTGCGCGACCCGGAGGAGCACCCGCTCAGCGGGGCGCGGCGGAAGGCCGTGACCCTGCGGTTCGCCCACAACGCGGCGCGGATGCTGCATGCCCTGGCCGATCCGGGGGCGATCCGCGAGGGTGTCCTCTAGGGGTTTGCCGAGAGCGAAAACCCCAACGCGATCAACCGGCTAGGGCGATTTCGCCTTCCCGGACTGCGCGCTCGCCGGTGCCGGACTTGATGCGGTAGAACGGCTCGCCGGTCTGGTCCTCGGGGACGAGGCGGACGATCTCGAAGATGTCCCCCGTGTCGGTCTTGGCGTCGGCGTAGCCGAGGCGGGCGCGGCGCACGCGCTGGCCGAGCTTGAACTTATGGGACATGGGTGACTCCGTGGTGAGCCGGCGCGAAAGCGCGCGCCGCGCGTCGTCTCGTGGGGCGGTCCGCGCCGAAAAACCCGGCGCATGGGGTGCAGCGTGCGCCGTTCCATCCCCGGTGTGGAACGGTCGGCACGCGGCGCACACCCGGGCTGCGCCGGTGTTACTTCCGCGCCTTGGCCTTACGGGCCGCGTAACGGGCATCGCGCAGGGCTTTCTGCTCGAGGCGGGCGGCGGCGGCCTGCTCGACCTTCTCTTCGGCGGCGCGGATGGCCTCGGCGGCGAGACGCTCGCGCTCGGCATCGGCTTCGGCGACGCGCTGGGCTTCCGCGGCGGCGCGGGCTTCGTCGCGGGCTCGGGTCCGGATCTCGCGGTCGCGGACGATCTGCTCGCGCTCGGCCTTGCGGGCCAAGACGGCGGGATCATCGGCGGGCGGGCGATCGCGGAAGCGCGCGAGGGCCGCCTGACGGGCCTCGTTGGCCGCCTTGAGGCGGTCGGTCATGGAATTTTCGTTGAATTGGCTCACACAGGATCCTGGATTTGCGCCGGCCGGGTGCCGGCAAAAGATTTGGTCTTCCACAACGTAAGAAGCCGCTCCCCGAATGGGGAGCGGCCCTTTGCGACGTCAGGCCGGGCTGGCTTGCACCGGGCTCACCCTGCGCCGTTCCACCGAGACGGAGAACTGGCGCGGAGCGGGCGTTCGGTGCGGCACCCCGGACCCGAAGTGGCTCACGCGGTCTGGAGGTTACCGGCGGACTGCTTGCCGCTGCGCTTGTCGGTCTCCATCTCGTAGGAAACCTTCTGGCCCTCGGCGAGGCCGCGCATGCCGGCACGCTCGACGGCCGAGATGTGCACGAACACGTCGTTGCCGCCGTCATCCGGCTGGATGAACCCGAAACCCTTTTGCTCGTTGAACCACTTAACAGTACCGACAGCCATCGTATTCCTTCGCCCTTGCGGGCTTATATGTCAGAGGTCCACGCGATCGTGCGCGGCCACCTCCCGACCAACCCCATCGACAGACTTTGATCTCCCCGACCCGTCTCCGGATCGAGGCGCGACAAACTCTGGTTTTGAGCTGGTTTTGAGTTTGTACGCGCTTGTTCGGGATTTAGCAAATCTGATCCTTTTTCAGGAGGATCATGCTTCTACAAAATCAGGAGGCTCGGGCCGGCGAAGCAGAATTGTAAAAATCGTACGGCGCCAATCGTTCAACGAGCACTGCAGCATTTGCTCGGAGATGACTTTTCCGCTTCGCGTTGGATGGCACCGCACGCGATTGGCGAGACTGAACCGGAGCACCCCTACCCGACAAACAGGCCGACCCGACTCATGAGCAGATGAAGAATACAGATTTGCCAGCTCTCGCAGATTTGCCAGCTCTCGTAAGCAGGCCAAGATCTCGGATTCGAACAGCCTGAGACGGCAATGGACAGCTTTCGACACTTTGCCGATCCTCGCTGGCACCACTTCTGAGCAGCTTGGTGGACGAAGACCTACAACCGGGTCGGGTGGATTTCAGCTGGTCCGCTTACCGGCAATTCAAGCGTTACAGCGGTCGTAGACGCCCAACAGATGGGTGATCCGTTGCAGAATCACCTTGTTGGCAACGATAGAGGTTAAAAGCGTGCCGCGACACCACCCATAATTGTGCGCGGCGTACCCGGTGTAGCGTAGCGGTTTTGGAAGGCGCGGTCGTAGTAGTTCGTATCGAGTAGGTTGTCGACGTTGACATAGACCCGCACCTGTGGAGTGATCCAATAGTAGGAGATCAGGCTTAAGACCGTGTAGTCCGGCAGACGAAAGGTCGATAGGGCGGTGCCGGCCACGCGCTGACCGACATAAGTCACGCCGCCACCAAGACCGAGTCCCCGCAACTCTGCCCCTTGGAACTCGTAGACGCTCTGCAGGGCGAGGGTGTCGGCAGGGATGTTGGCGATCCGCGTACCCACGGGCAGCGTGTTGTCGCGGCTCACGGCGGCATCCGCATGGGTGTAGGTGCCGATTACCCGCCAGCCGGGTGCCAGATACCCAGCGACGGTTAGGTCGAAGCCCCGGCTGCGCACCTCGCCCGCCGCCACGCTGAAGTTTGAATCGACTGCATCGGCCGTGAGGACGTTGGTGCGCCGGATGTCGAACAGAGCCGCCGTGGCGCTCAGTTGCCCGTCGAGCAGGCTGAACTTGGCTCCGACCTCGTAGCCCTCGCCTTGTTGGAAAGCGAAGGGGCGTCCCGAGCGATCCGTGCCGGTATTCGGCAGGAAGGAACGGCCGTAGCTGCCGTAGATCGAGACCTCATCGGTGAGATCGTAGGTGAGGCCGAAGCGCGGGGTCGCTACAGTGTCCTGCAGGCTCGTGGTGCGGCCGGTGCGGTAGTCGGTGGAAACGAGGCTTAGGTTCTCCACGCGCACGCCCAGAAGGGCATGGAGGCGTGGGGTGAGGTCGATCTGGTCCTGAACGTAGCCACCGAAGCTCTCGGTGTTCTGCAGAAAGTTCGTGATCGAGGCGAGAGGCGGCCGGGCGGATTGCCCGTAGCGGGGCGCGAAAAGGTCGAGGGTGAAGGGGAAGAGGTTCGCGTTCGAGCGGTTGAAGATCTCGCGATAGTTGTACGTGTCGTACTCGAAGCCCATCAGCAGAGTATGGCGAAAGGGGCCGGTCTCGAACTTGCCCGCGAGGTTGAGCTGCAGGTCGAGGTCCGACCAGCTCAAGTCGCGATGCTCGAAGGTTCGGCGCAAGGTACGCCCATCACTGAGGACATTCATGGCGCCCACGCCGTCACCGACGAGGCTCCCACCCAGCGCCTGGACGCCGGCAGTGACCACCCAGTCCTGATCGAGCTTGTGCTCAATGCGCAGCTGGCCGAGGGCGTTGTCGTTGCGCACCGGCGGGATGCCAGGCTCGCCGATGAAGCGGTTGCGTGGCAGGGCGCGGATGTTGCCATTGATTGGTACGACGCCCCGGTCGAAGGTCGCTGCCGTGCTGACGAACTCGCCCTCCAAAGTGATCGTGGTGTCAGCGGTGGGCTTCCAGGCGATGACGGGAGCGAGGTAGAAGCGGTCGCTGTGTACGAAGTCGCGGAAACTACCGTTGTCCTCAACGGCGCCTGTAACGCGAGCGAGCACCCGGCCTTCTTCGTCGAGGGCGCCAGTGGCATCGAAGGTGCTGCGCTTCTGGTTGAAGCTGCCGAACTGCGTGCCGATCGCGAGGGCGCGCTCGGCCAAAGGCTGCTTGGTCACGATGTTGAAGGTGCCGCCGGGATCGCCGCGTCCGTATAGGAAGGCGGACGGGCCCTTCAGCACCTCGATCCGCTCAATGGAGACCACGTCCGGCGAGGGCGGATAGCCCCGGTTGATCGGGAAGCCATTGCGGTAGTACTCACCCGTGCTGAAGCCACGGATGGTAAACTCCGTCAGGCCAAGGCCCGCGAAGTTGTTGGCCCGGCCGACGCCGGCAAGATCGAGGGCGGTGTCGACCCGCGTCGCGGCGGCGTCCTGCAAAACCCGATCCGGCACAACGACGACCGTCTGGGGCACCTCCCGTATCGGCGTGTCAGTGCGGGTCGCGCTGACGCTGTCCCGTGCAAGATAGCCATCGACCTTGCGTGCTATTCCGCCCGCGGGCCCTCCGGTGCCGGCCACCGAAAGCTCGTCGAGCTGCACCTCTTGTGAAGCATCTGCGGCAAGCTGGGCTACGGCTGAAGTGGGCCCAAAACTGACCAACGAACCCGATTGCGCGACAAGCACGAAGGCAGCGGACGCGGCCAGCGTCGTGCTTCTTTTAGTCATTTTTCTCGGCACTCTCACGGACGCCAACCAGCTTAGGTTAATTGTGCCCGTTACGATTTAGAAACATACGCGGTCAAGCTCACTAGGCGCCGATCACACAGGACTAGTTTAGAGGAATTCAAATATGCCTGAGCTTGGGCCTAGAAGCGTTATAATCTATTTCATCTTGCAGGGGTCGTGTTGCGTAAGTGTTACAGCGAAAAAATCGCTCTATGACTCGGAAGCTATAATCGTCATGCGTTTTTTTGAAAAAACATCCCGTCGGCGTAGCTAAAACCAACAGCGCAACCGCCGGAAGCTCTGACGGATGGATGGCTGCTGTCAAGAAGTACTCATAGATGGCCGTATGACCGACAAGGATTGGAGACGGAACGTCCGCTACACAGCAAGGGGTCAACTTCCGCTCGCCACCTGCAACAGCCCCTCCTGCGGATAGGCCGATCGTTGCTGCCCTACCGTTCCAGCGCCAAAGACACCTTCACCACTCCTGCATCCTCCCGATCCGGCCGGGTGGTGAAGCCCAACTGCTTGCACACCGCCAGCATCGGCCTGTTCTCCCGAAGGACCGTTCCTTCAACTCGAAAGATCCCCTCGGCCTTGGCCCAGTCGATCATCAGGCTCATCAGCGCGTAGCCCAAACCGGTGCCCTTGCGGTCGCCGCGGATGAGGATGGCGTATTCGCCGCTGTCGTGGTTGGCGTCGGCGTGGAGGCGGACGGCGCCCAGCATGGTGCCGGCGGCGTCGATGGCCACGAAGGCGATGGCGCGGGAATAGTCGAGCTGGGTCAGCTTCGCCAGGAAGGCGTGGTTGAAGTCGCGCACGGGGGCGAAGAAGCGCAGGCGCAGGTCCTCGGCGCTCACCGACTGGAAGAAGGTGAGGAACAGGGCCTCGTCCTCGGGCCGCACGGGGCGCACGGCGATGGCCTCGCCCTTGAGGGTGAGGTGGCGCTCCCACTCCACCGGATAGGGGCGGATGGCGAAGCGCGGATGCGCGGCGCCGCGGCCGGGGGGCGCCGGGGCCACCATCACGCGGGCGTCCAGCGCCAGGGCGCCGGTCGCGTCGGCCAACAGGGGGTTGATGTCGAGCTCGCGCACCTCCGGGCAATCGGCGGCGAGCTGGGCGAGCTTCACCAGCACCAGGGCGACGGCGTGGCGGTCCACCGCCGGCACGTCGCGGTAGGCCGCCAACCGTCGGGCGACGCGGGTGCGGTCGATGAGTTCGGAGGCGAGGCGCAGATCCAGGGGCGGCAGGGCGAGCGCCCGGTCGTCGATGACCTCGACGGCGGTACCGCCCCGGCCGAACACCACCACGGGGCCGAAGGTCGGGTCCTCGGCGAGGCCGGCGATGAGTTCGCGCTGCTGGCCGCGTCTTATCATGGGCTGCACGGCGAACCCGGTGATGCGGGCCTCGGGGCGCAAGCGCCGCGCGCGCCGGAGGATGTCGGCGGCCGCCGCCCGGACATCCGCCTCGCTCGTGAGATCGAGGCGGACCCCGCCGACATCGGATTTGTGGACGATGTCGGGGGAGACCACCTTGAGGGCCACGGTGCCGCCCGCCGCGATGATCTCCCAGGCGGCGGTGGCGGCGCCGTCCGCGTCGGGCGCCAGGGTCAGGGGCACGCTGGCGATGCGGTAGGCGGCGAGCAGGGCCGCGACGTCGACGGGGTCGAGCCAGGTCTGGCCGCCCGCCACCGCGCGGGCGACGATGGCGCGGGCGGCGTCCACATCGGGCGAGAAATCGCGCGGCAGGGAATCCGGCGTGCGCATGAGGTCGCCTTGCGCCTCGCGGTAGCGCACGAGGTTGAGGAACCCGTCGACGGCGTCGGCCTCCGTGGCGAAGCCCGGGATGTTCGCGGCCGCCAGCACCGCGGCGGCCTCGGGGTCGTCGCCGATGAGGGCCACGAAGACCGGCTTCTTGCGCTGGCCGCCCGCCCCCTGACTACTCCTGCGCACCCGCGCGACGGTCTCGGCGAGCGCCGTCGCGGTGGCGGCGCTGCCCGAGCGGGCGGTGGGCACGTGCACCGCCAGCACCGCATCGTGGCCGGGCGCCGTGAGCAGGGGCTCGAGGGCGGCGGCGTAGGCCTCGGGTCCGGCGGCGATGCCGAGTTCGACGGGGTTGCCAGCCGCGAGCGTCCCGCCCCGGTCGGCGAGGCGGTCGGCGGCGAGCGCGGCGATACCGCGGCCGTTGCCCAGGATGGCGAGGCGGTGGCCGGGGAACGGGCGCTGGCGCCCGAGGGTCTCCACGGCGGCGAACATCGCATCGAGACTGTCGACGCTGAGGAGGCCGGCGCGGCGGAACGCGGCCTCGTAGACTGCGTCGGGCCGGGCGAGCGCGCCCGTGTGGGTGACGACGTGGCGGGTCGGCGCCCGGTGGCGTCCGGCGCGCAGAACCACCACGGGCTTGGCGCGGGCGGCGGCGCGGGCGGCCGACATGAATTTCCGCGCGTCGGGAATCGTGTCGAGGGAGAGCAGGATCGCGCGGGTGTGGATGCAGGCGGCGAGGTGGTCGAGGCAATCGGCGACGTCGATGTCGCAGGCGGTGCCGAGCGACAGCACCGCCGAGAACCCGACGTCGCGGCGCGCCGCCCAGGCGACGATGCCGGCCGCCACCGTGCCGGATTGCGAGACGAGGGCGAGGTCGCCGGCCTTCGGCGCCTGCGCCAGCAGGCTGGCGTCGAGGTGTTCGCGGGGCACCGCGAGGCCGATGCTGCCGGGGCCGAGCAGGCGCAGGCCGTGGAGCCGCGCCTCGGCGCGCACGGCCGCGCACAGGTCGAGGGGCACGTCGGGCGTGAGGATGAGGGCGGCGGCGGCGCCCCGGCGTCCGGCGGCCCCGACCCAGGCGACGAGTTCGCCCGCCGGGGCGGTGACCACCACGAGGTCGGGAGCCTGGCCGGTTTCACATATGTTATGAATGCAGATCAGGCATTCCCCAGAGAGGGGGCTCTGCGGATTGACGGCCCAGATCGGCCTCTTGCTCCCGGCGCCGGCGAGGTTCTCCAGAACGGCGGCGCCGAGGGCCGCACCAAGCCCGGCGAGGCCCACCACCGCGATGCTGCGGGGCGCCAGCAGGGCGTCGAAGCGGTAGGTACTCATCGAGTGGTACTCATGGAGTGGTACTCATGAATCACCTCAGTTTCGTGGGCCGCCGAGCGACCCGACGGATTTCGGCTGGCCGATCGCCCCGCGCGCCTCCAGCATCCGATCCTGGCTCGGATCACCGCCCCCGGACCCAACCCCTGGAGACGTTTCGATGCAAGAGACACCTTCGCAAGCGACACCTTCCGGCGACGGCCGAATTCCTGCTTCCGACAGCGCTCACGCCGCCGAGCCGGACCGGATGGAAGCGGCCCGCGGCGTCGTCGCGGCCATGCGCGACCTGCTCACCCTCGGGCTGAGCCAGGGCACCTCCGGCAACGTCTCCGTGCGGCACGGCGACGGCTTCCTCGTCAGCCCCTCCGGCGTCCCGGCCGAGGCGCTGACCCCGGAGAGCATCGTGCCGATGACCTTCGCGGGCACCCACGACCACCGCCTCGCCCCGTCCTCGGAATGGCGCTTCCACCGCGATATCCTGGCCCGGCGGCCGGACGTCCACGCCGTGGTGCACGCCCACCCGGATTACTGCACCGCCTTCGCCCTGTGCGGACGCACGATTCCGGCGGTGCATTACATGATCGCGGCGGTGGGCGGGCCGACGATCCGGTGCGCCCCCTACGCCCCCTACGGCACCGACGCACTCTCCGCCCTCGCCCTCGAAGCCCTGGAGGGACGCGGCGGCTGCCTGCTCGCCAACCACGGCATGATCGCCACGGGGCCGGACCTCGCCAAGGCCCTGTGGCTCGCCGTGGAGATGGAGGCCCTGTGCCGGCAATACGCCATCGCCCTGCAGGTGGGGGCGCCCGTGATCCTGCCCGACGACGAGATCGCCCGGACGGTGGAGCGCTTCAAGACCTACGGCCTGCGGGCGCAGGACGGGCCGGCCCCGCGCTGACCCGGCCCGGGCGGCGGTCTCGCGCTCCGCCCGTCCGGACCCGGCCGAGATCGGGGGCGAACCCACGGTTTCGGTGGTTCGGGGGCCCGAGCGGTCTGTTTTGGTAAAAAACGTACAGACTTGTTCGATCTTCGAGTGCTGATCGGCCGAATCGACGACGAACCGGCACCAACTGAAATGAATACAATTTGGCACCCAAGCAGCTGTCTTGGATTTTTTCGAACCCAGTTACGGTTGTTGAACACCGTTCCATAGTCGCGGTTCGCTTAGGTAGTTAAAGTTCGCATTACCAGCGAACATTCCTATGCCTCTTGCGCTTCGACTTACGGCGTCATAGTAGCTTCCTAGTCACGGATTTTTGATTGCTCACGTGACCACGGCGCTAAAGATTGCCTGGTCGCCGAAAATTCCGGGCACTGTATCAATGGGGGTGGATGATGAAGGTGGATGACGAGACAATGCCGGATTACATCGAACTCGCAGCGGACATCGTTTCCGCGTTCGTGAGCAACAATTCGGTGCCGGCCGTCGAGCTCCCGAGCCTCATCGCGTCCGTTCACGCGACCCTCGGGCGCCTCACGGCCCCCGCTGCGGAAGAGAAGAGCGAGCCGCTCACCCCCGCCGTCTCGGTCAAGCGCTCGATCACGCCCGATTATCTCGTCTGCCTGGAAGACGGGAAGAAGTTCAAGTCGCTCAAGCGCCACCTGCGCACGCGCTACGACATGACGCCGGACCAGTACCGCGCCAAGTGGAACCTTCCGAGCGACTATCCGATGGTGGCGCCGAACTATGCGGCCGCCCGTTCGGAACTGGCGAAGAACATGGGCCTGGGCCAGCAGCGTCGCAAGCAGATCGCCGCCGCCGAAGCCAAGCCCGCCGACGTCAAGTCGACCGAAGCCAAGGCCACGGAGGCCAAGCCCGCCGTGGCCCGCGGCCGTCGTCCGAAGGTCGCCGCGGACGCGTGAGCCCCGACGGCGTCGGACCGGGCCATCCGCCCCGTTCGACGCCGCTCAAGTATCCCCGGCAGGGCAAAGCATCGCCGGCAGGGCATCCGGCGAAACCTTGCGCGACCGCGTGGCGTGACGCGCCGGCCCGGTGCGAATGCGATCCGGGCCGAGGGCTTGTCCCAGGCGAACCGGGGCCGGCCCCGTGTTATCCACTCCAAAACGTCGGCGCCCGGGGGGCGTTAGAGATCGCGCAAGGGGCGCGTGCCAGGGTTCTCCGGCGCGGCCGTGAGCCCGGCCCCGATGGCCCGGCGGCCCGTATCGGGAACCCTCCATGCCGGGCCGCTCGCGCCTCGTCGCACGCTTGTTCTGGACCGGCCTCGCCGGGGGCGCCGCCGCGTTCGTCTACGGCGCGCCGGCCCTGGTCGCCACGGGCCTCTGCCTCGCGGCCATCGGGCTGCACCGCCTCGACCGCCCCCGGCGCATCCGCCGCCTCATCCGAAACCTTGCCCGACAGCACGCCGCGACGCTGGCTCTACGCAGGCGCCAGGAGTGCTTCGTCGATGCCTACGGCAATCGGATCGATGACGGATGGGTACGCGAACGCGAATACTTCGCCGAACGGACGATTCTACCCGCCCTCGATGCGAGGGGCTACGGCGAGGAGGGCGACGCCCTCTGGGAGACGATCCTGGCCACCATCGAGCGCGCCGCCGCGGCGTATCCGCTGCCCGACGAGGCCGATGCGCCGGAGGAGGGCATCGCCTACGAGCGCTTCTGCGCCGAGCGCCTGCGGGAGGCCGGCTGGAACGCGCGGGCGACCCAGGCCAGCGGCGACCAGGGCGCCGACATCGTCGCGGAGCGCGCGGGCGTGCGCCTCGTCGTCCAGTGCAAGCGCTACGGCAAGCCGGTGGGCAACGGCGCCGTGCAGGAGATCGCCGCCGCCCTGCGCTACTGGTCGGGCGACATGGCGGCGGTGGTGTCGAATGCCGGCTTCACCCCGGCCGCGCGCAAGCTCGCGGCGGCGACGAACGTCGTGCTGCTCCACCACGACCAGCTGTCGGAGTTGACGCCGGTGCGCGAGGTGGGCCGACGCAAACCCGGACCGGGCAAGATCGGCCCGGGCGGGGTGCGCTCAAGCCTCGCCGAGCGGTAGCCAGGAATTGCCGTCGCGGGCGAGCAAAGCCGTGGCCTCATCCGGCCCGTCGCTGCCGGCGGCGTAGAACGCCACGGGCGAGTTCCGCCACGCCGCCAGCAGGGGTTCGACGGCCGTCCAGGCGGCCTCGATCCCGTCGGCGCGCTGGAACAGGGTCGCGTCCCCGGTCATGCAATCGTACAGCAAGGTCTCGTAGCCGACGCTCGGGGTCTCGTGGAAGAAATCGCCGTAATCGAAGGTGGCGACCACCCGGCCGAGGCGCATCTCGGGGCCCGGCCGCTTGGCGTTGAGGCCGAGGCTCATGCCCTGCTCGGGATCGATGCGCAGGCGCAGGATATCGGGCACCATCCCGGAGGTCGTAGAGAACGGCGAGTGCGCCGGACTCTTGAAGTGCACGGCGATCTCGGTGGCCCGGTCGGTCATGCGCTTGCCCGTACGCAGGTAGAACGGCACGCCGGTCCAGCGCGAGGTATCGATGGTGAGCTTCAGGGCGACGTAGGTTTCGGTGCCGGACTCCGCCGCCACGTTCGGCTCGTCGCGGTAGCCGATCACGGCTTTGCCGAGTTCGGTGCCGGCCGTGTATTGGCCCCGCACGGCGTCCTCGGGCGGGATCGGCCGGATGGCTTCGAGGAGCCGGCTCTTGGCGTCGCGGACGGCCTCGGCCGCGAGGCTGTCGGGCGCCTCCATGGCGACCATGCACAGCAGCTGGAACAGGTGGTTCGGCACCATGTCCCGCAGGGCGCCGGTGGGCTCGTAGAACGCACCGCGCTCCTCCACCCCGATGGTCTCCGCGGCCGTGATCTCGATGGCGGCGACGTGTTCGGCGCGCCAGACCGGCTCCAGCAGGCCGTTGGCGAAGCGCAGGGCCAGGATGCTCTGCACGGTCTCCTTACCGAGGAAATGGTCGATGCGGAAGAACTGGGTCTCGTCGCCCTGGGCCAGCAGCGTCGCGTTCAGGGCCTTGGCCGACGCCAGATCGCTGCCGAACGGCTTTTCCACCACCACCCGGCGGAAGGCGCCATCCGCCTGTTTCAGGAGCCCGGCCGCCCCGAGCTGCTCGACGATGGGACCGAAGAACCGGGCCGAGACCGCGAGGTAGAACACCACGTTGCCGGTGAGCACCCCGGCGAGATCCCGGAAGGTCCCGGCCTCGGCGAAATCGCCGTGCCGGAAATGCAGGCGGTCGCGCACGAAGCCCCACGCGGTCTCGTCGATGTGGTCAGGGTGGAACTCGGACGTCCTGTCGGTGGTGAAGGATTGCATGGTCTGCGAGAGGCTCTCGCGCCAGCCCTCGTCGGTGTTGCTGTTGTGGTCGACGCCGATGATCTTGAAGCCGTCGTCGAGCAGCTTGCCGGCCGAGAGATTGTACAGGGCCGGCATCAGCAGGCGCTTGGTGAGGTCGCCCGAGGCGCCGAAGATGACGAGGGTGCAGGGCGGCGCGGTCGGGCTGTCGCTCGGCGGCGGCGTGTCGTGTGCGGCGTCGGTGCTCATCGTCCCAATCTCCGGTGCCCCGCACGCGGCCCACCGCGCGGGATCGCACGTCAACCTGCCGCGGTGCAGCACGTTCCGGGGCCAGGGGTGCGCCGGGTCACGCGGCGGACGAAGCGGGCAAGACCGTATCGACCGAAATACGGATTTTCTTAGCCATCTTCTTTCACCGGAAGAAAGCGGATCCATGCCCCAGTGCGGCGAGGTATCGATGGACCCGGGCGCGGAGCCGGTTGGAAACATGGCCGTCAACGAACATGCACGGGGGACCGCCGGTCCCCTCGAACGGCGCGGCAACGCCCGGCGGCGCCTCCTGGCGCAGGTCGGCCTCGTCGTGGTCATGATCACGATCGTGCTCTCGGGCTTCTTCTACACCAACGCGCACCAGCAGGCGCTCATCGACCTGCGGGAAGGCGGACGGCAGATGCGCATCGCGCAGGAAGCCCTGATGGATGCGGAGGCCTACGTTCTCAATCGGGCGATCGGCGAACGGGATAGCGAGTACGGCGAGTACAGCCGTGCCTTCGAGGCACTCCACAGCCGGCGCGATTCCCACCTCGCGCGGCTCGACCGCTTCCTCAAGGCGCCGGACGGAACCGGATTGTCGGCGGACGCCACCCTGAAATCCCTCGAGGCGATCTGGACCGACGCCCTCGAACGCGTGCGCGCCGGGAAGCTGGACGAAGCCCAGGGCCTCCTCGGGGACCGCAGGAGCGCCGCCCTGATGGGGAAGATGCGCCATGCCTTCGAGAGCTTCCTGGCGGATTGGAACTCCCACTTCGCCGACCACGAGACGCGGATCGAGATCGGCAAGAGCGTGGTGCTCCTGTCCCAGCTCGTGATCGCCGGCATGATGATCTTCGCCTTCCGCTCCGGCGCGCGGGAGGCGCAGGCGCGGGCGGCGGCGATCCAGGCGATGGACGCCTCGCGCACGCAGGTCGGGCACCTGTTCGAGATGACGGACATGCTCCAGAGCGCGACCGACCACCACGACGCCAATGCGGTCCTGCGGGCCACGGCCGGCGAACTCATCGGAGGGTTCGGCGGCGCGCTCTACGTGTTCAACAATTCCCGCGACCGTCTCATCCTGTCGACCTCCTGGGCCTGCGACGCCGGAGAGCTCCTGCCCGAATCGATCACCATCAACCAGTGCTGGGCGATGAAGCGCGGGAAGCCGCACATCAACCGCAGTGGCGCCAGGGCGCTGTGTTGCGAGCATCACGCCTCCGGCTTCGCGGCCCTCGAAATCCCCATGGTCGCGCGGGGCGAGAATCTCGGCCTGCTCCAGGTCTTCGCCGAGGGCTCGGACGCGGAGCAGCGCCTCGCCGCCATCCTGCCGCTCAGTTCGGCCCTCGGGGACGCCATGTCGTTGGCGCTCTCGAACATCGCGCTGCGGGAAAAGCTGCGCAATCAGGCCCTGCGCGACCCGCTGACCGGCCTCTACAACCGGCGCTACATGGAGGACAGCCTCGACCGCTACGTCCGCCTGGCCGAACGCGAGGGCCGGAAGGTCTCGGTGATCATGATCGACCTCGACCACTTCAAGCGCCTCAACGACGAGCACGGCCACGCCACCGGCGACGCCGTGCTGCGCGAGGCCGCGGCCGCCATCGTCGGCGCCCTGCGGGAGACCGACGTGGCGTGCCGCTACGGCGGCGAGGAAATGATCGTGTTCCTGCCGGATTGCGACCTGCCGGATGCGGCCCTGAAGGCAGAGCAGATCCGCGCCCGGATCGAGGATCTGTCGGGCGCGCACGGGGCGAAGATCTCCGCCTCCCTCGGAGTCTCCTCCGTGCCGAGCACGTCCAGCAACAGTGCCGACCTCGTCAAGGCCGCCGACACGGCCCTGTACCGCGCCAAGCACAACGGCCGGAACCAGGTGGCGCTCGCCCCGGTCCGCGCGGGCTGGCGCGACGGGACCGAGAACGCGTCGGATCAGGCGGCCCACCTTCGCGTCGCCGCCGAGTAGGCCTGGGGCGGACGAATTCGCATCACCGGCTGACCGAAGGCGCGCGCGACGGACGATCGGCGCCGCCGCCTCATACCAGTCGATTGCTTCGCGATTACGGTATTGGGGCTTCGCTCAGGTGCCGCGCGGGCTGCCTGAGACTGTGCCGGTATCGATCATCCGGAAACCGTATCAGTCCAGCGGCTCGATCAAGCCGTCGCGGATCGTCACGCGCCGGTCCATGCGGGCGGCGAGCTCCATGTTGTGGGTGGCCACCAGGGCGGCGAGGCCGGACGCACGCACGAGCGAGACGAGGATGCCGAAGACGTGCGCGGCGGTGTGCGGGTCGAGGTTGCCGGTCGGCTCGTCGGCGAGGAGCAGGCGCGGCCCGTTGGCGACCGCGCGGGCGATGGCGACGCGCTGCTGCTCGCCGCCGGAGAGTTCGGCCGGGCGATGGATCAGGCGATCCTTGAGGCCGAGAAAGCTGAGGAGTTCGGTGGCCCGGGCCTTGGCCTCCTTGCCCGACAGGCCGCGGATGAGCTGGGGCATCACCACGTTCTCCAGGGCGGAGAACTCGGGCAGGAGATGGTGGAACTGATAGACGAAGCCCATCTCCTCCCGGCGGATGCGGGTGCGCTCGGAATCCGCCATGGCGGCGGTGGGCCGGCCGCCGAGGAAGACTTCGCCGGCATCGGGCCGCTCGAGCAGGCCGGCGATATGCAGCAGGGTCGATTTGCCGGCGCCCGAGGGGGCGACCAGCGCGACGAGTTCGCCGGGCCAAATCGCGAAATCGGCGCCGCGCAGGATATCGAGGGCCCCGGCCCCTTGGGTGTAGCGCCGCTCCACCTTGGCGAAGAACAGGGCCGGGACCGGCTGCACGCCGGACGCATCGGCTGTCGTGGTCATGGGAATCCTAAAGCTTTCGCTCAGCCGTAGCGCAGGGCCTGCACCGGATCGAGCCGGGCGGCGCGCCAAGAGGGATACAGGGTCGCGACGAGCGACAGGACGATGGAGGTGACGACCACCACGGTGATCTCGCTCGAATTCATCTCCGCCGGAATCTCGGCGAGGAACCGCACGGTGGGGTCCCAGGCGGAGGGAAACAGCACGCGCTGGATCGGCTTGATGTTGAGGGTGATGAGGATGCCGAGGCCGAGGCCGCTGAGGGTTCCGACCACGCCGATCAACGCCCCGTTGATGAGGAACACCCGCATCACCGTACCGGGCGTGGCCCCCATGGTGCGCAGGATGGCGATGTCGCTCGACTTGTCGCGCACGAGGAGGATCAGCCCCGAGACGATGTTCAGGGTCGCCACCACCACGATGAGGCTGAGGATGAGGAACATCACGTTCCGCTCCACCTCCAGCGCCCCGAAGAAGGTGCGGTTGCGCTGGCGCCAGTCGGTGAGGAGCACCGGACGCTCTGCCGCCATCTCGAGGTCGGGCCGCATGGCCGCCACCCCGTCGGCGTTGTCGAGGTACACCTCGATGAGACTGACGTCGTTGTCGCGGTTGAAGAAGGCCTGCGATTCGGCGAGCGGCATGAACACGAAGGTGGCGTCGAACTCGGTCATGCCGATCTCGAAGATCGCCTTGACCACGTAGGACTTGGTGCGCGGCGCCGTGCCGAACGGCGTCGTCGCGCCCTTGGGCGTCGACAGGGTGATGTTGTCGCCCGCCTGCAGCCCGAGAGCCTCGGCCAGACGCCGGCCGATGGCGACGCCGGTGCCGTCCTCGAATCCCGCCAGGGTGCCGCCCCGGATGTTCTTGGCGATGGAGCCGATCTTGTCGAGGTCGTCCGCCCGGATGCCGCGCACGAGGACGCCGCTGCCCCCATACGGCGAGGAGGCGAAGGCCTGCCCCTCGACGAGGGGGATCGCGGCGCGCACCCCCGCGACCTTCGCCAGACGGTCGGAGAGGTCCTCGAAATCGGTGAAGAGGCGATCGATCGGCGTGACGAAGACGTGCCCGTTGATGCCGACGATCTTCGACAGCAATTCCGTCCGGAAGCCGTTCATCACCGACAGAACGATGATGAGCGTCGCGACGCCGAGGGCGATGCCCAGCACCGAGAAGAACGCCACCACGGACACGCCGCCGCCGCGCCGCCGCGCGCGCAGGTAGCGCCCGGCGAGGATCCACTCGAACCCGGCGAACGGTGGCGTGCTGCCGCGCCGGAACAGGGCGCCGGCTCCCTTCAGCCGGTCCATCAACGCCGCTGCCATGGCGGGGTCAGACCCGCTTCAGGCGGGAGAGGAGATCGATGGGCGCGATGGTCTCGCGCTCGCCGCCGGCCCGACGCTTGATCTCGACCTTGCCCTCGGCGAGACCGCGCGGCCCGACGATGACCTGCCAGGGCAGGCCGATGAGGTCGGCCGTGGCGAACTTGGCGCCCGGACGCTCGTCGCGGTCGTCGTAGAGCACCGTGAGGCCGGCGGCCTCCAGGGTGCCCTGGATCTCCGTGCAGGCCGCGTCGGTGGCCGCGTCACCGGTCTTGAGGTTGATGAGCGCCACGTCGAACGGTGCCACGGAATCCGGCCAGACGATGCCGGCCTCGTCGTGGGAGGCCTCGATGATGGCGGCCACGAGCCGGCTCGGGCCGATGCCGTAGGAACCCATATGAACCGGGCGCTCGACCCCGTCGGGACCGGTGACCCTGGCGCCCATGGGCTCGGAATACTTGGTGCCGAAGTAGAAGATGTGCCCGACCTCGATGCCGCGCGCGGCCATCTGGTTGTCCTGCGACACCTCCGCGAAGGCAGCCGGCTCGTGCATCTCGCTGGTGGCGGCGTAGTGCGAGGTCCAGCGGTCGACGGTGCCCTGGAGGCCGGCGACATCCTCGAAGTCCGTGGTGACCGGCGGAGTCTCGAAGTCGAGGTACTGGCGGTCGCAGAACACCTCGCTCTCGCCCGTCTGCGCCAGGATGATGAACTCGTGGCTGAGGTCGCCGCCGATGGGGCCGGTATCGGCCCGCATGGGGATCGCCTTCAGCCCGAGGCCCGCGAAGGTGCGCAGGTACGCCACGAACATGCGGTTGTAGGCGTGGCGCGCCGCCGCCTGGTCGATATCGAACGAGTAGGCATCCTTCATCAGGAACTCGCGCGAACGCATGGTGCCGAAGCGGGGCCGCACCTCGTCGCGGAACTTCCACGAGATCTGGTAGAGATTCTTCGGCAGGTCCTTGTAGGATTTCACGCTCCCGCGAAAAATCTCGGTAACGACCTCCTCGGCGGTGGGGCCGAACAGCATCTCGCGGTCGTGACGGTCGGAGATGCGAAGCATCTCCTTGCCGTAGGCCTCGTAGCGCCCGGATTCCTTCCAGAGGTCCGCCGACTGGATGGACGGCATCAGGAGCTCGATGGCGCCCGCCCGGTCCTGCTCTTCGCGGATCACGGCGCAGACGCGGTTGAGTACTCGCAGGCCCAGCGGCAGCCAAGCGTAGATGCCCGCGGATTCCTGGCGCACGAGGCCGGCCCGCAGCATCAGCCGGTGCGAGACGATCTCGGCCTCCTTGGGCGTCTCGCGCAAGGTGGGGAGGAAATAGCGGGAGAGACGCATGGAAGGCCCTGGACCAGCGTGCCCCGATGTCAGGCACGCCGGGGCACACAACACATTGCACCGGGAAAATACAAGCGCAGCCGGGCGACACCGCAGGCCGCTGTGATCCCCGCCGGTGGCCGCCTCGGTGCGGCGGACAACAGTTTGGTGTGTTTCCGGTAGAAAAACGCCGAACTCCATCCCCGGAGACGTGACAATGGGAATTCTTATTCCTATAAGCGCCCGGTGCTGGTCGCAAAGCCCTCGAGTGGCCGCGACGTGCCCGAGTCTTGGGAGGAAAAATCAGCCGCCACGCCGTCAAGATGCGTGAGATAAATAGGCTGCGCCATCGACCGTCTTTTCAAAAGCAAGGCTCAGGCCTTGCTTTTTTTATGCCCGCCTTCCGGACGCGCCGCCGATGCGACTACAGCCCGGCCAGCTCGAAGACCGGGATCGCGATCAGGAACACCACGCTGGCGAGCAGTGTGGTCCAGAGCGCCTTCTCGCGCAGGCGCGGGGAGGCTGGAGCGCCGGGATCCTGGCCCGACACGACCCGGGCCGGATCGGTCTCCGCCTGGTTTCGGATCGGCAGGATCGCGAACAACAGCGTCCACCACACGACGAAGTAGAGTGCGAAGGCGCCGATCACCGTCAGCTTGAACTGGCTCACCGCCACGACGACCACGAGGCCGACGACCAGCAGCATAGCCGCCAGCGTCCGCAAGGTCGAGGCGGCGACGGCGTTGAGAACGGCGCCCATGCGGGTCAGACCTGCTCCAGCTCGACGAGGGTCCCGAGGAAGTCCTTGGGGTGGAGAAACAGCACCGGCTTGCCATGGGCGCCGATCTTGGGCTCGCCGGTGCCGAGCACGCGGGCGCCCTGTGCCTTGAGCTTGTCGCGGGCCGCCAGGATGTCGTCGACCTCGTAGCAGACGTGGTGGACGCCGCCGTTCGGATTGCGCTCGACGAAGCCCTCGATGGGCGAGCCCTCGCCCAGGGGGGCCATGAGCTCGACCTTGCTGTTGGGCAGGTTGACGAACACGACCGTGACGCCGTGCTCGGGCTGCGGCAGCGGCTCGGTGACCGTGGCGCCGAGGGTATCGCGATAGATGGCGCAAGCGGCATCGAGATCGCGCACGGCGATGGCGACGTGGTTGAGGCGTCCGATCATGTTTGCTCCCTCCGTGATGATTCCGCTGGCGCGCCCCTCTCTCCGCGCGGGGAGAGAGGGGCGTGAGGCTCAGACTTCGACCACCTGGACGTGGCAGGCGGGCTTCTTGCCCCAGACTTCGTTGACGCCCGAGCGGATCGCCCGGTCGACGGCCTTCTCGACGGCCTCGGCGTCCTTACGCTTGGCCTTCGACAGACCGCCGAGGGTTCGGGAGACGCACTCGATCACCACGTCCAGCATGGGCTGACCGGTCCGACCGCGATTGGGCAGGCCGATGATGTCGATGGCGGGTTCGCCCAGGACTTCGCCCTGTTCGTCGATGGCGATGGCGACGGAGACGAGGCCGGCCTGCGCCAGCTTGCGCCGCTCGGGAATCGCCCGGTCCTTGGCGTCGATGAGGATGTTGCCATCCTTGAACAGGCGGCCGGCCTTGACGTGATCGACGATCTCCGGCGTGCCGGGCGCGAGGCGCACGACGCTGCCGTTGCGGGCCTTGACGATGTTCGGCACGCCCTGGGCCCGTGCGAATCGCGCGTGCTCATCGAGGTGCAGGGCCTCGCCGTGGACGGGGATCGCCGTCTGCGGCCGGGTCCAGGCGTACATCTCGGCCATCTCGTCGCGCCGGGGATGGCCCGAGACGTGGACAAGCTTGGTTCGGTCGGTGACCACCTCGATACCGGCGTTGATGAGATCGTTGATGATCGCACCCACGGCCCGCTCGTTGCCCGGGATCGCACGGGAGGAGAAGATCACCCGATCGCCGGCGGCCAGGGTCACGTCGGGATGGTCGTCGCGCGAGACACGGGCCAGGGCCGCGCGCTCTTCGCCCTGCGAACCCGTGAGCAGGCACACCACCTTGTCGCGTGGGAGATACCCATAGGCGTCGGCCGAGCGGAACTCGGGCAGGCCGTCGAGGAATCCGCATTCGCGGGCGACGCCGATGACCCGATCCATGGCACGACCGACGGCCACGACCTCGCGGCCGCAAGCCTGAGCGGCCTCGGCGACGGCCCGCATCCGGGCGACGTTGGACGCGAAGGTTGTCACCGCGACGCGGTGGGGTGCCTCGGAGATCAGCTCGCGCAGGGTGGCGGCGACCTCGGCCTCGCTCGGGGAGCGCCCCTCGCGCACCACGTTGGTCGAATCGCTGATCATGGCGAGGATGCCCTCGTCGCCCAACGCCCGGAACGTCGCCTCGGAGGTGACGTCACCGAGGATCGGGGTCGGGTCGAGCTTCCAGTCGCCGGTGTGGAGCAGCAGGCCGTGGGGCGTGCGGATGGCCACCGCGTTCGACTCGGGGATCGAGTGCGAGACGGGGATGTACTCGATGTCGAAGGGGCCGAGCTGGACGCGTCGTCCGGCCTGGATCTCCTTGAGTACCACCTTCGGAGCACCCGGCTCGCTGAGGCGACGGGCTTCCAGCAGATTCTTGGCGAAGCGCGTGGCGTAGACCGGCGCCTTGAGCTTGGGCCACAGCTCACCGATGGCGCCGATATGGTCCTCGTGCGCATGGGTGATGAAGATCCCGAGGAGATCGTCCTTGCGCTCCTCGATGAAGCTCAGGTCCGGGAACATCAGGTCGATGCCGGGAAAGCCCTCTTCCCCGGCAAAGCCCATGCCGCAATCGACCATGATCCATTTGCGGCGCTTGGCCGGCCCGAAGCCGTACAACGCCGCGTTCATGCCGATCTCGCCCACGCCGCCGAGCGGCACGAAGACGAGTTCGTCTTGCCCTGTCGTCATTTTCACTTGAACCTCAAGCCGCCGTCGCGGCCGTACCCAGATGCACCTCGCCCGCCGTCACGGTCCGTCGCGTTCCATCCTCCGATCGGACAACGAGCCGCCCGGCCCCGTCGATCGTCTCGAAAATTCCGTCCACGCGGGTGTCGCCGGTCCGAACGGTCACCCTCGCGCCGAGTCCGGCAGCGTCGGCGATCCAGCGTTCGCGGATTTCTGAGAATCCCCGGCCACGATCCCATACTCGCGCGGCGTCGACGATCCCATCCGTCAGTTCGACGAACAGATCCTCGGCGCGCGTGGCGTGCCGCATCTGCCTGAGGCACGTAGCCAGATAAGGCAAGCCCTCCGGTGCCGCAGCGACGTTGACGCCGAAGCCCATGACCACGCAGCGGCGCCCACCAGGAAGCGTCTCGGCTTCGAGGAGGAGGCCGGCGAGCTTGGCCCCGGAGGCCAGGATGTCGTTGGGCCATTTCAAGGCGATGCTGCCAACGCCGGCTTGGCGAAAGGCTGCCATCAGCCCGACGCCGGCGACGAAACCCAGGGTCGGCACCACAGCTGGATCGACCTCCTGCACCGGCCAGAGCACACTGGCGGTGAGGTTGCCGGGCAAGGAGGCCCAGTTGTTTCCGCGCCGGCCGCGCCCTGCGGTCTGGCGATGGGCGACCACCCAGAGGGGGCCGGCCTCGCCGTCGCGCGCCCGCTCCAAGGCCTCGGTGTTGGTGGAGCCGAGGCAGTCGTGAACGTGCAGCCGGTGTCCGGCCGCCCGCGCCAGGGCTCCGAGGTGGTAGCCGCTCAAGGCTCGCGCCTCAGGACCCGGCGAACAGCGACTTCGCGGCCGCCCCCGCGGCCCCCACGAGGGGCGCCGGCAGCAGCACGAACAGGATCACCACGGCGCTGGAGAGGCCGAGCACGATGCGCAGGCCGGGCGCCATGGGATCGTAGGGTGCCAACGGCTCATCGAAGTACATCACCTTGACGAGGCGGAGATAATAGAAAGCGCCGACCACGCTGGTGACGACGCCGATGATGGCAAGCGCCACGAGGTTGGCCTCGATGGCCGCAGCGAAGACGTAGAACTTCGCAAAGAACCCGGCGAGCGGCGGAATTCCCGCGAGGGAGAACATCATCGCGGCCAGACAGAAGGCCAGAACCGGGTGGGTGCGCGACAGGCCGGACAGGTCGTCGACGGTCTCGAACATCTGTCCACCCCGGCGGAGCGACAGGATCACGGCGAAGGCGCCCAGCGTCATGGCGAGGTAGATGATCATGTAGATCACCACGCCGCTGATGCCCGCCTGCGAACTCGCCGCCAGGCCGACGAGGGCGTAGCCGACGTTACCGATGGAGGAATACGCCATCAGCCGCTTGATGGAGCGCTGTCCGATGGCGGCGAACGAACCGAGCGCCATGGAGGCGATGGCGACGAACACGATGATCTGCTGCCAGACCGCCGTGACGTCCGGGAAGGCGCCGATGAAGATCCGCACGGTCATGGCCATGGCGGCCATCTTCGGGGCCGAGGCGAAGAACGCGGTGACGGGCGTCGGCGAGCCCTCGTAGACGTCCGGCGTCCACATGTGGAACGGCACGGCCGCGAGCTTGAACGCGACGCCGGCGGCCACGAACACGATGCCGAGCACGAGGCCGAAGCCGACGGTGGTGTCGTTCAGAGCCGCGACGATGCCGGGGAACGAAACCGTGCCGGTGAAGCCGTAGACCAGGGACGCGCCGTAGAGCAGCATGCCCGACGAGAGCGCGCCGAGGACGAAGTACTTCAGGCCGGCTTCGGTGGATTTCAGGTTGTCGCGGTGGAAGGCCGCGATGACGTAGGCCGCGAGCGACTGCAGTTCGAGGCCGAGATAGAGCGAGATCAGGTCGTTGGCCGACGCCATGACCATCATGCCGAGGGTGCAGAGTACGATGAGGATCGGAAACTCGAACCGATCGATGCGCTCGCGCTGGAAGTAGTCGCGCGACAGCAGGATCGAGGCGGCGGAGCCCAGCAGGATCAGGGCCTTCATCACCTTCGAGAAGCCGTCGACGATGAACGAGCCGTTGAGGGTCGTCACCTTGGTGCCCGGCTGGGACATGACCACGAACAGGGCCAGGACCAGCAGCAGCAGGGCGCCGACATTGACACCCTCGGCCGAGCGCTCGCCCCGGAACGACCCGTAGAGGACGAGGACGAGGACGCCGACGCCGAGGATCAATTCCGGCAGGGCGGGCCAGAGCGCGGGCAGGACGGATTGGGCGACGGTCATCGGATCGAAGCTTTCAGCGCGCGACGGGCGGGAGGGCGGCCGCCGTCTGCGTGTTCGAGAGCGCGGTCTTCATGCTCTGCATCAAGGCCTCCGTCGAGGGGGCGAAGGTGTCGAGTATCGGGGCCGGATGGACCCCGTAATAGATCGTCAGGGCGACGAGCGGCGCGATGATGATCTTCTCACGCAGATCGAGATCGAAAATCCCCTGGAGGTTGGGCTTCTCGAGCTTGCCGTAGATCACCCGGGCGTAGAGCCACAGGGCGTAGCCCGCCGACAGGATGATGCCGAACACCGAGAAGAACGCCACGGTGGGGTTGGCCTTGAAGGCGCCCATCATGGCGAGGAACTCTCCGACGAAGCCCGAGGTGCCGGGCAGGCCGACGTTGGCCATGGTGAACACCATCATGGCCGCCGCGTAGAGGGGCATGCGCTTCACGAGGCCGCCATAGGCGGCGATCTCGCGGGTGTGCATCCGGTCGTATACGACGCCGACGCAGAGAAAGAGCGCGCCCGACACGATGCCGTGGGAGATCATCAGGAACAGGGCGCCCTGGATACCCTGCTCGTTGAGGGTGAACAGCCCGAGGGTGACGAAGCCCATATGCGCCACGGACGAGTAGGCGATGAGCTTCTTGATGTCCGTCTGCATCATCGCGATCAGCGACGTGAAGATGATCGCGATCACCGACAGGGCGAACACCATCGGGGCGAAGGCCTGGGAGGCGTCCGGGAACATCGGCAGGGAAATGCGGATGAAACCGTAGCCGCCCATCTTGAGCAGGATGCCCGCCAGGATCACCGATCCGGCGGTGGGCGCCTCCACGTGGGCGTCGGGCAGCCAGGTATGGACCGGCCACATGGGCATCTTCACCGCGAAGGAGGCGAAGAAGGCAAGCCAGAGCCAGGTCTGCATCCCCGTGGGGAAGCGGGTGTGGAGCAGGGTCGGAATGTCGGTGGTGCCGGCGTGCCAATACATCGCCATGATGGCGAGGAGCATCAGCACGGACCCGAGCAGGGTGTAGAGGAAGAACTTGAAGCTGGCGTAGATGCGCCGCTTACCGCCCCAGATGCCGATGATGAGGAACATCGGGATCAGGCCTGCCTCGAAGAACAGATAGAACAGCACCAGATCGAGGGCCTGGAACACGCCGATCATCGTTGTCTCAAGGACGAGGAAGGCGACGTAGTACTCCTTCACCCGCTTATCGATGGAGAGCCACGAGGCGCCGATGCAGAACGGCATCAGGAACGTGGTCAGCAGGATCAGCGGCATCGAGAAGCCGTCGACGCCGAGCTTGAACCGGATCGACTCGGTCAGCCACGCATGGGTCTCGATGAGCTGGAAGCTCGACGTGGTCGCGTCGAACCGGCTCCAGGCCACCAGGGACAGGAGGAAAGTGAGGAGCGTGGTGGCGAGGGCCGCCCAGCGGGCGTTGCGCTTCGAGGCCTCCGTGTCGTCCCCAAGGGTGAGGATGAAAGCCGCGCCGCACAGGGGCACGATCAGGAGGCCGGAGAGGATTCCGAGGCCGAACATCTAGCGGGCGCTCCCGTGCTTCTTCGCGACCATCAATGTGCGACCTTGGGCAGGCCGGTGAGCATGTACCAGCTGATGAAGCCGGCGACACCGACGAGCATGACGAAGGCGTAGTGGTAGACGTAGCCGGTCTGGAGCCGGACGACGCCGCGGGTGACGGCCATCACGCGGGTGGCGATCCCGTCGGGACCCATGCCGTCGATGACCCGGCCATCGCCCTCCTTCCAGAGGAACTTGCCGAAATCCTTGGCCGGTCGAACGAAGATCCGATCGTAGAGCTCGTCGAAGTACCACTTGTTGAGCAGGAACCGGTACAGGCTCGGCTGCTGGGCGGCGAGCTGGCCGGGCAGTTCGGGCCGGCGGATGTACATCCAGAACGCCAGGACGAAACCGATGAGCATCATGATGGCTGGCGAGTAGGCCACCAGGGCCGGCACCGAGTGGATGTCGTGCATGATGTGGTTGTCGGGACCGTGGCCGAGGGAATGCCCCCAGAACTTGTCCATGCCCTCGCCGATGAAGCGGTTCTTGAAGATCAGGCCGGCGAACAGGGCACCGAAGGCCAGGAGGGCGAGCGGGATCGTCATCACCAGCGGGCTCTCATGCGGCGTGTGCGCATGGTCGTGGTGCTCGATGGCGCTGTGCGAGGCGGGCTCCACGTCGTGGCCCTTGTCGTCGTGAGCGACACCCTCGTGGTGGCCCGGCGCCCCGTCGGCCTGAGCGGATGTCCCCGCATGCGCCACCGCGTGATGATCGCCGTGATGCGCGGCCCTGTGTCCGGCCCAATGCGCCGGTCCCTCGAAGGTCATGAAGAACAGGCGCCAGGAATAGAACGAGGTCATCAGGGCGGCGATGACGGTGGCGAAGAACGCCAGGGTGTGACCCGGCCGGGTCGAGGCGTAGGCCGCCTCGATGATGGCATCCTTGGAATAGTACCCGGCGGTGAACGGGAAGCCGATGAGCGCCAGCGTCCCGATGGTCATCATCGCGGTGGTGAACGGGATGTAGCGGCGGAGATTCCCCATGTTCCGCATGTCCTGCTCGTGGTGCATCGCGTGGATGACCGAGCCGGCGCCGAGGAACAGCAGCGCCTTGAAGAAGGCGTGGGTGAAGAGGTGGAACACGGCGGCCGAGTAGGCGCCGACGCCGAGCGCCACGAACATGTAGCCGAGCTGCGAGCAGGTCGAGTACGCGATCACCCGCTTGATGTCGTTCTGCACGAGGCCGACCGTGGCGGCGAAGAACGCCGTGATACCGCCGATCACCGTGACGACCACGAGGGCGTTCGGGGCCAGCTCGAAGATCGGCGACAGGCGCGCGACCATGAACACGCCGGCCGTCACCATGGTGGCGGCGTGGATGAGGGCGGAGACCGGCGTCGGCCCCTCCATGGCGTCGGGCAGCCAGGTGTGGAGCAGGAACTGCGCCGACTTGCCCATGGCCCCCATGAACAGGAGCAGGCAGGCGAGGGTCCAGGCACTCCAGTCGTAGCCGAGGAAGTGGAAGGTCGCGTCCTTGATCTCGGGCGCCCGGGCGAAGATGCCGTCGAAGGCGACGGAGCCCGTGAGGACGAACACGAGGAAGATGCCGAGCGAGAAGCCGAAATCGCCGACGCGGTTGACGATGAAGGCCTTCATGGCGGCGGCATTGGCCGAGGGCTTCTCGTACCAGAATCCGATGAGGAGGTAGGAGGCGAGGCCGACGCCCTCCCAGCCGAAGAACATCTGCACGAGGTTGTCGGCCGTCACCAGCATGAGCATGGCGAAGGTGAAGAGCGACAGGTAGGCGAAGAAGCGCGGCCGATGCGGGTCCTCGGCCATGTAGCCGATGGAGTAGAGGTGGACGAGGGTCGAGACCGAGGTGACCACCACCAGCATCACGGCCGTGAGGGTGTCGATCCGGAACGCCCAGTCGACCACGAGGTCACCCGCGGTGAACCACGTCGCGACCTGAACCCGCGTGGCGTGTTCCGTCCCCGGGATCTCGAGAAACACGCCCCAGGAGAGCAGCGCCGAGAAGGCGAGAAGCCCGGTGGTGATGGCTTCGCACACTTTGGGGCCGAGCTGACGGCCGAACAGACCGGCCAGCAGGGCGCCGATGAGCGGGAAGAAGACGATCGCGTGATACATCGCTGGCTTGTCCGGCCTCCTGGGTCGTGGCTAGTCCCGCGCTACGCGCGGAGCCTCGCGAACGAGCCCTGTCTTCGTGTCACCGCCCGCGGCCCGTTTGAGCCCCGTTCGATCGGGTCTGGATCTGATCGGCGTGCTCAACCCTTCATCATGTTCACGTCCTCGACCGCGATGGAGCCGCGGTTGCGGAAGAACACGACGAGGATGGCGAGTCCGATGGCTGCCTCGGCCGCCGCCACGGTGAGCACGAACAGGGCGAAGACCTGGCCGGTGATGTCGTTCAGATGGGTCGAGAACGCCACGAGGTTGATGTTTACCGCGAGGAGGATGAGCTCCACGGACATCAGGATGACGATGACGTTCTTGCGGTTGATGAAGATCCCGAGCACCCCGAGGGTGAACAGGATCGCCGCGACGGTGAGGTAGTGGCTCAGGCCGATCATCGGATGGGTCTCCCGGAATCCGCCATCAGACTTCCACGCCCTGGCGCGAGGGCACCTTGCGGGTCTCCACCGCATCGGCCTGCGTGCGGGCGTTCTGCACGGAGATGTTCTGGCGCTTGACGCCGGGCCGGTCGCGCAGGGTGAGCACGATGGCACCGATCATCGCCGTCAGGAGGATCATGCCGGCGAGCTGGAAGTAGAAGACGTAATCGGTGTAGAGCACCCGACCGAGGGCCTGGGTGTTGGTGACGCCCTCGGTGCTGGCGAGCGGCCCCAGGGGCGCCTGCAGCAGATCGGGATCGATGCTCCAGGAGCCGACGACGAGGATCAGCTCGATCAGGAAGATCGCCCCGATGAGCGCGCCGATGGGCAGGTAGCGCTGAAAGCCCTGTCGCAGCTGGGCGAAGTCCACGTCGAGCATCATCACGACGAACAGGAACAGCACCGCGACGGCACCGACATAAACCACGACGAGGATCATCGCGAGGAACTCGGCGCCCATCATGACGAAGAGGCCGGCGGCGTTCACGAAGGCGAGGATGAGGTACAGCACCGAGGCGACGGGATTGCGCGAGGCGATCACCATGAAGCCCGAAGCGACGGTCACGCCGGCGAACAGGTAGAAGAAGGCTGCGGCTGCACTCATGCGATTGTGGAGATCAGCCGTCCCGAGGACAGCCCCTTCTGCCGTTGATTCGTCCATGGCCCGTGCAAGCCGCTCGCAGGGCCAGGACAGGCCGCCCGTCTATAGAACCCGGCCCTGCGGTGCACAACCGCGGAGCCGCCGGCTTTACCGGTAAGGCGCGTCCACGGCGAGGTTGCGCGCGATCTCGCGCTCCCAGCGGTCGCCGTTCAGGAGGAGCTTGTCCTTGTCGTAGAGCAGCTCCTCGCGGGTCTCCACGGAGAATTCGAGGTTCGGCCCCTCGACAATGGCATCCACCGGGCACGCCTCCTGACACATGCCGCAATAGATGCACTTCACCATGTCGATGTCGTAGCGCGTGGTGCGGCGGGTGCCGTCGTTGCGGCGCGGGCCGGCCTCGATGGTGATGGCCTGGGCCGGACAGATCGCCTCGCACAGCTTGCAGGCGATGCAGCGCTCCTCGCCGTTGGGATACCGGCGCAGGGCGTGCTCGCCCCGGAAGCGCGGCCCCCGGTGCCCCATCTCGAAGGGGTAGTTGATGGTGGCCTTCGGCTTGAAGAAGTAGCGCATGGCGAGGGCGAACCCCGTCACGAACTCCCTGAGCAGAAGGCCCTTGGCGACCTGATCGAGCTTCATGGCTCGGATCTCCCATTGGATGATGTCAGGCGCCCGGCGCGAGGCCGGTCAGCTTGAGCACGAAGGCGACGACGACGACCGAGACGAGCGAGAGGGGAAGGAACACCTTCCACCCGAGCCGCATGAGCTGATCGTAGCGGTAGCGGGGCACCATGGCCTTCACCATGGCGATCATGAAGAACAGGAAGCTGGCCTTCAGGGCGAACCAGATCAGGCCCGGCACCCAGGTGAAGGGCGCGAACGGGATCGGCGAGAGCCAACCGCCGAGGAACAGCACCGTGCCGAGCGCGCACATGGTCATGATCGCCACGTACTCGCCGAGCATGAACAGCAGGTACGGCGTCGAGGAATACTCGACCATGTAGCCGGCCACGAGCTCGGATTCGGCCTCCGGCAGATCGAAGGGCGGGCGGTTGGTCTCGGCCAAAGCCGAGATGAAGAACACGATGAACATCGGGAACAGCCACAGCCAGTACCAGCCGAGGATGCCGAGCGACGTGTCCTGCGCCATGACGATGCGCGAGAGGTTGAGCGAGCCGGCGCAGAGCAGCACGCAGATGATGACGAAGCCGAGAGACACCTCGTAGGAGATCATCTGCGCCGCCGAGCGCAGCGCACCCAGGAATGCGTATTTCGAGTTCGAGGCCCAGCCGCCCATGAGTACGCCGTAGACGCCGAGCGACGAGATGGCGAAGATGTAGGTGATGCCGACATTGAGGTCGGCCAGCGCCCAGCCCTCGGCCAAGGGAATCACCGCCCAGGCGGCGAGCGCCAGGGTCGCGAACACCAGCGGCGCCAGCAGGAACAGGCCCTTGTTGGCGCCGGCCGGAATGACCGGCTCCTTCAGGACGAACTTGAGTAGATCGGCGAAGGACTGGAACAGGCCCCATGGGCCGACCACGTTGGGGCCGCGCCGCAACTGCACCGCCGCCCAGATTTTGCGGTCGGCGAGCAGCGCGTAGGCGATGAAGACGAGGAGCAGCGCCAGAAGCACGAAGCTCTTGAAGGCCATGAGCAGCACGGCGCCCAGGATTTCCCAGAAGGTCATCGGAGAAAATCCCTATTCGGCGGCTTCGAGGCCGCGCACGCGGGCGAGGCTCGAACATTCGGCGAGCACCCGCGAGGCGCGGGAGATCGCGTTGGTGAGGTAGAAGTCCGGTACCGCCGGCGCGAAAGCCGTGCGGTCGGGCGTACCGCCGAGGCCGGCCAGGGCATCGACCGCCGCCACGGCGTCGCTCGGCGCCACCGTATCGAGGGCGGCGAGGTGCGGATACGCCCCGTAGAGCGTCCGGCGCAGGGCACCCAGCGAATCGAACGGCAGGCGCTGGCCGAGCACGTCGGACAGTGCCCTCAGGATCGCCCAATCCTCGCGCGCGTCGCCGGGCGGGAAGCCGGCGCGGTTGGTCATCTGCACACGGCCTTCGAGGTTGACGTAGGTCGCGCTCTTCTCGGTGTAGGCCGCCCCCGGCAGAACCACATCGGCGCGGGTGGCGCCGCGGTCGCCGTGGGTGCCCTGGTAGACCACGAAGGCACCGGGGCCGACCTCGACCTCGTCGGCGCCGAGATTGAACAGTACGTCGAGGGCACCGCCCTGAATCATGGCCGCGAGGTCGAGCCCGCCCTCCCCCGGCACGAAGCCGAGATCAAGGGCGCCGACGCGGGCGGCGGCCGTATGAAGCACGCCGAAGCCGTTCCAGTCCGGCGTCACGGCGCCGATGTCCTTGGCGAGCGCCGCAGCGGCGGCAAGGATCGCCGCGCCGTCCGGCCGCGACAGGGCGCCCATGCCGACGACGACCAGGGGCCGGTTCGCGGCCTTCAGCACCTCGGCGAAACTGTGCCGTCCGGAGGCGACCTCCGCCAGGGTCTCCGGCCCGGCGCCCAGATAGGTGTGCGGATAGGTCAGGTCCACCGCTTCGCCGATGAGGCCAACGGCGAGCGGCGCCATGCGCCAGCGCTTACGGATGCGAACGTTGAGGAGGGATGCTTCGAGACGAGGGTTCGTCCCGACCAGGAGGATGGCATCGGCGTCTTCGATGCCCGGGATCGTCGTACCCAGGGTGTAGGCGGCCCGGCCCCAGGCCGGATCGAGCGTCTCGCCGGCCTGCCGGCTGTCGAGGTTGGTCACGCCGAGGGCGGTCATCAGGCTCTTGAGCGCGAAGATCTCCTCGACGCCCGCGAGATCGCCCACGATGGCGCCGATGCGCTTGGCGTCCGTACCCTTCACCCTAGCGGCAATGGCCGCGAAGGCCTCGCCCCAGGAAGCCGGACGCAGGCGGCCGTTCTCACGGACGTAGGGCCGGTCGAGGCGCTGCATGCGCAGGCCGTCGACGGCATGGCGGGTCTTGTCCGAGATCCACTCTTCGTTGACCGCCTCGTTGATGCGCGGCTCGATCTGCATGACCTCGCGGCCCTTGGCGTCGACGCGGATGGCGCAGCCCACCGCGTCCATCACGTCGATGGACTCGGTCTTCGACAGCTCCCAGGGGCGAACCTCGTAGCTCTGCGGCTTGTGGACCAGCGCGCCCACGGGGCACAGGTCGGCGACGTTGCCCTGCAGTTCCGAGCCCATGGCGGATTCGAGGTAGCTCGTGATCTCCATGTCCTCGCCGCGCCCGATGGCGCCGAGATCCGGCACACCGGCGACTTCGGCGAGGAAGCGGACGCAGCGGGTGCAGTGGATGCAGCGGTTCATGGCCGTGCGGACCAGCGGACCGATGTACTTCTCTTCCACCGCGCGTTTGTTCTCGCCGTAGCGGGTCGAATCGACGCCGTAGGCCATCGCCTGATCCTGCAGGTCGCAATGGCCGCCCTGGTCACAGATCGGGCAATCGAGGGGGTGGTTGATGAGGAGGAACTCCATCACCCCCTCGCGGGCCTTCTTGGTCGTGCCCGACCGCGTCAGGACCTCCGGCGGCTCGCCGTTGGGTCCGGGCCGGCAATCCTTCACCGCGTAGGCGCAGGAGGCCACGGGCTTCGGCGCACCCTTGAGCTCGACGAGACACATCCGGCAATTGCCAGCGATGGACAGCCGCTCGTGGAAGCAGAAACGCGGGATCTCCGCGCCCGCGATCTCGCACGCCTGGAGAAGCGTGTAGTCCGCCGGAACATCGACCTCGGTGCCGTCGACGACGATCTTGGTCATGCGTGGGTCTCGGGTTCGAATTCAGGTTGGCGTGGGCTACGGATCACTCCGCCGCCATCGGCACCGGGTCGGAATGCGGGTTGGCGCTGTAGCGATCGATGCGTTTCTCGATTTCGGGCCGGAAGTGCCGGATCAGGCCCTGGATCGGCCAGGCCGCCGCGTCGCCGAGCGCGCAGATGGTGTGGCCCTCGATCTGCTTCGTGACATCGAGCAACATGTCGATCTCGCGGCGCTGGGCTCGGCCCTCGGCCATGCGCAGCATCACCCGCCACATCCAGCCGGTACCCTCGCGACACGGCGTGCACTGGCCGCAGGACTCGTGCTTGTAGAAGTAGGCGATGCGGGCGATGGCCGAGACGATGTCGGTCGAGCGGTCCAGCACGATGACCGCCGCCGTGCCGAGACCGGAGCCGAGGTTCTTCAGGGTGTCGAAGTCCATCTTGGCGTCGATGATCTGCTCGGCGGGTACCAGGGGCACCGAGGAGCCGCCGGGAATCGAGCACAGCAGGTTGTCCCAGCCGCCGCGCATGCCGCCGCAATGCTTGTCGATGAGTTCGCGGAAGGTGATCCCGAGTTCTTCCTCGACGTTGCAGGGCTTGTTGACGTGGCCCGAGACGCAGAACAGCTTGGTGCCGGTGTTGTTCTTGCCACCGAGTCCAGCGAACCACGCCCCGCCCCGACGCAGAATGGTGCCGGCCACCGCGATGGACTCGACGTTGTTCACCGTCGTCGGGCAGCCGTAGAGGCCCATATTGGCCGGGAACGGCGGCTTCAGGCGCGGCATGCCCTTCTTGCCTTCTAGGCTCTCGAGCAGCGCCGTCTCTTCGCCGCAGATGTAGGCGCCCGCACCGTGGTGGACGTATATGTCGAACGGGTAGCCGTGGACGTTGTCCTTGCCGACGAGCCGTGCCGCGTAGGCCTCGTCGACGGCCTTCTGCAGGGCATGTTTCTCGGCGACGTATTCGCCACGGATGTAGATGTAGCAGGCATGCGCCGCCATCGCGAACGAGGCCAGCAGGCAACCCTCGATGAGAAGATGCGGATCGTGCCGCATGATCTCCCGGTCCTTGCAGGTGCCGGGCTCCGACTCGTCGGCGTTGACGACGAGGTAGTGCGGGCGCCCATCCGACTTCTTCGGCATGAACGACCACTTGAGGCCAGTGGGGAAGCCGGCGCCGCCGCGCCCGCGCAGGCCCGACTGCTTCATCTCCTCGATGATCCAGTCGCGGCCCATCTCGAGCAGGAACTTGGTGCCGTCCCAGGCGCCCCGCTTTTTGGCCTCGTCGAGACCCGGCGAATGCAGGCCGTAGAGATTGGTGAAGATGCGATCCTGATCGGAGAGCATGCTAGTTCCCCTCGCTCTTCGGAGCCGGGCGCTTGTCCCCGGACGTCTCGGCCGGAGCCGTCTTCGGCCCGTCCGTGCTCACGCCTTCGCTCGCCCCCGACGCCTCGGGCTGGGGTGGCGGCTCATCCCGCGGCAAGTCGGACTGCCTGCCGGCCTCGGCGCCGGCCGCCTCGGCTCGCGCCATGGACTCGGCCGGCGTCGGTGCCGGTTTGCCCGGCCGGGCCGTGGATTCGGCGGGGTCGGCCGCCTCGGCCTCGTCGCCGGACTTCCCCGGCTTCTCCCCGGACGCCGAGCGCTGGGCCGGCGCATCGGTGGACCGGCCCTCGACGGCGCGTCCGGCATCCGGACGGGCGGGCTTCGGATCGGCGGCGGCGCGCTGCTCGGAGGAAGCCGCCTCGGCCTTGCCCGAGGGCTCGCTGCTCTCCTCGGCCTTCTTGTCCTCGAAGCGTTGACGCCAGGCGCCGACCCGCGAGCCGTCGAACAGGGTCGCGTCCACGAGGGTATCGGCCCCACCCTTGGGCTCGGACGAAGTCCGTCCGACCTGCGAGCCGATCTTCACGGGGCGGCCAGCGGCAAGGTCGTCCATGAGCGCGCCTAGCAGGTCGGGCGTCAGGTCCTCGTAGTAATCCTGGTTGATCTGCGCCATCGGCGCGTTGCAGCAGGCCCCCAGGCACTCGACCTCGAGCCAGGAGAAGTTGCCGTCGGCGCTGACATGGCCCGGCGCGCCGAGGCGGGCCTGGAGGTAATCCTTCAACTCGCGCGCCCCACAGGAATCGCACGGCACGGTCCCGCAGAGCTGGATCCAGAACCGGCCCACCGGCTCCAGGGCGAACATCGTGTAGAAGGTCGCGACTTCGAGCACGCGGATATGCGGCATGCCGAGTTCATCGGCCACCGACTCGATGGCGGCGCGCGGCAACCAGCCGCCATTCTGCTCCTGCGCCTTCCACAGCAGCGGGATCACCGCCGAAGCCTGACGGCCCTCGGGGTACTTCTCGATTTGGCCCTTGGCCCATTCGGCGTTCTCCGACGAGAACGCGAAGCTTTGGGGCTGCTCGGCGGCGGGGGCGAGTCTGCGGTTAGCCATCAGTTCGAAACCTTGCGTCCCATCACCGGTCCACCTCGCCGAACACGATGTCGAGCGTGCCGAGCACGCAGGATACGTCGGCCAGCATGTGGCCGCGGCACATCCAGTCCATGGCCTGGAGATGGGCGAAGCCCGGAGCGCGGATCTTGCAGCGGTAGGGCTTGTTGGTGCCGTCGGCGACGAGATAGACGCCGAACTCGCCCTTGGGCGCCTCGACGGCCGCGTAGACTTCGCCGGCCGGGACGTGGAAGCCCTCGGTGTAGAGCTTGAAGTGGTGGATCAGCGCTTCCATCGAGCGCTTCATCTCGCGGCGGGGTGGCGGCGCGAACTTGCCGTCGGTCGCCGCGATGGGGCCCTGCCCGGCGGGCTCGCGCAGCTTCACGCAGCATTGCCGCATGATCTTCGCCGATTCGCGCATCTCCTCCATGCGGATGACCTGGCGATCGTAGGTGTCGCCGTTCTTCCCCACGGGGATGTCGAACTCCATCTCCTCGTAGCACTCGTAGGGCTGAGACTTGCGCAGGTCCCACGGGATGCCCGAGCCGCGCACCATCACGCCCGAGAAGCCCCAGGCCATGGCCTCGTCCACGGTGACGATGCCGATGTCGACGTTGCGCTGCTTGAAGATGCGGTTGCCCATGACGAGGTTGTCGAGGTCGTCGACCACCTGAAGGAACGGATCGATGAACGCTTCGATGTCGTCGATGAGGGCGGGCGGCAGGTCCTGGTGGACGCCGCCGGGCCGGAAGTAGTTGGCGTGGAGGCGAGCGCCCGACGCGCGCTCGTAGAAGATCATCAGCTTCTCGCGCTCCTCGAAGCCCCAGAGCGGCGGCGTGAGGGCGCCGACGTCCATCGCCTGCGTGGTGACGTTGAGGAGGTGAGAGAGGATGCGGCCGATCTCGCAGAACAGCACCCGGATGAGTTGCGCCCGGCGCGGCACCTGAAGCCCAAGCAGCTTCTCGATGCCGAGGCAGAAGGCGTGCTCCTGGTTCATGGGCGAGACGTAGTCGAGCCGGTCGAAATACGGCGTCGCCTGCAGGTAGGTCTTGTGCTCGATGAGCTTCTCGGTGCCGCGATGCAGCAGGCCGATATGCGGATCGACACGCTCCACGATCTCGCCGTCGAGTTCGAGCACGAGGCGCAGCACGCCGTGCGCCGCCGGGTGCTGCGGCCCGAAATTGATCGCGAAATTGCGGATGTTGTGCTCGGTCATGGCCTCGCTCCGCCGCTCAAGCCGATTTTTTCTCGTCGCCCGGGAGCACGTACTCGGTGCCCTCCCACGGCGAGAGGAAGTCGAAGTTCCGGAATTCCTGCGTCAGCTTCACAGGCTCGTAGACCACGCGGGCCTCGTCCTGGTCGTAGCGGACCTCGACGAAGCCCGTGAGCGGGAAGTCCTTGCGCAGGGGGTGCCCCTCGAACCCGTAATCGGTCAGCAGCCGGCGCAGATCCGGGTGGCCCGAGAACAGGATGCCGTAGAGGTCGTAGGTCTCCCGCTCGAACCAGTTGGCTGCCGGGAACACGTCGATGACGGATGGGACCGAGGTCTGCTCGTCGGTCTGCACCTTGACCCGGATGCGGGCGTTATGGCGCAGGGACAGCAGGTGGTAGACCACGTCGAACCGCTTGGCGCGGCTCGGATAATCCGCACCGCAGATGTCGATGAAGCAACGGAAGGCGCAGGCGGGATCGTCGCGCAGGTAGGTCAGCGCGTACACGATGTCGCTCGCCTGCACCTCGAGGGTCAGCTCGCCGAACGCGATGGTCCGGGCGACCACGGCCGGGCCGAGGGCGGCGCCGACATGGTCGCTGAGCGCCTGAAGCGCATCCGCGTCCGAAGCGGCGGCGGTGTGCGCGCGGATGGTGATGCCGTTGCTCATCAGCCCCTCAGCGCTCGATGGTGCCGGTGCGGCGGATCTTCTTCTGCAGAAGCAGCACACCGTAGAGAAGCGCCTCGGCGGTCGGCGGACAGCCGGGCACATAGATGTCGACGGGCACTACACGGTCGCAACCGCGCACCACCGAGTACGAATAGTGGTAATATCCACCACCGTTGGCGCACGACCCCATGGAGATGACGTAGCGCGGCTCGGGCATCTGGTCGTAGACCTTGCGCAGAGCGGGTGCCATCTTGTTGGTGAGCGTGCCGGCGACGATCATCACGTCGGACTGGCGCGGAGAGCCGCGCGGGGCGAAGCCGAAGCGCTCGCAATCGTAGCGCGGCATCGACATCTGCATCATCTCGACGGCGCAGCAGGCGAGTCCGAACGTCATCCACATCAGCGAGCCCGTCCGGGCCCAGTTGATGAGGTCGTCCGTCGAGGTGATGAGGAAGCCGCGGTCGGCGAGTTCGCTGCTGATCGACAGGAATGTCGGATCGTCCGCGCCGATGGGGCGCCCAGTGTTGGGATCGATGATCCCCTTGGGAGCCGGTGCGATCGCCGGGGCGCGGGAGAGGTCGGGGCTGAAGGCCATCGGTTTCTCGGGATCAGGCTTCGGACGGTTCGGCGACGCGACGACGATCGTGGGCGCTAGTCCCACTCAAGGGCGCCCTTGCGCCACTCGTAGACGAAGCCGACGGTCAGAACGCCGAGGAAGGCCATCATCGACCACATGCCGAACCATCCGAGTTCACCGAAGGTGATCGCCCACGGGAACAGGAATGCGACTTCGAGATCGAAGATGATGAACAGGATGGCCACAAGGTAGAAGCGCACATCGAACTTCATGCGCGCATCGTCGAAAGCGTTGAAGCCGCACTCGTAGGCCGAGAGCTTCTCCGGATCGGGACTGTTGTAGGCGACGAGGAAGGGCGCCACCAGCAGGGCTGCCGCGATGAACAGCGACACGCCGATGAAGACGATGAGGGGCAGGTAATCCGCCATCAGGCCGGTCATGCGGGACCTCTCGTGTGCGCCGAAGGCCGTACTGCCCCGGGAGCGTCCCGCCGGATGGAATTGCTCCAATGCCAGACTGCGCTGGCCGGAGGCTTAGACGACCCCCGGAGGTGAAACAAGGGCGGCTCGCATTGCACAAATTCGCACATGTCATTGAGTTAGGACTACGGGACGAACCGGCAACATGACCGATCCGCACAGCCCCCCGCGCCCGGGATTGCGGGGACATCCATGCGGCATCGCAAAACAGCGATGGCGCCGGGGCTCCCGGAGGAACCATAACCTTGGCCGTGGGTTTCATTCATGTCCCACTCAGGCCGGATCGGGTTAGGTCGGCGCATATTCGACCTCACAGGAGACGCTTCGTGCGCATTGCCCAGATTGCTCCGCTCTCGGAGGCGGTCCCCCCGAAGTTCTACGGCGGCACCGAGCGCGTCGTATCCTGGATCACGGAAGAGCTCGTCCGTCAGGGTCACGACGTGACGCTGTTCGCCAGTGGTGATTCGGAGACCTCGGCCAAGCTCGCGGCGTGCACGCCGGAAGGCCTGCGCCTCCTTGGCTACCGCGACCACACGGCGAGCCATCTCGCCATGCTGCATCACGTCCACAAGCGCGCCCACGAGTTCGATGTGCTGCACTTCCACATCGACCTCCTGCAATATCCGATGTTCGAGGATCTGAACCACAAGTGCATCACCACGATGCACGGCCGCCTCGACGTGCCGGACTTCATGCCGGTCTACCGTACCTTCACGGGCATGCCCCTGGTGTCGATCTCCGACAATCAGCGCGAGCCGATGCCGAAGAACGTGAACTGGGCGTCCACCATCCACCATGGCCTGCCGGCCCAGAACTGCCCGTTCTACCCCGAGGCCAAGGGCGGTTATCTCGCCTTTCTCGGTCGCATTTCCCCCGAGAAGCGCCCCGACCGCGCCATCGAGATGGCGATCCGCTCCGGCGTGAAACTGAAGATCGCCGCGAAGGTCGACAAGGCCGACCAGGATTATTGGGACGAGGTCATCGAGCCGATGATCCACCACCCGCTCGTCGAGTTCATCGGTGAGATCAACGAGGAACAGAAGAAGGATTTTCTCGGCAACGCCCTGGCCCTGGCCTTCCCCATCGACTGGCCGGAGCCTTTCGGCCTGGTGATGATCGAAGCGATGTCGGCCGGCACCCCGGTCATCGCGTTCCGCAACGGCTCCGTGCCGGAGGTGATCGCCGACGGTATCTCGGGCGTGCTGTGCGACTCGATGGACGATGCCGTTGCGGCCGTCGACACGGTCAAGACCATGAGCCGAGCCGGCGTGCGCCGCCACTTCGAGACCCAGTTCACCGCCGAGTGCATGGTCCGCAAGTACGTCGCCGCCTACGAGAGCCTGCTCGCCGATCAGGCCGACGTGATCAAGATGCCCCACGCGGCGGCCTTCTCGCCCCGCTACGGCGATCTCAACGGCTCGTCCCTGCCGTCGATCTCGGTGGCCGCCATGCCGGCCTGAGGCGGACCCGGCATCGGGCTTGCAGAGCCTTTTTCCGGGTTGGCGTCGTACGATTGCCGCACTAACTCTCCTCTCTGAGGGCCGCCCGCGTCGCATACCGCGACGGGCGGCCTTTCGATTCCAGACCCATCGCGATCAGACGATTCGCGAATCCTCACCCATCCGGAGACGCTCGGGCATGGCGGCTGACAGTTTCACGGCGACTCCCGAACAGGCACCCGGCACGACGGACGGGCCGCTGAACCATGGTTTTCAGGATGCCGACGCGGTCCTGCCCCAGTACCATATCGAGGCCCACACCTCCCTGGTCGAGCGCCCGCTGCGCTCCCTGAAATACGGCGAGGCCTTCGCGGTGCTGGACAGCTACGGCGACATCGGCGTGCTGCCCGGCCCCGAGGGCCTGTACTTCCAGGACACGCGCTACCTCTCGCGCTTGCACTTCACCATCGAGGATCAGCGCCCCCTGCTCCTGTCCTCGGTGATGCAGGACGACAACGGCGCGCTCAGCGTCGACATGACGACGCCCGACATCCGCCTCGACGCCCACGACGAGACCACGATCCCGCGCGAGCTCATCGCCATCGAGCGCACCAAGTTTCTGTTCAAGGGCGCGTGCTACGATCGGATCGGTTTGCGCAACTACGATTCGCGCCACTGGACCCTGAAGATCGGCGTGAGCTTCGACGCGGATTTCCGTGATCTCTTCGAAGTCCGCGGCATGGACCGCCCGGTGCGGGGCAAGCGCAGCGTTCAGGTGGCGAGCGAGTCGGAAGTGCAGTTCCGCTATGCCGGCCTCGACGAGGTGGTGCGGACCACGAGCCTGCATTTCGGCCCAAAACCGAAGCACATCGAGCCGGGAAAGGTCACCTTCGAGGTTTCCCTGCCCCCGGGTGGACGCGCCTCGCTCTTCATCCGCACGGTTTTCGAATCGCACCGGGCCTACACCAGTGCACCGGCCGCCGAGAAGGTGGGCGAGGATGCCGCGGCAGGCCTGTCGCACGCCGCCGGCTCGTCGGCCACGGCCCGCCACCCCAAGGGCCTGGCAGAGGGCGTGATCTTCGCCCGTGCGTATCGCGATTCGCGCCGCGACCTGCGGCAGCTCACGGCCGGCATCACCACGATCATCTCGTCGAACGACCAGTTCAACGAGGCCGCCTGCCGCGCCACCGCCGATCTCTACATGCTGGCCAGCCGCACGCCGGAGGGGATCTACCCCTTCGCCGGCATCCCCTGGTACTCCACGGTGTTCGGCCGCGACGGCATCATCACGGCGATGATGGCCCTGTGGATCGATCCGAACTTCGGCAAGGGCGTCCTGCGCTACCTCGCCTCGACCCAGGCCAAGGCCATCGATCCCGCCGCCGACGCCCAGCCCGGCAAGGTGCTGCACGAGACCCGGCGCGGCGAGATGGCGATGCTCGGGGAGGTGCCGTTCCGGCACTATTACGGCACCATCGACGGCACGCCGCTGTTCGTGATGCTGGCCTCGGAATACTACGCCGTCACCGGCGACCGGGAGACCATCGAGCGGATCTGGCCGGCCCTCGAACTCGCCCTCGACTGGATGAACCAGTACGGCGACCGGGACGGCGACGGCTTCGTCGAATACGCCCGCGACACCGACAAGGGCCTCGAGAACCAGGGCTGGAAGGACAGCCACGATTCGATCTTCCACACGGACGGGAACCTCGCCAAGGGTCCCATCGCCCTGTGCGAGGTCCAGGGCTACGTCTATGCCGCCAAGAACGGCATGGCGACGCTCGCCACCCTGCTCGGCCACGATGCCCTGGCCCAGCGCCTGACGGCCGAAGCCGCCAAGCTGCGGGCGGATTTCGACAAGGCGTTCTGGTGCGAGGCGATCGGCACCTACGCCCTCGCGCTCGATGGCGAGAAGCGCCAATGCGCCGTGCGGTCCTCGAATGCCGGGCACGCCCTCTTCACCGGCATCGCCATGCCGGAGCGCGCCGCGAGTGTCGCCGCCAACCTCCTGTCGAAGGATGGGTTCAACGGCTGGGGTGTGCGGACCATCGCGCGCGGCGAGGCGCGCTACAACCCGATGTCGTACCACAATGGCTCGATCTGGCCGCACGACAACGCCCTCGTGGCCATGGGGCTCGCCCGCTACGACCTGAAGCCGGAAGCCTCGCGGATCTTCGAGGGCATGTTCGACACCGCCCTCTACCAGGACCAGAAGCGCCTGCCGGAGCTGTTCTGCGGCTTCATGCGCCGGCACCAGCGCGGGCCGGTCTCCTACCCGGTGGCGTGCTCGCCCCAGGCCTGGGCGGCGGCGGCACCCTTCGCGTTCCTCGCCGCCTGCATCGGCCTCGAACTCCAGCACGACCGCAACCGCATCCGCCTGAAGAACCCGACCCTGCCGGCCTTCCTCGACGGGGTGTCGATCTTCAACCTAAAGCTCGGCACCTCGCGGGTGGACCTGCGCTTCCAGCGCTACGGCGGCGATGTGACGGTCAACGTCCTGCGGCGGACGGGCGACGCGCAGGTCTCGGTGGTCAAGTAGGGACACTCATCCCCCTTCCCCTCGCGGGGAGGGGGACCCTGCGTCCGAACGGGCAACACCACGAAAAACGCCGCCTTCCCCGGGGGAAAGCGGCGCGGATCGTCGGACCAGAACGGACGTCGCGCGTCAGCGCGGGGCCAAAATCATGATCATCTGGCGGCCTTCGAGCATCGGCTCGCTTTCCACCTTGGCGATCTCCTGGGTCTCGTTCTTCACCCGCTCGAGCAGGCGCAGGCCGATGTCCTGGTGGGCCATCTCGCGGCCGCGGAAGCGCAGGGTCACCTTGACCTTGTCGCCTTCCTCGAAGAACCGAACCACGGCCTTCATCTTGGTGTCGTAGTCGTGCTTGTCGATGCCGGGCCGCAGCTTGATCTCCTTGACCTCGACCGTCTTCTGCTTCTTGCGGGCCTCGTTCTGCTTCTTCTGCTCGTTGAATCGGAAGCGGCCGTAATCGAGGAGCTTACAGACGGGAGGAACGGAGTTGGGCGCGATCTCGACGAGGTCGAGGCCGGCTTCCTCGGCCAACGCGAGGGCGTCGAAGAAGGCGACCACACCCCGGTTCTGACCGGTGTCGTCGATGAGCTGCACTTCGCGAACGCCGCGGATGTCCCGGTTGGCGCGCGGCCCGTCCTTCTGCGGGGCCGGCATAGCTCTCATAGGTCTACGAATGGCTTCAATCTCCTGATGAAACGACGAAACGGCAGCCTGCGAACCCCAACCCCATGGGGTCGATCCTGGCCACCAATCGCTCCGGATTCCGGTCCGACACCTTGGCTGAACTTTTCTTCAAGTCAACTCGGGCGGCCGGGTTTGGTTCACGCCCCGGGTGATCCGGGACGATCACGGGCGCTTCACGGGCAATTGGCGAGGAGGTCGGCATAGACGTCGAGGGTGTCGCCGACCATGCCCTCGAGGGAGAAGTGTGCCTCCACGTGCGCCCGGCCGCGCCGGGTCATCGCGTCCCGCGCCGAGGCGCCCATGGACAACGCATCGGCCAGGGCATCGGCCAGGGCCGAGGCGTTGCCCGGTGCCACCCGCCAGCCCGTGCGCTGGCCGGCCGGGACTTCCGGTGGCGCCAGGACGGTCTCCGGTACGGCGCCGAGATCCGAGACCACGACGGGCGTGCCCAGCGCCTGAGCTTCCACGGCCGAGCGGCCGAACGCCTCGGGCTCGACGGAGGGAACCGCCACGACGGAAGCGGCGCGGAACGCCGCCGGCATGTCCGTGCAGTGCCCGACCCGGTGGACGATGCCCTGCAGGCCGCGCGCGGCGATGAGGGCATCGAGCTCACGCTCGTAGGCGACACGCCCCTGGGGGTCGCCCGCGAGCACGATGGCGACATCCGCGACGCCGCGGTCGCGCATGAGGGCGGCCGCCTCGATGAGCACGCGCTGGCCCTTCCAGGCCGTGAGGCGCGCGGCGAGCAGCACCACGCGCTCGTGCGGCGCCACGCCCCAGGCCCGGCGCAGGGCCTCGACCCGGGCCGGCGCCACGGCGCCCGGCGTGAACAGCGCGAGATCCGTCCCCCGGTGGATCACCCGGACGCGGTCGCCCGCCTGATCCGGATGAAGCGTGCGGATCAGGTCGGCGGTGTAGTGCGAGTTGGCGATGACGACGTCGCCGCGCGCCATCACCGAATTGTACAGCACCTTCACCCCGGTGCGGCCGGAATAGCTGCCGTGGTAGGTCGTGACGAAGGGCAGTTTCAGGCGACGTGCCGCGCCGAGTGCGACCCAGGCCGGCGCCCGCGATCGGGCATGGATGATCTGAACGCCCTCGCGCCGACACAGCCGAGCGAGGCGCCCGATGTTCAGCGCCATGGCGACGGGGTTCTTCGCGGCCGCCGGAAACGGCAGCCAGATGCCGCCCTTGGCCTGCAATTCCCCCACCAGCCGACCGCCCTCCGTGGCGACGAGGGCGCGCGCTCCCGCAGCCGCGAGGGCCGCGGCCACGTCCACGGTGGTGCGCTCGGCCCCGCCCGCATCGAGGGCCGGGATGATCTGCAGGATGGTTCTGCCCGAGAGCGGCGCACCCTCCCCCGGGAAGGTGCCGCCGCGCGGATCGCCATTCATGACGCGGCTCCGCAGGCCGGCCCGATGACGGGACCTGAGGGTTCGGGGCGGGGGCGGAAACGTCCGTCGCAGGCTTCGGTCATGGGCGTCAGCATGGGCGGCGTGCTTTACGGCCCGGTAAACGAAAGGCAAATGCAGAGCACGCAACACGATGGTTCTTGGATAACGGGGATAAGCCGATGCCGCAGCCGAACGACGAGGCGCCGACTTTCCTCGATGTCGGAAGCGGGGACGCGGCACGACGCATCGCCGTGCTCCATCGACCCGGAGAGGGACCGCCCATGGTGTGGCTCGGAGGCTTCCGCTCCGACATGCGGGCCACCAAGGCCGAAGCGCTCGATGGATGGGCGCGGCGAACGGGACGCGCCCTGGTGCGGTTCGATTATACGGGTCATGGCGAATCGGAGGGCGATTTCGCGTCCAGCACCATCTCGACCTGGGTCGAGGACGCGGTCGCGGTGATCTCCGCCTGCGCGCCGCAGCGGCCGCTTCTCGTCGGCTCGTCCATGGGTGGCTGGATCGCTTGTCTCGCCGCCCGGGACCGGGCCGCGCGAGGCGAAGACGCCCCCTCGGGACTGGTGCTCATCGCCCCGGCCCTGGATTTCACCGAAGACCTGATGTGGAAGCGGTTCACACCGGAAATCCGTGCCACCATCGAGCGGGACGGTTTCTGGGCGCGACCGAGCGCATACGACCCCGTCCCGGTGCCGATCACCCGTGCCCTCATCGAGGACGGGCGCCGGCACGCAATGCTCGGGGGAGAATTCGACCCGGGCTGCCCGGTTCGTATCCTGCAGGGCATGGACGACCCGGATGTCCCCTGGTCCCATGCCCTGCGCATCGTCGAGCGCCTGCCTCGGGCCGACACGGTGCTGACCCTCGTGGCGGATGGCGACCACCGCCTGTCGCGCCCCCAGGACCTCGCCCGGCTCCTGGCGGCAGTGACGGAGATCTACCCGAACAAAGAAATCAGTGCAGACTGACGGTGTGGAGATCGTTGGCCATGGCATTGGCCACCACGGCGTCACGGGAATCGGCGAGCAAGATCGGCGCCCCGCTGGCCGAGAGCAGGGCGAAGAGGTCGAGGCCGGGGGTCAACTCCGGCGCCTGCGGAAACAGGCGCGTGACCTCGTCGGAACTCATGGCGCGGACGTAGGCGATGTGACCCTCGCCCAGGGCAGCGAGGTCGGCGGCGTTGAACTCCGCCGGATCGAGATCTGCGCCGGTGATGGGATTCTGGCTGAATGCGGTCATGGTCGGCTCTCCTTCTGGCAGAGCGGGGTCGGGTCTGGCCCGACCCGGATGAAAAACGGGCGTCCCGTCAGACGTCGTCGCGGGATGCGATGGCGATCTTGCGCACGACCCGGTCCGGCTCGGGTCGGGTCAGGTCGATGGACAGCAGACCGTTGGACAGGTCGGCCCCCATCACCTCCATGCCGTCCGCCAGCAGGAAGGCCCGCTGGAACTGGCGCGCGGCGATGCCGCGATGGAGGAACTGACGCGATTTCTCGTCGATCTGCCGGCCGCGGACCACGAGCTGGTTCTCTTCCAGCATCACGTCGAGCTGATCGCGGGTGAAGCCCGCGACCGCGAGGGTGATGCGAAGCCGCTCAGGCTCCCGGTCGCTGCGGGCCACCCGCTCGATGTTGTAGGGCGGATATCCATCGTTGGCGGCCTTCGACACCCTGTCGAGGGCCTGTTCGATCTCATCGAAACCGAGGAGGAACGGATGTCCGAACGGGGAAGGCCGCGTGGTCACGGATGGATGTCCTTCAAGCGAAGCCCCGGGGACGATGGAGGAGGCACTTCGTGGAGAGGCACGTCTGCGGTGTTCGGGAAGCCCGCCTGCGGCAGCACCCCCCGCCGACGATCGTTCGCCGGTGAACCCGATATGGAGGCGGCACCAAGCCTCATCAAGGGCAGCCCCATCAAGGGCTTGGCTCCGAACATCCAGGACGGTCCCTTGCGCGGGCCTTCCCGTCGAGCTCGCCGATCGAACCCGACCACGATCGTCCTACGAGCTGACCGAGAGAAGACCCGGCGATGTTCGCCGGGCAAATCAGGAAACTACAACCAGGATCAATCGGCAATTTTCCAGCGTGGCCCTGTATTCGGTCAGGTAACAGTTTGGAATTACTCTGATATTCCGCACTGCGCTTGATCTGGCACCGCGAATTCGGATATTGCCACGGCCAATCGACCGACGGATTGCGGGGCTCTTGGCCGTGCCGCGCCGGTTCGCGTTCCCTTTGGGAAGCGACGACTTGAGCGGCGCCGACCGATCACCGGGTCATGATTGCCGACCATGACGTTCCCGGCGGAAACACGCTGCGAATCGCGGGTCATCCCAAGGTTTAAGTCCGGCGCGGCGGTGCCGCCCATCGTTCGAGGAAACGGAACCGTGATGGATCGAGTGCGCTGCATGGTCAGGGAACAGGTCCGGAATGCGGTTCGGGCGGCCTGTCTCGGCACCGCCATCCTGGCCGGCTGGACGGGTTACGCGGTGGCACAGGAAGCCAAGAGCACGGACACCAAGCCCGCTTCGCTCAAGCTCGAACTGAACCGCCTGGAGCCCGCAGGCGAATCCTGCCGGACCTACCTTCTCGTCGACAACAGCCGGGGCGCGGCCCTGAAATCCCTGAAGGTCGATCTGTTCGCCTTCGACACGGACGGTGTCGCGCAGAAGCGCCTCGCCGTCGAGCTCGGCCCCGTGCAGGAGCGCAAGACCATGGTCCGCCTGTTCGACTTCCCGGCCCTGGCCTGCCCGAAGATCGGCCGGGTGCTCCTCAACGATGTCCTGGCCTGCGAGGGCGGCGACGCCAGCCGCGAGACCTGCCTCGAACGCATCGAAACCGACAGCAAGACTGCCGCGCCCTTCGTCCGCTGATCCGAAACCGAACCGAGAGACATCCCCATGGATCCGACCGCCGCGCCCGCAGGCGTCTCCCACGACATGTCGTTCCTCGGCCTGTTTCTCCAGGCCGACCCGATCGTCAAATCGGTGATGATCCTGCTCGTGGTCGCCTCCATCGCCTGCTGGACGGTGGTGTTCGAGAAGATCGTCCGCATCGCCGCGGCCAAGCGCCAGGCGAAGGCCTTCGACACCCTGGTGCGCTCGGGCGGCGCTCTTGAAGCATCCGGCAAGGGGATGGACGCGCAGATCACGGCGGCCGCCATCGAGGCGTGGCGCGATCAGGATAGCAGCGAGACGCGCGCCGAGCGCCGCGACCGCATCGAGCGCGCCATGCGCGCGACCCTCACCACGCGGTTGAAGGCGATGCAGACGGGCCTGCCGCTCCTCGCGACCTCCGGTTCCACCGCGCCCTTCATCGGGCTGTTCGGCACGGTGTGGGGCATCATGAACTCGTTCTCGTCCATCGCGAAGAGCCAGGATACGTCGCTCGCCGTGGTGGCGCCCGGCATCGCCGAGGCGCTGTTCGCCACCGCCATCGGCCTCGTCGTCGCGATCCCGGCGGTGATGGCCTACAACAAGCTCATCAACGACATCGGACGGGTCCAGGCGAGCTTCGTCTCCTCCATCGGCACCCTCGGCAACCGTCTGGCCCGCGACCGGACGGTTCACAGCCGCGCCGCCGCCGCCGAATAGCCGAACCGTATCACCGACCCGTATCGCCGACCCGTATCACCGACCAATGTCCGCCTCGCGCGGGCGGGCCGGCCTTGAACCCCGGAAGACCGGCGGCCCCCGATCCATGGGGCCATCCCGGTTCCGGACGAATTTCGATTTCGCGGGAACGCGGCGCCGGGCTGCCGGCCGCCCGCCCGAAGCCCCGGAGGGCGACGCATGGCCATGGGATCGATCCGCTCCGGCGGCGGTGACGACGACGACGGCATCGACGGCGCGCCGATGTCCGAGATGAACGTCACGCCCCTCGTCGATGTGATGCTGGTGCTGCTGATCATCTTCATGGTCGCCGCCCCGCTCATGACCACGGGCGTGCCGGTACAGCTCCCCAAGACCACGGCGCAGAAGGTGGCTCAGGCCAAGAAGCCCCTGGAGATCTCCATCGACAAGGAGGGCAAGCCCTACCTCGCGAAGGAGGAGCTGACCCCCGAGGGCATCCTGCCCCGCCTGCGGGCCCTGGCCGCCGAGGACCCCTCCCAGGTGATGCTGGTGCGTGGCGATCGCGAGGTACCCTACGGCAAGATCATGGAAGTGATGGGCCTCGTCGGCCAGGCGGGCTTCACCAAGGTCTCGCTCATCGCCCAATCGCCCGGTGGCGCCCTGCCGTCTGCGCCGGCCGCCGCAGCCCCCGCGACCGGAACGGCCCGATAGCCCCATGAGCGTCCTCGCATCGACCGGAGATTCGGATCGGCGCGGCCCGTCAGGTCTCGCCGCAGCCTTCCTCGTCGCCCTCGGCCTACACGCGGCCGGGTTGGTCGCCCTCACTCTGTTCCAGCCGGAGCCCAAGGCGCCCCCGGGCGAGAATATCGTCACCATCGACCTCGCGCCGCAGATGACGGAGGCCGACACCCAAGCCCCGGCCGAGCAGGCCGCCTCCGTGTCGGCGCCGCCCGAAGCCAATCCGGTGCAGACGCCCGAGACGGTCCAGCAGGAGAAGCCGCTGGAGACCACGGAGGTGACACCGCCCGAGGCGACGGCACCGCCGCCGCCCGATACGGCGATGATTGCGCCCGAGGCGACGACCATGGCCGAGCCGCCGGAAGCGACTCCGACGCCGCCCGTCGAGGTGGCGAACGAGCCGCCGCCGGAGGATCAGGTGATCGCGTCCACGGCCGAGACCGCGCCGGCCCTGGCACCCCCTCCACCCACCGTGGCCCAGGAGCTGCCGAAGCCCGTCGAGGTGGTGAAACCGAAGCCGGATCAAGCCAAGATCCTCGAGGCGCGGCGTGAGGCCAAGCGCAAGGCCGACCGCGAGGCACGGCTCAAGGCCGAACAGGAAGAGCGCCGCGAAGCGCTGCAGGAGGCCCGGGCCGAGGCGAAGGCCAAGGCGGCCCGTGAGGCCGCACGCCGCGCCGCCGCCGCTGCGAGCGAGGGCAGCGCACGCCAGAACTCGGCCTCGGCCTCGCGTCAGAGCAGCGCGGGTGCGGCCGCCGGCGGCAACGATGCGAACGCGCTCCGCGCTTGGCAGGGCGCCCTCAGCTCGGCGATCCGCGGTCGCATGAACGCCAGTGCGGCGGCGGGCACCAGCGGCGGCGTTGCCGTGGTCCGGTTCACCGTGTCGCGTTCCGGGCAGGTGCTGAGTTCGGGACTGTCGAGCAGCAGTGGTGTCGGCGCCATCGACAGTGCGGCGCTCGCGACCGTACGCGGGTCCCTGCCGGCGGCCCCGGCAGGCGTCACGATCAGCAGCCTCGCGGTCACCGTGCCCCTGCGGTTCAGCCCCGGTCGCTGAGGCCGGGGTTGGACGGCGTGATCCCGCCTCGCTTCCGAAGACCGCCCTGCCTTTCTCGGAGCGACGTTCCGGCATGACCGTCTGGTTCACCAGCGACACGCACTTCTCCGATCCGCGCGTGCTGCGGATCGACCGGCGCCCCTACCCCGACCTTGCGGTCCACGACGCGGCGCTCATCGCCAATTGGAACGCCGTCGTCGCGCCCGGCGACACGGTCTGGCATCTCGGCGATGTCGCCCTGCGACCCGCGCCGGGCCGAATCTCCGAAATCCTCACCTCACTCAAGGGTACGAAGCACCTCATCGTCGGCAACAACGACGGGCCGGAAACGCTGCATGCGCCGGGCTGGGCCAGTGTCGGCCATTATGCCGAGATCGTCGTGGACGAACGGCCCCTGGTGCTGTGCCATTATGCGTTCCGAACCTGGAACGGCATGGGCCGGGGCGCCCTCGACCTCCACGGGCATTCGCACGCCAAGCTGACACCGATCCCGAAGCAGTACGACGTGGGCGTCGATGCGCAGGGCTTCACGCCGGTAGATCTTCCAACAATCCTCGCCTCGCGCCGCGCCCGGAAAGTGAGCAGCCGAAAAGCGGAACCTTCGCCGTAGATCGGGGGTTCTTGGGGCATGAACGCAGGATGACCGGCGGGCCGGATCCAAGACTTCGGATCAGCCTGAGCGTCACCTTGCACACGTCCTGTTCCTCGAGACGTCTGCCGCCGAGGTATCCCATGCGTCACGCTCTGTTTTCACCGCTTCTCGCCATCGGACTCACCATCGTGGCCGTCGTGCCGGCTCTGGCCGCGCCAGCCTGCTTCGAGGGCCAGCGAAAGGTCGAGGAAGCCAACGCCCTGCGGTTCCAGGCCCGGCAGGAAGCCCGCATCGGCAGCCACGACCGCGTCTGCGATACCCTCGACGAAATCGGCGATCGCTACGCCGATGCCCGGGATGCGTTCGAGGATTGCGGTGCGGCCGTCACCGCCATCGATCTGCGCACTGAGGCGCGGAACCTTCGCATCGCCAAGAAGGTCAATCGCTGCGACTGAGCGCGTGCGCCCACGCACACACGCCCGGAACCATTCGTTTCACAAGTCTGAACAAGCGGCGCGCGATTCGCTGCCCTGAAGGTCCACGCCCATGAACGTCTCGGCCACCCAGTCCAACGCCAATTCCGTCCTCGGCTCCAATGCCATGATCGATGCCACGGGCCCGTCCTTCGCGGCAGCCCTGTGCGGCTTCCTCAGCACCACCGTCGCGACCACCATGGTGATGTTTCTGCTAAGCAGCGTGTAAGAGAACGCTTCTCCAAGGCAGGCCTGTCCGGCGTCGGCCAGGATCAAGGCGCCACGAGCCAGAAGCGCTTGCGGTTGAACAGCATGTCGGCCTTGCCGATTTCGGCCGGCCCGTTGCGGCAGGCCGCTTCGTCCCTGGCGCGGGCATCCGGTGATGGTCCGGGTGGCCGGGCAGCCGGCAGCATCGGGGCCGTGGACACCGGAAACAGCCCGAGCCTGCTCTGAACGCCGGGCTGGCGCACGGCGACGACGGTGAGGATGCCGGCCAGCAGCGCCCCCGCCACCGTACCGAAAACAAAATTCATCATGGGTCGGAAATCCCGCGATCGCCGCGCGGACAGAGGCCGGCCCGCGATCACCGGCCCTTCCTGGTCAAGCTTCTCGGCATGATTGCGGCGAAGACCGGATTACAGTCTCTTAAGAATGAACCCCATACGGTCTCGTCGGTCGCGGACGGCTCGAATCGCGGCAGTCGGGGAGAACGCAGGATGTCGTACGGGGCCAGTGCCTACGCGAAGGTGTCACAGACGGCCCTATCGCCGCGCGAGGCGGAAGCCGCCGTCCTGATCAAGGCCGCATCGCGCCTTCAGGCCGTTCAAGCCGACTGGGAGAACCAGAAGGGCGGCCTCCCCGAAGCGCTCAACTTCAATCAAAAGGTCTGGACGATCATCGCGGGCGCGGCGACGGCACCCGAGAGCCCGCTGCCCGAGCCGATCAAGACCAGCATCGCGCAATTGTCGGTGTTCGTGTTCCGCCGCATGATCGACACGCTGATCGAGCCGAGCGCCGAGAAGCTTTCCGCGCTCATCAGCATCAATCACAACATCGCCGCCGGCCTGCGGACCTGAGCGGAGCCGTCCCCCGAAGAGGGGTATCGGCGAGGGGCGTGCCCGTTCGCGTCGGGCGAGCCTGACGGCCAGGACCCATGAGCCGTGCCCTGAATCGGGCACGGCCACGTTGGAGATGTTGCCGAAACCCTCAGGAGTCGAGACCCGCATCCTCGTCGATATCCACGAGGAAGACGATGTCGGCGTCGTCCTCACCGTCCTCGTCATCCTCTTCCGCGTCGTCGTTCGAAGCGGCCTCGGCGTGGCGGGCATCCGGCTCGAAGGGTTCGTCCTCTTCCGAATCATCCTCGGCCAGGGCGTCCTCGAAGATCTCCGTCTCCTCCTCGGTGGCGGCGCGGATCTTGAGCGGAGAGGTGCCGTTCCACAGCACCTTGCCGTCGCTCTTCATGGCCTGGATGTCGTCCTTGAAGCCGTCGCAGGTGAAGAGATCGCGGGCGACCTCCTCGGAACCGTTGATGACCGCGATGGCCACGCCATCGATCTCGAGTGTGAACATCGCGAATTCCTCTCGAACGTCGTTGCGCGGGGCGCGCCGGCCACACGGCGTCGGAGGACGCCGCCCTGGGATCGATTCAGCCTTACGGGGCCGCCGACCGTGTAGGGGGCAACGGCCTGCGCGCCAAGCCCCACGCCGACCGCCATCCCGCGCCGAACGGGCCCCTGGGCTCAGCTGCCTCCGCCAGCACCTCGACTGATGGCACGCTTGACCACGCCCTGAACCTCCGGGTTCGACAGGAACAGGTCGTGGTTGATCAGGCCGCCGCCGTAATCGGAGGCGTCGGCGACGCGCACGCCGAGCGCCTCCAGGCGCTCGCGGTCGGCCGCGCCGGCGCGGACGATACCACCCGCGATGGCGCCGGAGAGCTCCAGCGCCCTGTCGTTGGTGGAGGAGATCACCGTGACCTTCTTCACGTCCGGTCCCATGCGCTCGATGGCGGAGGTGAACAGGTCGATGTCGATGTCGGGGGCAGCCAGCACCACGGCGCCGATGCGGGCCATGGCCGCCTCGCCGGCCTCGGCCCGCAGCATCCGCAGGGTTTCGAGGGTCAGGAGCGTGCCCATGGAATGGGCGACGATGTTGATTCGGCCGCCCGACGGCGAGTTCGCCAGGGCCTTGAGCAGATCCTCGAAGGCGTCGCGCGACCACAGGGCGCTCTCGCGATCGTAGCCGTAATCGAAGGTCGCGGCGGCGGAGGGCCAGGTGAACAGCGCGGAGGCGCCGCGGAAGCGGATACCGTCGGAGAGCTTGGCTGCGCTGAGGGCCGCGGACTGGAAGCTCTCGCGGTAGCCGTGGACGTAAATGAGCACGTCGCGCCCGAACGCGGCCTGGGCGAAGGCACCGGCCGCGCCCGGCCCGGTCTCGATCTGCGGCACCGCCGCGACCCCCCAATCCCCGGTGACCACGGAGGAGACCTTGCCGATGAGCGAGCGGTCGGGTGCGGACAGACGCACTTCGGCGAAGCTCAGGCCCCGGCCGCGCTCGGAGCTGAAATACGGGCTCTTCGGGGGACTGCCCACCGGCTTGCGGGTGGTGGCGACGAGAAGCACGGGGCTGACATCGATGTTCGACTGCCGCTCGGGGGCGGACGAGCCGGCCGCGAGGTCCTCGGTGACGCAGCCGGACAGGCCCGGCGCCAGGCTGGCGAGCCCCAGGAGGGTAGCGAGGCGGACGAGGCTGCGTCGGGTCGGCCGAATGGTTCGGTTCATGCGGTCTGACAACCCTGGGCGGTGGAGGGCCGGGAAACCCGGCCGTCGTGCGGTGCTAACCTGTCGCGGACGATCGTGACCATGGCGCGGCGCGAACGTGGCCGTGGGCCGTGTGGATTGCGGGCATAGGCGCGCCTGTGGCCCCAGTCCCACACCGAACATCGGCGCGGACAAAGGCGGGCGCGTCGCGCAATAGGCGGCACGCCCCCTCGACGAATGCCGGTCGGCCCGGCAAGAAGTGGGCATGGCCCTCTCCTCATCCCCGCCGCCCGCCCTCGACATCGACGCCCTGCGCAACCGGTTGCTGGCCGGCGACCGGGCTGCCCTCGCCCGCGCCATCACCCTGGCGGAATCGAAGCGCGCCGACCATCGCGCCGTGGCGCGGGACCTCATCGCTGCGGTGCTGCCCCAGACCGGCCGCGCGATCCGGGTCGGGATCACGGGAGTGCCGGGGGTGGGCAAGTCGACGACCATCGACGCGCTGGGCGCCAATCTCACGGCCGCCGGCCACAAGGTGGCGGTGCTAGCCGTCGATCCGTCCTCGACGCGCACGGGCGGCTCGATCCTTGGCGACAAGACCCGCATGGCGCGCCTGGCACTGGATCCCAACGCCTTCATCCGCCCCTCCCCCTCGTCGGGAACCCTCGGGGGCGTCGCGGCCAAGACCCGCGAAACCATGCTGCTCTGCGAGGCGGCGGGGTTCGACGTGATCCTAGTCGAGACCGTGGGCGTCGGCCAGTCGGAGACGGCGGTGGCCGATCTCACCGACTTCTTCCTCGTCCTCATGCTGCCGGGCGCCGGCGACGAGTTGCAGGGAATCAAGAAGGGCATCATCGAACTCGCCGACATGATCGCCGTCAACAAGGCCGACGACGGCGAGGGCGAGCGCCGGGCCAGTGCGGCCGCCTCGGAATATCGCGCCGCCCTCCACATCCTCAGCGCCCCGAGTTCGACCTGGACGCCCCCCGTGGTCACCGTCTCGGGCCTCAACAACAAGGGGCTCGACGGGATGTGGGACCGCGTCGTCGACCACCGCAACAAGCTCACGGCCACGGGCGAGATCGCCAAGAAGCGCCGCGCCCAGGACGTGAAGTGGATGTGGGCGCTGGTCCACGAGCGCCTGCACCAGCGCCTCGTCGGGTCCGCCGAAGTCCGCCGTCAGACGGCCGAGGCCGAGGCCGGGGTGTCGCGCGGCGAATCCTCCCCCGCCGCCGGGGCCGAGGCCATCGCCACCCTCATCGGCCTTTGAGCCGGGGCCACCTCCTCGTCACCGGGTTCGGGCCGTTCCCCGGCGTGCCCGTGAACCCGAGCGCCGTGGTGGCGCGCCGCCTCGTCGCCCTCGCCCGCCGCCACGGCCTCGCGGGCGGCGATGTCCGCCTCCTCGTCCTACCCACCACCTATGGGGCCATTCCGACCCATCTGGTTCCCGCCCTCACGGAGCCACCGGCCGCCGTGCTGATGCTGGGCGTGGCGCGCCGCGCCACGCGGGTCCGGGTCGAGTTTCGGGCGCGAAACCGGGCGAGCCGGCTGTTCCCGGACGCATCGGGGGCCCTTGCGCGATGTCTCGCCCTGTCGGCGGACGGACCGTCAGAGCGCCGCGCGCACGTCGCCGCGCAGGCCCTCGTGGCCCTGCGCTGCAACGGCATCCGGGCGATCCCGTCCCATGATGCCGGCCGCTACCTCTGCAACGCCGCGTATTACCGGGCGCTGGCCGAGAACATCCCGGTGCTCTTCGTCCACGTTCCGCCCCTACCGCCGACCGGGCGTCTCGGGTTGCGGCGCGCACCGGCCGTCGAGACCCTGGCGGCCGCCCTGGTGACGGTGGCCCGCGGACTCCTCGCGGGACGGTCGGTTCACCCTGTCGGCGGGAAGCACCGAGAAAATCCGATCGATGCGGTGCCCAATCGGATCTCGGGCGTTCTGTGAACGTCGGATGCGGGCGTGCCACGCCCCGGCGGCATCGAACCCGCATCGAAGCTCAACGAGGAGACGCATCATGGTGGACACGGATCGCATCGTCGGAACCGCCAAGGATCTCGGCGGCCGCGTGCAGGGGGCCGTGGGCGACGCCCTCGGGTCCCAGCGCGACTCCGTCGAGGGGCGCTACCGCGAGGCGCAGGGGCGCGCCCAGGACGCCTACGGACAGGCCAAGGACACCGTGCGCGATGTCGCCGACAACGTCAGCGACTACGCCGGCGACGCCTACGAGCGCATTCAGGATCGTGGTGGCGCCTATTTCCGCGATAGCACCCGGGCCGTCGAGACGCGGGTGGAGGAGAATCCCTTCATCGCGCTCCTGCTCGCGGGCGCCGTCGGCTACGGCCTCGCCCTGCTGCTCCACCGCCGCTGAAGAGTTCAACGCGCCGCCCCACCGGGGCGGCGCGACCCGGAGCGTCCTACTGCGCCGTCCAGCCGCCATCCATGGCGAGGTTGGCGCCCGTCATCTGGCTCGCCGCGTCCGAGCACAGGAACACCGCGAGCGCCGCGACCTGATCGACGGTGACGAATTCCTTGGTCGGCTGGGCCTTGAGCAGCACGTCGTTGATGACCTGCTCCTCGGTCAGCCCGCGCGCCTTCATGGTGTCGGGGATCTGGCTCTCCACCAGGGGGGTCCAGACGTAGCCCGGCGAGATGCAGTTCACCGTGATGCCGTGGGTGGCGAGTTCCAGGCCCGCGCTCTTGGTGAGGCCGGCGATGCCGTGCTTGGCCGCCACGTAGGCCGACTTGAACGGCGAGGCCACGAGGGAATGGGCCGAGGCGGTGTTGATGATCCGCCCCCAGCCCCGCTTCTTCATGCCCGGAATGGCGGCCCGCATGGTGTAGAACGCCGAGGAGAGATTGAGCGCGATGATGAGCTCCCACTTCTCCGGCGGGAAGTCCTCGATGGGCGAGACGTACTGAACGCCGGCGTTGTTGACGAGGATGTCGACGGCCCCGAAGGTCTCCTCCGCGAGGGTGATCAGGCCGGCGATCTCGTCGGGCTTGGTCATGTCGGCGGCCGAGTGGATCGCCCGCACGCCGAACTCGGATTCGATCCCGGCCCGGGCCGTCTCGATGGCCTCCGGCGACCCGAACCCGTTCAGCACCACGTCGGCGCCTTCCCGGGCGAAGCCCCGCGCGATGGCGAGGCCGATGCCGCTCGTGGAGCCGGTCACGATTGCGGTCTTGCTCTTGAGGCTCATGGAGATCTCCCGGATCGCGCAGCGACGCGCGACATTCATCACTGGCAAAATCCTGCCCGATGGGGCGCGGCAAGTCGATGCGCTCGGCCCCGGGCGCGGCGTGCTATAGCGACGGGCGACGCCCCATCGTCACGGGCGACGCACAGGGACGTCATGATCCGGTTCCTCGCCTTGCTGGCGCTCAGCCTGTCCGGCCTCGCCGGCGCGTCCGCCCAGGGGCTCAAGCTCCCGTCCGACCTCGTCACCGCGAGCCTCGTGGCCGAACCCGCCGCGATCCGCCCCGGCGAGCCCTTCACCGTCGGTATCCGCATGGTGATGCGGCCGAACTGGCACGTCTACTGGCGCAACCCCGGGGATTCGGGCCTGCCGCCCGAGGTCGGCTGGTCATTGCCCGCGGGTTTCGCGGCCGGGGCCCTCGACTGGCCGGCACCCCACCGCATCCCCGTCGCCCACCTGATGAACTTCGGCTACGAGGGCGAGACCGTCCTGCTGGCGCAGGTGACGCCGCCCGAGGCCCTGGCGCCGGGCAAGCCCGTCACCCTCAAGGCCCACCTGAGCTACCTCGTCTGCGAACGGGAATGCGTGCCGGGCACGGCGGACCTGCGCCTCACCCTGCCGGTGGCGCAGGCCGGAACCAGCACCGGCACCAATCCGCAGACCCGCGCGCTGTTCGCGCAGGCCCGCGCCGCCCTGCCGGTGCCGTCGCCCTGGCCGGTGCGGACCGCCGCCACGAAGGATCGCCTGACCCTGACGGTGGAGGCGCCGGGCCTCGCGCCCGATGCCGTTTCGGGGGTGGCGTTCTTTCCCTATGCGGAAACCGCCATCGAGAACGCCGCCGCGCAGGACGTGCAGATCGATTCCGCCGGCCTTCGGCTCTCGCTGGTTCGGGGCAACCCCGACGACGCGGCGCCGGCGACGCTTCCCGGCGTCCTCACCTTCGACGAGACGACGCCCGAGGGACCCATCCGGCGCGCCTATGCCGTCGGCGAGGCGCCCGCCATCGCCGCCCCCGCCACGGACGCCCTGGCCGCCCCGCCGATTCCGCAGGAGGAGGACGGCCTGACCCTGTGGAGCGCCGTCGGCCTCGCATTCCTGGGCGGACTCGTGCTCAACCTGATGCCGTGCGTGTTCCCAGTCCTGTCCATCAAGATCCTGAGCCTCGTGCGGCATTCGGGGGAATCCCCCGCCCGGGTCCGCCTCCACGGCGTCGCCTACACGGCCGGCGTGCTCGCGGCGTTTCTTGGTCTAGCCGGTCTGCTCATCGGCTTGAAGGGCGCGGGCGCCGGCCTCGGCTGGGGCTTCCAGCTACAATCGCCCGTGGTGGTGGCGGCCCTCGCCTATCTCCTGTTCGGCATGGGTCTGAGCCTGTCCGGGGTCGTTCATCTCGGCGGCGGCATCGCCGGGCTCGGCGACGGCCTGACCCGCCGCGCCGGGCTGCAGGGCTCGTTCTTCACCGGCGTACTGGCCACAGTGGTGGCGACCCCCTGCACGGCGCCCTTCATGGGGTCGGCCGTGGGGTTCGCCCTGACGCAGGCCCCGGCCGTGGGTCTGGCGGTGTTCGCGAGCCTCGGCTTCGGCCTCGCCTTGCCCTTCCTCGTCCTGACCGCATGGCCCGCCGCCCTGCGCGCCCTGCCGCGCCCCGGTGCCTGGATGGATGTTCTGAAGGGTGTCCTGGCTTTCCCGATCTACGCCACGGCGGCGTGGCTGATCTGGGTGCTGGCGCAGCAGGTCGGACCGTCCGGGCTGCTCGCCGCCCTGTTCGGCCTCGTGCTCGTGGGCTTCGCCGCGTGGGTTTGGGAGCGCGGGCACGGCGCCCGCCCGGCCTGGAGCTGGATCGCGCGGGGCACGGCGTTGGCCGCCCTCGCGGGTCTCGCTCTCCTCACCCTGAACCTGTCCCATGACCGCGCCGGCGCGGTCGCGCGCGCGGACGGCACGGAGGCGTTCACCCAGGCGCGGCTCGACGCGCTGCTGGCGGAGGGCCGACCCGTCTTCGTCAACATGACGGCGGCGTGGTGCATCTCGTGTCAGGTCAACGAACGCACGGCCTTGGGGACGCAAGCCGTGCGCGACGCGCTGTCGGCGCGCGGCGTGGTCTACCTCAAGGGCGACTGGACCAATCAGAACCCCGAGATCACCGCGTTCCTCGCCCGTCACGGCCGAAGCGGCGTGCCGCTCTACCTCCTCTATGCGAGCAAGACCGCCCCCGTGGTCCTCCCACAAATCCTGACGGCCGGGACGGTGCTGGACGCCCTCGCGATCCTGCCCGCCCTGCCCCGCAGCGCCGCCCTGGCTCCACAGGAGCGCTGAGCGACCCGACGACGACCCGACGGACCCGATGACCGAACCCTCCGCGCCGCGCTGGAGCGTGTTCCGCAACGGCGACTTTCGCCTGTACGGCGCCGCCCGCTTCCTCACCGGCCTCGCCTTCCAGATGCAGGCCGTCGCGGTGGGCTGGTTCGTCTACGACCTGACCCATTCGGCCCTGGCGCTCGGACTCGTGGGGCTCGCGAGCTTCCTGCCCGCCATGCTGTCGGCCCTGGTCGCCGGACACGTGGCCGACACCTACGACCGCCGCCGCGTGGCGTCCCTGGCCTACGCCACCCTGGCGGCGGCAGAGCTCGGCCTGCTCGTCTTCGCCCATTACGGCACGGGCGCGATCTGGCCGATCTACGCCCTCGTGGTGGTCATCGGCACCGGCCGCGCCTTCGCCAACCCGGCCCTCCAGGCCCTGTTGCCGACCCTGGTGCCCCGCGCGCTGTTCGGTTCGGCCATCGCCTGGAACGCCTCGCTGTGGCAGAGCGCGTCGATCCTCGGGCCGGCACTGGGTGGCCTCCTCTACGTCCTCGGCCCGGCCGTGGTGTTCGGCACGGCCGCGTTCAGTTTCGCCCTCGCCAGCGCCCTCATCGCGGCCATCCGCTTCCGCCCCGCGCCCGTCACCGAACGCCCGCCGGTGACCTGGGCGACCCTGTCGGCCGGCCTCACCTACATCCGCGACCACCCGGTGGTGCTCGGCGCCATCAGCCTCGATCTCGTGGCGGTGCTGCTCGGCGGCGCCACCGCCCTCCTGCCGATCTTCGCCGCCGAGGTGCTGCATGTCGGCCCCCTCGGCCTCGGGGCGCTCCGCAGCATGCCGGCGGCCGGGGCCGTGCTGGTGGCCGTCTATCTCGCCTACCGGCCGCTCCAGCGCCATGCCGGGCTCCGCATGCTCCAGGCCGTCGGGGTGTTCGGCCTCGCCACGATCGGCTTCGGTCTCTCGACTTCCCTGCCCCTGTCCATGGCCTGCCTGTTCGTGACGGGGGCCGCCGACATGATCAGCGTCTATGTCCGCCAGACCTTCGTCCAGGGCGAGACGCCCGACGCCATGCGCGGCCGGGTCTCGGCGGTGAACACCGTCTTCATCGGCGCCTCCAACGAACTCGGCGAGTTCGAATCGGGAACCCTGGCCGCCCTCATCGGTGCCGTCCCGGCGGTGGTGCTCGGCGGCCTCGCGACGCTGCTGGTGGCCGCCGCCTGGGGGCGGATCTTCCCGGCGCTCAGGGCGCGGGACCGGCTGCTGCCGGTGGGGTGAGGCGCCGATTATCCCTCCCGCGTACCATTCTCGTCGGAATATGGATAATCGCTGCAAAATCAGTCGCTTCTCGGCTTGGGTTGCGTCATTATCCCTCTGGCGGCAATAAATGCCTGCTTTAGGGATAATCCGATGTCCCTCAGTGACTTGAATGGCGATCAGGCACGGCAGACCATCGATGTCGACCAAGTGTTCTCCGGCTTCGCGATGGCGCGGGGCGAATGGGCGCGACGGTACAGGGGCTCGATGTCGTGGAAGACCGTGGGTGGGCGCGACTACCTTTACCGGAAGCGGTACGAGGCCTGGAAATCCCTCGGGCCGCGCACACCCGAGACGGAGGCGATGGCCACCGGGTTCCATGAGGGACGGGCGCAGCTACAGGAGCGGATTGCGGGCCTCACCGCACGTCTCGACGCCATGGCGCCGGTCAATCGCGCCCTGAACCTCGGGCGCCTGCCCGTGATCGCGGCGCGTATCCTTCGCGCCCTGGACCAAGCCGGGCTCATCGGGGCCGGTATCGAGGTCGTGGGGACGAATGCCCTGTTCGCCTACGAACGGCTGGCAGGCGTGCAGATCGCCGGTGCGCATCTCGCGACGGCGGATGTCGATCTCCTGTTCGACGCGCGGCGTTCCCTCCGGCTCCTCGCGCCCGAGGTCTCGGCCACGGGTGTGGTGGGCCTCCTGCGAAAGGTCGATCGCTCGTTCGAGGTCCTGGGGCGGAGCGGGTTCCGGGCGGTCAACCGGGACGGCTACCTCGTCGATCTCATCATGCCGGCGATGAAGGATCGGATGGCCAAGCCACTGCGAAGCCGGATCGGGACCGAGGCGACGGACCTCGAAGCGGTGGAGATCGAGGGGTTGGGCTGGCTTGTGAGCAGTCCAAAGGCCACGGCAACGGTCATCGACGCACGCGGCTACCCCCTGACCATGGTGGTTCCCGACCCACGGGCGTTCGCCCTCCACAAGCTCTGGCTCGCGGGCCGCGAGGACCGCGAGCCACTCAAGCGGCAGCGCGATCAGGCACAGGCGAAACTCATCGCGGGTCTCGTGACCAGCCGCCTCCCGCACCTGCGCTTCGACGATCCGGCCCTGGCCGCCCTGCCGCGCGCCCTGCGCGAGCAGGCCACGCTGCTGACCGCCGCCACGAGACGGGATACGGCCTTGGCGCCGCCCCGCCTCGAGCCGGACTGGTAGCCCTGATTTGCCCGGTCCTACTTGCCCGCCAGCAGCGGCGACCACGTCGGATCGGACGCGTAGGACGGCGTCGGCACCGGTTGCTCCACCTTGCCGGTGATGTCGACCATGTAGAGCTTGCCGCCGCCCTGGCCGCCGGGATCGCGGAAGAACAGCACGTACTGGCCGTTCGGCGCGAAGGTCGGGCCCTCGTTGTGGAAGCCTTCCGTGAGCACGCGCTCGCCCGAGCCGTCCGGCTTCATCACGCAGATGGCGAAGCCGCCCTTGCGCTGGCGGGTGAAGGCGATGAGGTCGCCCCGTGGCGACCAGGCCGGCTGCGACGCCGAACCTTCGCCGAACGAGATCCGGGTCGGGTTTCCGCCCGTGGCGCTCATGACGTAGACCTGCTGCGAGCCGCCGCGATCGGATTCGAAGACGATCTGGCTGCCGTCCGGCGAGAAGGTCGGCGAGGTATCGATGGCGTTGCCGTTGGTGATCGGCGTCTGTGCCTTGGAGCCGAGATCCATCACCACGATGTCGGCGTTGCCACCCTCCTGAACGCTCATGACCAAGCGTCGGCCGTCGGGCGAGAAGCGCGGGCTCGTGCTCATGGAGCCGGCCTTGCCCACCGCCTGGCGGCTGCCGGTTTCGAGGTTGATCACCTGGATGCGCGGCGGCTGGCCCGTCGCCTGGGTCATGAAGGCGATGTCCTGGGTCGCGGGCGAGTAGCGCGGGGCCACCACGGCCGTGTCGCCGTTGGTCAGCGCACGCACGTTGGCGCCGTCCTGATCCATGACCATCAGGCGCTTGCGGCGGTTCTCCTTCGAGCCGGACTCGTCCACGAAGGCGATGCGGCTGTCGAACCAGGGGCCGAGGCCGGTGATCTTGGTGTAGACCGCGTCCGAGATCAGGTGCCCCGTGCGCCGGGCATTGGCGGTGTCGGCGCCGTATTGCTGGCCCGTCATCTGCTGGCCCGAAGTCACGTCCCACAGGCGGAACTCGACCTTGAGCTTGCCCGAGGGATCGCGCGAGACCCGGCCCGTCACCAGGGCCTGCACGCCGGCTGTGCGCCACTTGTCGAAGCCCGGCACCGCATCGAAGCCGGGGCTCTCGGGAAACTTCGCTTTTTCGACGGGCACGAAATACCCGGAGCGGCGCAGATTGTTCGTCACAACGCTGGAGACGAGGAGTCCGAGGCTCGGATCGCCGGAGAAGTCGGTCACCGCGATGGGCATCGGCTGGAACGCGCCGCCGCCGATGCGCAGGTTGAGCTGCGCGCGCGCCGGCCCGGTCAAGCCGAACAGCACGAACGCCAGGGCGACGAGGAGGGGCGCCAGGCGCGGAAGCGGGATTGAGAGCATGGGGATGTCCGAAGTTCTGGGAGTGTCTGTCCGGGGCGGCGCCGGGACCGCCATGCGCGAGGGCGATGTCGCGCGGGCGGGCTCACGGCACCGAGGAACGGCCCGGATCGGCGGATGGAGGCCGGCGCATCAGACCCGCGAAAACTCGAATTCCGCGTTGATCGCCTTCCAGTCGTTGTAATACGGCGCGTACTGGGCGGGGATCTTGTAGGGCGCACAGCGGCGCACGGCACGCTGGGCCGCCTCCGCGATGGAGCGATCGACGGCGTTGGCACCGCCGCGCATGATCTTGGGTTCCGTCGTCAGGCCGCCGTCCGGGTTCAGGCGGATGTCGAGCATCGGCAGGATCACCCCCTGCGCCGCACCGGGCGGCGCGACGTAGCAACGCTCGATCTGCTGCTGGAGCATGCCGACGAGGGCCTCGCGCAGGGACGGCGACAGGCGCTGCGAATTGCCCGAAGCCGCCCCGAGGGAGGCCGTGCGCTGCACGTCGCGGCCGGTGGCGCCGGTGGATTGCGACGGCGCCTTCGAGGCCAGCAGTTGGCGAATATCGCCGGCGCTGAACTTTTCGGCGAGCTCGGCCTGCTTCTTCGCCTTGGCCTCGGCATCGGCCTTGCCCTTTGCATCCGCCAAGGCTTTGGCTTTCGCCTTGGCGGCAGCCTCCGCTTTGGCCTTCGCGGCCGCGTCCGCCTTGGCCGCTGCCTCGGCTTCAGCCTTCGCCTCGGCGACTTCCTTCTGGTGCTCGGCTTCGGCCTTCTTCGCTTCGGCCTTCGCCTTGGCTTCGGCTTCCGCCTTCTCGGCCTTGGCCTCCGCTTCGGCGCGGGCCTTGGCCTCGGCCTTCCTGGCTTTGGCGGCTTCGGCCTTGGCTGCCTCCGCCTTGGCGGCGGCGGCGGCCTCGGCCTCTTCCTTCTCGATGAGCTGGGCGAGTTGCTCGCGCTTCACGGCGGCCGCCTTCGCCTCCGCCTTGGCGGTCGCGGCGGCTTTCGCTTCGGCGGCGGCTTTTGCCTCCGCCGCAGCCTCGGCCTTGGCGGCGCGGGCGGCTTCGGCCTTGGCCGCTTCCGCCTTCGCGGCCTTCGCCTCCGCAGCCTTGGCTTCGGCAGCCTTGGCTTCGGCAGCCTTGGCTTCTGCCGCCTTGGCTTCTGCCGCCTTGGCCTCTTTGTCGGGGTCGGGCTCGTTGACGCGCAGCGGCATCTCCTCGGCGCTCGCGACCTTCATGTCGGCGGGGCGCTTCGGGGGGGCCGGGGCATCGACCTTGGCGTTCTCGGGCTCGCGTTCCTCGGCCTTGTCCGCCTTGCGGTCGGCCCGCGGCTTGGCGTCCGGCTGGGGCTTGTCGGCGTTGGTCTCGCCCTTGGTGAGCTCGGAATATTGCTGCTCGGTCATTACCTCGACGGGCACGCCCTCCTGCGCATCGGGCAAGGCCGGGGCCGCGACGGTGAGCATCGCCGCCGTCAGCACGGCGACGTGAACCCCCGCCGAGATCCACATGCCCGGTTCGTTGCGCTTGAAGGGAAGCTTCACGACTGCGCGCCCGCTACTTCTGATCGGGCTCGGTGACGAGGGCGACCTTCTTGAAGCCGCCGCCGGTCACGATCGCCATCACCTGGGCGACCCGGCCGTAATCGACCCGCTTGTCGCCGCGCACGAAGACGCGCTCCTCGAAGCCGGACTTCGAGGCCTCGGTGAGCTTGGGGACGATGCTGTCGTCGCCGAGTTCGTCCTCGCCGAGGAACACCTGTCCGGTCTGGCGGATGGAGAGCGTCACCGGCTTGGTGTCGGAGTTGAGCGGGCTCGCCTTGGATTGCGGCAGGTCCAGGGGCACGCCGACCGTCATCATCGGCGCCGCCACCATGAACACGATGAGCAGCACGAGGACGACGTCGATGAACGGCGTCATGTTGATCTCGTTGATGGCGCCCTGGCGCCGGCCGCGCCGCCGCCGTCCGCCCCCGCCCTGTGCCGCGCCGTGGGCCATGCCCATGATCGTCCCTCGGTTCTGCTGGGGTCAGGCGACGAGCGACAGGCGCTCGTCGATCTGGCGGGAAAGGATGGCCGAGAACTCGTCGGCGAAGCCCTCGAGCCGCGACTGCTGCTTCGACACCGTCGATTGCAGCTTGTTGTAGGCGAGCACGGCGGGGATGGCCGCGAACAGCCCGATGGCGGTGGCGAACAGGGCCTCGGCGATGCCGGGCGCCACCACGGCGAGCGAGGTGTTCTTCGACGCAGCGATGGAGGTGAACGCCGTCATGATGCCCCAGACCGTGCCGAACAGGCCGATATACGGGCCGGCCGAGCCAATGGAGGCGAGGAACAGCAGGCGCGATTCGAGACGCTCGACCTCGCGCTGGATGGTGACGTCGAGGACCTTGTCGATGCGCTGGGACAGGCTCTGGATCTGGCGGCCGGAGCCCTCGAACGAGCGCTTCCACTCGCGCATGGCGGCCACGAACAGGGCGCCCTGCCCGACGGCCGGCTTGTCGTTGAACGAGCGGTAGAGCTCCTCGAGGGAACGCCCGGACCAGAACGCCTCCTCGAAGGCATCCATCTCGGCCTTGGTCCGGCGGAACAGCAGGGTCTTGTCGACGATGATCGACCAGCACCAGACTGAGGCGCCCAGCAGACCCACCATCACGACCTTGACCACGAAATGGGCCTGCAGGAACAGGCCCAGCAGGGTCATGTCGGGGGCCGGCATGGCCTGCATGGCATCGGCTGGGTTCATGACACGATCCTTGAAAAACCCCAGGGCGGGACCGCCGCCGGACCGGTGGCCGGTCGTCGCGCGTCAACCGGAACCTTGAGGTATTTCAACGCTCAATGGTCCGCGAATCTGTCGAAAGTAAGGGCCGTGCCGCGCCGTGGTTGCGGTGCGACCGTGCCCTTGCGTCAGACAGTTTAAGCGCCCGTCAGGGTTAAGGATTGGTTGAGGAAGCAGGTCCAGCTGCACGACCGAATGCCGCGCGCAGTCCGTCCGGCAGCCGGATCGCGCGGGCGTCCCGCACGCAGGCCACCACCACTTCGGCCGTGACCAGGAGATCGTCCCCGCGCCGGACCTCCTGGGCCAGATGCATGGAGGCGCCCTTCATGGCGGCGGTCCAGGTCCGCACGTCGAGGAGGTCGTCCATCCGCGCGGGCCGCGCGAAGTCGAGAACCATCCGGCGCACGACGAAGTGCAGGCCGGCGGCATCCCGGTGCAGGTCCGACTGATCGCCCGCCAGAATCCGCAACAGTTCCGTGCGCCCGCGCTCCATGAAGCGCAGATAACTCGCGTGATAGACGAAGCCGGAGAAATCGGTGTCCTCGTAATAGACCCGCACGGGCAGGCGATGGACGCCGGAGAGATCGATTTCGCTCAAGGGGCGGGTCTCCTGTGACGACGCGCGAAGCGGCTCTTTCACGCCTCCGGATCTGCGGGAAACAAGCCGAACTGCGAGCCCGGATCGCGGCGGGGCTCGGGGAAGCCCATGTGGCGGAACGCGTGCGGCGTCAGCATGCGCCCGCGCGGGGTTCGCTGCACGAAACCCTTCTGGATCAGGTAGGGCTCGATGATGTCCTCGATGGCGTCGCGCGGCTCGGACAGGGCCGCCGCGATGGTCTCGATGCCCACGGGGCCGCCGTTGAAGGATTTGGCGATCATCGTCAGGTATTTGCGGTCCATGACGTCGAGGCCGGCGGGGTCGACGTCGAGGAGCTGCAGCGCCCTGTCGGCGATGGCCCGCGTCACGGTGGGCGCGTCGGCCACGATGGCGAAGTCGCGCACGCGGCGCAGCAGGCGTCCGGCGATGCGGGGCGTGCCGCGTGCGCGCTTGGCGATCTCGTTGGCGCCCTCCTCCGACATGCCGAGGCCGAGCACGCGGGCCCCGCGCCGGACGATGAGTTCGAGTTCGTCGACGTCGTAGAATTCGAGGCGGATCGGGATGCCGAAGCGGTCGCGCAAGGGGGTGGTCAGCAGGCCGGCGCGGGTCGTCGCCCCCACGAGGGTGAACTTCGGCAGTTCGATCTTCACCGAGCGCGCCGCCGGCCCCTCGCCGATGATGAGATCGAGCTGGTAATCCTCCATGGCGGGATAGAGGATCTCCTCCACCGCCGGATTGAGGCGGTGGATCTCGTCGATGAAGAGCACGTCGCGCTCTTCCAGATTCGTCAGCTGGGCCGCGAGATCCCCCGCCTTGGCGATGACCGGCCCGGAGGTGGAGCGGAAATTCACCCCGAGCTCGCGCGCCACGATCTGCGCCAGGGTGGTCTTGCCCAGGCCCGGCGGGCCGACGAACAGCACGTGATCGAGGGCCGAACCGGTCTTCTTCGCCGATTCGATGAAGACGCTCATGTTGGCGCGCGCCGCGCGCTGGCCGATGAACTCGGCCAGACTCAAGGGGCGGATGGACGATTCGAGATCGTCCTCGCGGCGCTCGGGTGTGAGGAGCGAGTCCGGCAGCGGGTGGAGGGTCGGCGATTTCGGAGATTTGGGAAGCTTGCTCACACGGGCTCTCGGTGGGGCCCGGCGGGGCCTGGCGTCCGGCATCTGTTCTCCCGGCCGATGTCGCACACCGGCGCGGATCGCGCTACATTCGTGGCGTCGGCGGGTGGCCGCCAGGGAAGCGCACGATGGGCAACGCCTTCGCGAACTTCGAGATGATGGGTTTCGACGACTTCGAGGAGTTGCTGGCCGACAAGCCGCGCAACGAGCGCTGGGAGCTGATCGGCGGGCGCGTGGTCCGCATGATGGTCGGCGCACGCTGGGAGCACGGTCGGATCGTGCAGAACATCGCAAGCCACCTTCACCAGGGCTTTCGTGCGAAAGGCTCATCCTGCCAGACGTTTGCCGAGACGTTCTATCTAAAGAGCCGCCCCCTCGACGCCGCGTTGTTGCCTGACGTTCTCGTGGTCTGCGGCGGAATCCAAGCAGGCGCCACTTCGGTCGACAATCCCACGGTGCTGATTGAAGTGCTCTCCCCCGGCACCGAGGCACGCGACCGCCTTGAAAAGTGGCGAATCTACCAGCAGCTTCCGGCTCTGCAGCATTACGTCCTCGTGGCACGCGACCGACCGCACATCGAAGTTTACGACCGGGTCGGCGGGGCCTGGAACGGCTTTCGGGTCATCGATGGACTTGACGCGACGCTCGAACTCTTCGCGATCCAAGCGTCCCTGCCCTTGAGCGAAGCCTATTGGGGTGTTTTTGAGGCTTGAACAGGACCGCGGCGCCCTGGGCGCCGCGGCGTGTCGTCAGATCACTCGGCTTCCGGCGCGATGGCTTCCAGGCCGCCGATGTGCTTCTGCGCGTAGAGCGGCAGGCCGACCTGGGAGATCAGCTCGAGCTGGGTCTCCAAAAAGTCGATATGGCCTTCCTCGTCCTCGGCCAGATCCTCGAACAGGCGCTTCGACACCCGGTCGTTGATCGAATCGCAGTACTTGGCGGCCTCGAGATAGAGGGCGCGCGCCTCGGTCTCGGCGGCGAGATCACACTCGATGATCTCCTGCACGTTCTGGCCGATCCGCAGGGGATCGAGTTCCTGCAGGTTGGGAAAGCCGTCGAGGAACAGGATACGATCGACGAAGCGATCGGCATGCTGCATCTCTTCGATGGATTCCTTGCGCCAGAACTTGGCCAGGTCGATGTAGCCCCAGTCGTTGAGCATGCGGAAATGGAGCCAGTACTGGCTCACCGCCGTCAGTTCGCTGCGCAGCCCCCGATTGAGGTACTCGACGACCTTCGCATCACCCTTCATCCGCCCATTCTCCCTTGAGGCATATCAGTGCCGGAAGGGAACGTGGCGCCTCGCACAGGCGCTCAGGCGGCGATCCCTTCCTCCGCAGTTTGGAGCTTGACCAAACTACAGCCCGTTGCGCAAGTCGTCGAACACGCATGGCCGGCCTCCTCGAGGGCGGCTTGCAGGGCGTTCTGCATGATCGAGCGGATGGTGCGGGCGCAGCGCCCGCATTTCGGACTGCAGCCGAGGCAGGCCTGGACCTGGGCCGGCGTGCGGGGGCAATCCGGGCCGCGATGGAGGCAGGCACGGACCGCGTTGTCGGACAGGACGTTGCAGGAACAGACGATCATGCGGGACCGAAACTCGCGCTGGGCATCGTGCCGTTGGGGAGGGCGGCGGGAAAATCTCAACCCGGCCACCATGTTGGACGCTACATTAGAATTATTGGAAACTGCTTTGTTTTCAACACCTTAGTACTATAAGGAAGATCTGGCAATTCCGGCGGCCATCGTCAAGCGGACAATTACGTTGCGCGCCAGCCATCTTTTCACGAGGTTTCGATCCGGCCTCGGGCCTTCGCCACTCCGTCTCAGCGGGCAAGTTCGCGAAGGCCCAATCGAATCAAGGTCTTGGCCTCGGCGCCCTCGCCGGCGCCCGCCAGCACGGCCGCGATGGCAGCCGAGGCCTGAACGGGCGCGTAGCCGAGGTTGACCAGGGCCGAGACGGCATCGGCCACGGGCTGGGGCGCGGAGCGGTCCTGAACGGCACCGTTGAGGGCAATGACGGATGGATCGATGGGGGCGAAGGCCGGGGCCTTGTCCTTGAGTTCGGCCACCAGCCGGGCGGCGAGGCGCGGGCCGACGCCGGGCGCGCGGGCCACCGCCGTCTTGTCCCCGAGCGCAATGGCGGAGGCCAGGGCCTCCGGCTCCAGCACGGAGAGCAGGCCCAGCGCCACCTTCGAGCCGACGCCCTGCACGGTCTGGAGCAGGCGGAACCACTCGCGTTCCGGGTCCGAGCGGAATCCGTAGAGGCGGATCATGTCCTCGCGGACATGGGTGTCGATGGCGAGTTGCGCGGCCTCGCCGATGGCGGGCATCCGCTGCAGCGTGCGCGCCGAGCAATGCACCACGTAGCCGACGCCCTGGACATCGAGGATCACGAAATCCTCTCCGTAGGAATCCACGAGGCCCTTCAGCTTGCCGATCATGCGAAGTCTCTTATCAGAGGGGTCGGCGCGATGCCCGGGACGGGGCCGGGCGGCCGGGGAATTGGAGGGGCGACATGAAGCACGGATCCGTCATCATCGCTGTGCGAACGGGCCTGCGCGCCGTCGTGCTGCGCAGTACCACCGTTCTCGTCCTGGCGCTGCCGGGGCTCGCCCATGCGCAGGACCCGGCGCCCCCTTCGCCGACCACCGACCCGACGCAGGTGCGACCGGGGGGCTACAAGCTCGATCCGGCCCACGGCAAGATCACGTGGTCCCTGAGCCATCTCGGCTTCTCGACCTATTACGGCCAGATCACCGACGTGGCGGCCGACGCGAGCCTCGACGCGAAGGCGCCGGAGAAGAGCCGCCTCAGCGTCACGGTGGGAACGCCCAGCATCACCGGCCTCAACGACCGGCTCGACACGCATCTGAAGAGCGCGGACTTCTTCGACACGCAGAAATTTCCGACCGCGACCTTCGTGAGCACGTCCGTGGAGCCCACGAGCCCGACCACGGCGCGGGTCAACGGCACCCTGACCCTGAAGGGCGTCGCCAAGCCGGTCTCGTTCGACGCCACGTTCAACCAGGCCGGGCTTCACCCCGTCGACAAGCTCTACACCGTCGGCTTCGACGGAAGGGCGGTGATCAAGCGCTCGGAGTTCGGCATCACCGCCTACCTGCCGATGGTGGGCGACGAGGTGACCCTGCGCCTGGAAGGCGAGTTCAAGGCCGTGCCCTGAATTTCGGCCGAACCGGGTACCTGACGAGGCCGGCGGGGCTCACAGGGTGATGTGCCGGTCGACGGCCTGGGGCGCGAACGCCCGGTCGAACACCGCACCGATGCCGTGGTCGAAATGGCGGGCGACGCGGGCCGCCGTCCGGCCGATGGTGATGGATGCGCCGATGTCGATCTGCGCATCGAGGGTGAAGGCGACGCCGGATGCCGAGACGTTGAGGAGCTTGGCCGGCAGGACCCGGCCATCGGTGAGCTCGATGGTCACGTCCGTTTCCAGGGGCGTCACGCGGGGATGGACGCGCACGGGGACGGGCGCCTCCTGTTGCTCGGACAGCTGGCGTAATTCGCGCGCGACGCTCGCCATAGCCTGCATTCGCGCGAGAACGCGCACGATGAAGGCCCGATCGCCGATACCGACCACGCGGGTTTCGACGGTGCCGATATGGCGGATGTTGCAGGTCAGTTCTTCGTCGACGAGGGGCTTTGTGGCGGAACGAAAACGAATGCCGTCCGGGGAGACGATATCCGTCACCGCATAGAACTCGGAGCGTCCCCGCCCCCAGCACAGGGCCGGAACGACCACCTTGTGATGATGGGGTTTTGCGTGCTGTTGGCTCATCGATCTCACTTGTGCCGCCCTCGGGCATCGTGGAATCGCGAGTCTTTCGATCGCTCTCGTGGGATAGGAAGAATTGTAGCGACTCTTCCCCAAGCCGGTCTTTTCTCCCCGGAATCACGATTCCCGACACGATACGAACCGGACGGCGAACGGCGATCAACCCGCCTTCGCCAAGGCCGCGGCGATGCGGGAGGCCGCAAGCGCGCTCATGCCGGGCACGGGGGCATGCCGGCTCTTCAGGGCATGCGAGGCGCGATGGTTGGCGTGGGTGACGGCGATGGCGAGGGCGTCGGCGGCATCCGCGGTCTTGAACTCGGCCTTCGGCATCAGGAACTTCACCATCGCCTGGATCTGGACCTTGTCGGCATGGCCGGCGCCGCAGACCGTCTTCTTCACGAGGTTGGCGGCGTATTCGGACACGGGCAGGCCGGCGAGCGCCGGCACCAGCAGGGCGACGGCGCGGGCATGGCCGAGCTTCAGCGTCGCCTGGGCGTCCTTGTTGACGAAGGTCTCCTCCACGGCGACCTCGTCGGGCGCGAAGCCCCGCACCACACGGGTGATGCCTTCGTGCAGTTCGCGCAAGCGCAGGGCCAGTGGAAGCTCACCGTCCGAGGTCACCACGCCGCAATCGACATAGGCGAGCTTCGTGCCCGTGACGGTGATCACGCCCCAGCCGGTGCGGCGCAGTCCGGGATCGATACCGAGGATGCGGACGGGAGCGGTCATTGCGTCGGAGCCCTGGGGCGCGGAGGGCGCCAGCGTCGAGCGTTAGGCACATACCGTGAACGAGGGGTTTCTCCAAACCCGGTCCGGCCGATCCATCGGCGCACGGCCGGCGCCCCTTCGAACATGGAAACGGCGCGACCCCGGTGAGGGCCGCGCCGTTCTCGGCATGTGGGACGGGAAAGGCGTCCCGGATCGGGCAGGCGTCAGGCGGCGGCGGAAACCCCGGCGGCCGTGGGCACGGAGGCCACGGTCTTCAGGATCTGCGACGCGATCTGGTAGGGGTCCCCCTGGCTGTTGGGACGGCGGTCCTCCAGGTAGCCCTTGTACGCGTTGTTGACGAAGCTGTGCGGCACGCGGATCGAGGCGCCGCGGTCGGCGACGCCGTAGCTGAACTCGTTGATGGCCGCGGTTTCGTGCTTGCCCGTCAGGCGCATGTGGTTGTCGGGGCCGTAGACGGCGATGTGGTCGTCGAGGTTGTCCTTGAAGGCGGCCATGAGCGCCTCGAAGTAGGCCTTGCCGCCCACGGTCCGCAGGTGCTCCGTCGAGAAGTTGGCATGCATGCCCGAGCCGTTCCAGTCGGTCGCACCCAGCGGCTTACAATGGTACTCGACGTCGATCTCGTAGCTCTCGCACAGGCGCTGGAGGATGTAGCGGGCGACCCACATCTCGTCGGCGGCCTTCTTGGAGCCCTTGCCGAAGATCTGGAACTCCCACTGGCCCTTGGCCACCTCGGCGTTGATGCCCTCGTGGTTGATGCCGGCGTCGAGGCAGAGGTCGAGGTGTTCCTCGACGATCTTGCGGGCGATGGAGCCGACTTCCTTGTAGCCGACGCCGCAATAGTACGGGCCCTGGGGCGCGGGGTAGCCGGCGGTGGGGAAGCCGAGCGGACGGCCGTCCTTGTAGAAGAAGTACTCCTGCTCGAAGCCGAACCAGGCGCCGTCGTCGTCCAGGATGGTGGCGCGCTTGTTGGAGGCGTGCGGGGTGACGCCGTCGGGCATCATCACTTCGCACATCACTAGGACGCCATTCTTGCGGGTCGTGTCGGGGAAGTGGCGCACGGGCTTCAGCATGCAGTCGGAGGATCCGCCCTCGGCCTGCATGGTCGAGCTGCCGTCGAAGCCCCACATGGGAAGCTGCTCGAGGGTCGGGAAGCCGTCGAATTCCTTGATCTGCGTTTTGCCGCGCAGGTTGGGGACGGGCGTATAGCCGTCCAGCCAGATGTACTCGAGCTTGTACTTCGTCATCGTGAAGTCTCTCTTCCGTTCGCGGTGCGGACCACCGGCAAGCGCGGACCGTCGGCCGCCCCAGGGAACTGCCGCCCTCGCAAAAGCATTTGCTATGCCAATTCACGTTCGCAGCAACACGAGCGACGTGATGCCCGCCCCGCCTTTGCTTCTCTCAGGGACGGGCAGCTTCTGCATAAATTTTATTCATATTGCTAATTTATTCATCATACCGTGTCCATGCCATGTTCTTGGGCAATCATTCGCCAGTAACGCGAGCTGACAGGTCCGCGAAAATCTAGCCCGGACCCGCCGTGAGCTTTGGTCGAACAATATTGCTCGCTGTTTTTGCAATCCTGCCGTTGCGCATATTTCCGGCAAACAATGCTTTTATTCGCGACAGGCCGCGCAATTCCGCGGCGAAGGGGCTATATTGCGAACAGTGATCGAGCGGCGCCACCAGCCTCGCTCCGAAGGAGATCCCATTCCATGACGCCCTCCGCCACCCGTGAAACCGCGAAGATCTATGCCTTCCCCGTCGGGGGACGCCTCGGAACGGAGCGCCGGGATTCGGGCCGCTCGCCTGTCGATGCCAAGCCGATGCAGTCGCCTGCCACGTACGTCGATTGCGGTTATCACGAAGCCGCGCTGCTGGATTCGGACCGTTCTCGCAAGGCCTGACCGGACACGTACCAGACCCGGACACCGTAGTGCCCGATCAGACGCCGAAGATCGACCAGCCGAGGCGCTTGGTGAGCGCTTCGAGGGCGATCCGGCCGAGGTGGGAATTGCCCGAGGCGTCGAGGCCGGGCGACCACACGGCGATGGAGGCACGCCCCGGCGCCACGGCCAGGATGCCGCCGCCGACCCCGCTCTTGCCGGGCAGGCCGACGCGGTAGGCGAACTCGCCCGAACCGTCGTAATGCCCGCAGGTGAGCATCACCGCATTGATGCGGCGCGCCCGTTCGGCCGAAACGACGGAATGACCCGTCGAGGGTGTCCGCCCCGAATGCGCAAGGAAGCGCCCCGCCGTGGCGAGCTGTCGGCAGGTCATGCTGATGGCGCAGTGATGGAAGTAGACGCCGAGGGTGAAATCCACTGGGTTGTCGAGGACGCCGAAGGATTTCATGTAATTGGCGAGCGCTACGTTGCGGAAACCCGTGCGTAGCTCGGAAGCCGCCACGGCCTCGTCGATGGCGATGCTCGGATCTTCGGCCAGGAACTGCATGAAACGCAGGATCTCGCCCAAGGCCTCCCGCGGCTGATGTCCCGACAGGATCACGTCGGTGACCGCGATGGCGCCCGCATTGATGAAGGGATTGCGCGGAATTCCACGCTCGCGCTCCAACTGGACGATGGAGTTGAACGGGCTGCCCGAAGGCTCGCGCCCGACCCGGCGCCACAGGCGGTCCCCGACCATGCCGAGGGCCAGGGTCAGGGTGAACACCTTCGAGATGCTCTGGATCGAGAACGCCACGTCGGCGTCGCCGCCGGACGCGACGGTGCCGTCGGCATCGATGACGACGAGGCCGAAGGCGCCGGCGTCGACGCGGGCGAGTTCGGGAATGTAGGTCGCCACCTCGCCCCGGTCGGGCCGGACCCGCATCTCCTCGGCGATCTCCCGCACGACAGCGTGCAGGTCGGGGCTGGGCGTTTGCGGCACGGAGCGTCTCACGCGGGCTCAAGGGGCAGTCTCACCGCGACGCAATGAAACTGCCAACCCGGAAACTGCCAACCCGGAAACCGCCCCTGCGACGAGACGGGGCCGTTCAGCCCGCCAGCTTCTCCATCAGGGCTTCCGACAGGGCGAAGTTCACGAACACGTTCTGGACGTCGTCCTGATCCTCGATCACCTCCACGAGACGCAGGAGCTTCTCGCCGGTCTCGTCGTCGACCTCGATGGTGTTCTGGGCCTTCCAGACCAGCGCCGTGCGGCGGGGCTCGCCGAAGCGCGCCTCGAGGGCCTTGGAGACCTCGCCGTAGGCGTCCTGGGCGCAGGTGATCTCGTGACCGTCTGCATCCGATCGCACGTCGTCGGCGCCGGCTTCGATGGCGGCCTCCAGCATGGTGTCGGCATCCGCCACTCCGGCGTCGAATTCCACCACGCCGACATGATCGAACATGAACGAGACGGCGCCGGTCTCGGCGAGGCTGCCGCCGGACTTGGTGAAGGCCGAGCGCACGTCGGAGGCGGTGCGGTTGCGGTTGTCCGTCTGCGCCTCGACGATGAGGGCGGCGCCGCCGGGGCCGTAGCCCTCGTAGCGGATCTCGTCGTAATTCTCGGAATCGGCGCTCTGCGCCTTCTTGATGGCGCGCTCGATGTTGTCCTTCGGCACGTTCTCGGCGCGGGCCGCGATGATGGCGGCGCGCAGGCGCGCATTCATGGCGGGGTCCGGCAGGCCGAGCTTGGCCGCCACCGTGATCTCGCGGGCGAGCTTGCCGAAGATCTTGGACCGGACCGCATCGACGCGGCCCTTGCGGTGCATGATGTTCTTGAACTGGGAATGGCCGGCCATGGGGTGATCGACTCTCGCGAAAGGGAGCGGCGCCGGAGGAGGCCGGGCCTCCTCGACGGCACGCGGCATCGGGAATGGGCGGCGTTTATAGGCCGGCCCCATGCGGCGTGGCAACGCGGCCGCCGCCAAGGCGTTGATCCCCATGAGCAGCCTCGACGAAGCCCACGACCGGCAACGCCTTCACACCGCCTCGCCCGGCGCGCGAGCACGGGCGAAGCCGCACGGAGGGAAACCCGCGGGCTGGGGCCGGCTCGGGCTCGCCGCACTCCTCGGGCTCGTGGCCGGGACGGTCCTGTTCCCGACGGCGGCCAAGGGTCGGGAACGCGTGCCGCCCGCGCGTTGAGGGGTCCCAGCCCCGCACAAGCCTGCCGCCGTACCTCCGCCGCTCAGGACGTGACACGCGTTCACACCGGCGGAGGCCAAAGACCTTGGGCATTGTCATCGGCCTCGTCATCGGAATCGGCTGCATGCTCGGCGGGTTCGTCGCCATGGGCGGGCACCTCGAAGTGCTTTGGCAGCCTTGGGAGTTCGTGATCATCGGCGGCATGGGGGCCGGCGCCTTCGTCATGGCCAACCCGATGAAGACGGTGGTGGATTCCGGCAAGGCGAGCATGGACGCCCTCACCGGCAAGGTGCCCAAGCGCAAGGACTACCTCGAGCTTCTCGGCCTCCTCCACGCCCTCATGCGCGAGCTGAAGGCCAAGCCCCGCAACGAGGTCGAGCCCCACCTCGACGACCCGGCGAATTCCGAACTGTTCAAGGCCTATCCGGCCATCGCCAAGAACGCCGACCTCGTCCTGTTCATCTGCGACTACGCTCGCCTGATCCTCATCGGCAATGCCCGCGCCCACGAGATCGAGGCCCTGATGGACGAGGAGATCAACGGCTACCGCAAGGACCGGCTCAAGCCCTACGGCGCCGTCACCATGGTGGCGGAGGCGATGCCGGCGCTGGGCATCGTCGCGGCGGTGCTCGGCATCGTGAAGGCGATGGGGGCGCTGGACCAGTCGCCCCAGATCCTCGGCGGCCTCATCGGCGCCGCGCTCGTCGGCACCTTCTTCGGCGTGTTCATGTCCTACGGCGTGCTCGCGCCGTTCGCGACGAAGATCAAGGTGATCCGCGAGAAGCAGGCCCACGTCTACATCATCGTCAAACAGAGCCTGCTCGCGTACATGAGCGGGGCCGTGCCGCAGATCGCCGTCGAGCACGGCCGCAAGGGCATCTCGCTCAGCGACCGCCCCACCATCGACGAGGTCGAGAACGCCACCGTGAACGGCGGTGCCCAGCGCGAGGCTGCCTGACCATGGATACGCCCCAGGTCCCCCCAGCGGAGGACCCCTCCGGCCAGAAACCGCCGAACACCGACATCCGCGCACGCCTCATCGAGGCGGGCGGCCTGTCCCTCGACCGCCTGCCGATGCTCAGCGTGGTGTTCGACCGCCTGACCACGGGCTGCTCGGACAACCTCAAGCACCTCGTCGCCTCGCCGGTGCACTTTTCCCTCGGCGGCATCCAGAGCGGCCGCATCGGCGAATTGCTCGATGCCTACGACAACAACGCCATCGCGGGCCTCTTCCACGCGCCCGACTGGGACAGCCACATCCTCGTCGGCCTCGACCGCGACTTCGTCTTCACCATGGTGGAGGTGCTGCTGGGGTCCGATGGCGGCGAGCCGCCGGTGGAGGACGAGCGCCCGTTCTCCGGCATCGAGACCCGCATCGCCCAGATCGTGCTGGAGCAGGTCGGCAAGGCGCTCGAGTCCTCGTTCTCCCTCGTGGCCGCCACACCGTTCCGCCTGGAACGGACCGAGACCCGTATGGAGTTCGCCGTCATCGGCGGGCGCGGCAACAAGGCGGTGGAAGCGAAGTTCCTGCTCCAGGCGCTCAACCGCAGCGGCGAGATGTTCCTCATCATCCCGCAATCGGTGATCAACCCCATGCGCCCGAGCCTGTCCAAGGTGCTCACCGGGGAATCGGTGGCGCGCGATCCCATCTGGAGCCAGCAGATCGCGGCCGAGGTGCAGAAGGCGGAAGTGACGCTCCGCGCCGTGCTGGAGGAGCGCACCCTGACCCTCGGCGAGATCTCCGCACTCAAGGTCGGCCAGGTCATCGGGCTCGACGCCACCCCGACCACGCGGGTGAAGCTCGAGGGCAACGACAGGCCGCTGTTCTGGTGCCATATGGGGCAGGCGCAAGGCTCCTACGTCCTGCGCATCGACGAAGCCATCGCCCCCGAGAAGGAAGGCCTCGTGCCATGACGCCTCTGGTTGACACCATCCTGCTCCTCGCGCTCATCGCGACGAGCGCCTGCGTGGTGCCGATGTATCTCAAGCTCAAGCGCCTCGACCGGACCCAGGCCGAGTACGGCCGTATCCTCACCCAGTCGGGCCACGCCCTGAGCCAGGCGGGCGAAGCCGTGCGCGGCTTCAGCACGGAGGGGCGGGCGATCCTCGAGGCCCTCGACGGCAAGATCGAGGAGGCGCGCACGACCCTCGCCGCCCTCGAGAACGGCCGCCGGGCCCTTGCGAACGACCTCGCCCGGCAGGCGCGGGTCCCGGGCGGTTGACCATCTCGCGCCTTCGACCGACTCTGATCCCCGACGCCTCCGATCCTGACGCACGACGTCACCCCTCCACGAGCGGACGATGAGCAACAGCCCCTTCGACGACGCGGAGACCGCCCCGGCGGGCGCCGCCCCCGTATTTCCCACCGTGACGGCGGCGTCTCCGGCCCCGGCCGCCGAGGCGCGCATCGGCGACAACCGCAACATCGACTCGATCCTGCGCATCCCGGTGCTGATCCAGGTGGTCCTCGGCTCGGCGACCATGCCGGTGGCCGACCTGATGAAGCTCGGGCGCGGCGCCATCGTCTCCCTCGACCACCGGGTCGGCGAGCCCGTCGACGTCACCGTGAACGGCCGCGTGGTCGCGCGTGGCGAGATCGTCGTGGTCGAGGAGGACAATTCCCGTTTCGGCGTCTCCCTGACGGAGATCGTCGGCCCGGCGGATTCCGGACAGAATGGCTGAGCCGATGAGCGTGGGCAGCGTGCCGATTCCGCAAGCGCCGCCGGGCCTTCCGCGCCAGCTCGCCCCCGTGGACGAGGTCGCGGCCCTGCTGCTCGCCATGGGCAAGCCGGCGGCCGGCCGCCTGCTGAAATATTTCGAGGCCGACGAGATCAAGCGCATCACCCGCTCGGCGATGCAGCTCGGCTCCGTCAGCGCCGGTCAGCTCGACACCATCGTGGATGCGTTCTCGGGCGAGTTCTCCAACGGCGGCAGCCTCGTCGGCACCGTGCAGGAGGTGGAGAAGCTCCTCACCGGTCTGATTCCCGCGGCCCAGCTCGCCGAGATCCTCGCCGATGTGCGCGGTGATTCCACCCGGTCCGTCTGGGAGCGGATGTCGGAGGTCTCCGAGACCGTGCTCGCGAGCACCCTCGTCAAGGAGCATCCGCAGACGGCGGCCCTGATCCTGTCCCGGATCAGGCCCGCCACCGCCGCCAAGGTGATGGCCCACCTGCCCCAGCCCCTGCGCAACACGGTGATGCGCCGGATGCTGACGTTCAAGCCCGTGGTCGACGAGATCATGCAAGCGGTCCAGCGCGCGCTGCACGACGACTTCCTCATCAACGGCTCGCGTAATTCGGGGGCCGACACCCACGCCAAGATGGCCGACATCATCAACAAGATGGAGCGCACGCAGATCGACGAGGTGCTGACGAGTCTCGGAGAATCCAGGCCGAAATCCGTGGAGATCCTCAAGGGCCTGCTCTTCACCTTCGACGACATCGTCAAGCTGGCGCCGCGCGCGCGCACCACCCTGTTCGACGCCGTGCCGAACGACCGCCTCGTCATGGCCCTCAAGGGCACGGACGCCGAGTTCCGCACCGTGGTTCTGAGCGCCCTGTCGGCGCGCGTGAAGCGCATGGTCGAGCACGAACTCAACGGCGGCGAGCCGGCCGCGCAGAAGGACGTGCTGGAAGCCCGGCGCTCGATCACGGATCTCGCCATGGAGATGGCCGGGCGCGGCGACATCGAGATCAATGCCGGAGGCGAGGTTGAGCCCCTCGTCCGCTGAGGCGCCGCACCGCATGACGGGTCTGGGCATCGCCGACCGGACCGCGCCCGCGTTGCGCGGCCCCGTGCATGTCTGACGATCAGGAGAGCAAGACCGAGGACGCCACCGAGAAACGGGTGCGCGACGCCGTCGAGAAGGGCGACGTCCCGTTCTCCCGCGAAGCGCCCGTGTTCGCCTCGATCCTCGGGATGCTCATCGCCTTGAGCCTCGTGGTGCGCGACGGGACCGCCCCCCTGGTGCGCGATCTCATGACGTTCATCGACCACCCGCGCGATTTCGCCCTGGAGAACAGCCAGGACGCCGCGCGCATCCTCGAAGGCACCGCCCTGTCGGCGGCCAAATTCCTCCTCCCGATCCTGGCAATCATCGGCGGGTGCAGCCTCGTCGCCTCCCTGGTGCAGAACGTGCCGAGCGTGGTCGGCGAGCGCATCCGGCCGCAATGGTCCAGGATCTCGCTGGCCAAGGGCTGGGGACGGATCTTCGGAAAGGCCGGTCAGGTCGAGTTCCTGAAATCGCTCTTTAAATTCTTGAGCGTCACCATCGTCGCCCTGCTGCTCCTGCGCTCGGAGGGCAACAAAGCCGTGAATGCCATGTTCTCCGACCCGAGCCAGATCCCCGAACTGATCCTCACCGTGGCGATCCGCCTCGTGTCGGTGGTCAGCATCGCCACCATCGTCATCGTGGCGGCCGACCTCGTGTGGTCGCGCCTGCGCTGGCAGCGCTCGATCCGGATGTCGAAGCAGGATCTCAAGGACGAGCACAAGCAGGCCGAGGGCGACCCCCTGGTCAAGGGGCGCCTGCGCTCCATGGCCCAGGACCGTTCGCGCAAGCGCATGCTCGCCAACGTCAAGAACGCCACCCTGGTGATCGCGAATCCGACCCACTACGCCATTGCGCTCCGCTACAATCGCGACGAGCAGCCGGCCCCCCTGGTTCTCGCCAAAGGCAAGGACCTCCTCGCCCTGCGCATCCGCGAAATCGCCGAGGCGAACGGCGTTCCGGTGGTGGAAGACAAGCCTCTCGCAAGGTCCCTGTACGACAGTGTCGAAATCGATCGGATGATCCCGGCGGAGTTCTATAGCGCCGTGGCCCAGGTTCTGTTCTTCCTGTTCTCGAAAGCCCGCTGATGAGCGTTTTGCCCATGCTGGACCCCCTGCCGGACACCGTGCCCAGCCCCCACCAGGGCGACACCGCGGACGTGCTCGCGGCGGCCGAGCGCGTGTTCGCCACGGCGATCCGGGACTTCATCGCGGAACTGTGCCTCCTCGACGGCGGCATCCTGATCGGATGGGTGCAGGGCGAGCGCCACGGCAACATCGCCGACCTCGTCGCTTCCTCGGCCGAGCCGTTCTTCAAGGAAGCGACCATCGCCTATGCCGACGGAGCCGACGTGCGCTTCGACTGGGGACGCTCCCTCACCGTCGTCCTCGACATGGAGTTCGTCACCGCCCCCGTGACGGTGTTTTTCAAGCTCGTCCTCGACGGCGTCTACGTTGGTGTGGCGATCCAGCGCATTCTGGCCGACGAGGGACCGGGCTTCTGGCTCGACGGCTTCGCGAGCGCCCTGGCCGAGGCTCGGCTCGCCCCGGTGGCAGGCTGATCGCGCTCGGCGACGGGGCACACGGTCTCCGAGATCGTCGTTTTTTAGGATTCCACCAAGACTTGATCGGAGCCCACGCGCATGGATGCCGGGTGATGGAACTCTGACCTATGGGGATCGGGCATTGACCTGTCCTGGCGCGCCAGACATGGATGATCCAGCAGACGCGAATCGGTGGATGACGCAAAGCTTTGGACGACATCGTACCGAACAACCACAGATCGTACGCAGACCTGGATAAAGCGGCTCGTGCCGGGCAATATTGAAAATACTCTATCTCCATCGAGCCTTTAGAGCGAAGATCGCCGATAACTTCGCAACTACAGAAGCGGAGACTCGGCAAGGATTTATAGGCTCTGCGATCTTTCTTCGATCGCAAGCCAGCCAACGCAGAACGATCACAAGTCGCTCCGGTCAACGACGTCACCGGAGCACTGGGGGAGAATGGCAGCCCGGCGGGCTGACCATCACGACGTCGGAGGCGATGGATGTATATCTTGGTCGACACCCGGCAATCGGTGAACGCCGGGTACAAGGCCAGTTTCGACCGGGAGGGCATCTCGTCCCTCGGTCTGGCACCGGACGAGTTCGCCAATTGGTTCCAGGCGTCCTCGCGCCTGGACCGTGAAGCGATTCAGGGTTTCCTGCTGGGTGATTTCGAGGACAGGGCCAGGTGCGCCGGCACCATCCGCCGGCTCTCGCGCGCACCGATCATCGCGCTAAGCGACGTGCGGTCCCTCGACCAGACGCTGCTGCTGTTCGAGGCGGGCATCGACGACGTGCTGCCCAAACCCGTCCATGTCCGCGAGATCCTGGCCCGGTCGGAGGCGATCTGGCGCCGAGTCAACGGCGGCGCTCCCCTCCCGCCTCGCGACGTGCCCGCCCCCACGGAACGCCTCAAGGTGTTCTTCGACGGCCGCGATCCGGAGGTGGACGGCGAAGTCCTGGCCCTGCCGCGTCGCGAGCGGCACATCCTCGAATGCCTTGTGCGCAACCGGGGCAAGCGGATGACGAAGACGCAGATCTACAACGTGGTCTACGGCGTCTACAGCAACGGCGTCGAGGAGAGCGCCATCGAGGGGCACGTGAGCAAGCTGCGCAAGAAGCTCTCCGCCCGGCTCGGCTTCGACCCCATCGAGGCCAAGCGCTTCATGGGCTACACCTTCGTCGGGTAGCCCGCCGACCCCGCCACCTGCTGCTCACTGACAGAAGGTCTTGGCCCCCGGCGTCCAACCGCCGAAGCCCGACGCCACCATGTTGGCGATCACCCGGCAGACATAGGTCTTCTGGGCGGGATTGTTGTTGGGCCCGGCATGGTAGCGGGCCACCGCCAGGGTCCAGCTGCCTTCGCGCGCCTTCAGCTCCTTCAGGAAGCGCGTGGCGTATTCGACGTTCTGCGCCGGGTCGATCATACCCTCCAGGGACGTGAACTTCGCCCGGTGGTAATGGTGGTTGATCTGCATGCAGCCGAGATCGACGAGTTTCACGCCGTTGCGTTGAGCCTCGCCGAGGCGCGCCACCACATCGGCCGCGTTGGTGCCGAAGTACGCCTTGCCGGCGATGTTCATGGCATAGGGCTGGAGCGAGCCGCGGTTGCCGCTCTCCGTCAGGCCCACGGCATAGAGCACGCCGAGGGGCACGCCGTGCTTCGCCGCCGCGCCCGCCATCTCACGCTCGCAGATCGTGCTCGCCACCGGGGGAACACCCGCCTGGGCGGTCCCGACCGCAGCCGAGATCCCCCTAAAGGTACAGGCCGCTGCGGTCAGGGCCGGAAGAAATCGTCTCATGGGTCCGCTCATGGGTCAGGTCTGCTCGCTCATCCGCATGCGTGTCGCCCCCGCGCCGGGGGGCCTGGTCGGGGTTGGCGCCCCCCTGCGCCTGGCCGCCCTGGCCACCCGGCTGGAACGACGTCCCCGCACCGGGACGACCGCCCTCGCCCTGGGACGGAGCGCCGGCACCGTTCGACGCGATGGTGATGGTGTCCGGCTGGTAGCCGGAGTTGCGCAGCAGGTCGGTGAGGAGGGCGCCGTCCTGGCGCAGGAGGGCGGCCGTCTCCTCGCGGCTGGCATGGAGACTCATCTCGAGCTGGCCGTCGCGCAGGCGCATCCGCACGAGGACGGTGCCGAGATCCATCGGCCGGAGCTGAATGGTGAGGAGCCGCAGGGGTCCCTCGGTGCCGGACGTCGCGGCGGCGGTTGTGGCCGTGGCCGCCGGACGGGCCAGTTCGGCGGCCACGGCCTCGGCGACCTGACGGACCGGCTCGCCGAGGGCGGCGGACGGCAGGGCGCCCCCCTGCGCCGTGGCGACGGGCGCGATGGTCTCGCGCGGACCGGCCTCGGCTGTGAGAACGTCTCCCGCCGTCGATTGGGCGGCCTCGACGGGAAGCGCCTGGCCGGCGAGGCGCTGGGCCGTCGGCGAGGCCACCGTCGCGGTCTCCGTCGTGGCCGGTGCGGCCTCGGCCCGGCGCGGCTTGCCGGATGGCTCGGCCGACGGCGCGGGCAGCGATCCGGCCGGTGGCACCGGAGCGCCGGCTTGGGGCACCGGGGCAACGGCTTGGGGCACCGTAGGGTCGATGGCGGACGGTGCGGCAGCCGGGGCGCTTGTCGGTGCGGAAACGGCGGCCGCACCAGCGCCGACGGCGGCGCCGAGGGGCAATGCCGCCTCGCGCGCGGGCACGGCGTCCGCCACGGCGGCGGCGAGGGTCGGGAGGATCGGCGCGGGGGCGACGGGCGCCGGGATGGCGCCGGCTTGGCCCGCCGACGCAGGGAGCGCGGCGGCCTGCCCGGCGACGAGCCTCGGCCTCACCGGCGCGAAATGCGTCTCCTGCTGGAGGATCGTCACCTGGGGACGGGATTCGGCAACGGTCCGCGACACGGCATCGGCCTCGACCGAAACCGCCCGGGTGGGATCATCCTGCATCGGGGCGGTCTGGACCGGGCCGCTCCGGGCCTGCCCACTCCCCCCGGCCGCCAGAGCGATCCCGGCGGCGAGGTCCGCCACGCCCACCGGGACGGCCGCGCCTTGCGCGGACACGGCCTGGTCGGACCCAGCGGTCGCGGGGGGCGCCACGGCGGGGGCGAGGACGGGAGCAGGGACGGCGCCCGGTACCGCCCGCGCGAGGAGCGCCTGGAGGGCCGCCGGGTCCATGGTGGTCGCCGGCGGTTGCGGGACGGTGCCCGTATCGACGGCGGCGACGAGGCCGAGGAGGGGGTTGGCCGGTTCAGCCGGAGACGGGCCCGCGCCGGACGCCGCCTCGTCGCCGGCCCTATCCGCGCGACCGGCCGTCTCCTTGGCGGGACGGCCCTCCTGGAGCGCGCCGAGGACGGCACCGAACGCTTCGGCGACGCCGTCCGCTGACGCCTCGACGGCTTCCGCCCCGCTTCGGATTGCGGCGGCCTCGGCCGGACGAGGCGCCGGCTTCATCGCAGCGAACGTGTTCATCGGCCGCTCTTCCTCATCAGGTCGTCGATCTGGCCGATCGCCCCCTGGGCACGGGCGATGGCGGGCGTGGTCGGAAGTTCGCGGGCAGCGAGCCGGGACGGCTCCGGCGCAGGCGGCGGCGCGTCCGGGACGCCCGGCACGTCGCGAATCTCCCGCGCGGTGGCGAGCGCCGCGTCGAGGAGGTCGCGGTCGGCCGCCGCGAGGACGCTGCGGTCGGTCATCCGCAGGGTCTCGACGCTCTCCTCGAACCGGCCGTCCACCACCACGAGGGCGGCGGCCCGGTAGAGGCGTGCCCGGATCGCCGCGACGGTGCCCGGCTCGGTCAGGGTCACGGTGCGCTCGGCGGCGAAGATAGCGGTGGCGTTCTTGCCCTGGTCGAGGGCGGCGCGGGCCACGAGGAGGTAGAGGTCGCGTCGCCCCTCGGGCTCGATCTCGTCGAGCATCGCCTGCAGGCGGGCGAAACGGCCGGTTTCGGCCCCGAAATCGAGGCGGGTCAGGGCGGCGGCGAAGCGCTGGCGGAAGTTGCCGGCATAGACCGAGTGGCGGAACCGGCGGAGATACTGGATCGCCAGGGCCTCGAATTTCACGAGGTCGTTGCCCTGCGCCAGGACGAAGATCTCGCGGCGGAGCGCCCCCTCCTCCACCAGGGTGCCGGGTGCCAGCAGACGGGCGAGGTCGAGGAGGCGGATCGACTGGGCGGGGTCGTCGCGCACCACCAGGGCCGACTGGGTCAGGGCGAGCTGCGCCCCGAGGCCCACGGGCACGGAGGCGGCGTCGATCTTCGTCAGGAGCGTGCGGGCTTCCTTCTCGCGCCCTTCGAGGAAGGCGAGGGAGCCGAGCACCAGGGGCGTGCTGTCCGCCGGAACCTTGGACGAGGCGAGGATGTGGCGCAGGAGCGCCGGGCCGCCGCCGCCGAGGGCGAAGGTGACGGCCGCGCGGATGTTGACCGGATCGGCCCAGGCCTCCGGTTCGAGGGCGCGCATCCGCTCCTCGGCATGGGCCAGGAGGGCGCGCTGGCCCGTATGCGCCGGCCCCGACCCTTGGGCGATCCGATCCTGCAGCAATTGCAGGGTTCGCACCATCTCGACGGGCACGGTGTAGGGCTTGACCGGCAGGGGATCGATGGGGGCGGCCGGCGCCGCGCCGTGTCCGCCACCGCCGTGGGAATCGGCGGCGTACGCAAGGGGCTGCGCGCACAGGCCCATGGCCAAGGCAACGATGGCGAGGCGCGACCGCAGCTTCGCGTTCGCCCACCAGGTCGATCCGGGCGCGGGTCCCCACACCTTCCAGGAGAGGGACAGGGTGAGGTGTGCGACCTTTCCGGAGAAGCCACGCACCTCACCCCGACCCTCTCCTTCCAGGAGAGGGAGCCCGTCGCGACTATGAGAGCCCCGGCGATCCTTCGGCACCGATGTCACTCGGGTCGCCCGCGCAGAAGAATCTCGATGCGGCGGTTCTCGGCCGCCTTCGGGTCGGCGGGGTTGCGCGGCTGGCGGTCGGCGTAGCCCTCGATCCGCTCCAGGCGCGCATCGGCGAGGCCGCCGCGCACGAGCATGTAGGAGGCCATCTGGGCTCGAGCCGAGGACAGGCGCCAGTTGTCGTAGGTCTCGGAGCGGAACGGGCGCCCGTCGGTGTGGCCGCGCACGATCACCTGGCCGGGCCGGTCCTTGAGGATGCGGGCCACCTGTTCGAGGGCGCGCACCACCTTGGCCTGGGGCTCTGCCGAGCCGACGCCGAACATGCTGAAACTCACATCGTCCGTGAGGCTGATGAGGATGCCCTCGCCCGTACGCCGGACCTCGACACGGGGCGCCGGGGCGTTGCCCTGGGTCTGCACCGCCTTGGCGATCTCGGCCTTGAGGGCGGCGACGGCTGCCGTCTCGGCGGCGTCCGCCGCGGCCTTGACCGCGTTCGCCTCCCGGTTTTCCTTCTCCCGGTTCTCCTTGGTGGGCTTCGGCGCGGCGGCCTCGGCGGGCTTCGGGGTCATCGGCAGGGGGGCGGGCAAACGGATCTCGCCGTCCTCGGGCAGGGCCGAGGCGAGCTGGATCGGCGCGGGCTTCGGCGCGCCGGTCGATGCGGTGCCCTTGGCCGGCGCAGTCGCGGCACGCGCGTCGAGGCGGCCCTCCTGCGGCAGGGGGCTGACCGTGGCGGCGGAGCCCGGCTGCTCCGTCCGTGCCTTCGCCACGGGGGCGACCTGCCAGTAGAGCGGATCGAACGGATCGCGCGCGGCCTCGCCGCCCCGGATGCCGGGCTCGCCGGTCTCGGAGGCGACGGTGTCGGCGCTTGAGAATTCGGCTTCGGCGTCCGCCGCGAGCTTGGCCAGGACCGCGTAGGGGTCCTGGAACAGGGCGGCCTCGCGGGCACGGCTGCCCGGGGCCGCATCGGCGCCCTTGCCGTCGCCCTTCCCCTCTGCCTTGCCATCCCCCTTGCCACCGGCCTCCTCGGCCTTGCCGTCCTCGGGGGACGGCTCGCCGGGGGTGTTCGTGGGATCGCGCACGCCCTTGCGATCGAAGGTGACGTCGGCGAGCTTCACGGGATTGAAGTACTGGGCGATGGCGGTCTTCGTCTCCTTGGTGGTGGAGCCGATGAGCCACAGCACCAGGAACAGGGCCATCATGGCCGTCATGAAGTCGGCGAGCGCGATCTTCCAGGCGCCGCCGTGGTGACCCTCGTCGTGGTCGGCGTGGCGCTTGATGATGATGATCTCGTGGTGATCGTCCGCCATCGCGCTAGGCTCCTTCGACGGCGGCGGTGAGCAGTCCGGCCCAGGCGCCGAGCTGCGTTTCGATCAAAGTCTGGTCCGACTGGATCGTGACCTCGACGGTCTCGGAGGGGCTGAAGGCCACGGTCGATTCCACCGCGCCGAGCTTGCCCGCGAGGGCGTCGAGGAGGTCGGCCGGCCCACCGATCCGCACGGGGGCGTGGCGCGGATCGCCGAGCAGCTGGGCGAGGGTCAGGGCGAGTTCGTCCACGGCCTGGCGCCGGAGGCCGGCCGTCAGCACCGGCACCAGCAGATTTCCGACGCGGTCGGTGAGCTGGCCCCCGAGGGCATGGATCGCGGCGGAGAATCCGGCAGCGAGGCGATCGCTCTCGGCCGCGCACCAATCCACGCGGGCCGCCGCGAGGCGGGCGTCGAAATCGGCCTGCGCGAAGGCCAGGGCGGCGGCGGATTCGGCCTGCGCCTGGGTGCGCCCCTCGGCCCGGCCACGGGCTTCGGCGTCCTTGAGAAGCGCGGCCCGGTCCTCCGGCGGGGGAGCGGGGACGGCCGGCGAGGGCACGCGCAGAAGAACGGCAAGACCTTCGGACGCGTCGGAATTCGCCGACGCACGGGGTGCGGCCGGAGGGCGGGACGCGGTCGCGGGGACGGAGAAGTCGGGGAGCAGGCGGGCGATCGCGGGGGCCATCACGCGGCCTCACGCAGGAGCCAGCGCTTCAGGATCTCGGCGGCCTGGGCTTCGTCGGTCTCGATCATCTGCTCCAGTCGCTTCTGCGGCGAGCGGGCGAGCTTGTCGGCGAGATCCTCGATCATGCCGGCGACACCACCGGCGGGCGCGGCGAGGCTCGGCACATCGCCGGCGCCGACGGCGCTGTTCCCGAGGGCCAGCCCCGGCGCGGTTCCGTCGGCAAGGGCCGCGTTGCCGTTGGCGGCGGCCGTCGCGGCGGCCAACGCCAGAACCTCTTCCTGCTGGGCGGCGGGGATTTCGAGGATGGCGCGCATGGCCGGGCGCAGGCCGAACCAGATCAGCAGGCCGGCCACCAGCAGGATGGTGCCGGCGTTGATGAGGGTGGCCGACTGGCGCATCAGCACGTCCATGATCCCCAGCGGCGGCACGGCCTCCAGGGGCTGGCCGTCGTTGACGAAGCCGACGGCCGCGACCTTGACGTTGTCGCCGCGCTCCTTGTTGAAGCCGGCGGCCGAGCCGACGAGCTGCTCGATCTCGGCGACCTGGGCGTCGATCTGGGCCTTGGTGGCGTCTGGGCCGGCGAGGGAAGCGAGGCGCGCGCGGTTGACGAGGACCGCGACGGAGATCTGGCGGATGGCGTAGCCGTCGCTCACCGTCTGAATCGTCTGCGAGGAAATCTCGTAGTTGGTGAGATCCTCGCGCTTCTGGGTCTCGTTGCTGGAGGAGTCGTTGCCGTCCGAGCGGGTGCGGGCGTCGGGCAGGTTCTGGGCCGCCGAGGTGGTCTTGGCGGCGTTGCGGTTCTGGGCGTTCTCGGTCTCGCGCACGGCCCGGGTCGAGCGCTCGACGCGCTGGTCAGGGTTGAAGATCGTCTCGTTCTTGACGGTCTTGTCGGTGTTGAGGCGGGCGGCGACGCTCACCTCGAAATTGCCGACGCCGAGGTAGGGGGTCAGGGTCCGGCGGATGTTGTCCTGAACCTCGTGCCCGATGGTCTTCTCGAGGGTCGCCATCTTGCCGGTCGGCTGGGCGTTGGTGTCGTCGCCCGACAGGAGCAGCGAGCCGCCGGAGCCGATCACGGTGACGCGGTCGGGCTTCATGCCGGGCACCGCCGAGGCGACGAGGTGGCGGATGGACTGGGCGCCGCTGACGTCGTCGGCGGGCTCGGTCCGGACCACGACGGAGGCCGAGGGCGGCTGCTGGTCGCGGCGGAACGAACCGCGGTCGGGGAGCACAATGTGGACGCGGGCGGCCTTCACGCCCTTCATGCCCTGGATGGTGCGGGCGATCTCGCCCTCCAAGGCGCGGACGCGGGTGACCTCCTGCATGAACGAGGTCATGCCGAGGGAGCCGAGATCGTTGAACAGCTCGTAACCGGACTTCGCGCTCTGCGGCAGGCCCTTCTCGGCCAGCAGCATGCGGGCCGTGGCGGTGTTGCCGTAGGAGACGAGGACGGCGGCGCCGTCGGCGCTCACGTCGAACGGGATGTTGGCGTCCTTCAGGACGCTGCCGATGCGCCCGACATCCTCACGGCTGAGGCCGGTGTAGAGCGTCTCCTGGGCCGGGCGGCTGAGGTAGTACGCCCCGAGACCGACGGCGAGGAAGACCACCACGCCGATGAGCGAGAGGGCGGCGATCCGCCGTCCCCCGAGGGCGAGGATGTTGTTCCAGAGGCGTTCGGCGTGTTGGAGACCGGACATTCGGTGGGCTGCTCCGCTTCAGACCCGCGATCTGATGGAGCCCTTTTCACGATGCTGCCTTGCGCGGAGATTGCGCCGCATCATCGAAATGCGATGCCGGACGGGAACCTTTCGGAGGAACGCCTAAAAGAATGATCGCACCAGCCCGCTCACCAGCATGTTCCAGCCGTCGATGAGGATGAAGAACAGCACCTTGAACGGCAGGGAAATCACCGTCGGCGGCAGCATCATCATGCCCATGGACATCACCACCGTGGACACGATCATGTCGATGACGAGGAACGGCAGGGCAATGAGGAAGCCGATCTCGAAGCCGCGCCGCAACTCGGAGATCATGAAGGCCGGGATCAGGATGCGCAGGTCGACGGTCTCGCCGCCCTCGGCCTTCGGGATGGTGCGGCTGGCGAGATCCGTAAAGGTCTGGAGGTCCTTGGGGCGGACATGCGCCACCATGAACTCGCGGAACGGCTCGACGATCTTCGGAATCGCCTCGAGTTCGGTGATCTTGTTCTCGGTCAGCGGCCGCAGCCCCTCGTTCCAGGCCCGGTCGAAGGTCGGCGACATGACGTAGAACGTCATGAACAGGGACAGCGACACGAGGAAGATGTTGGCCGGGGTGCTTTGCAGGCCGAGCCCCGAGCGCAGGAACGAGAACGCGATGGCGAACCGGGTGAAGCTCGTCACCATCACGAGGAGGCCCGGCGCCAGAGACAGCACCGTGAGGAGCGCCACGAGCTGCAGGATGCGCCCGCTCGCGGCGCCGTTGCCGGCCGGCAGCAGGGCATCGAGGGCCGGCAGGCCGGTGGCCGACTGCGCGCCGGCCACGCCCGTGAAGGCGAGGGTCGCTGCGGCCGCGAAGGCCAGGGTGGTGATGCGTCTCATGGGGTTTTCCGTTGGTCGCGCCCGCGTCGATCCTGGCGGCTCTCCTCCTCGCAAGGGGGAGGGAAGGTGCCCGCTATTGCACCACCAGCATCTCGACGATCAGTTCACGCACTTGACCCTTGGTGCGCAGGGCGACGCGCTCGTTGAGGTCCTCGCGCAGGTGCTGGAGGCCGCTGGCTCCCTCGATCTGGCGCATGGAGACCGTGCGCAGATACGCGACGATGTCGGCGCGGATCTCGGCCAGCGCGATATCGGGATTGGGGACGGCGCCGGTCTTGAACACCACGGAGGATTCGAGGCGCACCCAGGCATCACCCGAATCGGCGAGGTTGGTCACCACGGAGCCGACGGGGCGCAGGGCCAGATCACCGGTGTATTTCAGCACCTTCACCGCCTTGCTCTCGGCCTCCTTCGTCTTGCTGTCGACGGCCTTCTCGACCTTGGAGAGGAGATACATCCCCAAGCCTCCGCCGGTGCCGATGGCGACGAGGCTCACCAGCGCCAGGGCGGCGATCCAGCCCTTGCCGCCGCCCTTCTTCGTGTCGTCCTTGGCCGCCATCGCGTGCGTCTCCGCTTCAGGGGGGCGTCAGAACGGGGCCAGGGTTTCGAAGACCTGCTGGCCGACGCTCGGGCCCTGCACGTCGGTGATGCGCCCCCGCCCACCGTAGGAGATGCGCGCCTCGGCGATCTTGTCGTAGTCGATGGTGTTCTTGCGTGAGATGTCGCGCGGGCGGACGATGCCGGCGACGTTGAGCACGCGCACCTCGTTGTTGACCCGGACCTCCTGCGAACCCGAGATCACCATGTTGCCGTTGGGCATCTGCTCGGTGACGATGGCGGCGACCGACAGGCGCAGCACCTCGGACCGGTCGATGTTGCCCGCCCCCTTGGTCTCGGTGCCGGAGCGGATGCCCGCATCGGCCGTCGCCTTGTCGCTGAGCGCCGAGACGCCGTAGCCGAAATCGAAACCGAGGCTCGACTTCTGGCTGCGCGAGCGGTCGCTCGAATTGCCGAACTGGGCCTTGTCGTCGATGAGGATCGACACCGTGATCACGTCGCCGATGTTGCGCGCACGCGGGTCCTGGAACAGGTCGACGCTCGAGGGCGACCAAGTCGAGTGGTAGGTCCGGCGCGAGAGCGAACCGAAGGTGGTGGGCAGGGCCTCGCGCGGCGGGGACAGGCCCGTGCCGATCGGAGTGAGGAGGGGCGGCTGGCCGAGTTGGGCCATGGGCGTGTTGCAGGCCCCGAGCCCAGGCGCGAGGAGCGCCAGGACGAAGCCGGCGCGCAGACGGGTGGCAGGCATCAGGATTTCTCGCTTTCACGGGCTTTCTTGCCCGCATCGGTCATCATCCGGGCGAGCTGGGCGGCGCGGGCCGCCTCCATCTCGCTCAGGATCGCGCTCGCGGTGCGGGCGTTGAGCTTCGTCAGGATCGCGGCCGCGCCCTCGTCGGGCATGTTCGCGAGCTGGAGGGCGGCGGCGTCGGGGCGCATCTTCTGGTAGATCGCCACCACGCCGGTATCGGCCTTGGCGAGGAACTCGTTACGGCGCGCGAGCCAGGATTCGTACTCGGCGCGTTTCTCCTCGAGGCGCCGGATGCGCTCGTCGACCTGCTTTTCCAGGATCGCGAGCTGCTCTTTCTGCCAGGCGAAGCGGGCATCGGCCGCCGCGTCCGCGATGCTGGCGCAGTAGGGCGACGGCTTGGCGGGGGTGGCATTGGCGGACGCGGATCTGGCCGGCTCCGGCGCGGCCGGGGCTTCGGGCAACCGGACCTCGGCCACCTGAGCGACCTCGGGAAGCCGCACGGCGTCGGGCGCCACCTCGGCCGGCTTCGACTCGACCAGCTTGGTGTCGATCGGTTTGGTGTCGGCGAGTTTGGACTTGCCCGGAGCCGACTTCGGAAACGGGCCGGGATTGAGGCCGGACACCGCAGGCTTGCCACCTTCAGGCTTGCTGCCCTGGGCGCGCACGGGACCGAGAGCGAGGGAGGCCACGGCAAGCAGCCCCAGGCAAACCAGCATCCGCACGGCCATCGGGGCAAGCCCCCGGGACGGAACCGTCCGCGCGTGGCCCGGGACGACCATCCGGGCCGCCTCGCCGGCGATTCGCAGAGCCTTCGTCGAACTCATTGAACCACGAGCTCCGCCTGCAGGGCCCCGGAGGTCTTCACCGCCTGGAGGATCGAGATGATGTCGCTGGGCTTCAGGCCGACGTTGTTGAGGCCCCGCACCAGGGTCTGGAGATCGGACCCGCCGATGATCGCCATGCGGCCGGACTGCTCGTTGACGGCGACCTCCGTGCGCGGAACCACGGCCGTGACGCCGTTGGAGAACGGGGCCGGCTGGGCCACCTCGGGGGTTTCCGTCACCCGTACGGTCAGGTTGCCGTGCGTCACGGCCACGGTGGAGATCTGCACGTTGCGTCCGATCACCACGGTGCCGGTGCGCTGATCCACCACGACGCGGGCCGGCGCATCGGGCTGGACGGTGACATCGCCGATCTCGGCGATGAACCGGGTCTGCGTCACCTGCGGCGGGCGGATGAGCGCGATGGCGCGCTGGTCGCGGGCGGTGGCCACCCGGCGGCGGAAACGCTGCAGGGCGTAGGCGTTGATGGCGTCGGCCACCATCGTGGCGGTCTTGAAGTCGGGGTTCTTCAGTTCGAACACGAGTTCGGGCAGGTCGCGGAAGGTGCCCGGCACCTCGCGCTCGATCATCGCACCGTTGGGGATGCGCCCGGCGGTGGGCACGCCCTGCGTGATGGTTTCTGCCGCGCCGCCCACGGCGAAGCCCGACACGGCGAGCGGTCCCTGCGCGGCGGCGTAGGTCAGGCTGTCGCCGCCCATGAGGGGCGTCATCAAGAGGGTGCCGCCCTTGAGGGAGGTGGCGTCGCCGAGGGAGGTCACGGTGACGTCGATGCGCGAGCCGGTGCCGGTGTAGGGCGGCAGGTCGGCCGTCACCATCACGGCGGCGACGTTGCGGGTGCGCAGGCGCGCATCGCGGACGTTGATGCCCATGCGGTCGAGCATGGATTGCAGGGATTGCTCGGTGAACTGGGCGTTGCGCAGGGTGTCGCCCGTGCCCTGCAGGCCGGTGACGAGGCCGTAGCCCACGAGCTGGTTGTCGCGCACGCCCTTGAGGTTGGCGATGTCCTTGATGCGCGTGCCCATGGCCTCGGCGGGCAGCGCGGCCAGGACAAGCGCCAGGGCGAGGAACCAGAGGCGCATCACTGGCCGGAGCCGGTGCGGATGCGTCCGTCGGCCATCACCGTGCCGAGGACGATGCGTCCCGTATCGGCGTTGCGCACCCGGATGGTCTCGCCGAGTCCCCCGTTCTGGAGGGGCGAACCGACGGCGGTGATGAGCAGGCCCTGCTCCTCGAACACGATCTGCGTCGCCACGTTGCGGCTCACGAGGCGGGGATCCTCGACGGCGTTGACGGGCACGGGCTCGCCCGGCAGCAGCATCCGCCGCGCCGTACGACCGGCGATGGCCATGGGCGCGTCGATGACGGCGGTACGCGCCTTGAAGCTCTCGGGGTAGGCCTGGAGGCGCAGCATGCCCGGCTTGATCACGTCGCCGGCGTAGATCGTCACGGTGGGCACCGGCAGGAGCAGTTCGGTGGCCCGGGACGAGACGGGGCCGAACGGGACGGCGCAGGCGAGCGCCAGGGCCAGGCCCATGAGGCCACCCGCGAATCCGCCGCCGAAAGTCGTATGGCCCATGGTGGTCGTGCCTCGCTGTGAAGGGCCGGGCGGCGGGCGCGCGGGGCGCGGGCGGTCCGCCGTCGCCGGCCGGGTTCGATGGCGTCGGAATCGGGGTGGGTTCGGGATGGGCGGCGCCCGCTGACTCAGCGGATGCCCTTCGAGACCGTGCCGGCCATTTCGTCGGCGGCTTGGATCACCTTGGAATTCATCTCGAACGCGCGCTGGGCGGTGATCATGTTGGTGATCTCCTTCACCGGATCGACGTTGGAGCTCTCGAGGTATCCCTGCTGGATCTTGCCGAAGCTCAGGTCGCCCGCGACCCCCACCACGGCGGCACCCGAAGCGGCGGTCTCGCGATAGAGGCCGTTTCCGAGGGGTTCGAGGCCGGATTCGTTGGCGAAGTTGGCGAGCGAGAGCTGGCCGATGTTCTGGGCTTGGACCTGGCCGTCGATCTTGGCGAAGACCTGACCGGACCCGTTGATCACCACGTCGACGGCGTTGGCCGGGATCGTGATGGCGGGCTCGACGGTGTAGCCCTCGAGGGTCACGAGCTGCCCGGTGTTGTTGCGGTTGAACGAGCCCGCCCGGGTGTAGTTGATCTCGCCGTTGGGGTTGGTGATCTGGAAGTAGCCGCGCCCGTTGATGGCCATGTCGAGCTGATTGGCGGTGTTGGCGAGCGGCCCCTGCCGGTGCAGGTTGCGGATGGCGGCCGTGCGCACGCCGAGGCCGAGCATCGCGCCCTCGGGCACCGGCTCCTGGCCGGCCTGGTTCGGGACGCCCTGCTGGCGCTCGGCCTGATAGAGCAGATCGGTGAACTCGGCCCGCGCGCCCTTGAACCCGGTGGTGTTCAGGTTGGCGATGTTGTTCGCGATGACCTCGAGGTTCATCTGCTGGGCGTTCATGCCCGTCGCGGCGATGGCAAGTGCTCTCATGGTTTTGGGAGTCCTTCGAGCATCAGCCCGAACAAGGGGAACCGGTTCTTGTCGTGAGGCGCTGCGCCGACCTCAGATCGCCATGCGGCTGAGTTCGAGATAGGCGGCGACGACCTTGTCGCGTACGGCGATGGCGGTCTGCAGGCTCTGCTCGGCGGACATCACCGCCTCCACGACCTGTTGCGTCGAGGCCTTGCCCTGGATCCCCGAGATGGCCGTGGCCTCGCCGGTGCGCAGCGAGGTGCGGACCCCGGCGGCGAGCTGGGCCATGACGTCGCCGAAATCGGCCCCCGGCAGGGCGCCGCCCGTGGACGCTGCCGGCATGGTGGCGAAACTCGCCGGCCGCAACGGGGCGGCGGCGCTGGGGCCGGAAAGGCCGGCGGCCCTGTCGAAGGCCGAAAGCGAGGCGAGGGCTTCGATCATCGGCGCAAACTCACGTTCTCAGGAGGTCGATGATGCTGGAGACCATGGCGCGAGCCTGCTTGATCACCTGCACGTTGGCTTCGTAGGAGCGGTTGGCCTCGCGGATGTCGGCCATCTCGATCAGGGCATTGACGTTGGGCAGCTTGACGTTGCCCTCGGCATCCGCCGCCGGGCTCCCCGGATCGCGCTCGATGCGGAACGGGCTGGTGTCGGTACCGATGCTGCGCAGCTTGACGCTGGCCCCGCCGGCGGCGCGGTCCATGGCGGCGCTGAAGCTCACGGTCTTGCGCGAATAGGGGTCGGCGCCGGGGGAATCGCCCACCGACTGGGCGTTGGCGACGTTCTCGGCGGCGATGCGCAGGCGCAGGGACTGCGCCTCCATGCCGGCACTGGCGAAACGGGTCGAGGCGGCGAGGGGATCGATCATCAGCTGCGCACCGCCGCCTTCAGCATCCGGTCGAATGCCTTGACGATCCCCATGTTGAGCCCGTGGTCGCGGCTGACCTCGCCGGCCTTGAGCATCTCCTGCTCGAGGCTCACGGAACTGCCGGTGCTCAGGGCATCCCAGGCGTCCGCCGCCGTGACGGGCTTCGTGGGGATGCGTCCCTCTTCCGAGGCGACGTGGGTGCTCGCCGTCATCGCGAGACCGGCGGCGCCGGTGCGGGCCATCACGTCGGCGAAGGGCACGACATCGCGGGCCTTGTATTCGGGTGTGTTGGCGTTCGCCACGTTGCTGGCGATGGTCGCCTGCCGCACGCCGAGATACCGGGCCTGCTGCGAGGCGAGGTCGAAAAGATAGACGCCTGTCACCGCGCGCTCCGAATGCATTCGATATCCGCTTCCTAGGGAACCAATCTTGTCCCAGGCTGACGCGCGACGTGGCCCGGCCGGCGGCTTGACAGGGTCATCGGCTGCGCCTCAGTGCCACCCTCCCCTCGATCGTGCTGCGCCCACGCGCCGAGCCCTCTCATCAGGCGTCCCATGCCGGTCCCGTTTCCGCCCCGCGTCCCCGGTCGATCCGCTTGAGCGGTCCCGACGCCCGACGCCCGCAGGCGTCCCGCCATGCCGGGGGCGCGACCGTCGGCCCCGGCGAGGACGAGCATTGGATTCCGGCCAAGAACCGGTTTTCGCGGGTGGTGTTCGGTTTCCCCGACCTCACCGGCGACGCGTGGTGCAGCCTGCGTTTCCGGCTCGGCTGGGACGCGGAGGAAGCCGCCGCGGGCGCCCTGGATTTCGCCCTCGTGGGGATCGATTGCCTGGCCCCCGACGGATCGAGCCTCGATTTCGACCACGTGCCGGGCCTCGACCGGACCCTCCTCGACCCGCACGGCACCTGGATTCCCGGACCGGCCTACCTGCCGGCGGAGGCCCGGGCCCTGCGCGCCGGCATCTGCCGGCTGGCCTTCCTGCTGCCGGCCCCCGCCGCCGCGATCACCGTCACGATCCGCTCTTGGCGCAACACAAGCCCGTTCACGGTGGCGGAGGCCACCCTGGCCCAGGGCGGCCCCTCCCCTTCCCCGCGCGTGCGTCGCCGCCTCGCGCCGGAGCCGGACTGGATCGTCCATGCCCTGGTGCCGGGCTGCGGTCTCGTCCTGCGGGGACAGATCTTCACGGCCGTCCCGCGGAGCCACGCGGCCCTGGCGCGCGTGGTCTACCGGGACGCCGCCGGCGCCGCGCTGGAACCGCCCTATCCGGGCACGATCTCGGTGCCGTCCCTCGGGGCCCTCGTCGATCTCTCCGCGCACCAGCAGGCCCGGCGCTTCACCCTGGAACTCGCCCCCGTGCCGGGTGCGGAGCGGGTCGAAGTGGGGTTTGCCACCTGGGACGCCGGGAGCCCGGACGCGGAACTGCTCGCCGCTCCCGAGATCGCCCTCGAGGATCGCCTGCGCCTGGAGAACCTGTGCGGCGACGATGCCCTCGACGCGCCGGACTTCCTCGCCCGCCTCGCCGAGCGCCTCGACCTGCCCGTCGCCTCCATCGCCGGCTGGTGCCCGGGCCCGGAGGCGGCCGCGATCCCGCAGGTGCTCGCCCTGGCGCGAGATCTCCAGCGCGGTGAAGGCGCCCCGCGCACGGGCCTCGACCGGGTCCTGCGCCTCGGTTCGCAGACGGCGTGGACGGTGCCCGAGCGACCCGACTGGAGCGAAGACCCCTTCCGGTCGGTGGCATGGCGGATCGAATACCAGGGTCTCGGCTGGCTCGTCGCCCTGGCGGGGACGCCCGGGGGAGCGGCCACGGCCCTCGGCCTCGCCGTGTCGTGGTCGCGGGCCAACCCGTGGGGGTCGCCCGCCGACGGCCTCGCCCTGCACCCCTCGGCCCTTGCGACCCGAACCGAAACCCTCGTCCATCTCCTCGGGCGTGCGGGCATGCCGGGCAGTGCCGCCGCCCTGGTGCTGACGGGCGAGGTGGTGCGCCATGGCTTCGCCCTTGCCGAGATCGTCGGCCAGAACACCTTCGGGCGCTCGCTGCACCAGATTCAGGCGGCGGCGGTGCTGCACGGCGTCGCCCGCGCCCTGCCGCGCCTGCCCCTGGCCGCCCATTGGCTCGGCCTCGCCGAGGCGGGCCTGCGCGCCGGCGTGGAGAGCCAGCTCGACGCCGAGGGGCGTTTCGCGGCGCCGTCCCTCCACCAGCGCCTCGAACTCGCGACCCTCCTGCGGGTCCTCGCCCGGAGCGTGGGCGACGACGGCCTCGCGGGGTTTCTCTCAGGCCGGGTCGCCAAGGTCCTGCCGGGCCTCGCGGGCCTCCTCGATCCGGGGGGACGCCTGCCGCCCTTCGGCGATACGCCCGCCAACGGCGATGCGGCGGGCTGGATCGGGCGCCTCGTGGCACGCTCCGGAAGCACCTTGGTGGCCGAGCGCCGCGACCCGCGCGGTCGCCCCGCCGCGAGTGTCCCACGCCTGCCGTCGGACGCCGGGACGGACATGATCGCGGCCCGCTCGGATGCCCCCGGACGGGGCTGGTCCCACTTCGCCTGCACGTTCACGGGCCAGACCTCCACCGGTCAGGGGCACCGCGACTGCACCTCCTTCGTCCATGCCAGCGAGGGCGTGCGCTGGGTCGTCGAGGCCGGGAGCTCGGCACAGATCGAGACCGGGCCGGCACGCCACCACATCCTGTCGGCCCATGGCCACAACGTCGCCTGGCCGAACGGGTGCGAACCCGGGGCCGGCGCGGCCCGGCTCGCCGGGGCCATCCGCCTCGACGGCGCCCAGGCCTGCGCCATCGCCACCACCGTGCACGGGCCGGCCTACGATCACCGCCGCGTCTTCGTCCTCCTCGACGACCTTTCGGGCCTCGCCGTGCTCGACCGGTTCACGGCCGGTGACGGGCCAGTGACGTTCGAGGGCCTCGTCCATTTCGGCCCCGACATCGTCGCGGCCCTGGCCGGCCCGCGCCGGGCCATGGCGCAGTCCGGCCGCGCCCGCCTCTCCGTCGTGCCCGTGGCGCTGACGGGCCGGACGGCGGGCTTGTCCCTCGCCATCGGCTGCAACGAACACCCGGGCGGTCTGCGCGGCTTCGTCTCGGACGGCGGCGGGCCGCTCCGACCGGCGAGCGTCCTGCGCTACGCCATCGCGGGCCGGACCGGGGCCTGCGGCGGCGTCATCCTCGGGTCCGATGCATCCGGGGAAGCGCGCCTCGCCCGCCTCGTGACCGAGGCGGCGGTGTCGGGCCTGCTCGCGGGACGCTGATCCCGAGCGAACGGCGCAAGGCAGGTCCGCGCGACACGGCGCGGTCAAGGCGTTGCATATCCGCGCCATAACCATCATCACACGACCCAGATTTTCGGGCCGTTCGGATCGCCATCGTCAAGATGCCGCGAGCCGAAGAGTCGGCAGTTCGGCGCCGCCCGTGATCGCCAAGCACAAGAGAAGCATCCGTATGAAGACGCGCGCAGCGGTGGCGTGGGAGGCCAAGAAGCCCCTCACCATCGAGACGATCGATATCGAAGGACCCAAGGCCGGCGAGGTTCTCGTCGAACTCATGGCCACGGGCATCTGCCACACCGACGCCTACACCCTGTCGGGCCTCGATTCCGAGGGCAAATTCCCGGCGATCCTCGGCCACGAGGGCGCGGGCATCGTCCGCGAAGTCGGCGCCGGCGTCACGGACCTCAAGGTCGGCGACCACGTCATCCCGCTCTACACGCCCGAATGCCGCAGCTGTAAGTCCTGCCTGTCGCAGCGCACCAACCTCTGCACCGCGATCCGCGCGACGCAGGGCCAGGGCGTGATGCCGGACGGCACCTCGCGCTTCTCCTGCGTCTCCACCGGCGGCAGCCCGGGCGGCTCGAACTCCGTGTTCCACTACATGGGCTGCTCGACCTTCTCGAACTTCACGGTCCTCCCCGCCATCGCCCTGGCGAAGATCCGCGAAGACGCCCCCTTCGACAAGATCTGCTACATCGGCTGCGGCGTCACCACCGGCATCGGCGCGGTGATCTACACCGCCAAGGTCTGGCCCGGCGCCAACGTGGTGGTGTTCGGCCTCGGCGGCATCGGCCTCAACGTACTCCAGGCCGCCCGGATGGTCGGTGCCGACAAGATCATCGGCGTCGACATCAATCCGGACAAGCAGGAGATGGCCCGCAAGTTCGGCATGACCCACTTCATCAATCCGAAGGAGGTCGGCAACGATCACGTCGTCGCGGCGATCCTCGACGCCACGGGCGGCGGCGCCGATTTCTCGTTCGACTGCACCGGCAACGTCAACGTCATGCGCCAGGCTCTCGAATGCTGCCACCGCGGCTGGGGCGAGTCGATCGTCATCGGCGTGGCGGAGGCCGGCAAGGAGATCTCGACCCGTCCGTTCCAGCTCGTCACCGGCCGCGTCTGGAAGGGCTCGGCCTTCGGCGGCGCGCGCGGCCGCACCGATGTGCCGAAGATCGTCGACTGGTACATGGAGGGCAAGATCAACATCGACGATCTGATCACCCACACCATGCCGCTCGAAGACATCAACCACGGCTTCGACCTCATGCACGAGGGCAAGTCGATCCGGTCGGTGGTGGTTTACTAAGACGGATCTTGGCTGACACTGCCTCCCTCCCCCTTTGTGGGGAGGGAAAATCCATGCCCCCAGCAGGAGAGCACACATGGAAACCATCTCGAAGGCCCGCGCCCACGGCGGCACGCAGGGCGTCTACAAGCACGATGCGACGACCACCGGCTGTCCGATGACCTTCGCGGTGTTCGTGCCGCCCCAGGCCGAGAACGGTCCGGTGCCGGTGCTGTGGTACCTGTCGGGCCTCACCTGCACCCACGCCAACGTCATGGACAAGGGCGAGTACCGCAAGGCGGCGGCCGAGCACGGCGTGATCATCGTGGCGCCCGACACCAGCCCGCGCGGGCCCGGCATCCCCGACGAGGACGGCAACTGGCAGTTCGGCTCCGGCGCCGGGTTCTACGTTGACGCCACCCAGGCGCCCTACGCCACGAACTACCGGATGTGGAGCTACGTCACCGAGGAGCTGCCCGCACTCATCGCCAAGGAATTCCCCGCCGACATGACCCGCCAGGGCATCTTCGGCCACTCCATGGGCGGCCACGGGGCGCTGACCATCGCGTTGACCTATCCCGACCGCTTCAAGTCCTGCTCGGCTTTCGCCCCGATCGCCCAGCCCTCCACGGCCGGATGGTCGAAGCCGGCCTTCGAGAAGTACCTCGGAACCGACACCGCCGCATGGCGCGCCCACGACGCCACGGCACTGATCGAGGACGGCCACCGCTTCCCGGAGTTCCTGGTCGATCAGGGTACGGCCGACAGCTTCCTCGACGACGGCCTTCGCCCCTGGCTGCTCGACGAGGCCTGCAAGTCGGCCGGGATCGCCCTGACCCTCAACATGCGCGAGGGCTACGATCACTCGTACTACTTCATCTCGACCTTCATGGCCGATCACATCGCCTGGGCCGCCGCCCGCCTGAAGTAGTTTTTGGTCTCTCCGGCCTCCAGGGCCGGGGAGACCTTCGCGTCACGAGCGGACTTCGCGCTTGGCGACGAAGTTGAACTCCTCGACGAGAACATCCTTCACCACGTCGGCGCCGAGTCGCGCGTTGACCGCCTTGCGGACCTCCGCGAGGCGCTGGGTGACGTTGTAACGCGACAGGCGTTTGAAATCGATCTGCGGGTCGGCGTAGATCTGCCGGAAGGTCTCGTCGACCACAAAGGCGTTGGGTGGCACCGGAAGAGTGTGCATCAACCGCGCATCGGCAGTGAAGACAAGAACCGCAACGATGTAACCCTGCACCTTGCCGTCCGCCACCATTGGAACATTGATCGGCGGCAGCTTCTGGTACTGTAGACCCTCAAGATACGGCTCCTCCTTCTTGGCGAACAGACCGCTGCCCCAGGTCACCGCCCCGTAGCAGGACAGGATGGTGACGGCGCAGATCCACAGGCCGGTCAGGACAGTCTTCATGCGCTCACGCCTGGTGCCGATAGGGGATCAACGGCGCAGGTGGCCGGAATAGGTGCCGTCGGATTCCGAATCCCGGATCGCCTGGGTGACGATCTCCGAGATCTCCTCGACGGCGCGCAGGTGCTGGCCGACGACGCCCTGGTTGCGGCTCAACGCCCGGCTCAGGCGCGCGAGCTGGTCGGCGACCTCGGGCGCGATTTGGTCCGGGTCGAGGCCCCGGGTCAGGCGGGTGAGTTCGAGGAGGCTCTGACTCTTGCGCAGGTTCACCGCTTCCTGATCGAACGGACGGTGGGTCAGGAGCGCCTCCGTCTCGGCCGCGACGACGGCTTCGAGCCGCTTCAGGGATGCGATCAGCATGGTCGGTCCTTTCACGCGCCCGTCGCTTGATCGACCGAGCCGGCCGGGCGGATCTTGTCTGGGGTGATCTTGTCCGGGGTGGTCTTGTCCAGCGACGTCTTCTCCAGGGGACGCGCGGCCTCCAGCATCTTGGCGATGCCGAGGCCGCCGGCCTTGGCGACCTGGGTGCCGATCTGATCGGCGAGCATCGACTTCCAGATGCCGCCGGCATTGCCCTTGCCGAACACCGACGCGGCCTTCGACGGCATCATGGTCTCGACGAATTGGCGCAGGACGAAGGCCTCGAACTGCTTGTAGGGATCGCCGATCTTGCCCGCGCCCGAGATCACGTTGTCGGTCTGGAGTGCCGTGAGGGTCGAACGCGCGTCGAGGGGCATGTGCACGGACGTGCCGGCCATGCGGTACGCGTCGTTGAAGGCGGCCGGATCGGTGGCGCCCGGCGCAGACAGCTTGGCCGTCGCCTCCTGGTAGCGCGCCGGATCGGCGGCCCGGGCCACGTCGAGAACGATATCGGTGGGAGTGGAGATGCTCATGGCTGCCGCGACGCTTCGAAGGGAATGGCCCGTCGGCGATAGGGGATAGGCCCCGTGGCTTTCGGGAGGCTTGCGTGGGAAAGGCTTGCGTCGGGAAGGCTTGCGTCGGGAAGACTCACGAGGCGCCGCCACGGGCGGCCAGCATGTCGAGCTGCTCCAGCATATCGGCCCGTTCGCGCTCGCGGGCGCGGGTTTCGGCCAGCGCCTCGACCTGGCGCCCCACGCGCTTCTCGGCGAGGCCCCGCTCGCGCACGAGCCCGGCCCGATGGGTGGCGGTGGCGTCGAGTTGCGTCGCCTCCCCGGCCAGGGCCCTGAGCCGGCGCGCGGCGGCATCGAGGAACAGGCCGTGCATGGTCTCGCCGGCAAGCGTCGTGAGCATCGCCGCGCGGTCGGCCTCGACGCGGGCGAGGTCGCGCCGGGTCGCGGCGAGGTCGCGCTCGGCGATCCCCCGCATCTGCTCCTGCACGGTGAGGAGCCGGCGCGCGCGCTCCAGGCGCTGGCGGGTGGTGACGGCCATGCCCTAACCCCGTCGCAGGTAGTCGACGTAACCCATGAGGAACTGCGTCATGAACTCGTTCGAGAGGTAGTAGAGCAGCAGCAATCCGCCGAACATGATGAACGGCGTCGCGATGAAGTAGACCGGGATCTGCGGCACAAGCTTGTTGATGAAGCCGGCGGTCAGGTTCACCGCCACGGCGTAGACGATGAACGGCGCGGTGATGCGCAACGCCAGCACGAAGGCGGTGCCGATCTGATCGACGATCCGCACCAGGGCGGCCTGGGTGCCGATGCCCTCGCCCGGCGGGATGCGAGCGTAAGAATCGACCAATCCGCGAAACAGCTCCCAATGCAGGTCTGCGGCGAACAGCAGGGCGGTGGCCGCCATCATGATCAGGGCCTCGACCGCCGGCACCGGATCGGTCCCCTCGGCCACGGAGCCCGGCATGCCGCCGAACCCCACCATGGTGGCGGCGGCATTCATCGCCGTTTCCAGCACCGTGAAGAAGATCCGTCCGAGGAAGCCGATCACGAGCCCCGTCATGGTCTCGCTGGCGATCCAGGCCAGGGTGGTGGCCGGGTCCTGTGCCGCCAGCCGGCCCTGGAACAGCGGCTGGATCAGCGGCGTCATGGCCAGCGACGCCGTGAGGGCGATGAGCAGGCGGACCTGCCCGGGCACGCGCGGGCTGGAGAAGCCCGGCACCACGAGGAGGCACCCGCCGACCCGGCAGAAGATCAGGAAGGCGGCCAGAATGCCCTCGGGTGCCCCGGCGACCACGCGCAGTGGCCTTACGAGATCGTCCCGAGGGACCGGATCTCCACCCCCCGGGCGATCTCGAGGTGCGAGAGCACGGCGAGCGTCGGGTAGAGCCGCTCGATGATCATCCGCACGTAGGGGCGGGCATCCGGCGCGGTGACGAGGGCGAAGCTGCGGGTCTCGCGCATGTGCTTGCGGATCGCCTCACCGGCTTCCGTGCCGAACTGCTCGACGAGGCGCGGATCGATGTCGAACTCGACGACCTCGCCCTTGGCGTCGCGCTTGAGGCTCTGATGGAACGAGAGGTCCCAGGCGCTGCCGAGCCGCAGCACCGCGAGCGTCCCGTTCTCAGCGAGATCACCGCAGATCTGCTGGGCGATGCGCATGCGCACGTGCTCGGCGATCTGTTCGGCGCGGCGGGCGTGCGGCGTGATCTCGGCGACCGCCTCGAGAATGAGGTGGAGGTTGCGGATCGAGACCCTCTCGGAGAGCAGGAGCTTCAGCACCGCCTGGAGGCCCGAATACGAGATCTGCGACGGGCAGATCTCGTCGAGGAGACGCTTGTACTCGGGGTCGAGGCGGTCGAGGAGGCCGCGCATGTCCTTGTAGGACAGGAGCTGGGGCAGATTGTTGCGGATGACCTCGGACAGGTGGGTGAGGAGCACGGACGCGCCGTCGATGGGCTCGAAGCCGCCGCGCCGTACTTCGGCCCCGTAGGAATCGAGCACCCAGCGGGCCTTCATGCCGAAGGCCGGCTCACGGACTTCGTCGCTCGGCACATCCGGGACGGGTCCGTCGCCGACGACGACGAGGAGTTGGCCTGGGCGGATCTCCTGGGTCGCCGCCACGGTGCCGTGGATGAGGATCTGGTAGGATTTCGGAGCCAGCGCAATGCTGTCCGTGAGCTTGATGTCGGGGACGACGAAGCCGTACTGGCGGGCGAACTTGCGGCGCATCTTCGCGACCCGATGCGACAGCTCGGATTGCGAGGTGGCGAACTGGGCCGAGATCTGGCGCCCGAGGCAGAGCTCGATCTCGGGGGTCTTGAGCGATTCCTTGACGGACAGGGATTCCCGGGCGGCGAGCTGCTTCTGGTCCTCGACGGCGAGTGTCCGGGCATCGACCACGGCCTTCTGCGCGGCGATCTTCTTCGGGATGGCGTAGGCGGTGAACGCCATCAGCCCCGACAGGACCATGAACGGCAGGAAGGGCAGGCCCGGCACCAGGGCGAACAGGAACATCAGGGCGGCGGCGACGGCGAGCGCGCGCGGATAGGCGCCGAGCTGGCCCATCACCGCCTGCTCAGCGGTGCCCCGGGTCCCGCCCTTCGAGACGAGGAGGCCCGCCGCCAGCGAGACGATCAGGGCCGGGATCTGCGAGACGAGCCCGTCGCCGACCGAGAGCTTGGTGAACACGTCGGCCGCCTGGCCCAGCGGCATGCCGTGGCGGGTGGTGCCGATGATGATGCCGCCGAAGACGTTGACCGCGATGGTGATGAGCGAGGCGATGGCCTCGCCGCGCACGAACTTCGACGCGCCGTCCATGGAGCCGAAGAACGCGCTCTCCTCCTCGAGTTCGCGGCGGCGCCCCTGCGCCTCCTTGTCGTCGATGAGGCCGGCGTTGAGATCGGCGTCGATGGCCATCTGCTTGCCGGGGATGGCGTCGAGGGTGAAGCGCGCCCCGACCTCGGCGATGCGGGTGGCACCCTTGGTGATGACGAGGAAGTTCACCGTGATCAGGATGAGGAACACCACGATGCCGATGACGAAGTCGCCGCTCATCACGAACTGCGAGAAGCCCTGGATGACGTGACCGGCAGCCGAGACCCCGTGCTGGCCGTTGGCCAGGATCAGTCGCGTGGTGGCGATGCCGAGCGCGAGGCGCAGCAGGGTCGCGATGAGCAGCACCGTGGGGAAGGCCGAGAATTCGAGCGGCTTCTTGATCCAGAGGGCCACCATCAGGATCAGCACCGACAGGGCGATGGAGAAGGCGAGCCCGATGTCGAGGAGGATCGCCGGCACCGGCAGGAACAGAATCGCCAGGATGGCGATGATCCCGGCGGCAAAGCCGATATCCCGCTGGGACTTGCGCTCGATGACGATCGCGTCGCTTGCCGCCATGGCGGATGCCTACCCCGTGAATGAACGGGGCCTTGTCGCGGTTCAAGCTTGCGTGGGGATGGGGGCGTGCCGCTTCATCGCCCCGGGCACGGCCGGCCGTGATAGAAGGGCGCCTCGCCCGAAGGTCGGGCGCACGGGAGACAAGCCCATGAAAGTCGTCACATGAAGGTCGTGGCGGATCTGTGCATCGTTCCCATGGGGGTCGGCCCGTCGGTCTCGCCCTACGTGCGGGAAATCAAGGCGATCATCGACGCCAGCCCGCTCACCGCCGAGATGCATGCCAACGGCACCAACATCGAGGGCGAACTGAGCGAGATCTGCGCACTCGCCGAAGCCTGCGAGGCCCGCCTCGCCGAACTCGGTGTCGACCGCGTGTTCTTCACGATGACGTTCTCGTCGCGCCGGGACAAGGTGCAGGCCATGGCCGACAAGCTGAAGGCCGTGTCGTAGGAACGCCGTGCCGCAGGAAAGCGAAGCACGCGTTCCGCCTCCTCCCGAGCGCTTTGTGCCGGGGCTTCCCCCACTCGGCGCGGCCGGATGGCTCTCCGATCAATTGAGGCCTCGCGCTTGCAGCGGGCGCTCCGTGGCACCACCTCGGCCGCAGGGTCACAATTGAGGATTGGAATGGCGCGCTTCATCGCGATCGAAAAGGCGACGGGACAGGTCTACGGCGACACGGCTCGGTTTGGTCAAGCCGGCGATGTCGATTCGCCCGTCGACGCGGTCTGTCTGTTCGACCGCCAATTCCGACGGGCTCCCCGCGGCTTCGGTCACGTCGGTCCCGCGAGCAAGTCCGCGAGCTACGACGTCTACAAGATCGAGAAGTCCGATCCGGATCGCGCCACGGCGAACGACACCGAGGCCCATACCCTCGTGCATGAACACGGGTCGTGGGTGGTCGCCCTGGTGACCTACAATTCCTGACGCCGGACCGGCATTCGCCCAGCGGCCCGCGAAGACCGCCGGGGGGGCACCGGCGACGCCCGTCAGAACCCCGTGACGATGCGCCCGTAGGTGGCCTCGGCGAAGGTCGAGATCTGGCCGCCGATGAACGACGAGGTGATGAGGAGCACGAGCAGGATCACCACGATCTTCGGCACGAAGGTCAGGGTGACCTCCTGGATCTGTGTGAGCGCCTGCAGTAGCGCGATGGCGATGCCGATGAGCATCGCCGCGCCGATCGCCGGGCCGGCGCCGACGATCACCGTCCAGATCGCGGCGCGCACGAGTTCGAGGGCATCGACCTCGTTCATCCGGTGACCTTTCTCGCGTGGTGATCCCTGATGGGTCGCTGCCGCGTCCCGCCCGTTGTCGGTCCTACACGGATTTCACCCGTGGGGTGAGTGGACCTCACTGCGAGAGCGAGATGCCCTCGGCGAGCAGGACGTCCTTGCCGTTGGTGAGGCGGGCGAGCGCGCCTTCGCTCGTGATCTTCACGGACTGGACCTCGCCGGTGGTGTTGCCGTCGGCGGACGTGATGGTGCGGCCGATGATCTGGTCCGCCTGCGAGAGGAAGCTCGAGGACAGCAGGGAATCGAGCTTGGAGTTGGTCTTCGTCGCCTGCTCGACCTGCGAGAACGTGGCGAGCTCACCGACATAGGCGGTGGAATCCATCGGCTTCGTCGGATCCTGGTTCTTGAGCTGCGCCATGAGCAGGGTCAGGAACGTGTCCGCGTTCATCGAGGCGGCGACGCCGCTCGCGGATTTGGCCGCGGTGGCGGCCGTGGCCGTCTGTGTGGGGGGGGTGCTGGTGCTGCTTCCGACGGCCATGACGAGCGGGTCTCCGGGGTGAGGGCCTTCAGGCCGTGCGGGGAAGAGATGGCGCGCGGCCGGGGCCGCGCGCGGGTGGGGCGGAGAGCTCAGGCCCGGCGATGCCGGTGGCTTCGGCGAGCAGGGCCGCCTCCGCCCTGTACAGGCCACGGATCAGCTTGAGCGCCTCGATGAGACGGTCGGCCTCGACGCAGGCGCCCGCCGCCGCGAGACCGTCGCGGATGTCCGGCTCGGTCACGGCCGCGAGGATGCCGGCCTGGAGCGTCCGGTAGAGGTCGCGTGCGCGCGCGGCGTTGGCGGGCTCCATCACCATGGTCTGGGCCGCGAAGTAGAGCTGGCGCAGGGGCGTCGTCGCCTCTTCGGGCTGGAGCACGTGGGTCTCCAGCAGGAACGTCGCATCGTTGAGAAGTTCGAGGGAGACCTTGCGGTCGACGCGCAGGACGGCGCCGTTGATGAAGACCCGCTCGCCGGCGCGCAGGGACAGGCGCATGCCGGACCTCACCGCAGGCCGTTGCGGATCGAGGCGTTGACCTCGATCAGCGCGGAGAAGCCATGGGTGGGCGTGCTGAGGACGGCATTGGACTCGCGCATGCTCCACAGGCCGAGGGACACGAGGTCGGCGCGCAGGGCCTCGGGCAGGGCGTTCTCGGGGCTGGTGAGGTCGTCGATGAGGACCGCCCAGAGTTTCTGGATGAACTCGGCCGCCGCCGTCCGGTCGGCCACGGCCGCCGCCGGATGATCGGCGATGCGCATGAGATCGAGCGCCCGGTCGAAGGCGGCGCGCTCGCGTTCGCGGCCGATCTCGGGGGCGTCTTCCAGAATCTCGGCGTAGGAAAACTGGTACATGGCAATCCGCCTCGTTGTGTCCGGGCCCGCCGCGCCGCTGCCGCGTTTCGGGGCTGTCGTGTCCCGCGCACCGGCCAGGCCGCCGCGCCGGGAAAGGGTCGCCTCAGAGGTAGGAGACCAGGCTCAGCTGACGCAGCTGGGCGGTCAGGGAGTAGGAAATCTGCATCTGGGTCGTCAGCTGGTCGATCCGCGTCTTGGTCTCGGCGGTATCGATCCCCTCCATCGCCTGCACCTGTTTGTCGAGGAGCGCCTTCTGCGCATCGAGACGGGTGTTCGCATCGGAGATCCGCGCCTGCGCGCGACCGAGATTGGCCTGGATCGACACCAGCCCCTTGCTCGCCTCGCCGAGCAGGCCCGCGACCCGATCGGTCGCGACGGCCTGCACGTCGGCCGGCAGACGCGACAGGTCGAGGCCCGACGCGACGACGTAGGCCATGGCGAGCCGGCGGATGGCGGGCGCATTGGCCGTCGCGGACGTCTCCACGGTCTCGCTGAGGGAGATGCGGCTGTCGAGGGTGGTATCCGACGCCTTCGACCAGTTGGCCTTCCAGGCGCCGTTGCCGAACAGGGTGTCGAGGGGGCCGCCCTCCGCGAGGAAGGCCTCCATCCCTGCGGCACTCATGGACGTGCCGCCCGCAAGGGTGAAGGCCGCATCGACGGCCGACTTCGCCGCCGATCCGGCTCCGTAGGCAGTCATGGGCGACGCCCCCGTGTTGGTCCCCCCGAAGACGGATTGGCCGTCGGCGGCGGTGTTCAGCACGGCGGTCAGCGCCGCGAGCTGGCTCGCGGCCATGTCCTTCACCACGGCCGCGCGGTCCGCCACCGGTACGCCGATGAGGGTCTTGAGGGTCGAATCCGCGGCCGCCTGAATCTGCTGGAGCGCCGCCTGGGTCGTGCTCAGACGCAGGGTCGCCCCGGCATTGCCGTCCTGCAGCGCCTGAAGCTCCGATTTCTGCTGGCGCAGTCCGAGGGCCAGGCCGGTCCGGCTGCCGAGTTCGAGGCCGACATCGGCGTGACGGCCCGTGGCGAGCTCCTTGGTGCCCTGTGCGATCTCCGTCTGCATCCGCTGGGCGCCGGTGCGCGGTGCGTTCCAGAGACTCAAGGTCGAGGTGGCATTCATCCGCATGGCGATTATCGCACCGCATCCATCAGGGTCTTGAGAAGGTCGTTCACCAGGGTCAGCAGTTTGGCCGAGGCGGTGTAGGACCGTTCGAGTTCGAGCGCCCTCGCCGTCTCGTCGTCGGTGTTCACCCCCACCGCGTTGGACAGGGCGTCGCTCGTGCGCGCCAGCAGGGTCGATTCGTAATCGGCCAGGGACGCGGCCGACTTGCGCTGGCCTTCGAGCCAACCGGCCGACCCCGTGGCGAAGGACAGCAGGCTGTCGCTGGTGCGCAGGCCGGTGGCGGCATCGAAGGTGCGGTCGGCGCCGAGCGCGGACACCAAGCCGCGCAGGCGGTCGGCATAAGCGGCGGCACCGGTGTTGCTGCGGTAGTCGGCCCCGTTCATCCCGCCGTCGCGGAGGGTGTCGAGGGCGCTGCCGGCCATGCGGGGATCGACGGCGGCATTGATGCGGATCTTGGCGGCGAGCCCCGTCTCGGCGACGGGCAACCGGGCCGGGACCCCCGCGGATCCGTCCGTGAACAGGCCCATCAGGGCGGCCGGTCCCGTGCCGTTCGTGCGGGGTTCGGCGAAGGCGGTGACGAGCCCGCCCGCGAGGGCGTCGAGCTGGGTCTCGTAACGCACGGCGACGTCGTCGCGCAGGGTGGCGAGGCCGACGATCCGGCCCGAGCGGGCGGGCATCGGCGAGGCGGCCCCGGTGACGGGCACGCCATCGATCATGACGGCCTTGCCCGTCGAACCGGCACTGAACGCAGCGGTCGGTTCGAAGGTCACCTTGCGTGCGCCGCGCTCGAACAGGGGCACGCCGCTGTCGGTGTAGATCGCCACGTCGTTGCCCGCGCGGACGGCGGTGGTGATGCCGATCTCCTCGGAGAGCTGGGTGAGGATGCGGTCGCGGTCGTCGAGGGCATCGGTGACGTCGGCGCCGATGGCGGTGCCGCGCGTGACGGTCTGGTTGGCCGCCTCGTAGGAGACGAGCAGATCGTTGATCCGCACCACGGAGGTCGCCATGGCCGTATCGGCCTGCTGGCGCACGGTCTGGACGGCCGCGGCGGCCGTGTTGAGGCTCCCGGCGAGATCGCGGGCGGCCTCGACGGCGTTGCGTGCCAACTCGACGGAATCGGGCTTGTTGGCCGCCGCCTGCAGGGCGGCGTTGAGAGCACCGAGGCGGGCGGCCGGCGACGTTGTCGAATCGGTGTCGCCGATGGTCTGGCTCAGGGTCTGGAGACCATCGAGCACGGCCTGGCTGCCGGCGGCCTCGGAGGTCGCGAGCATCTTGCGGCCGAACAGGGCCGCGTCGGCGGCCCGCAGGACGTTGACGGCGCTTCCGCCCCCCGCCGTGACAACCGTCGCGATCCGGCGCGCATAGTACGGATCGTTCGCCCCGGCGGTGTTGCGCGCGGTGACGGCGATCTGCGCGGCGGAGGCCGCCAGGGAAGTGCGGGCGCTGTTGAGCGCCAGGGAGAGGCCCATCGTGGGGTTCCTGAGGGAGCGGGCGTGTCGGAGGCGATGCGGACGGAGAGGCCGGGACGTCCAGGGATCGGCGCGGGGCCGGCCGCCGCGATGGTGCCGGCCGACGCGTCAGCGCTTGAGGTTCATCAGGGTCTCGAGGAGCTCGTTGCCGGTCATGAACACCTTCGAGTTCGCCGTGTAGACGCTCTGGGATTCGATCATGGCCGTGAGCTCGGACGAGACGTCGACGTTGGACTGCTCCAGGGCGCTCGACTTGATGGAACCGAGCCCGGAAAGGCCGGCGAAGCCGATCTGGAGGTCGCCGGAGGTGCTGGTGGGCAGGTAGATGTTGCCGGCGCGCGGCTCGAGGTTGTCGGGGCTCGCGACGTTGGCCAGCGGCACCTTGAAGGCGAGGGCGCGGCTGCCGTCCTCGTAGAGGGCATAGACGGAGCCGTCCGAAGCGAAGTCCGAGCCCGTCACCGCCGAGGGCGCCTTGCCGTCTGCGGTGCCCTTGAGATCGTAGCTGCCGGCGAGCTGGGTGATCTTCGACATATCGAGGTTGATCGACGTGCCGTTGGCGGCGGCCAACCGGGAGACCGCCGCCGTGACGGCCGCCGGATCGGAGATCTGGCCGTTGGCATCGAAGCCCAGGGTCACGGTCGCGAGGGCCGTGTCGTTGCCCGGAACGTAGACTTGCGCCTGCCATTGGTTGGCCGTTGCGGTCTTGCCGAGGACGATGTCGAGCGTGACCTTGTTGCCGAGCTGATCGTAGGTCACCATGGAGGTCTTCTTGGTGTAGACCTTATCCGACAAGGGGGCGGCCAGGGGGGCCGCGTCGGCCGGTAGGTTGCCGCTGATCGTCGCCGCCTTGGTCGCCGTGGCCCTCATCCCGAGGGTGGAGACGTTGACCGGCACCATGTTGGCGGTGCTGTTGAGGGCCGGCGTCGCCTCGCCGTTCTCGCCCACCGCGTAACCCATGAGGGTGAAGCCGCCGGAATTGACGAGGTTTCCCGTCGGTCCGTCCTCGACGAAGTTGCCCGAGCGGGTCAGCGACGTGGCATTGTTGCTGTCGCGAACCACGAAGAAGCCGTTGCCCTGGATGGCGAGATCGGTCTTCGAGGTGGTGAAGGAGACGGGGCCCTGCGCCGAGACCGAGCGGCGGATCACCGTCTCGACGGCGCCGGAATTGTAATCGCCGGTGCTGCTGGAATCGAGGATGAGGGACGAGAACTCGGTGCCGGTGCGCTTGTAGCCCGTGGTGCCGGCGTTCTGGATGTTCTCGGCCACCGTCGAGATGCGGCTCGACTGCGCGTTCATGCCGGAGACGCCGGTGCGCAGGACGCTGATGAGACTCATGGGATGACCTCGGTGAAACGGCGGGCCGTGCTGGACGGCACTAAAGGCAGGATGGCTTGTGCGGGGCTGGTCGCGTCCTTGGGCGTCAGCTCCGCAGGGATTGGGCGAGTTCGAGGAAGGCGTCCGCGCTCGGGGCCATGCCGGGCTCCTGGCGCAGGGCCTCGTAGATGCGCGGCACGAGGAGGATGGCCTGATCGAGTTCGGCGTCCTCGCCGGCGCGGTAGCCGCCCATGAGCCTGAGGTCGCGGGTCTCCTCGAACCGCGCCATCATCGCCTTGAGGCGACGCACGAGTTCGCGTTGCTCGGGCGTCCACACGGCGGTGGCGAGACGCGAGATCGAGCCGAGGAGATCGACGGCCGGGTAGCGGCCCTGCTCGGCGATGGCCCGGTCGAGGACCACGTGACCGTCGAGGGTGCCGCGGATCGAGTCGGCGACGGGGTCGTTGTGGTCGTCGCCGTCCACCAGCACGGAGAAGATGCCGGTGATGGAGCCGGAACCGTCGCGGCCGGGGCCGGCCCGTTCGAGGAGGCGCGGCAAATCCGAAAAGACGCTCGGCGGGTAGCCCCGGGCCACCGCCGGCTCGCCCGCCGCCAGGGCGACGTCGCGGGCCGCATGGGCGTAGCGGGTCACGGAATCGACGATGAGCAGCACGGAGTCGCCGGTATCGCGAAATGCCTCGGCGATGGCCATGGCGACCTTGGGCGCCTGGCGCCGCATCATCGGGCTCTCGTCGCCGGTGGAGACCACCACCACGGCCTTGTCGAGGTTGCCTGCCATCGGGCCTTCGAGGAACTCGCGCACCTCGCGGCCGCGCTCGCCCACCAGGGCGACGACGACGCTGTCGAAGCCGGTGGCGCCGGCGAGCATCGCGAGCAGCGTGGATTTGCCGACGCCCGAGCCCGCGAAGATGCCGATGCGCTGCCCGAGGCACAGGGGGGTGAACAGATCGAGGGCCCGCACGCCGGTGCGAAGCGGCGCCTCGACCCGACCGCGCGCCATGGCGGGCGGCGGAGCAGCGTCGATGGGCACCGCGCGCGGTCCCGGCACGAGCGTGCCACGCCCGTCGATGGGGCGCCCCAGCGCGTCGATGACCCGGCCCTTCCAGCCCGCATGGGGCCGCAGGGTCGGGTCGCCGAGGCGATAGGCCGGCGTGCCGATCCCCGCCTCGATGCGCGCCTCGAACGGCTTCAGGGTGACGCCGCCGGCATCGATGCGGACCACCTCGCCGACCTGCTCGCGGCCGCCGACCCGGAAACCCATCCGGTCGCCGAGCTTGAGGAAGGGGGCGACGCCGCCGACCCGGGCGGCGGTCGCGGTGACTTCCTGGATCGGACCCGCGACCCGGACCAGGGGCAGGGCCTCGCGCCCGGAGGCGAGGGCGGCGGCAAGCCGGTCGATGACGTCCGGGCCGGCAGCGGCTTCGGTGGGTTCGCCCTGCATCACCTCAGCCCTGCGGGCTCAGGGAACGGATGGAGCCCTGGAACGAGGATTCGGTCTCGGCGGTGAGGTTGGCCGCGCTCTCGAAGGCGCGCTGGATGGTGATGAGCTTCGTCATCTCGAGGATCGGGTTGACGTTCGAACCCTCGACGAAGCCCTGGACCATGCCGGTGCGGGTGAAATCCTGGACGGGCCGGGCCGGAAGGCTCGAAGCCACGCCGTTCGATTCCGCCCGCCGCAGGGTGCCCTTGGGGTCGAGGGTGAACAGGCCGATGGAGCCGACCTGGTTCACGCCCTGCGAGACGCTGCCGTCGCGGCCGATGGTCGGCGGTCCCTGCTGGGGATCGAGGAGGATCGGGCCGCCGCCCGCGTCGAGGACCGGCAGGCCGCTGACGTTGCGCAGGCGCCCCGTGGCGTCCATCGTCAGGCGGCCATCGCGGGTATAGACCGGCCCGCTTGCGCCGCCGACGCTGAGCCAGGCATCGCCCTGGATCGCCACGTCGAGGGGGGAATCGGTCTTGGTCACCGGGCCGGACTTGGTCTGGATGTAGGTGTCGCCCGAGGAGGCGAAGGCGATCGCGCCCTTGCTCGCCTGGGCGAGGAGGGCCGAGAATTTGGTGTCCTCGGCGCGGTAGCCGGAGGTCGCGAGGTTGGCCACGTTGTTGGCCACCGCATTCATGCGCTTCTCGACGGCGATCTGGCCCGAGAGCGCGACGTAGAGGGCGTTCTGCATGGCTCAGGCGTTCCCGAACAGCGCGAGGATCGGATCGGACGCGGTGTTGTTCTGCGCATCCCAGATCGCGGTGAAGCGCTTGATGAACTGATCGAGCTTCTGTGGGTCCCGGAAGCTCGCGAGATCGACCTTGCTCTCGATGAGTTCGGCCTGCCGGGCGAGGGCCTCGGACGAGGTTCCGCCGGCGGGCAGGCCGAGCACGGTCTTGACCACCTGAGACAGGGCCGAGTCGCCGAGGATCGCGTAGCCGCTGGTGGCGCCCCCCGCCATGCGGGCGAAGTAGAGGGCGAGGCGCACGCCGGTGTCCTCGGCGCCGGCATCGCTCTCAAGGGTCTGGCGCAGGTAGGCCTCGGTGACACTCTTGGCTTTCGCGTCCATGGGCAGATCGGTGCCGAAGCCGATGTCCAGGGGGGTCTGCCCGGCCCCCGACGGGGCGACGGTGCGGATCGCGAGCGTCCGGTTGGTGCCGCCGGCCTCGTAGAGGGTGTCGGCCGCGAGGCCGGTGCCGCCCGCGACGCCATCCGCGCCCAGGTTGGCGTAGGCCGTGGTCTCGAAGAACAGGTTCCTGCGGACACCGATGCCCACCTGGACCTTGCCCGCGAGGTTGCCGTCTCCCGAGGCGGCGATCTGCCCGTTGATGGCGGCGGCGATCTCCTCGGCCGTGACCTGGGACAGGTTCTGCACGACGGACGCCAGGGTCTTGTTCGAAAGAACGATGGTGGCCGACTTCGTCGTGGCGGCATCGACACGGGTGGAGAGCTGGAACGAGACCGCGTTGGTGCTGGAAAAGTCGAAGGTTCCGGACAGGTCGAGGGCACCGTTCAGCTGCGCGGTGCCGGCGGCGGTCGGGCCCGCTTCGGTGATCGTGCCCGCGCGGCCGGTGGCGGAAGCCCCTTGTGCGAAGTCGAAGGCGCGCGCGAAGGCGACGTAGCGGTCGTCGGCGAGGCGGTTGGCGAAGCTCGCCCGCGTGTCCGTTCCCTCGGTGAGGACCTTGCGCATGAACGCCTTGGCGTAGGTCATGTCCTCGAGGCCGAACGCCTTCATGGCGTAGGAGTAGAGGCGGCGGTCGCCGAGGAAGGCGTCGATGGAGGTCACGCCGCCGATGTTGGCCTGGAAATACGCCGTCTCGCGCGCGACTTCGGGCGCTGCCGCCTTGCGGGCCAGGGAGGCCGTCAGGTCCTTGGTGATCAGCGTGTAGTTGGTGAAGGTGCTCAGCACGCGAAGGTCTCCCGGTCGGCGGCCCGGGGCGCGCGCACGAGGATAGGGGCGGCGCGGGCGATCATCGGTTGATCCGGCCTGGATGAGGGGCGAGGGTCAGAGCCGTGTCGGCCCGATGATGGTCTCGGAGGTGACGACGACCCAGCCGGCCCCCGTCGGCTGGATCGAGATGACCCGGCCGGCGCCGGGCAGGACAGCGCCCGGCACGATCTGTCTCAGGCCGTTCGGACCTTCGACCCAGGCCCCGTCGCCGGAGACCCGGCGCAGGACGTAGCCGCGCGCCGCGACGCCGGGGCCGGCCCGGTCCGCGGGGTCGGAACGGCCGAGTTCGGGGCCGGCGGCCCGGTCGGGCAGGGCGCCGGTGGTGGTCGGGTCGAGATCGAGGACGGCGGTCCGCACGGGGGCGACGGGCTTCTTCCAGGCGAAGGTGCCGATGGAGGCCGGGAGGAAGCGTTGCACGGCGTAGTCGTGGGTGCCGCTGGTGATGGTGTAGACGGCGAACCCGCTCGAGGCCGCGGCGAGCACGAGGCAGACCCCGATGGCCGCCCGCTCGAACGCCGCGTCGCGGGCGCGCCGCAGGGCCTGGGCCCCGGCGAGCGGACGGCGATGGGCGGGCACGGGTGTGAGGCGAACGGGCATGGCGCCTGGAGCGAAGGAGTTCCTGAGCCCCGAACGTTGCGTGGATATGGTTTACGAAAGGTTAATCCGGCCGGCCTCCCCGGGCGCATGCGGCCGAGTCGTTAACGATGATGGGTGATAGCCGCAGCGAGCGGCGTGGGGGTCAGGGCGAATGACGGACGGACAGCGCGAGGCGGGGGGTCGGGCCGGGACCGTACGGCCGCGCTCGCCCCGACGCCACCGGGTGATGCAGCAGGGCCGGATCGTCCTCGGGCCGGACACGCTCCTGCCCTGCGTGGTGCGCGATCTTTCACCGGCGGGCGCCAAGATCGTGCTGTCGCGACCCATCCCCCTGCCGGCCAGCTTCGATCTCGTCATCGCCGCCCACGACCTCAGGACAGTGTCGGTTCGCCTGCGCTGGCAGCGGGGCGAGGTCGCGGGCGTGCGGTTCGCACCGGCAGGCGATCCCGCCCCCTGAGACTGTTTTCCGGATGATCCATTCGGGGACCGTCTCAGGCAGCCCGCGCGGCGCCTGAGCGAAGCCCAAATCCGCATCGCGAAGCGATCGACCGGATTTGGGTGAGACGGTGCATTCGGGCACAGGGCCGGGCCGGTGCGCTTAAGCGCTTGCTAACGCGCTCGCCTCACAATGCAGACATCGACAAACGGTTCTCCCCACGGAACCGGCACGAGTTCGATGCGAGTGCAGTGGATGAACCGATCCGGTTCATAGACATGATGTCGCCCCACTGGTCCGGCGAAAACCCGGAATGTAATGAATCGTGACTTGAGAACGAAGACATTTATCTTCGAGCGCTTTTCACGACAGGTCGGCCGACTGCCGAATTACAGAAACTCCCGTAGAATTTCAGTCCCGGATCACACCCGCCATGACCAGCCTGCTGACCAACAACGCCGCGATGACGGCGCTGACGACCCTGAAGAGCATCAATTCGCAGATCGACATGACGAGCAACCGGGTCTCCACCGGCCAGCGCGTGTCGAACGCTTCCGACAACGCAGCCTATTGGTCCATCGCCACCACGGTGCGCACCGACAACGCCTCCCTCAGCGCCGTGAAGGACTCCCTCGGTCTCGGTTCGTCGGCGGTGGACACCGCCTATAACGGCCTGAACAGTGTCCTTTCCAACCTGCAGAACCTGCGCGCCAAGTTGCAGACCGCCCTCCAGCCCGGCGTGGATCGGACCAAGGTCCAGACCGAAGTCGCCGCCATTCAGAATCAGATGAAGGGTACGGCCGACTCATCGGTGTCGAGCGGCCAGAACTGGCTCTCGGTGGATTCCAGCGCCGCATCCTATCAGGACGAGCGTTCCGTGATCGCGGGTTTCTCGCGTGACACGACCGGAACGATCAACTTCTCGAAGGTCAACATCGATGTCGAGGCGATCAAGCTCTACGATGTGACGAGTTCAACGGTCGTATCGACGGGCACCGCCGGTAGCGTCGTTGGATCGACGTCCCTCACCGGCACCGCCGCATTTCGTCCGGCAGATCCCGTTGCAACGCGTGGGACTGCCAACTTCAGCGGACAGAACCAGGAAATCTTCAGCCTGACCCTCGACGACGGCAACACGGCGACCATCCGCCTCGATCAATCCACCCTTGCCTCGGCCGTATCCAACCTCGCGAAGGTGACGACGGAAGAGTTGATTTCAGCCATCAACAACCAGATCGCGGCCGACACGGCGGTGACGCCGCTCGCCGGCAAGGTCAAGGCCTCCCTCGATTCCGGTGGCCGGCTGACCTTCCAGACCACTGCGACCGGCACGGGCACCAACGCCAAGCTCACCATCCTCAACCTGGCTGCCGTGAACGATGGCGGAATCACGGCGGGCGTGAAACTCGGGATCGGTTTCGGCACCGGCGTTGCTGCGACGGACGCCCGAAAGGGCGAAGGCACGGCCGCGTCCACGACCAGCGGACAGGGCATCCTCGATACCGTGAACGTGGGTACCGGGTTCTCCATCGCCTCCATCAACATTTCGGGCCTCGTCGGCACGGCGGGTGACACCAGCCTCAGTGCGATCATCACACAGGTCGACAAAGCCATCGCGTCCGTGACCGACTCGGGCACGAAGCTCGGTGCCAGCAAGACCCAGATCGACGGTCAGAAGAGCTTCGTCGATACGCTCATGAAGGCCAACGACCGCACCATCGGCATCCTGGTCGACGCCGACATCGAAGAGGAGTCCACCAAGCTCCGGGCCCTTCAGACCCAGCAGCAGCTGGCCGTTCAGTCGCTCAGCATCGCGAACTCCTCCAGCCAGGGCGTGCTCTCGCTGTTCCGGTAAGATCGAGCATCGTCCCCGGGCTCCGCTCCGGGGACGGTCGCGCTCGAACGAAAGAACCCGCGTTCTCCTTCGAGAGCGCGGGTTCTTTCGTTTGAGCGGATACAGAAAGCGCCGTCAGCCGACGAAGGTGTACCCCGCCAGGCGCTTGGCCTCGATGGGATCATAGCCCAGGCGCATGCGCAGCTTCTTACGCAGCTTGCTGATGTGGCCCTCGACGACGCTCTCCTCCACGTCGCTGCCGTGGTCGGCGTAGACGGCGTTGAAGATCTGGGCGCGGGTGAGCTGGCGGCCGCGGTTGCGCGCGAAATATTCGAGGATGTGGCGCTCGCGCCGGGGCAGCGTCAGGCTGGTGCCGTCGATCTCGGGATCGCGGCCGTCGGTGTGGATCTTGAGGCGGCCGGCCTTGTCCTGGGCCGCGCCCTGCCCCTCGCCCCGGCCCATCCGCCGGCGGATGGCTTCGGCACGGGCGAGGATCTCGCGGACATGGACCGGACGGCGCACCACGTCGTCGATGCCGGCGGTGAACAGGTCGAGGGTCTGCTCCAGGGAGCGGGTCTCGTTGAGGGCGATGATCGGGGCGTGCGACAGGCTGCGGATCGCCGCGGTGCTGCGGGTCCGGCTCGCGGATTCTCCGAGCACGAACCCCTGCACGGCGGCGAGGTCTCCGGCCGGGGCGGTGTCGAGCCAGGCCTGGAACGCGTCCGCCGCGAGGCTGTGGGCGGTGACGCCCTGGGCGCCGAAGCCCGCAACGGTCTCGCTCGCCACGCAGCTACGCTCATCGACCACGATGTACATGACGCCGTCTCGCTCCACGCATGCGGGTTCGCCCGGCCAAGCACAGCCGTGCACCCGATCTGCTTCGATTTCGGTTTGATCTTGAATCGTACTTCGTACGGCGTCGACGGACACTTGGATAACCCGGACGAAACCTGGACTATCCTCGACACATCCGCCGCGACGCGGCGCCGTTTGGTGGTATCGTTTTGTTAAGAAACTGGTTAATTTTTTGTTAAGTGGGGTGGCGCCCCGTCACCGTCCGGTCGTCTGTTGCGGTCGCGCCGCACCCGGTACCGCCAAGGCGTGACGCCAAGTCGAAACCAAGTCGAAACGCCAAACCGAAACAGGGAGCATCATGGGACTGATCCAGGACCTCGTCGGACGCTTCACGCAGAACGTCGCCGCCTATGTCGGCGACCGGGTGCTGATGGAGGCGGCGGTCTCGGCCGCCGCCAACGTCATCCTGGCCGACAGCGAGATCGACGAAGAGGAGGTCGAGACGGCACTCGCGGGCATGCGGGCCAACCCGATCCTCGAGAAGGGCTACGACACGCTGAAGCTCGAAGCCGAACTGTTCGAGGCCCTGGAGCGAGCGCGCACCCGGGCGGGCCGCGCGGAGAACCTCCAGCACGTCGCGGGGCTCGTCGGGCGCGAGGCGGGCCAGCGCGAGGCGGTGTTCCTCATTGCCGCCGATGTCGCCGATCAGGCCGGCATCAGCGCCGTCGAGCATCGCGCCCTGGCCGAGATCGCCGCGGCCCTGAGCGTGGACAAGGACCGGCTTCTCGGAGGCCAATCCGGCGCGTAATAATGTATAATCTTGGGACGACCAGCGACTTCGCCAGTCATGGCCAGCCGCGATACCCGTCCCGAGCCCCTCCAGGGCCTGGAAACAGGTCCCGGGGATAGTTCGGGCACAATGCATATGTGCAGCGCAACAGCGCTTAAACGCACCGCACCACGATCCGTGACACTCTTGCGAAGTCGAGGGGCGGCCTCTACGCTCGGCTCAGCCAACAAGACTTCCACGACACCGAAACCGGCACAATAGATCCTGCCGCCTGACATCGACAGTGGAGGCACGGGGAGGAGAACGGGGCAATGAAGAAAAATAAGGTCATCTCGGCGGAAGAGGCCATCGCGCTCATCCGGCAGAACGATGTCGTGACCACAACGGGCTTCGTTCAGAGCTGCATTCCGGAGGCGCTGCACGCCGCCCTGGAGAAGCGCTTCGTCGAGACCGGCGCCCCGCGCGACCTCACCCTGATCATGACCGCTGGTGCCGGCGACAGCAAAGGCCTCGGGACCGGGCGTCTCCACCACGAGGGCCTGCTCAAACGCGTCATCGCGGCGAATTTCGGCCGGATGCCGAAGGTCGCCAAGGCGGCCCAGGAGAACAAGATCACCGGCTACAACCTGCCCCAGGGCGTGATCTCGCAGCTCTACCGCGCCTGCGCCGCCGGCCAGCCGGGACTGTTCTCCAAGGTCGGCCTCCACACCTACGTCGATCCGCGGCACGGCGGCGGCCGCGTCAACACCCTAACGCAGGACGAGATCGTCAAGGTGGTGGACGTCGATGGCGAGGAGTGGCTGTTCTACACCGCCACCAAGATCGACGTCGCCTTCATCCGCGGCACCTCGGCCGATCCCGCCGGCAACATCTCCTTCGAGAAGGAGGCGCTCACCCTCGACTGCCTCGCCCAGGCCATGGCGGCGCGCAACAACGGCGGCATCGTCATCGCCCAGGTCGAGCGCATCGTCGACGACGGCTTCCTGCTGCCGAAGGACGTGCGGGTACCCGGCATCCTCGTCGACTGCGTGGTGTTGGCCGAGCCCGAGATGCACCGGATGAACTACGGCGTGCAGCACGATGCGGCGCTCGCCGGCCAGATCCGCGTGCCGGTGACCGGCATGAAGAAGATGGCGCTCGATGCCCGCAAGATCATCGCCCGGCGCGCCGCCTTCGAGCTGCCGCCCAACGGCGTGGTCAATCTCGGCGTCGGCGCGCCGGAGGGCATCTCGGCGGTGGCCAACGAGGAAAAGGTGACCCCCTACATCACCCTCACCACGGAGGCCGGGGCGGTGGGCGGCGTGCTGGCCAGCGGGTCGAGCTTCGGCGCGGCGACGAATGCCGACTGCGTCATCGACCAGAACCAGATGTTCGACTTCTACGACGGCGGCGGCCTCGACATGACCTGCCTCGGGCTGGCCGAGTGCGACCAGCACGGCAACGTCAACACGAGCATGTTCGGCGGCCGCCTCAACGGCTGCGGCGGCTTCATCAACATCTCGCAGAACGCCCGCTGCGTCGTCTTCGCCGGCACGTTCACGGTGGGCGGCCTGGAGACGGTGATCGAGGACGGCAAGCTCCGCATCGTCACCGAGGGGCGCGCGCAGAAGTTCCTGCCCCAGGTGGAGCAGATCACCTTCAGCGGCTCCTACGCGCAGATGCGTTCGCAGCCGGTGATCTACGTGACCGAGCGCTGCGTGTTCCAGCTCACCGACGAAGGCCTGGAACTCATCGAGGTGGCGCCGGGCATCGACATCGAGCGGGACATCCTGCCCCATATGGGCTTCACGCCCATCATCAAGCAGCCGGCGCTCATGGATGCGCGCCTGTTCCGCGACGAGCCGATGGAGCTCCTCGCCGATCTCCTGAACCTCAACTTGTCGGAGCGCGTCAGCTACGATTCCGAGCGCAACATCCTATTCGTCAACCTCGAGGGCTGGCATGCCCGCGTGAAGAGCGACATCGACGATCTGCGCAAGGTTCTGGTCGGCGCCTGCAAGAAGGCCGGCCAGCGGGTCAACTCCGTGGTCAACCACGACGGATTCCGCATCAACGAGAACCTCTACGACGACTACGCGAGCATGATCCAATACTTGGCAGCGAACTACTACGCGACCACCACCCGCTACGCCACGAGCGCCTTCCTGCGCCTCAAGATGGAAGAAGCCCTCAACCGGCGCGGGCTCGCCCCGCACGTGTTCGAGCGCAAGGAGGACGCCCACGCCTTCGTGGACGGCCTCGACAAGAAGGTCCGCCGCGCCTCCACCGCCATCGCGTCGGCGGCGTAAAAAACCTCCTCCCGCCTGCGGGAGAGGGTGCCTGCGGAGCGGGCGGGCCGGGACGAAGTCCCGCAAGAGGGGCGGCGCGACCTTTTCGCAGAGGGCAGCGCTCCCCTCTCCCGACCCGCTCACGCGGGCCACCCTCCCCCGCAGCGGGGGGGAGGGTTCTCGCGCTCGAACACCGAAGCATCCAAAAGAATGATCGTCCGCTCGCGTCCGGGTCTTCTGACGATCCTGTTCACCCTGCGCGGCTCGATCCTGCCGCAGGTGGCACCGAAAGTTCTGGGCATCACCGCCGTGGCGCTCGCCGTAGTGGCGGCGGAGATGCGCTGGCCCGCAGCCTTCCCCATCACCGCCGGGGTCGGGCCGTTCACCCTCATCGGGTTGGCCCTCTCGATCTTCCTGAGCTTTCGCAACGGCGCCTGCTACGATCGCTGGTGGGAGGCGCGCCGGGCCTGGGGCTCGCTCATCGTCGAGACGCGGGGGATCGCCCGCCTGCTGGCCGCACTCCTGCCCGAGCCGGAGCATCAGGATCTGCGGCGACGGGTCCTGCGGCGGATCTCGGGGTTCGCCCATGCCCTCCATGCCCAGGTGCGGGGCGGAAACGAGGTCGCGGCCGCGAGCCCCTGGCTTCCGCCCGGCGAGGCCGACGCCCTCGTCCGGGGGCCGAGCGCGGCCGATGCTGTGCTGGTGCGCCTCACCGCCGATCTGGCCGACGCCTATCGAACCGGCGCCCTCACGGACGTGCTGTTCGGCCTTCTCGAACAGCGGATCGCCGCCCTCTCCCAGGCGCAGGTCGTGTGCGAGCGCATCCATTCCACGCCCTTGCCGTTCGCCTACACCCTGCTCCTGTACCGCACGGCGTGGCTCTACTGCCTGCTGCTGCCGTTCGGCCTCGCAGCCTCCCTCGGCTGGGCGACGCCGCTCGCCGTGGCCCTCGTCGCCTACACGTTCTTCGGCCTCGATGCCCTCGGCGACGAACTCGAGGAGCCGTTCGGCACGGAGCCCAACGATCTGCCGTTGGACGCGCTCCTCCACACCCTCGACGGCGTCGTCCTCGACGCGCTCGGCGAGCCGGCCCCTCCGGCGCTCAAGCCGGAGCGGTATTGGCTGACGTGAGAGACCGACGTCGACGTCGACGTCGTCGGCAGAGGCAGGCTGCCCCTTCGATCGCCAGCCAGGAATAGCATTCCGCCCGTCCCCATTCGGCAGCCGCACCGCCGATGCAGGCCTGAGGCCGCAGATTTGCCGTCGTGGCGCATTGGTCGACGGGGCAACGACCACAACCAAGCGGTTCACAGTGCGGCGATCGAATGCGACGCCTCGCTCGTCCGTGCAGGTCGTCGAATGCGAGATAGTTCAGCGGGTCGTGCAGGTATCCAGGGACGAACTGTACGACGAGTCCCGCTTCTTCGTATCAGCCAGACGTTTCTATCACGCTGCGGAAACCGACGCGCGATGGCGGAAAGCACGATGAGAAACTCGCGAAATGGGAGACGGCACGCAGTGCGCATGATGCTAGGCGGCAAATACCGCGGCCTCGCGCCTGGTCCGGCCATAATTCGATATCGTCAGATTCCAAGTCTTGCAACAGGTACCGCAATACGATCAAGGCTCGATAAATTTCGGTTGTTATTTATTTCGAGGGCACCTGTAGCATAACCTCCGGTAGAATCGATCGCCACAAAAACAAGACATCAAATGCAATGACTTAGTCTTGCGTATATTCGTATTTACTAGAGATCCGAGCGAATACAATTCGACAATAAAAACAATCCGTAACGGTTTTTTAGAACGTAGTCCCTACTAACACAGATCATATTCAATCGATCCGGTTTCGCCAGTGACACAAGTCACATCATCCAATCGCGCAGGGTTGCTCCTCCTCTGGGGCACGGCGCTCGCGATCCTGGTTCTCCCGGTCAGCGTCATGGCTGTCCCGACCTCGGATACCGTGGCTGTGATTGGTCCGCCTGGGCGCGACACAGCAGCCATCGTGGCACGGGCTGGAGGCACCATTCTGCGTCTCGGCGGCTGGGACAATGTCCTCGTGGTGCGGGCCGGGTCGACCGATTTTGTCGCTCGCCTCTACGCCTCCGGAGCTTGGCTCGTCATAGACGCCCAGTTTGCCACAGCCTGCACGCCATCCTCCCGAATCTGACCAGCGCAATGGACCCCGGCCCGCGATGACGAACCTGGATTCTCTCCGGCAAATTTTCGGCCGATATCTCATCACCCTCCTCTGGATGCATCTCCCGGTCATCGCATTCAGCGCCTGGGTCGCTGGAAATGCGCCGACGGTACCCCTCGTGGTCGCCGGCCTCCTGGCTGGACTCAGCACCTTGGTGTGGTGGAACTCGCCGACAGGCTTGGCCACCCGCCTGGTCTGCAGCCTATCGCTCGTTCAAATGGCAGCGATCCTGATCTCTGCACTGACGGGGCATCTCTGGCAGATCGACCTGCACATGTACTTCTTCGTCTGCCTGGCAGTGCTGGTCGCGTGGTGCGACTGGACCGTTCTTGTCGTTTGCGCCGCCGCCATCGCCGGTCACCATCTCGCGGTGAACATCGCGATGCCGGCGCTGATCTTTCCCGGTGGAGCCAAGAACTCGGACACGGCACGCGTGGTACTCCATGCTGTCATGCTAATCTTCGAGACGTGCGTGCTGGCCTGGATCGCGCGCACCATCGCGACGGTGTTCGCCGCACAAGCTGCCGCCGAGGGCGCGATCCGGGAGCAAATGGAGCGGATGCGGGCACTGGAATCGGAGACCGTCCTGATGCGGGCCGGAGCGGATACGCAGCGCCGGGCCGCCATGCAGCAGACCGCCCACTACTTTGAATCCACGGTGAGCGGCATCCTGGGCCGGGTCACGCAAGCGGCGGCGGCGATGCAGGACACCGCCCGGGTCATGCGGGGGACGGCGGAGGGCACGACGGACCGGGCCATGTCCGTGGTCGGCGCCGCCGAGAGGGCCGCGCACAACGTCAGCCAAGTGGCCTGTGCCGCCGAGGAACTCGGCGCTTCCGTTCAGGAGATCGGTCGCCAGGTGGCGGAATCGGCGCGGGTGGCACAGGGCGCGGTGGGTCAAGCCAACGCCACCGGTCACCTGGTTCATGCTTTGAGCACGGGCGCAGCCCGGATCGGAGACGTCGTCGGAATGATTTCCGGCATTGCCGGCCAAACAAACCTCCTGGCCCTCAACGCAACCATCGAAGCGGCGCGCGCCGGGGAAGCCGGACGGGGCTTTGCGGTCGTGGCGGCAGAGGTCAAGGAGCTCGCCAACCAGACCGCCCGGGCGACCGAGGACATCACGCAGCAGATCAACGCGATTCAAGGCACGACCGGTGAGGCGGTAACGGCCATCGAGGCGATCGTTGCGCAGATCCGCACGATGAGCCGGACGGCGGACGCCATCGCTTCGGCGGTAGACCAGCAGGGATCGGCGACCCAGGAGATCATTCGCAATGTGGCTGAGGCAGCCACCGGTACCGGGGCAATCACGGCCGTCATCGGCGGCGTCGCCCACTCGGCCGGCGAGACCGGCGAGGCGGCGGCCCGGGCCCTCGCCTCGGCCTCGGAACTGGCGCAGGAAGCCAATCAACTCGGAGGCGAGGTCAACCGGTTCCTCCAAACCGTCAAGGCGGCCTGATTGTGAAGGCTGCCTGACGCGCCAGGGCGTGAGGGCGCGACGTGGCTTCTCCCGAGCCGTCGCCTAGCAAGGGCAATCCGGGTCGACGGCCTGCTGGACGCCGATCGGAATCCACGAAAGTCCGATGCGGCTTCGGGTCGACCACTCAATCCGGCCGGTTCGTACCTGTGGAGTCGGTTCGCAGCACTGCTCGTGATGAACGAAGCGCGTGCCCTGGAACTAGCTGGAACAGGACGGAGCGCTTCGGACTTGCGAACCGAGCATTGCCCGAACCCGAGCCGAAGCATGGCAGAAGACGTCGAGTTGGTGCATTCGGAGCGCGGACGGAGCGGCCCGTGGGGCGGGTTGCAAACCGCAAGGTCGATAGCGCCAAGCCTCATCCGGTTGGCATCTTAAAACAGGCGTCGTGAGACGGAAGACCCATATCCGCCTCCGAGATCTTCCGGAATCGAGGGGACGGGTGTCGAGCGGCACGTCCGCCGCCGTCCCTCGACCGCCGGTCATCCGCCACTCAATACTCCCAGAAGATCCGCTGCAGCTCCTTCGTGTCCTGCGTTTTCGTCAGCGCCACCGCGGCCAGGATCTTGGCCTTCTGCGGGTTGAGGTCATGGGCCACCACCCAGTCGTACTTGTCGTCGGGCTGCTCGGCGTTGCGCAGGACGAAGCCGTCGCCGACGCGCGACGAGCGGATGATCTGCACGCCCTTCGCGCGGAGGTCCTTCAGGGTGTCGACGAGGTACCCGGCGACCGAGCCGTTGCCGGTGCCGGCGTGGATGATCGCCTTGGCGCCGCCCGCGACCGCCGAGATGTAGGGCTCCGGGTGCATGTTGCCGGAGCCGTACACGATGGCGACCTCGGGCAGGCTGTCGATCCCGTCGATATTGAACTCGGAGGTGGTGCCGTGGCGCTTCACCGGGGCGCGGAACCAGTAGGTCTTGCCCTCGACCACCATGCCCAGCGGTCCCCATTGGCTGAAGAAGGCGGAGGGCTTGATGTTGACACGCTTGGTGCTGTCGCGGCCGGCCTGGATCTCGTCGTTCATGGTCAGCAGCACGCCCTTGGCGCGCGCCTCCTTGGCGCTCGCCACCACGACGGCGTCGAGGAGGTTGAGGGCCCCGTCCGCCGAGATCGCCGTGGAGGGGCGCATGGAAGCCACCATCACGATGGGCTTGTCGGTCTTCACCACGAGGTCGAGGAAGTAGGCCGTCTCCTCCACCGTGTCGGTGCCGTGGGTGACGACCACCCCGTCGACGTCGTCGCGCTTGACCAGGGCCGAGATCTGCTTGGCGAGCTGGATGAGTTGGGCGTTGGTGAAGCTCTCGGAGGCGATCTGGAACGCCTGCTCGCCGCGCACGTCGGCCACGCCCGCGATGGCCGGCACGGCGGCGATGAGCTTGTCCACCGGCACCTTGGCGGCCTGGTAGGTGGCGCTGTTGGCCGCATCCGCCCCCGCCCCCGCGATGGTCCCGCCGGTGGCGACGATGACGACGCGTGGTTTTGCCGTCACAGCCGCCGGGGCGGTGGTGCCGGGCGCGGCCGGAGCCGGGCCTTCCAGGGCGGCGACGGGCAGGCTTCCCGCCATGAGGAGCGCCAGAAGGGTGGCCGGTGCGGTGCGTCGCATGAATCGGTCCTGGGTCGGTGACGGTGTTCCCGCTATTGTGGCCCGTGCAACCACCCGCGCCCAGGTGAAAAAGACAGCGATGGGCACCATTCGGGGTGCAGCACGCCCGACTTGTCACCGGATCGACGAAAAACTCTCCCGGCCGGGACGGGCCGGGAGAGCGAAGGGCGGCAACGGCGAGACCCTTCAGTCGAGGGCCGCCGCTTCCCGGGTCGGAGCCGGGCGTGGCCGGGACACGGCGACGGTGTCGCCGGTGCGGCTGATCTCGACGGCCTCGGCGGCCGCGCCGCGTTCCTGCGGCGTCGAGAGGGTCACGCTCTGGCCGGAGGCCAGGACGGTCTCGAAGCGAACGGCGCGGGCGGCATCCGTGCGGGCCAGGGTCACGACGACCCGGTAGCCCTTGGGCTCGGCGGTGTAATAGGCCACGCCGGCGAGTTCGCCGAGGTTGATGCTGCCGCCATCGAGCGGCTTGATGGTCTCGGCCGAAGCGGTGCCCGTGAGGGCGGCGGCGAGGGCGGCGGCGGCGGTGAAGATCCGGTACGTCATGGTGTCGGGTCTCGCGGTGTGGGCAAGGAGCGGTGTGCCCTTGCGTCTGGACCCGATATGCAGTGCGGTGCACCATGGATCAAACAGAACGCATCGATAATGACTATTGACCATGTCGATCTGTCACGGATCGACCTCAACCTCCTGGTGGCCCTCGACGCCCTCCTGTCCGAGCGCGGCGTCACCCGTGCGGCCGCACGCATCGGCATCGGCCAATCCGCCATGAGCTCTTCGCTGGCGCGCCTAAGGGTGCTGTTCGGCGACGAACTCCTGACCCGGGCGCCCGAGGGGATGCGCCCGACGCCGCGCGCCCTGGCGCTCGCCGAGCCCGTCCGCACCCTGCTGCGGCAGGTGCAGTCCCTGGTCCGGCGCGACGCGGTGTTCGACCCGCGCACGGTCACGCGCACCTTCACCATCGGCCTGCCCGACAGCGCGGAGGTGCTGCTCGGGCCCCGGCTGCTCGCCTACCTGAGGGCGGAGGCGCCCGGGATCAGCCTGCTGCTGCGCTCCATCGACCGCATCCGCATCCTGCACGAGCTCGACGCCGACCGGGTCGACCTCGGCATCGGCTTCTTCACGGAGGGGCAGACGCATCACAAGCGCCGCCTGCTCTACCGCGACAACTACCTCTGCATGTTCAACGCCGACCTCGTCGGCATCACGCCCCCGATCTCGCTCGCCGATTACGTCCGCTTCCCCCACGTCCTCACCAGCCTGAAGGAGACCGCCCACGGGGTGGTGGACGACGCCCTGGCGAAACTCGGGATGAGCCGGACCCTGGCGGTGACGACGCCGCGCTTCCTCGCCGTGCCGTTCCTCGTGCGCAGCGCCCCGGTGATCACCACCATGCACGCGCGCCTCGCCACCTTCTTCGCCGGGGCACTCGGGCTCAGCGTCAGCCCGGCCCCCGTGGAGCTGGAGGATGTGGCGATCTCGATGCTGTGGCACGCCTCCTACGACGACGATCCGGCCCATCGCTGGCTGCGCGCCACCATCCTTCGCCTTGCCGAGGCCGAGGCGCCGGGCACCGCCTTCGGTGCGGCGCGTTAGGAGCGAACACCGAGGAGGACGCCCATGGCCGACGATCACGACAACACGTCTCAGGATGCTGCGAAAGACACCCGGAAGGGCCCTCAGGGTAAGCCCGCCAACGCGGCCCCGGACGCGGTGATGGACCCCAACGAGAAGACCGACGGCAAGCCCGGCGCGGGCCCCCAGGGCGGCGGCACGCCGGACGACGAGACCGATCCCGGCGGCGGCTGACGCGCCCTTTGCGGGGCGTCCCTTGCCGGCCGGGGCACCTTGTCGCCCGAAGGACCTTTGCCGGCCAGGGGCCACTTGTCGGCCGAAGGCCGACCGGTACGGTATCCCGAAAGGGAGACACGCCATGAACGCCTCCGATTCGGCCCCGGCTGCCGGACCCTCGATCTATGACCGGGATCTGGACAAGAACCCGGCCAACCATCAGCCGCTCACGCCCCTGAGCTACCTCGATCGCGCGGCGCGGGTGTTTCCCGACCACGTCGCGGTGATCCACGGACCGCTGCGCCGGACCTACGCCGACCTCTACGCGCGCAGCCGACGCCTCGCCGCGGCCCTGGCCGCACGCGGCATCGGCCGGGGCGACACCGTGGCGGTGCTGCTCGCCAACACGCCCGAGATGATCGAGTGCCATTACGGGGTGCCGATGACCGGCGCCGTGCTCAACACCCTGAACACCCGCCTCGACGCCGCCGGCCTCGCCTTCTGCCTCGATCACGGCGAAGCGAAGATCCTCGTCATCGACCGGGAGTTCTCCACGGTGGTCGCGTGCGCCCTGGCGCAGGCGACGGTGAAACCCCTCGTCATCGATGTCGACGATCCGGTGTTCACCGGCGACGGCTCGGCCGTCGGCAGCCTCGGTTACGAGGCGCTTCTGGCCGAGGGCGATCCGGCGGCGGATTGGGCGATGCCGGCGGACGAGTGGGACGCGATCGCGCTGAACTACACTTCCGGCACCACGGGCGACCCCAAGGGGGTGGTCTATCACCATCGCGGCGCGGCCCTGCTGTCGCTCGGCAACGTCATTACCGGCAACCTCGGGCAGCATCCGGTCTATCTCTGGACCCTGCCGATGTTTCACTGCAACGGCTGGTGCTTCCCCTGGACCCTCTCGGTGGTGGCCGGCACCCATGTCTGCCTCAGGCAGGTGCGGGCCGGGGCGCTCTACGCGGCGATCGCCGAGCACGGCGTCACCCATCTGTGCGGCGCGCCCATCGTCATGCAGCTCCTCCTCGGAGCCTCCGACGGCGAGCGCCGCCCCCTTCCCCACCGGGTCGCCTTCCTCACCGCCGCCGCGCCCCCGCCCCAGGCGGTGCTGGCCGCCATGGGGGCGGCCGGCTTCGACGTGACCCACCTCTACGGGCTGACGGAGACCTACGGACCGGCGGTCGTGAACGCCTGGCACCGGGACTGGGACGCCCTCGATGCCGATGCGCGGGCCGAGAAGATGGCGCGCCAGGGCGTGCGCTACCCCGTGCTCGAAGGGTTCGACATCCGCGATCCCGAAACCTGCGAGTCCGTACCGGCCGACGGGACGACCATGGGCGAGGCGATGTTCCGCGGCAACGTGGTGATGCGCGGCTACCTCAAGAACCCGTCCGCCACCGAGGCCGCTTTCAAGGGCGGCTGGTTCCGCTCGGGCGACCTCGGGGTGAAGCACCCCGACGGCTACATCCAGCTCAAGGACCGCGCGAAGGACATCATCATCTCGGGCGGCGAGAACATCTCCTCCATCGAGGTCGAGGACGCCCTGTTCCGCCACCCGGCGATCGCCTCCGCCGCCGTGGTCGCCCGGCCGGACCCGAAATGGGGCGAGACCCCCATGGCCTTCGTCGAACTCAAACCCGGCGCTACCCTTGAGGCCGACGCCCTCATCGCCTGGTGCCGCGAGCGGCTGGCCGGCTACACGCTCCCGCGCCACATCGTGTTCGGGGACTTGCCCAAGACCGCGACGGGCAAGGTGCAGAAGTATCTTTTGCGGGAGCTGGCGAGAGAGGAATAACCTCCAAGCATCCACACATACTCGCTACTTGAGAGTTGCGTCTTTTCTCGCCAGACAATCGCGGTTCGGTAATTATCGACGCGCCGAACTGAAATTGACGGCGTCGGAAACAAGCTCCACAAGGCGGGCCGCATCTGCTGTAGATCCGAAAGCACCATTCCTTCGCGCCATACTTGCTTGCTCAGGAGTATTTGAACCACTATATATGATAATCGGTGTAATATATCCAATAGATCTAAGCTGGGAAATCAAATCATAACCAGCCAACTGTCCCTCTGGACGGGACATGTCAGATACTATCACGTCGAAATTGTTGTCGTCTTTTATAAGATTTATCGCTTCCGCGTTGCTTCGCACGCTCCAAATGCGAACACCCAAGGCACGAAACGCTTTTCTTTCATAATTATTGTTCTCAGGCTTATCATCGACCCATAAGATGAACTTGTTATCTAGCCCCCGCAGAGTCCGCTCGGTGATGAATTTCTCGGAGTCGATGACCGACTCTGAAATATTTCGCGCACCTGAACTCGATGCCTCTGTCGAACTTGATCTGAATTCTGATTTCGCCTGCGCAGCAGCAATCGCAGCAACAGCCTCGAATTTTCTCTTTGCAAATGCTTCGAATCCGAAACCTTTGAAGCTACCTTCACCGATATTATTTATAAAATCACGAATCGACGCACGAAACTGGAAAATGAGAATCAGCATGATCGCTGGCCATGAGAGCACGCCGATCAGGCGTGCAAACGACTCAATCAGTTTCGCAAGCGATTCCAAGGCTGCACCCATACAATCCTAACGTCGCCGTTGTTTCACAGCACAACTTTTGATGACAGTGAAATTCGCATCCTCGCAAACAAAAAAGGCCGGGCTTGCCGCCCGGCCTTGAGATCGTTGATGCCGTGAGAAACGGTTTAAGCGACGCCGCCCGACCGCTCGAAGCGCTTGCGCTCGTTGGGGTCGAGGTAGGTCTTGCGCAGGCGGATCGACTTCGGCGTGACTTCCATCAACTCGTCGTCCTGGATCCAGGCCAGCGAACGCTCAAGGGTCATGCGGATCGGCGGGGTGAGGCGCACGGCCTCGTCCTTCGAGGTGGTGCGGATGTTGGTGAGCTTCTTGCCCTTGAGCACGTTCACCTCGAGGTCGTTCTCGCGGTTGTGCTCGCCGATGATCATGCCCTGATAGACCTTGGCGCCGGGCTCGATCATCATCGGGCCGCGATCCTCCAGGTTCCACATGGCGTAAGCCACGGCCTCGCCCTTGTCGTTGGAGATCAGCACGCCGTTGCGGCGGCCCATCATTTCGCCCTTGTAGGGCTCGTAGGCCTTGAACAGGCGGTTCATGATCGCGGTGCCGCGCGTGTCGGTCATGAGCTCGCCCTGGTAGCCGATGAGGCCACGGGTGGGTGCGTGGAACACGAGGCGAAGGCGGGAACCACCCGACGGCCGCATCTCGATCATCTCGGCCTTGCGCTCGGACATCTTCTGCACGACGACGCCGGAATACTCCTCGTCGACGTCGATCACGACCTCCTCGACGGGCTCCAGCACGCCGCCGTCCTCGTCCTTCGACAGCACCACGCGGGGACGCGACACGGCGATCTCGAAGCCCTCGCGGCGCATGGTCTCGATGAGGATGGCGAGCTGCAATTCGCCGCGACCCGAGACGTAGAACGAATCCTTGTCCTCGGCCTCCTCGATCTTGAGCGTGACGTTGCCCTCGGCCTCCTTGAACAGGCGGTCGCGGATCATGCGGCTCGTGACCTTGTCGCCCTCGGTGCCGGCGAGGGGCGAATCGTTGACGATGAAGGACATGGTGACGGTGGGCGGATCGATCGGCTGGGCCTGGATCGGGGTCTCGACCTGCGGATCGCAGAACGTGTCGGCGACGGTGCCCTTCACGAGGCCCGCGATGGAGACGATGTCGCCCGCCTCACCGATCTCGATGGGCGAACGCTCAAGGCCGCGAAACGCCAGGATCTTCGAGACGCGGCCGGTCTCCACGAGCTTGCCCGTGCGGTCCATGACCTTGATGGCCTGGTTCGGCTTGACCGTGCCGGACGCGATGCGGCCGGTGATGATGCGGCCGAGGAACGGGTTGGCCTCGAGCAGGGTGCCGAGCATCCGGAACGCGCCTTCCTCGACCTTGGCCTGGGGCACGTGGGCGAGCACGAGGTCGAACAGGGGCGCGAGGCCGTCCTCCTGCGAACCGTCGGGCGAGGTCGCCATCCAGCCGGCGCGGCCCGAGCCGTACAGGATCGGGAAGTCGAGCTGGTCGTCGGTGGCGTCGAGGGCCGCGAAGAGGTCGAACACCTCGTTCACCACCTCGGTGATGCGGGCGTCGGGGCGGTCGACCTTGTTGATCGCCACGATGGGCTTGAGGCCGATCTTGAGGGCCTTGCCGACCACGAACTTGGTCTGCGGCATCGGGCCTTCGGCGGCATCCACCAGCACGATCACACCATCGACCATGGAGAGGATGCGCTCGACCTCACCGCCGAAGTCGGCGTGGCCGGGGGTGTCGACGACGTTGACGCGGGTGTCCTTCCAGACGACCGAGGTCGCCTTGGCCAGGATCGTGATGCCGCGCTCCTTCTCGAGGTCGTTGGAATCCATGGCGCGCTCTTCGACGCGCTGGTTCTCGCGGAACGAGCCCGACTGCGACAGCAGCTTGTCGACGAGCGTCGTCTTGCCGTGGTCGACGTGGGCGATGATGGCGATGTTGCGAAGCTTCATAGGGTATCCGGAAGCGAGAAGAGCCCGTCACGCGACGGGCCGCAGGAATGCGGCCGGCTGCGCCGGGTCACGGGATCGAGCTATCGCGTCGCAATAGAAGGTGTCGGGCGTTCCGGCAAGGGGGCGGAGCTCCGAGCCTGGGCATGGCGGCTCCCCGCCGGACGCGGAGCCGGGCTCGGGGCAGGCTCACCGCGCCTCCACCGGCCGCACGGACCACGTGCCCCAGTAGACCGGCCGGCCGAAGACCGAGGACGGACCCGGTTCGTCGTAGCCCGGGGCGAGACGGTCGAGCCAGGTGATGAAGCCGGCCTTCGCCGGATAGCTCCCCGGGGTGTCGAGGTTGCCGTAGCGGTCGGTCATCCAGAAATGCTGCGCTCGTCCGTAGCGGCCGCTGCCGTCGCCGCCCGAACGCAGGCCGAGATAGGCCGGGGAGCGCATGATCGCCACGGGCTCGGAATACCACGTCAGGCCGGCGAGCGATCCGATGGCGAGGTCGGCCGTGTACTGGACGCAGAGATCCGCCACCGGGCCGTCCATGGTGTTGGCCGGCCGGTTGCAGCTGTAGGCCACGGCCCATCGGTCCATGCCCTTGGCCTTGGCCACGCGCACCAGGGCCTGGCCCGGCAGGGGCTCGGCGACGAGGCGGGCCGACGACCACGGCCGGTCGGCCGTCAGGTCGCGGCTCGTGCGCAGGTAGAGGCCGAGGCGGCGCCGGGCGATGGGAGCGTCGCAATCGGTGGGCAGCACGTCGGTGTAGAAGTAATGGTAGACCCGATCGACCACGCTGATGGAGCCGACGAGGTCGTTCCGGTCGAACCCTTCGCCCGGGCAATGGCCGACGACGGGCGCGCCGGTCTCGTCGAGGACGGCGCTGGGGGCGGGCGCGGCGCCGCCGCGCCGGGATCGGCGCCGCTTGCCGCCCTCCGGGGTGAACGGCACCCAGGCGACCCCGTCCTCGGCTCGCCCACGGATGTCGAAGCGCTCGAAATCCGCGGTGCGGGCCTGCATCAGGGCGTGGCGATTTCCGCTCGGACCCGGGACGGTGGTGAGGAGGAAGACGTAGGAGTAGTCGTCCCCGCTCCAATCGCGTCCGGCCACCACCATGGGATGGCGCGCGGCGATCCCCTCGGGCGCCGCCTCGACGATGACCGGAGCCTGCTCGCGTCCGCGCCGGCGGCTCCGCTGCTCGCGGCGAACCACGCGGGCCAGTTCCCACAGGCGCGCCTCCGTCGGCGGCATGACCGTAGCGAGTTGCTCGGGCATCGCGCCCGACCGGACGGCTCCGCCATCGAGGGGGCTGACGACGCGGCGCGCCGGGCAGGTTTCGCCCCCGCGCCGTCCACCCATGGGCGCCTCGGCCTGGTAGATGGCTTGAAGCCGCCCGGTGCGTCCGGCGGTGCGGACGATCTGCACGTTCGAGGCCGATTCGCAGGCCCGGGGCGCGAAGAACACGCCCTCGGCCTCGCCGCCCCGGCAGATCTCCAGGGCGCCCCCGGCGGTGGGGAAGCAGGCCGGGTCGGGGGCCTGGGCCGCACCCGGCGTCGCCAGGGGCAGGAGCCCGATGGCGAGAGGGAACAAGCGCGTCGCGCGGCGTACCAGACGGGGGATGAAGCGGAACTGTGTCACGGGCGAGAGTGGTAGCGTGCGCGCGGGACCGGCAAAAGGGGTCCGATCGGACGCAGACCCACCCGTCCACATGGCGTCGCGGACGGGGCCGTCACCCGGCGGCGGTCGGCCGGATCAGTCCGCCGCAATCGCCTCGACGCCGCACCATTCGGCGACGAACAGCGCGATCGCCGTGGTGACGCGCCGGACGGAGGCGAGGCTCACGCGCTCGTCGCAGCCGTGAATATCGTGGCTGATGGGGCCGTAGCACAGGGCCGGCACCCGGTCGTAGAGGGCGTGGACCCGGGTATCGAGGTAGCTCGGGGACATGAAGCTTTGGAGCGGCTCGCCCGTGGCACCCGCGTGCGCTGCGGCCAGCACCGCCTCGGCCTCCGAGCCCGGTTCGAGGACGTAGCCCTCGGCGAAGAAACCGTCGAAGGTGACGACGGGCGGGGCGGCGGCGAGGAACGAGTCGGTGCGGGCGAACGCCGCCACCGCGTCCGCGACGGCACGGGCGGCGTCCGCCGCCGCCACGCCCGGATACAGGCCGATGCGGCAGGCGATCCGGCACCAGGCCGGCACCGAGGAAGCCCAGTCGCCCCCCTCGATCCGCCCGACATTGAGGTTGATGGCGTCCGCCGCGCCGTCGAAATGGGGCCGGCCAGCCTTGTCGGCGTTCCAGCGTGCCTCCAGGGCGCGCAGGGCTCCGACGACCCGGTAGGCGGCATCGATGGCGTTGGCGCCGGCGCCCATCGCGCGCACGTGGGTCGGGCGGCCCTGCACCGCCACGGTGAACCACAGCACGCCGACATTGGCGCGCACGAGCTTCTCGTCCTCGGGTTCGGGAATCAGCACGGCGTCGGCGCGGTATCCCGCCAAGTGGGTCATCAGGGCGCCGTTGCCGGTGGATTCCTCCTCGACCACGGATTGCAGGATGACCGGTGCGGCGGGCTGGAGGCCGATGCGGCGCAGGGCATCGAGGGCGAACAGGTTGGCGGCGTGACCGGCCTTCATGTCGGCGGCGCCGCGCCCGTACAGCCAGTCGCCGTCGATGACCGGATCGAACGGCGCGTGAGTCCACAGATCGGCGGGGCCGGTCGGCACCACGTCGACATGGGCCTGGAGGATGAGGGAGCGGCCGACGGGGTCGCGGGGCCGATGCGTCGCGATCACCAGGGGCGCGCGCGACTGCGCCTCCGTCACCCGTCCGGCGCCCGGATGGGCCGCCAGCGCCGGTCCGTCGAGGGCGACGCGCTCCGGCGCGTAGCCGCGCGCCGCATAGGCATCGAACACGAAATCCTGGATCGCGCCCTCATGGCCCCGGACGGACCCGAACCTCACCAGGGCCTGGGTGTGGGCGACCTGCTCGGGGAATCCCGCCGCGACGGAGGCGGCGATGCGCGCGGTGAGGGCGGGGTCGAGGGGCATCGGCACTCCTGTCGGATCGGCCGACGATAGGACGCCCCGGCGCCTCGGGCGAGGCAGGACGCTTCAGGTGAGGCAGGACACTTCAGGTAAGGAAAGCCGCGGCGGCGGCGAGCGGCAGGGCGGCCAGGGCCGCCGGGCGGATCCAGCGCGGCCGGTACGAGACCAGGCCGACGAGGATCAGCGCCGCCCCCGTGAGCGACCCGATCCACTGCACCGGTCCGAAATTCCAGTCCGCCGTGATCACGGCGGCGGCGAAGGAGGCGGCGATCCCGCACCAGCCGGTCCAGCGCAGGGCCCGCGCCCGTGCCCGCGAAGGGGCGCCGTGGAAGATCGCCCGGTGGTGGCGGTCCATGGCGAGGCAGAGGGCGGCGAGCCCCGCGAAGCTGAGGGCGAGATTGAGGGCGACGGAGGACGGGGTCATGCGCGAGCCAGGGATTCGGGGGCGGTGGCCGGGCGGGTGCGGGCCGGACCGCGATACCGCGAGACCTTGCGGGCGCCCCAGGCCAGGGCGAGGCCGATGGCGATCATCGCGGCGTCGAACCCGATGAAGTCGAAGCCTCGGTCCGTGGTGAGGGCGCTCACGAGGGGGATCGCGAGGAACAGGAGGGCGGCGGCCGTGCCCATCTCACGCCAGGTCCGGTCGTGGGGGCGCAGGAGACCGACGACGGCAGCGAGCCCCCAGGCACCGAAAAACACCCCGCCCTCCCAGGTAGCGCGCGCCTCCAGGGCCACGGGCAGGAGCCGGTTGGCGAGGAAGAACGCCGCGATTCCGATGGGTAGGCCCAGGATGGTACCGAGGTTGAGGCCGCGCACGAAGCGCAGGCCGAAGTCCGGCGCGGTGCCGGGTTTCGGCGCTCGCGCCACCGCCCACAGGACGAGGCCCGTGGCGATGGTGGCCGAACCCATGAGGCCGCACAGGAAGAACAGCACCCGCAGGGCGGGCCCGGCGAAATGCGCCTCGTGCAGGCCGAGGAAACTCGTGAAGACGTGGGCGACGGGCTTCAAGGTCCCGAGGCGCGCGATCACCGCGCCCGAGACCGCCTCGAACACTACCTGCGGGTGGCGGTGGGCGAGGCCCTTGGGCTCTTCGAAGACAGCCGCCACCGTAGAGGCGGCGTCGCCCGGATTGTTGACGATGACCATTTCGAGGGGTTCGGACACCTCCGCCTGCGCCCGCGCCATGAGGGGTGCCAGGGGCAGGGCCTCGGCGGGGCGCCCGGCGGCGGCGCGCCAGGCCGGGGTCTGCCCGGTCTCCACGAAGAACCGCATGGCGTCGCCCTTGTAGGCGGAGGCGACGCCCCAGGGCATGAGGGTGAACGCCAGGGTGACGATGCCCGTGTAGGTGATCATGAGGTGGAACGGCAGGGCGAGCACACCCGTGACGTTGTGGGCGTCGAGCCAGCCGCGCTGGGCCGATCGGTCCCGCCGGAAGGTGAAGAAGTCCGCGAAGATCCGCCGGTGGGTGACGATGCCGGAGACCAGGGCGACGAGCAGCACCATGGCGCTGGCCCCGACGATCCAGCGCCCGATCTCGGGCATCATCTGCAGTTCGTAGTGGAAGCGGTAGAGAAAATCGCCGCCCTGCGTCGCCCGCGCCGTGGTCGGCGCGCCGGTCTCGGCGTCCAGGGTCGCCTGCTGGATCGGCGCCTCGAAGCTGTCGAGCCAGTACACCCCGATGAGGGGCCGATCCTCCTGCGGCACGGACACGAACCACGACACGGCCTTCGGCGCGTGGACCTTAAGGTAGGCTGCGCCGCGCTCGGCCGCGATTCCCGGCTCGACGGCGGCGGCCCGCAGCTCGGGGCGCATCCACAGGGAGATGTCGGTCCGGTAGTAGGTCGCCGTGCCGGTCACGAAGACGGCGAACATCACCCAGCCGGTCACGAGACCGGCCCAGGTGTGCAGCCACGCCATGGATTGGCGGAACCCCTGCTTCATGCCGGCGACGCCGTATCCACGAGGGCGAGGGCGAGCCACAGGCCGCCGCCCAGCAGGATGCCCGGAATGGCGAGGCCGAGGGCGGCCCGGACGAGGGTCCGGGCGGCGAACACCCAGACCACGGCGCCGACCATGACGGCGAAGCTGAGCAGGGTCGCCGTCGCCACGGCCTCGGAGCGGACCATGGGGAGCACGAGGGACAGGAACGCGGTGGACAGCGCCGCGATGGCGTAACCGCCGAAGGTGGCGAGCACGACGCGGCCGGCGACGGCGGTACGCACACGCCAGCCAAGGCCTCGACCGGGGTTTCGCAGGGCGGTTTCGTCCGGCATCGGCGGCACTTTCGATCGGCGGTCGCACGGACGGCAAGGCCGGGACCATCGCCCCGAGGCTACGCACCGCCGTCTCAGATTGGATGCGCTCCGCTATACCGATCTCCCACTTACGCGGGCAATCAGTATGTTATGGAACCATTCCAAAGTTGCTTTGCTGAATATCGGTGTCCTTGTCGAAACCTCCCGCAGCCCTCCTTCTGACCGAGAGCGCAGCCGTGGAATAAGCCGTTTCAAATCGTGTTGACGGTCCGAATGGAGGTCCACTCGGAGACTCGCTCCGGGTTAACATGTCGGCCGAGAACCACTCCGCCGGCCAAGAACCATTTCGGGGCTTCCGTTCACAACGGGCCGCGGCCCCTCCCCTCGGAAGAGAGATGTCGTGTCCGCAAGTTCCGCTGTCAGTCCGTCGAACCCCGCCCGCCCCCCGATCCGCTTTCGCGGCCGTTCGTTCATGGCCCTCGTCCTCGCGCCGGTGCCGCCGGTGGCCGAATGGCTGGAAGAACTCGACGCCCTCGCCCGGCGCTCGCCGGCCTTCTTCGTCGGGCGGCCGGTGATCCTCGAAATTTCGGGCGCCGGCCTCGACCGGGAGGGATTGCGGGCCCTCGTGGCGGACCTCTCCGGCCGCAACGTCACCGTGATGGGCATCGAGGGCGCGGCGCACGGTCTCCTCGGCGACGGCCTGCCGCCGCCCCTGGCCGGCGGACGCCCCGTGGAGGAAGTTGCGGCTCCGGAGGCCGAGGCGCCCGAGGCCCGGATGTCGGTGGCCTCGTCACCGGCGCCGGCCCGCTCCCTGATCCTCGACGCGCCCGTGCGCTCCGGCCAGACGGTGCTGCATCTCGACGGCGACATCACCGTGATGGGCTCCGTGGCGTCCGGCGCCGAGATCATCGCGGGCGGCTCGCTTCACGTCTACGGCGCCCTGCGGGGGCGGGCCATCGCGGGGGCGGCGGGGAACCCGGAGGCGCGCATCACCTGCCGCAAGTTCGAGCCCGAACTCATCGCCATCGACGGCCTCTACCGCACGGCCGACGACCTCGGGCCCGTCCAGCGCGGCCTGCCTGCGCAGGTGCGGCTCGAGGGCGACACCATCAAGGTGGCGGCGCTCGACTGAGCGAGCCTCGGCCCGGCGCCCCGCTTCGGCCCAGCCTGTTTCCTTCACCGGGCCCGTCCTGTGCTCCGGGGATCACGGTATCCCGGGACAGGGGCAATCTTTAATCCTTTGAACACGGCTCGTTAACGAAGCGGTAACCATACCGGGCATCAATGGTCTGGTAAGGAATCGCGAGACGCCGTGACCAGCGCCCCCACTCCCCGCCGATCCGTTGAGCTTCGTGGCCGTGCCTTCAAGGCGCTCGTCCTGGCCCCGGAGCTGCCGCTTCCCGATTGGTTCGCCGATCTGGACGAGGCCCTGAAGCGCTCGCCGACGCTGTTCGACGGGCGCGCCCTGATCCTCGACGTCGCGGCACTCGCGCCGGACGCCCCCGGCCTCGACCGGCTGCTCGCCGATCTCGGCAGCCGCCGCATCCGCATCCTCGGCATCGAGGGCTCGGAACTTCCCCTCGTCGGTCCGGGGCGCCCGCCCTGGCTCGGCGCGGGCCGCGGGGTCTCGACCGTCGAGATCCCGACCGTGCCGGAGGAGCCGCCGGCGCCTCCGGAGCCGGCCACGACTTCGCTGACCATCGAAGGGTCCGTGCGGTCGGGCCAGTCCATCGTCCACCCCACCGGTGACGTCACCGTGATGGGCTCGGTCTCCTCGGGGGCCGAGATCCTCGCCGGCGGGTCCATCCACGTCTACGGCGCCCTGCGGGGGCGCGCCATCGCCGGCGCCGCCCGCAACCCCCGCGCCCGCATCTGCTGCCGCAAGTTCGAGCCCGAACTCCTCGGCATCGACCGCCTCGTCCGCACGGCCGAGGACATGGGCACCCACCTGCGCGGCCAGGCCGTGCAGATCTGGCTCGATGGCGGCGCCATCAAATTCGCATCCTTGGATTGAGGGAGACAGCTCGTATGGCCAAGATTCTGGTCGTGACATCAGGCAAGGGCGGCGTCGGCAAGACGACGACGACGGCGGCCCTCGGTGCGGCGCTCGCGCAGGCGGGCCAGAGCGTGGCGGTGGTCGATTTCGACGTCGGCCTGCGCAACCTCGACCTCGTGATGGGCGCCGAGCGCCGCGTGGTCTACGACCTCATCAACGTGGTCAACGGCGACGCCAAGCTCAACCAGGCCCTCATCCGCGACAAGCGCCTGGAGAACCTCTCCCTGCTGCCCGCCTCGCAGACCCGCGACAAGGACGCGCTCACGGACGAGGGCGTCGCCCGCGTCATGAACGAGCTGCGCGAAAAGTTCGACTGGGTGATCTGCGATTCGCCTGCCGGCATCGAGCGCGGCGCGACGCTGGCCATGCGCCACGCCGATCTCGCCGTGGTGGTGACCAATCCGGAAGTCTCCTCGGTGCGCGATTCGGACCGGATCATCGGGCTCCTGGATTCGAAGACCCTCAAGGCCGAGCGCGGCGAGACCATGGAGAAGCACCTCATCCTCACCCGCTACGACGCCGCCCGGGCCGACCGGGGCGACATGCTCAAGATCGACGACGTGCTCGAGATCCTCTCGATCCCGCTGCTGGCCATCATCCCCGAGAGCATGGAAGTCCTGCGCGCCTCCAACGTCGGCTGCCCGGTGACCCTCAACAACCCGCTCTGCGCCCCGTCGCGGGCCTACATCGACGCGGTCCGCCGCCTCAAGGGCGATACGGTGCCGATGGCGATCCCGTCGGACAAGAAGTCCCTTCTCAACAAGCTGTTCACCCGGAGGGCGGCATGAGCCTTCGCAAGATGTTCAACCGGCGGGGGTCCGCGCCGGTGGCGCGGGACCGCCTGCAGCTCATCCTCGCGCATGAGCGCGGGAATGCCGGCGGCTCCGACCTCGTGATGATTCTTCGCGAGGAGATCCTCGCGGTGATCGCCAAGCACGTCATCGTCGAACAGGACAAGGTCCAGATCCGCCTGGACCGGGGCAAGGACGTCTCGACCCTCGGCGTCGACATCGAACTGCCCGTCCCCCTGGTGGCCCGCAAGGCGGCTTGAGCCAGGCTCGACAATTCGAAGCGCGCGCGGGGTGCAGCCCTCCGCGCGCGCTTCGCATTTCAGACGGAAATTTCGCGTTTCACCCTCCGATGAACAGGCCCGCCAGGGCCGCGCTCGTGAGGTTGGACAGGGTCCCGGCCAGGATCGCCCGCAGGCCGAACCGGGCGATCTCGGGACGACGCTCGGGCGCCAGGCTCGACAGGCTCGCGAGTTGGATCGCCACCGAGGTGAGGTTGGCGAACCCGCACAGGGCAAAGCACAGGATCACGCCCGTGCGGGGATCGAGGCTGCCGTCCTTGAGGACGGGCGAGATCCGGGCGTAGGCCAGGAACTCGTTGAAGGCGATCTTCTGGCCGAGCGCACCTCCGACGAAGCCGGCCTCGCTCCAGGGCACCCCCATAAGCCAGGCCAGGGGCGCGAAGGCGGCGCCGAGCACGCCTTCCAGGCTGAGGCCGGGCCATCCGAACACGCCGCCGGCCCAGCCGGCGAAGCCGTTCAGCAGGGCGATGAGGCCCGTGAACGCGATGAGCATCGCCCCCACGGACACGGCCACCCCCAGCCCCTTCTGGGTGCCGTCGGCCGCCGCCTCGATGACGTTGACGGCCCGGGTCTCGCCGAAGGTGACGTGGGTGGAGACGATGTGGGTCGGCTCCGTCGTCGGCACCAGGATCTTGGCGTAGAGCAGGCCGCCCGGAATCGCCATGACGCTCGCCGCCAAGAGGTACTCCATGGGTACGCCGAGCGCCGCGTAGCCGGCCAGGATGGTACCGGCGGTCGAGGCCGCCCCGCTCGACATCACGGCGAAGAGTTCGGCCGAGGTCAGCGCCATGAGGAAGGGTCGCAGCGCGATGGCGATCTCGCTCTGGCCGATGGCGATGGTGATGACGGCCGAGAACGTCTCGATGGGCGAGGTGCCGAGCACGCGCCGCAGCACCGACCCGACGGCACGGGCCGCCGCCTGCATCACGCCGAAATGGTACAGGACCGCGATGAGGGCGGAGACGTAGAGGATCTGCGGTAGGATGCGTAAGGCGAGGATGAAGCCGCTGCCGCCGAACAGTTCGAACATCCTGGGTTCGACGAGGCCGCCGAACAGGAACGCGGTGCCGCGGTCGCCATAGCCGAGCACGGTCTGGACGAAGCCGGCCGCCGCCGCGAGCCCGGCCCGTCCCCAGGGCACGAACAGCACGAGGGCCCCGAGCGTCACCTGAAGGGCGAGGGCCGAGAGCACCACCCGGGGGCGGATCGCCCGGCGGTCGGTCGAGAACAGGATCCCGACGGCGAGGAGAAAGGCCAGGCTCGCGCCGGCGTGGAGCAGCTTGTCGGTCATCCGGCCTCGCGTGTTTCGGCCTTCGCCAGCAAGGCCGATGCCGTCACGGCGCGCGCCCCATGGGAACAGGTATCGGGACCTGCGTGTTGATGGGTCAAGCTGCGCCGTTATTGCCGGCGCTCCCCTCGACACCCGGAGCCAGCCATGAGCCTCATCGGACGCCTCGTCACCAAGATCCTCGGCAACGAGGACCGCCCCGTGGTGCGCGACGAGCGCAACTACGAGTCGAGCAGCCCGATCGGACGCCTCGTCACCAAGCTGCTGCGCAAGTAGGAATTTCAAAGCGCCGCCGTCCCTCGGGATGGCGGCGTTTCAGTGTTCCCCTCCCGCCTCCTCATCCTGATGCATTGGAGCGAAGCGGAGGCCTCGAAGAAGGGTTTCAGAAGGCGCCGCGTTCCTTGGAGTCCTCCTTCGAGGCCGCTTCGCGGCACCTCAGGATGAAGTTCGAGGTCGAAGAAGCGTCAGTTTCACGCCGCCCGACGCTTGCCCTTCTTCTCCCGCCCCTGCCCCGGCGCGCGCTGGCCCGCGCGGGTGCGGTCGAGAACGAACTTCGCGTAGTCGTCCATATCCCCGGCGAACGGCGTCACGGTGTTGTCCGCCGCCAGCCACAGGCGGTCCGCCACGAGCTCCATCAGCGAGCGATCGTGGGTGATGAGGATCACCGCCCCGCCGTAATCGTTGAGCGCATCGAGGAGCGCCCGGCGGCTGTCGATGTCGAGGTGGTTGGTCGGCTCGTCGAGGATGAGCAGGTGCGGCGCCTGCATGGCCACGAGGTTCAGGAGCAGGCGCGCCCGCTCGCCGCCCGACAGGGCGTCCACGGTGGTCTCCTGCTTGTCGAAGGGAAGCCCGAAGCTCGCCAGCTTGGCGCGGCGGGCGGATTCGCTGTCGTCGGGTCGCTCGCGGCGGATGATGGCGAGCGGCGTGTCCTTCGGATCGAGGGCCTCGATCTGGTGCTGGTGGAACCAGCCGACCTGCACGCGCCCCTCGCGCACCATCCGGCCGTCGCGGACGGACAAGGCACCGGCCGCCATCTTGGCGAAGGTGGATTTGCCCGCCCCGTTGACGCCGAGCAACCCGATGCGGTCGTCGACGTCGAGGGTTAGGTTGAGGTCGCGCAGGATCGGCGCGTCGTCGCCGTAGCCGATGCTGGCGCCGGTGAGGTGCATGAGGGGCGGCGCCAGGGGCCGCTTCGGCGACGGCAGGTGGAACGGGGCCACGTGCTCCTCGATGGTGGTGGCGATGGGCTCCATCTTGGCCAGTCGCTTCATCCGCGACTGGGCCTGTGCGGCCTTGGAGGCGGAGGCCTTGAAGCGATCGACGAAGCTCTGCAGGTGGGCGCGCTCGGCCTCCTGCTTCACCTTGGTCGAGGCCTGGAGGCGGGCCTTCTCCGCCCGGCGCTTCTCGAAGTCGTCGTAGCCTCCGGTGTAGAGTTCGAGTTTCTCGCCCGCCACGTGCAGGATCGCGTCGACGGAATTGTTCAAGAGTTCGCGGTCGTGGCTGATGATGAGCGCCGAGTGCGGATAGCGCTTCAGCCGCGCCTCCAGCCACAGGGCACCTTCGAGATCGAGGTAGTTGGTCGGCTCGTCGAGGAGCAACATGTCCGGCTCGGCGAAGAGCGCGGCGGCGAGGGCCACCCGCATGCGCCAGCCGCCGGAGAACTCGGCCATGGGGCGTTCGAGGTCGGCCACGGAGAAGCCGAGGCCGGCCAGGATCTCGCCGGCGCGCGCGGGCGCCCGGTCGGCGTCGATCTCGATGAGGCGGCCGTAGATCTCGCCCATGCGCTCGGGCTCGGCGGTCTCGAGCTCGGCGTTCAGGGCCTCGCGCTCCGTGTCGGCGGCGAGGATCGTGTCGATGAGGCTGATGGGCGTCGCCGGGTGCTCCTGGTCGACGCTCGCCACACGGGCGGTCTTCGGCAGCAGGATCGCGCCGCCGTCGGGCTGGAACTCGCCGAGGATGATCTTGAACAGGGTCGATTTGCCGACCCCGTTGCGACCGACGAGCCCGACCTTGGACCCTGGCGGCACCGCGACACTCGCGCGGTCGAAAAAGCGCCGGCCCCAGGCGCTGAAGGTGAGGTCTTCGATCTGGATCATGCGGAGGTCACGGTTCGCCGAGGGGGCGCGGGCTCACGAGCGACCCACGGGGAACCGACTTCCTATCGCATTGCAGCATGAGACACGAGACCCACCCCCGCAGGGGTGGCCCTCGTTCTCGGCTCCGGAGACCCGGGCCGACCCCAACAGGGGTGGCCCTCGTGATGCGTGGTGCCGCCTCAGCGGGCTTCCGCGACGGTCTTCAGCAGGGGCGCGGTCGGCACGTTCTTGCGCCAGAACGTGCCGGTGCGCCCGGCCTGGAAGCCGCTCTCGTAGAGGCTGCGCATGTAGCCCGTGTCGAAGCCCCGGGCCGCGGTGGTGTTGGGCGCCGATTCGTCGATGTAGGTGAGGTTGAAGCCGATGCCGTTGGACCGGGTGAAGGCGTAGGTCGTGGCCATGGTGGCCCGGCTGCGGGCACGGCTCGCCGTGGTGAACGAGCGCTCGACGATGGACAGGGTGTTGTTCTGCGCGAGGTCGAATTCCGGCTCCAGACGACCGTTGATGATCACGTAGATGTCGGATTTCGCGCCGGCCTTGAAGCGCCCGTCGCGCAGCAGGAACGATTGCGGCAGGGTGAACACCGGCGTCACCACCGAGCCGTCCACATGCATTTCCTGGAACGCACGGCCCTCCGCCTGCACGTCGAGGAGCTGGGGCGGGAACACCGCCGGGATGCTGGCGGAGGCCGTGAGCACGTCCGAGAACAGGTCCAGGGCGGTGGGTCCGCCATTGGTCGCGATGGCGCCCATGTTCCAGATCACGGCGCGCTGGGAATCAAGGTTGGTGGTCACCACGAGGAGGCGGCGGCCCTTGGCGTGCTGGGTGGCGATGGCGGCGAGCAGGTCCGGCGTCACGTAACGGCGGACGAGGTCGCGCAGGCGCCCATCGCCGAACAGACCAGAGCCGAACAGAACATTGGCGACGCTCGGCGACTGAACCAGGGTGGAGGCGACGCCGCTCGTGTAGATATCCTTGAGGACCGCGTCGTATTCGGGGCCGACGAAGGCGAAGGGTGCAATGAGCGCTCCGGTGGAGACACCCGAGACGAGGGAGAATTCCGGGCGCTTGCCGGATTCCGTCCAGCCGTTGAGAATTCCGGCGCCGTAGGCCCCGTCGCCACCGCCGCCCGACAGGGCGAGATAGGCGAACGGCACCTTCTTGTTCTCGGGCCGGGCGGCCATCTCCGTGAAGGTCGTCTCGGACGCGTCCGCGTAGGCGCGCACGGACAGGTCCATGCCCGGCACCGTGGCGGCGGCGGCCTCGCTCGCCGTGTAGGAAACGCGGGGCGTGGAGCCGCAGGCGCCGAGCTGACCGGCAAGGAGAAGGGCGAAGACGCCGCGCGACCACCCGAGACGACGAGACATCGATATTTCCTAACCGCCCGATCCCACCGGATCTACGTAGCACGAGAACCAGCTTGGCCGTTGGGGTGTTCCGGCCCGTCTCGCTTCTCCGTCGAGGCGTGGTATCGGGGACACATCCGGTCGCCGGCGGCCTGAGGCGTGGTCGCCGCTTCAGGTTACTGGACGGATTGAACTTTCACCCGCGTCCCGAATTTAAAGCGGTGCACGGTCACGGTTACGAACCGGATCGGACTGGCGCCTCCACGAAAACCCGTCACGAAAACCCGTTCGGCGCCATCGCCCGAGGCGCAAACCCTGCGGCTCCGCGCGCCGGGACTTTCGGCAAGCGGGGACACCAAGCGGGTGCACAGCGAGAACGAGCGGCACGAACAGGATCGCCCGGGGGTCCCGGGCCTCCAGCAGAAGGCAGGACGATGGAACGGGACGACGCCTGGCACCTCACGGACGACCTGATGGTCGAGCACGGCAAGGGCGATCCCTTCGCCGCCGCCATTCGCGCGACGCGCATGGCGATGATCGTCACCGATCCGCGCCGGGGCGACAATCCCATCGTGTTCGTCAACGACGCCTTCCTCAGGCTCTCGGGTTATCGCCGAGACGAAATCATGGGCACCAACTGCCGATTCCTGCAGGGCGCCGACACCGATCCCAACGCCGTTCGCCAGATCCGCGAGGCCGTCGATGCGCGGCGCGACATCTCCATCGACATCCTGAACTACCGCAAGGACGGGACGACGTTCTGGAACGCCCTTTACATGAGCCCGGTCATCAACGAGGCGGGCGAACTGCTCTACTTCTTCGCCTCGCAGCTCGACATCACCGAACGCGTCGATGCCCAGAAGCGCATCCAGCACGAGAAGGAACATTTCGAGCGCGAGGTCGGCAAGCGGACACAGGATCTGACCGAGGCGCTGGCGGCGAAGACCATGCTGGTCCACGAGGTCGACCACCGCGTGAAGAACAATCTTCAGATGATCGCCTCGCTCCTGACCATGCAAACCCGTGCCATCGTCGATCCGGCGGCGCGCGAGGCGATGAAGACGATGCTGACCCGGATCGAAGCCCTCGGGACGGTCCACAAGCGGCTGTACCAATCACAGGACGTGCGTCGCTTCGATGTTGCCGAATTCGCCCGCGAGCTCGCCTCCGATCTCGTCCGCGGTTCGGGCCGGGCCGGCATCGGCCTGCATTTCGACCTCGAAGCGGTTGAGGTCCCGGTCGAGAAGGCGCCCCCCATCGCCCTGATCATGAACGAGCTCATCACCAACGCCCTGAAGCACGCTTTTCCGGGCGAAGCGCAGGGCTTGCTGTCCATCGTGGTGAAACCCGACGGCGATCATTTCATCGTCGGGATCTCCGACGACGGGGTCGGGATGCCGCGCGAAGTCCTGGGCAATCGTTCCTTCGGCAAACGCCTCATCGAAAGCTTGGCACGTCAGTTGAACGCGAGTATCGCTTGGCAGCCTGCCAATACCGGAGCGCGGCCCGGAACTTGGATCGACATCCGCCTGCCGCTCGAGACCGCCACCAGCAGGGAGACAGCGTGAGCGAACCCCTTCGGGTCCTGATCGCGGAAGACGAAGCCCTCGTCGCGATGCAGCTCGAATTTCTCCTCGAGGATTGCGGTCACGCGGTCGTCGGGACCGCCGACACGGCACAGGGCGCGATCCGCCTGGCGCGCGAAACCCAGCCCGACATCGTGTTCGTCGATCTGCAATTGCGCGGGGGCTCGTCCGGCCTCGATATCGTCCGGACCCTGCGGGACGAATCCGATGCCATGCTCGTGTTCGTCACCGCCAACGCCCGGCGCTTCTCCGAGGATTTCGAGGGAGCGGTCGGTGTGATCGCCAAACCCTTCAGCGAAGCGGTGATCCTCGATACCATCGCGTATCTGGAGGCCTGCGTGCGCAATCCGCCACCCACCATGGACGCGCCCCTGGGCCTGAACCTGGCCCCGGACTACCGGGCGCAGATGGACAGCCTGCGGGACTGACGCGGGCGCGGGACGGCGTCAGCGATAGCCGGCCGCCTGCAGCTCGAACAGTTCGGCGTATCGGCCGCCCGTGGCCTGCAGCTCGGCATGGGTGCCGGCTTCGAGGACCCGGCCACCATCCAGAACCAGGATGCGGTCGGCCATGCGGACCGTGGAGAAGCGGTGGGAAATGATCACCGCCGTGCGCCCGTGGCTGAGGTCGCGAAAACGCTGGAACACCTCGAACTCGGCCCGTGCGTCGAGGGCTGCCGTGGGCTCGTCGAGGATGAGGATCTCGGCCTCGCGCATGTAGGCGCGGCTGAGCGCGATCTTCTGCCACTGGCCGCCGGAGAGGTCGACGCCTTCGGCGAACAGCTTGCCGAGCGGCTGGTCGTAGGCCAGCGGCAGGCGTGCGATCACGGCGTCGGCCAGACTGCGCCGCGCCGCACGGGCGATGCGCGCCTCGTCGGCGCGTGCCTCGATCCGGCCCACCGCGACGTTCTGGCCGGCGGTGAGGTTGAAGCGCACGAAATCCTGGAAGATCACGCCGATGCGGGCGCGCAGCGCGTCGAGATCGTAGTCCGGGAGAGGGCGTCCATCGAGGAGAACCCGGCCCTCGGTCGGGTCGTAGAGCCGGGTCAGCAGCTTGACGATGGTCGTCTTGCCGGCGCCGTTCTCGCCGACGAGCGCCAGGACCTCGCCGGCGCGAAGATGGAACCCGAGGTGGCGCACCGCCCAGACATCCGTGCCCGGATAGCGGAAGCCCACATCCTCGAAGACGATTCCCTCGACCATACGGTTCGGGAGTGGAATCGGCGAGGCCGGCGAGCGGACGGACGGCACGAAGGCGAAGAACGCGAACAGGTCGTCGAGGTACTGTGCCCCGGAAGCGATCTGCGAGACCCCCTGCAGCAGGCCCTCGATGAGGGAGCGCAGGCGCTGGAACGATCCGGCCAGGAACGCGAGATCCCCGATGGAGAACTGTCCGGCCGCCGTACGCCAGACCAGGGTGGCATAGGCTGCGTAATAGGCGAGACTGCCGAGGGCCGCGAAGCCGCCGCCCCAGGCGGCGCGGCGCAGGGCCAGGTCCCGGTTGTCGGCGATGAGCTTTTCCGCGAGGGCACCGTAACGCTCGGCGATGTAGCCGTTGAGGCCGAACAGCTTCACTTCCTTGGCCGACTCGACGCTGGCACCCAGCGTCCTCAGGTAATCGATCTGTCGCCGCTCCGGCGTGCGTGTCCAGGCGAGGCGGTAGCCCTGGCGGTTGAAGTACGTCTCGTTGAGGAAGGCCGGCACCAGGGCCAGGGCCACGAGGAGGATGAGCCAGGGCGCATAGGCCGCCAACCCGATGGCGAAGGCCGCGAGGGTGATGAGGTCCTGGCCCTGGCCGAAGAGCTGGAACAGCAGGTTCGAGCGGCCGGTGACCTGCCGGCGCGCCCGCTCCAGGCGGTCCTGCTGGGCCGCATCCTCGAACTGGGCGAGATCGAGGTCGGCGGCGTGGCGCATGAGCCGGAGGCTGGCGGCGTTGCCGTAGCGATCGGCGACCAGGCCGTCGACGAGGGTGCTGGCACGGCCCAGAAGATCGGACAGGATCGCCAGTCCGAATTCGAGGACGACGAGTCCGGCGAGGTGCCTCAAGGCCGGATCGGCCATCCAGGCGTCGATGCCGAGGCCGATCGGGTGCGGTCGGGCATGTTCGGCCACGATGGCGTCGAGGATGAGTTTCGCCACGTAGAGCATCGACACGGGCAGGCTCGCCCGGGCGAGCCGCAGGGCGAGGCTCGCCGGCAGCAGGCGCGGGCTCGCGGCGTAGACGAGGCGGGCGAGGGCCGGCAGATGGCGCAGGGCGCCGAAGCGCTCGGCGAGGGCACCGTCCGGCGGCGCGGTGGAGGGAGCGGGGTCGGGACGGGGTGCTGGCATCGGCGCGGACCATGGCGGGGCCGGGCCCACGCGTCGATCCCGGCCGGCGGTGCCGGGCTGTCGCAGGCCGTGGCGCCGGTGCCTTGAGGGATCGGACGATCCCCGTGCGATCGGACGGGTGGCAAAAGGGGCTTTTATCGACAGGAGATTGCCGCCCGTCGCGTCCGCGCCGGGGCATCGACCTGTAACCCATGATAAACGAGGGATCGTTTCTCGTATCCGAGGCCGCCACCGAATGCTCAGCGGTTCAGCCTTCCTGCGGGTCGTGGTCCTCCTGATCGTGGCGGCCGGGCTGGCTGGAATCGTCCAGCGCTACTGGTCGCCCGCGACCGTCGACCCCGATCCGGGGCCCGCGGCCGTGCCGGTGGATCCACCGCGCACCGTGCGCCGTGCCGACCCTGCGCCCGTTCCGGCAGCCCCCCCGGCGCCGGTCCAGCCGATACCGCAGGCCCCTGTCGCATCCGCCGCTCCGATGCCCCCTTCCCTCGCACCGACGCCCACGCCCCCGACGCCGTCCGTGCCCGCCAGATCCGCCCCATCCGCCCCCCTGACGTTCGAGCCCTCGATCGCCGCGGGCGAAGGGGAGGTCGCCAGCGCGTCCGACAATGCCGGCCCGCGCGCCATGGCCATCGCCGATCTCAACACCGCGAGCGTCGCCGAGCTCAACGGGCTCAAGGGCGGAGGCATGATCGGCCGCTCCATCGTGCAGAAGCGGCCCTACGCGTCCGTCGATCAGCTCCTGTCGAAGCGCGTCCTGAGCCGGGCGACCTACGAGCGGATCAAGGATCAGGTCACGGTGCGTTGAGGATGCGGGACGGGTAGCGTCGGGCGCGGCGGGTGCCTACACTGACACCGCGGCGACGCCAGCCGTATCGAGCCCAGGACCGACCATGTTTGCGCAAGCCGGTGGCGTGACCTTCCGCGAGGATCTCGGCGTCGAGGAGACCACCGAGACGGACAACATCGTCCGCTGGGACGGCGAGAAGCTCTACGTGGAGCACGACATCTACCACAACGGCCAGCTGGTTCACCGCAAGTACCGCAAGACCGTCACCGAGCCCGTGGCCCGCGCGCTCCAGGCGATCATCAACCGCGCCCAGCAATAAACCGGCGTTGCGGCGCCTCGCCCACATCTCGGACCTGCATTTCGGCCGAACGAACCCGGCCGTGGTCGAGAGGCTCATCACAGAACTCAACCGCGATCGTCCCGACCTCGTCATCGCGTCGGGGGATTTCACCATGCGTGCGCGCAAGGTGGAGTACGCGGCGGCCCGGGCCTTCCTGGCACGCCTCGACGCGCCGTGGATCGCCGTGCCGGGCAACCACGACATCTCGCCGTTCCACCTCGTGCAGCGCTTCCTCCGGCCGTTCGCGCGCTACCGCCGCTACATCGCGCCCAGCACAGAGCCGACCCATCTCGACGACGAGATCGGCATCGTCTGCCTCAACACAGTGCGGACCTGGGCGCCCGAGGCCGACTGGTCGCAGGGCAAGATCCGGCGGCGCCAGATCGTGCAGGCCGAGGCGCGGCTCGCCGCCATGCCGGCGCACGTGTTCCGGATCGTGGTGGGACATCACCCGTTCATGCCGCCGCCCTGGGACGAGGAAGCCCGCCTCGTCGGCCGCGCCGACCTGGCGCTCGCCGCGTTCCGGCGCCAGGGCGTCGGACTGACCCTGGCCGGCCACCTCCACCGGCACTACGCCCGGTTCGCCGAAGCCGACGCCTCGGGTGCTGCGAACGACACGGTGGACCGGGGCGTCATGCGGGGCCGACGCGGGCATCTGCTCGCGGTCCAAGCGGGTTCGGCCACCTCGACCCGCCTGCGCGGCTCCGAACCCAACGCCTACAACCGCATCGTGATCGCGGACGGCGCCGCCACCGTGACCGTGCGGCTGTGGCATGGCAGCGGTTGGCGGGACGCCGAGTAGGTTCCTCGGTGACCGGCTATTTGCCGATCCAGTCGTGGCCGGCCACCACCGCCTCGACGGGACGCGTCCAGGTGCCGGGCTGGTCGGTCGCGCCGGAGCCCAGGGCGCACTGTACCATGACGCTGTCGCTCCAGCGGCCGTACTTGTAGCCCACCGCCGGCAGCAGCCCGACGCGCACGAACCCGCAGGCTTCGTGCAGGCGCAACGAGGCCTCGTTCTTCGCGTCGATGTAGCCGATCATCTGGCGGTAGCCGCCGGCCGCGCAGGCCTCGATGAGGGCCGGCAGCAGGCGCCGGCCGATGCCGGCGTGCAGGTGCTCGTGGTGGACGTAGATCGAGTGCTTGAGGGTGTAGCGGTAGGCCGGCCGCTTGCGGAACGGCACCGCGTAGGCGTAGCCGGCCACCACCCCGTCGCGGTCGGCGACGAGGTGCGGCAGGCGCTTCTTGCGCATGGCCTTGCGGCGCTTCTTGAGGTCGTCCGGATGGAGCGGATCCTCCTCGAAATCGCCGACATCGCCGACCCCGCGCCGGATGTGGTGGGCGTAGATGTCCACCATGTCCGCCACGTCGGCATCCGACGAGGGTCGGATGACGAGGTCGGGGTCGCCGGCCAGCGCCGGCATCAGCGGGTCTCGCGCATGACATACGTGTGGAACCGGATGGTGCCGTCCGGATCCACGTTGCGGAACACGCCCTGGATCTCGGCCTCGAACCCGGGGAACAGGTTCGCGGAGCGCTCGAACATCTTGAAATAGTCCAGCATGGGTTTCGCCCGCTCGTCCAATCGCTCGCCCGGCAGCACCGTGCCGATGCCCGGCGGGTAGACCAGAAGCAAGGTCGTCGCCACGCGCCCTTCCGCCTCCGCGATGGGCACGTAATCGACGTTGTTGCGGGTGAGCTGCTGCACCGCTTCCTTGGGCGTCATCACCATCTCGGGCAGGTGCCCCGGCTCGAACTGCTTGCGCTGGAGGGCGCTGGTGCCGGCCTCACGGTGGAAGGCGTGGAAATCGGCGCAGAGATCGCGCAGGCGCACGCCCTTGTAGCGGTTGGGCCGGCGCCGGACGAACTCGGGCATCGCCTCTTCGAGCGGCACGTTGTCGTCGTGCAGGCGCTTGAAGGCGACGAGGCCCGAGATCAGCGTGCCGGCCTTGGAGGATTCGACGCCCGGCGTCAGCAGGAAGAGCAGCGAGTTGAGGTCGTTCTTCTCCGGCACGATGCGGTTCTCACGCAGGTACTGAGCGACGATGGGCGCGGGCACGCCGTGCTCGGCGTATTCACCTGTACGCCGGTCGAAGCCCGGGGTGAGCACCGTGAGCTTGTTCGGGTCGGTCATGGCATAATCGGGCACCACGTGCGTGAAGCCGTGCCAGGCCGCGCCCGGAGTCAATTCCCAGTACTTGGCGTTGCTGGCGAGTTCGTCCGTGGAGATGCTCTCCCACGGCACCTTGCCATCCGGGCCCTTCACGGTGTCGGGCACGAAGGGGTCGAAGAACCAGCGGCGGAGGGGATCGCCCTCCTTCTCCTCGAACTCGCGGCGGATGGCCCGGACCTTCTTGCGCCACTCGATGCCGAGCCGAATGGTGTCGTCCCAGAGGACGACGCCGGAGCGGCCCTTCATCATCTGCGCGCCCACATCGAGGGAGGCGAACAGGGGATAGAACGGCGAGGTCGAGGCGTGGACGAGGAAGGTCTCGTTGAAGCGCCGGTGCTCGATGCGGCGGGTCTGGCCGCGGATGTGGCTGTCCTTGGTGTGGATCTGCGAGGCCTGGGAGAAGCTCGCCAGCTGCTTGTGGGTCGATTGCGTGGCGATGATGCCCGGCGAGGTCTCGTCCAGCCCCTTCAGGCCCATGGCGAAGCGCCCGGCGAAGAGCGGGTGGAACTTCATGAAGCCCGCCCAGGCCTCGTCGAACAGGATGTAGTCGCAGAGGTGCCCGATCTTATCGAGGATCATCTGCGCATTGTAGATCGTGCCGTCGTAGGTGCATTGCTCGACCACCGCCACGCGGAACGGGCGCTCGCGCTTCCACGCGTCGGGGTCCTTCACCAGGGGATTGGTGCGGATCTTTTCGCGGATCGCCGTCTCGTCCAGGGCCTCGGCGTACATGGGGCCGATCAACCCGAAGCAGTTGCGATCGGTCTCGAGGAACACCGGTACGGCGCCGCCGAGGAACAGGGCGCCGTGATGCGCGGCCTTGTGGTTGTTGCGGTCGAACAGCACGAGGTCGCCCTCCGCCACCAGGGCCGACAGCACGATCTTGTTCGAGGCCGAGGTGCCATTGAGGACGAAGTAGGTCTTCTCCGCCCCGAAGATGACGGCGGCTTCCTTCTGCGCCTTCAGGGCGGGCCCCTCGTGGACGAGGAGGTCGCCGAGATCGAGGACGGAATTGTCGAGGTCGTCGCGAAAGATCGCCTCGCCGAGGTGCTCGACGAAGATGCGGCCGATGGGCGAGCGGTTGTAGAAGATGCCGCCGTTGTGGCCGGGACAGGTCCAGAGCTGATTTCCCTGCTCGGCGTAGTCGACCAGGGCGCCGAAGAACGGCGTCTTCAGGGTCTCGGCGTATTGCTTCACCCGGCTGACGAGGCCGCGGGCGATGTATTCGGGGGTTTCTTCGGCAAGGAAGATGTAGCCGTCGATGAAGTCCAGCACCTCGACGGGGATGTCTTCCAGACGCTTGCGGCGGACCATGATCACGATGGGCATTTCCAGCCCGCGTTTCCGCATGAGGTTGATGAGCGCCGCCGCCTTGCCGTCCAGCCCGCGCTTGCCCCAATCCACCACCATGCAGCCGATGGCGGCGTCGGTCTGGACCGCGATGGCCGCATCTTCGACGCGCCGCGCCCGCACCACCTCGAAGCCGAGCTTCTCGATGGAGGTGAGGATTTGCTGGACGCGCACGCCCTCGAGATCGTCCGGATCGAAGTTCGGCGCGCACATCAGCACGGTGAAGCGGCGGAAGAAGTCCATGCGGGAAAAGGCTCCGTGGTGTTTGGCGCGCACCGTTCGCGACGGGACGTGACGCTTCGATGACAGTTGCGGAGGGGCGGCGGCTTTTCGAGGGCGACACGGCCGGGTTCGGCGCCGGCGGCCGGCGGCATCACCCATAGACCGATGGCGCACCGATCGCCCGTAGCAGCACTGTCACACGCGCCTGCTCTAACGCCAGCGATCGGGATTCGAGCGACGGGCGGGACGGCGGCAATGGATCAGGGGCAACGGGCAGGAACCTTCGACATCGAGGCGATCCGCCGTGAAGTCGCCGACGATTTCGACGAAGAACTCGAAATGGAGATGGAGGAGGAGCGTCTCGAACGCCTCGCCGATGCCGTCGGGGACGGTCCACGCGCGCCGCAGATGGACCGCCGACGCTATTTCCGCGAGCTGTTCCGGCTCCAGCACGAGCTGGTGCGCCTGCAGGATTGGGTGCAGGCTCAGAAGCTGCGCGTCGTCGTGATCTTCGAGGGCCGGGATTCCGCCGGCAAGGGCGGGGCGATCAAGCGCATCACCCAGCGTCTCAACCCCCGCGTCTGCCGCGTCGCCGCCCTGCCGGCCCCGAGCGAGCGCGAGCGCACGCAATGGTACTTCCAGCGCTACGTGACCCACTTGCCCGCCGGCGGCGAGATCGTGCTGTTCGACCGCTCCTGGTACAATCGCGCCGGCGTCGAGCGCGTGATGGGCTTCTGCACGCCCGACGAGGTGGAGGAGTTCTTCCGCTCCGTGCCGGAATTCGAGCGCATGCTGGTGCGCTCAGGGATCATCGTGCTGAAATACTGGTTCTCGATCACCGACGAGGAGCAGGAGCTGCGCTTCACCATGCGGATCCACGATCCGCTGAAGCAGTGGAAACTCTCGCCGATGGATGTGCAGTCGCGCCGCCTGTGGGAGGATTACACCAAGGCCAAGGAAGTGATGCTCGCCCGCACCCACATCCCCGAGGCGCCGTGGTGGGTGGTCGAGGCCGTGGACAAGAAGAAGGCCCGGCTCAACTGCATCGCCCACCTCCTGTCGCAGATCCCCTACGGCGCGGTGGCGCACCCGACCGTCCAGCTGCCCGAGCGCGAGCGCCACGACGACTACGCCCGCCAGCCGGTCCCGCCGGAGATGTTCGTGCCGAGCCTGTTCTGAGACGGCCGCCCCCCGGGTTGATCCGGGCCGCCGGGATGGGCAGACCCGGGGCTGGAATTCCACGCGACCCCGGACCCGCCATGACCAGCCCTGCGCGCGACACCGACGAGCTCCTGTTCACGCAGGACGGGGCCGGCATCGCCCGCCTCGTCCTCAACCGCCCCCAGGCCCGCAACGCCCTCACCTTCGCGATGTATCAGGGGATCATCGACCGCTGTGCGCGGATCGAGGCCGACCCGTCCGTGCGGGTGCTGGTGATCACGGGCGCGGGCGAGAAGGCGTTCGCGGCCGGTACCGACATCGCCCAGTTCCGCGGCTTCGCCTCGGCCCAGGACGCCCTGGACTACGAGCGGTTCATGGATCGGGTGATGGGTGCCCTCGAGCGCCTGCGGGTGCCCGTCATCGCGGCCATCGCGGGGGCCTGCACGGGCGGCGGGGCGGCCATCGCGGCGGCCTGCGACCTGCGGGTCGCCACCCGCGACGCGCGCTTCGGCTTTCCCATCGCGCGGACGCTGGGCAACTGCCTGTCGCTCGCCAACCTGAAGCGCCTCTCCGGGCTCGTCGGCCCGGCCCGGGTCAAGGACATGATCTTCACCGCCCGCCTCGTCGGGGCCGAGGAGGCGCTGGCCATCGGCCTCGTCGGCGAGGTGGTGGCGGATGCAGATGCCCTCGCGGTCCGCGCCACCGAACTCGCCACCCTCGTCGCCGGCCACGCGCCCCTCACCCTCCACGCCACCAAGGAGGGCCTGCGCCGGCTTCAGGACGCCGACGACACGGCCGGCGAGCGCCCCGGCGACGACCTCATCCGCCTCTGCTACACGAGCGCCGATTTTCGCGAGGGAATGGAAGCGTTCCTGGGCAAGCGGGCGCCGGATTGGCGGGGGCGGTGAGAACCGGTCACTTCGGCGGAGCGTCCTGGAGCATCGCACGCCGAAGAATCGCGTTCAGCTTCGTCTGGTAGCCGCGCCCGCCCGTCTTGAGCCAAGCGAGCACGTCCGCGTCGAGGCGAACGGTGACCTGAGCCTTGATCGGACGGTAGAACGGATTGCGCTGGGCGTTGGCGAAGAACGCCTCCGTCAGCGGCGGGATATCGCTGTAGTCGATCTCGGAATCCGGCGTCGCGGCGAGCGCCTCCAACTCCGCGCGTTGTTCCGGCGTGAGGGCGGCGGGCCGGTGCAGGTCGAGTTCAAAGATGACGGGATCGGTCTCGTTCATAGCGCTTGCGCTCCTGCCGGTCGGCATGTCTAGCCGAAATGATGCGAACGATCTCCGTTCCATCGTCAGCGTCGAAGATCGTGTGAGCGACCAGCACCATCATGACGCCATCCACGAGGCCGATCGTCTGCTAGCGATACTCACCGTCCTCGATCCGATCCTGCGAACTCGATGCGTAAGGATCGGCAAAGACGCGGGACGCAACCTCGAAGCTGATGCGATGCTTACGCAGATTGCTTTCGGCCTTGGCCGCGTCCCATGCGAAGCGAATCGACTTGCAAAAATGTAACGACAATTTTGTCGTGATACAATGGGGTCGATCTGTGAGCAGACGCAAGCGAACGGCCCGAACCGGAGGTCCGGGCCGCCCAGCCGTTTCGAGGCTGGTTCGCCCTATCGCGTGGAGGGCAGCAGCCAGTTCGGCAGCCACAAGGCGATGCCGGGGACGAGGCAGAGGATCAGGATCGCCACCGCCATCAGCATCACGAAGGGCAGCGTGCCCCAGATGATGTCCTTCAGCGGGATGTCGGGGGCGATGTTCTTGATGACGAAGATGTTGAGGCCGACCGGCGGGTGGATCAGGCCCATCTCCATGGTGATGGTCATGACGACGCCGAACCAGACGAGGTCGAACCCGGCGGCCTTCAGGGGCGGCAGGATGATCGGCGCCGTCATCAGGATGATCGAGACCGGCGGCAGGAAGAAGCCGAGCAGGATCACGAGGCCCAGGATCGTCACCAGGAGCACCCAGGGCGAGAGCTGCAGCGCCACGATGGCGTTGGCCGCCGATTGCGAGATGTGGAGGTAGCTCATCACGTAGGCGTAAAGGAGCGACATGCCGATGATGAGCATCAGCATGGTCGATTCCCGCAAGGTGGCGGCGAGGATCGGGTTCACGTCCTTCGGGCGCCAGACGCCGTAGATGACCGCGATGAGGCCGAGCGCCAGGAGACCGCCGAGGCCCGCCGTCTCGGAGGGCGTGGAGTAGCCGCCGTAGAGGGCGACCATGACGCCGGTGAGGAGCACCACGAAGGGCAGCACCCGCGGCAGCGTCGAGAAGCGCTCGCGCATGCTGTAGGTGTCCTCGGCGAGGATCGGCGAGGCGGTGCCGTTGCGCTCGAAGGCGTCCTTCGCGGCCGCGTATTCGGCCCGGAAGCGATAGACCGACCAGGCGGCGAACAGGCCCACCAGCAGCAGGCCCGGCCCGATGCCGGCGAGGAACAGGCGCCCGAGCGACTGTTCGGCCGCCACCGCATAGAGGATCATGGTGATGGAGGGCGGCAGCAGGATGCCGAGGGTGCCGCCGGCGGCGATGATGCCGGCGGCGAAGCCCGGCGAGTAGCCGCGCTTCCTCATCTCTGGGATGCCCGCCGAGCCGATGGCCGAGCAGGTGGCGGGCGAGGACCCCGCCATGGCGGCGAACAGCGCGCAGGCGAAGACGTTGGCGATGCCCAGTCCCCCGGGGATGCGGTGCATCCAGGCGTGCATGGCCGAGTAGAGGTCCTGGCCGGCTCGTGAACGGCCGATGGCCGCGCCCTTCAGGATGAAGAGCGGGATCGACAGGAGGGTGATGGAGGCCATCTCCTCGTAGACGTTCTGCGCCACCGTATCGAGGGAGGCGCCCGGCATGAAGAAGTACATGAACGCGAGCGCCACGAAGCCCAGCGCGAAGGCGATGGGGATGCCGGCCAGCATCGCGCTGAGGGTGGCACCCGCGTAGAGGAAGCCGATGGCCGCGACGCTCATGGGTGGGGGCTCGTCTTGAGGGGATCGGCGTTCAGGTCGGCCCCGAGGCCGACCTTCGGGTTCGCCCAGCCGGCGGAACGGGGGCCGTAGTTCAGGGCCTCGGCGATCTGCAGGAGGAACTGCAGGGATAGGAAGCTCATGCCCAAAGCCATGAGGGCGTAGGGAATCCAGAGCGGCGGCCCCCAGGTCGATTGGGAGACCTGCCCGTCGACCCAGGCTTCGTGGAACAGGCTCCAGCTCTTCCAGGCGAAGAACGTCACGAACACGATGCTGATGATATCGGCCATGAGCAGGCGGGCGCGGTTGACCCGCGGCGAGAGCAGGCCGCTCAGCGCCTCGATGGCGACGTGGCCGCGCTTGGCCTGGACGGCCGCCGCCGAGAAGAAGGTCGCGCCGACGATGAGGAACACCGCCATCTCGTCCTGCCAGTCGGTGGGCTCCTTCAGCCAGTAGCGCACGAACACGCTGTAGCTGAGGACGAGACAGGCCCCGACGAGGGCGAGCCCGCCGAAGATCATCACCACGCCGTTGATCGCTTTCATCCCGCGGTCGATGGCCCCGAGCAGCCCGGGGACGCGAGGTTCGGGCGCGGCCCGTACGGATTCGGAGGCGGCGGAGGCCGCGTCGAAGGCGTGGCTCACGACACCTGCTCCGCCAGCTTGAGGAGCTCGGCGCAGCTCGCGGATTTGCCCGCGAAGTCCTTCCACGCGGTGTCCTTGGCGATGTCGCGCCACTGGCCGAGGGTCTTCTCGTCGAGTTGCTGCACCTTGGCGCCGGCCTTGGCGAACACCTGCTCGACTCGGGTGTCGTCGTCCTTGGCGCCCTTCTGGCCGAAGGCCTCCAGCTCGGCGCCGATGGTCATGATGAGGTCCTGCTGGTCCTTCGGCAGGCGGTCGAACACGATCTTGGACATCATGATCGGCTCCCACATGAGCCAATAGGTATGCTGGGCCCCCGAGGTGAGGGATTTCGAGAGTTCCTCCAGGCGGAACGAGATCAAGCTGGTGGAGGAGGTGATGACGGCATCGCACGCGCCGGTCTGCATGGCGGCGTAGGATTCGTTCGACGGGATCGAGAGTGTGGCGGCGCCCGCCGCCTTCATCATCAGGTCCATCTCGCGCGAGCCGCCCCGGACCTTGAGGCCCTTGGCGTCGCTGGGCGTGAAGAGCGGCCGGTCGCGGCTGGCGACGCCGCCGGCCTGCCACACCCAGGAGACCACCACGACGCCCTTGGATTCGAGGATCTCGGTCAGCTTGCGGCCGACGGGGGCGGTCTTCCAGGCCGTGGCCTGCGCGTAGGAGGTGACGAGGCCCGGCATCAGGCCGATGTTCATCTCCGGCACCTCGCCGCCGGCGTAGGGGCTCGGGTAAAGGGTCATGTCGAGGGCGCCCTTTCGGATGGCGCCGAACTGGGCGTTCGTCTTCATCAGGGACGAGCCCGGATAGACCTGGAGCTCCAGGGCGCCCTTCGAGCGCTCGGCCAGGGCCGCGGCGAACTTGCGGCACGCGCGGTCGCGAAAGTCGCCCTCGTCGATGGTGCCGCCGGGGAACTGGTGCGAGATCTTCAGGGTGGTCGCCGCCCGGGCCCGCGAGCCGAGGGACAGGATGGCGGGCGCGGCGAGACCGGCGGCGACGAGGGTGCGGCGTGTCAACGTCATGGCGTCTTCCTCCTTCGGCAAGCTGGCCGCCCGCCCATTTTGCGGTGCAGCATTTATACTGCGCTGCCCGCTCTTTATACCAGAGAACGACGCCTTGTATATTTTGTCAACCGGGTTGCATAAGGTAGACAGCAGTAACCGTCCCGGCGAAGGGCAGGCCCACGGCGAAGGAACCGGACCGATGGAACCCGAGCGCATGAACCAGTCCCTTCGCCTGCGCCAGACCATCGAGACGGAGATCGTCGACGGCCGCCTCGCCATCGGCGCCCGCCTCGACGAGACGGAACTGGCGGAACGCTTCGGCGTGTCGCGCACGCCGATCCGCGAGGCCCTGCTGCAGCTGGCGATGACGGGACTCGTGGAGATCAAGCCGCGCCGCGGCGCGCTGGTCAGCGCCCCCGACCCGCAGCTTCTCATCGCCATGTTCGAGACCATGGCGGAGATCGAGGCGGCGTGCGGGCGTCTCGCCGCTCGTCGGCTGATCCCGGCCGACGAGGCGGCCCTCAAGGCGGCCCTCGCGGCCTGCGCGGCGGCGGCCGAGGCCCAGGATCCGGAGCGCTATTACGACGAGAACTACGTGTTCCACACGGTGGTCTATCAGGCCTGCCGCAACGGGTTCCTCGCCGAGCAGGCCCGGCTGCTGCATCGGCGCCTCGCGCCGTTCCGTCGGATGCAGCTTCGGGCGCGTCACCGCCTCGGGCAGTCGCTCGCCGAACACGAAGCCATCGTGGCCGCCATCGTGGCGGGCGACGAGACGGGCGCGGCGGAGCGGCTGCGCGCCCACGTGATCGTGCAGGGCGACCGATTCTCGGATCTGGTGGCGAGTCTGCGGGCGATCAACGACGCCGCGTGATCGGCGCAGCGGGGCTCAGGTCGCGCCGAAATTCTCGGCGATAACCGGGGTCTTGGCGCGGATATGGGCCCGCACGAGCCGGGCCAGGGCCTCGCCGTCGCGGGCATGCAGGAGTTCGATCATCCGCTCGTGCTCGGACACCGCCCGCGCCCATTGCTCCGCCGTCTGGTGCACGGCGTAGCGCGAGCGCTGGATACGTCCCGACAGGCTGGCGTAGAGGCCACCCAGAATCGCGTTGCGGCTCGCCGCCATGATCGCCTCGTGGATCGCGCGGTTGAGACCGAAATACGCCCCCTCCTCCCCGGCCTTCCAGGCGGCCACCATGGCGCGGTGATCGCCCTCGATGCCGGCGATCTCCTCGTCGGTGATGGTGCGGCAGGCGAGATCGGCGGCCGTGGCCTCCAGGCCGGCGATGACCTCGATCATCTCCTCGATCTCGGACTGCGACAGGCTCGCCACCCGCGCACCGCGATTGGGGAGGAGTTCGAGCAGACCTTCCGTCGCCAGGATCTTGATGGCCTCGCGCAAGGGGGTGCGCGAGATGCCGAAGCGCTCGGTCAATTCGCTCTCGTTGATACGAGCGCGCGGCTCGAGTTCACCGGAGCGGATGAGATCGCGCATCCGATCGACGACCTCGTCGTGCAGATAACGCCGGTTGATGCCGATGCCCGGCTCGATCTTGTTCATCAGTCAGCAATTCTAAAAGTCGAAAGGCCTATACTTCCCATTTTAGGAGCCGCCTGTCCAAGTGTCGAGGGACAGGCGGTTCAAATAGGGGTGCTCTCCTATCTCTTCATCGCACTTCTTCGTGCCACGTGCGCCCGTCTCGCTCGATCAGGGCGATGGCGGCCGTCGGCCCCCAGCTTCCGGCCGGATAGGGACGGGGCGGCTCGGGCCGGTCGGCCCAGGCCTTGAGCAGGGAATCGGCCCAGGCCCAGGCAACCTCGACCTCGTCGCGGCGCATGAACAGGGTGGCGTTGCCGCGCACCACGTCCATGAGCAGGCGCTCGTAGGCATCCGGGTAGCGCTGCTTGAAGGTTTCTTCGAAGGAGATGTCGAGGTTGGTGGGCCTGAGGCGCATGCCGCCGGGACCGGGATCCTTCGTCATCACCTCGAGCTTGATCCCCTCCTCCGGCTGGAGCCGGATGACGAGGCGGTTGGGCTCGCGCCCGAACGCCTCCGTGGGGAAGATCGAGAACGGCGAGGCGCGGAACTGCACCACGATCTCGGACAGCTTCTGGGGCAGCCGCTTGCCGGTGCGGAGGTAGAACGGCACCCCGGCCCAGCGCCAGGACTGAACCTCGAGCTTCAGCGCGACGAAGGTCTCCGTCCGGCTCTGGGCGTCGCCGCCAAGATCCGTGCGGTAGCTCTCCACCGGCTGGCCCGCGACGGCGCCGGCCCCGTACTGCCCGCGCACGGTCACGGTCTGCACGTCGTGGGGGGTGATGGGTTTGAGGGCGCGCAGCACCTTGAGCTTCTCGTCGCGCACGGAGTTGGCGTCGAGCGACAGCGGGCTCTCCATCGCCATGAGGCAGAGGAGCTGGAGCATGTGGTTCTGCACCATGTCGCGCAGGGCGCCCGAGGTGTCGTAGTACCCGGCCCGCCCCTCGACGCCGACGGTCTCGCCCACCGTGATCTGGACGTGATCGATGACGTCGGCCGTCCACAGGCGCTCGAAGATGGTGTTGGCGAAGCGCAGGGCCAGCAGGTTCTGGACCGTCTCCTTGCCGAGGTAGTGGTCGATGCGGAAGATCTGCTCCTCGGGAAACACCTCGCCGACGGCGTCGTTGATGGCGCGGGCCGATTTGAGGTCCTTGCCGATGGGCTTTTCCAGCACCACCCGCGACTTCTCGCCGATGAGCCCATGGGCGGCGAGGTTCCGGCAGATGGAGCCGTAGAGGTCGGGCGAGGTGGCGAGGTAGTAGGGCCGCACCTGATCGGGCCGCTCGGCGAGCTTGGCGGCGAGATCCTCCCAGCCGTCGTCGCCGGCCCCGTCCACGGCGACGTAGTCGAGGTGGTCGAGGAAGGCGGACAGCCTGTCCTCGGCCACATCGGCGGCCGGCACGAAGCGCTTGATGGCGTCGCGCGCCCGCTCGCGGAACGCCTCGGCGCTCATCTCCGAGCGCGAGGCGCCGATGATCCGGCTGGTGCCGGGGATCTGCCCGTCCTTGAACCGATAGTAGAGCGCCGGCAGGAGCTTGCGCGTGGTCAGGTCGCCGGTGGCGCCGAACACGACGCAATCGAAGGAGGCGACGGGGATGATGGTGGCCAAGGGCGGCTCCCGGGTTCGGTTCGCACGGGGTCCGCGGGGCCGGGCCTGCCCGGCCACCCACGGAGCGTGGCGCAAGGCTTAGACCGCAAGCAAGAGCTTCGCCAGCGGGCGCTCCCCGATGTCCGGGGGCTTACGTCTTCATGAATGCCGCGAACGCCTCCGAGAAATCCGGGTGCCAGCGCGACAGGGCCGGGCGGTTTTCGATGAGGTCGACGGCGGCCCAGGCGATGCGCTTCTCGTCCTGCGCGCGGGTGGTCTCGTTGTCCGGACACAGGATGTAGAAGTCGCCGCGCGCCATCCCGGCGAGGAGGAAATCCACGGTCTCCTCCGGCGTCCAGGCGCCCGCCGGCTTCTCGGCCACGCCGCGGGCCCGGGTCAGGCCCGTATAGACGAAGCCCGGGATGAGCAGATGGGCGCTGACCTGCGCGCCCGTGCGGTTCCGCAGGTCGTGCGCGAGGGCCTCCGTCACCGCCTTCACGCCCGCCTTCGACACGTTGTAGGGCGTGTTGCCGGGCGGCGTGGTGATGCCCTGCTTCGAGCCGGTGACCACGATGGCGCCGGGCTCGGGCCCGTCGATCATCGCCGGCGCGAAGGCGTGGAGGCCGTTGATCACGCCCCACAGGTTGGTGTCGAGGATGCGCCGCCAGGTGTCGGCGTCCGAGAACAGGGTGCCGCCCGCCTCGATGCCCGCGTTGAGCAGGACGAGGGCCGGCGGTCCCTCGGCCGAGGCCACGTCCCGCAGGGCCTCCACGGCGTGCCGGTCGCCCACATCCGTCGCGAGCGCCCGGATCGGGGCGCTCCCCGGGGCGGCCGCCGCCACCGTGGCGCGCGCGCCCTCGAGGGCGTCGCCGGGCAGATCCGCGAGCCACACGGCCATGCCGGCGGCGGCGAAGCGCGTGGCGGCGGCGAGGCCGATCCCGCTCGCCGCTCCGGTGACGACGGCGGTGCCGCCCGCGCGAAGGGCCGGATGCTCCCCTGAACCCCGGCCGACCCGAGCGTCGCTCGCCTGCATGCCCGTCTCCCCATGTGCGGTTTCGCCCATGAGGTAGGGCGTGTGGGCAGAGGCGTCACGGGCGCGGCCGGCATGGCAGGGGATTGGTAACCCTCGCGCCGCATGGTCGTGGACGATAGTCGCTTCGGGGATCCGCGATGCTTTCGCGCCACGTTCTCTTCGTTACCGCCCTGTGCGCGAGCCTGTCGGCCCTCGCCGCCGCCACGGGGGCGATGGCGCAGGACGCGCCCGTGCCGCCGAAACCCGTTCCGTCGAAGCCGCTCGCGAAGCCCAGGATCAAGGCCGAGCCGGCCAGAAGCGAGACTCCCAAGAGCGAAGCCTCGACGAACGAGGCCCCGCGCCTCGATCCCCTAGCGGCTTCGGCCCCGGCCACGCCGGCCGTGCAGGCCATCGTACCGGTCGGCACGCCGGATGCCGGGACCCTGGCCAAGGAGGCGGCTTCGAAGGAGGCGGCGCCCAAGAAGTCGCGCGAGTTGCCACCCCTCGTGGTCGCCCGCGTCTCGGCCGATCCGGTGCCCACGCTCAGCCCCGCCACCTTCCTCGACACCCTGAAGATGGCCGATCGCTATCAGGCCATGGCGGATGCCGGCGGGTGGGCGAGCCTGCCGCCGGGCCTCGTGGTCAAGGCCGGGGCCCGCGATCCGGCGATTCTCGCCCTCCGGAAGCACCTCGCGCTGGTCGGCGATCTGCCCGCCGACGCGCCGGCCTCGGACCTCCTCGATGCGCCCCTGGTGGCGGCGGTGAAGAGCTTCCAGGCCCGGCACGGCCTGCCCGAGACCGGCCTCATCGGCCGCCAGACCGTGGCGGCGCTCAACGTGCCGGCGGCCACCCGCCAGCGCCAGCTCGCCGCGTCGGCCGCCCGGCAGATCGGGTCGACCTTCGCCTTCGGCGACCGCTACGTGGTGGTGAACATCCCCTCCGCCACCGTCGAGGCGGTGGAGCGCGGCGTCGTGGTGCGCCGGTACGTCGCCGTGGTCGGCAAGCCCGACAAGGCGACGCCGCGCATCGAGGCCCGCATCACCGACGTGAACCTCAACCCGACCTGGACCCTCCCGGTCTCGATCATCAAGAAGGAGATCATCCCGAAGATGCGGAAAGACCCGGGCTACCTCGCCCGCGAGCGCATCCGCATCCTCGGCCCCGGCGGCGTGGAGGTCGATCCGACCACCCTCGACTGGGCCAGCGAGAAGGCGGCGAACTACACCCTGCGGCAGGATTCCGGCCTCGACAATTCCCTCGGCCAGGTCCGCATCGACATGCCGAACAAACAGGCGGTCTACATGCACGACACGCCCTCGAAATCCCTGTTCGCCCGCGAGGTGCGGTTCCACTCCCACGGCTGCGTGCGGGTGGCGCAGGTGAAGGAACTGGCCGGCTGGCTGCTCGAGGGCACCCCCGGCCCGAACGGCGGCGCCTCGACCTGGGGCCCCATGGAGATCGAGAGCCACATCGCCACCAACGAGCGCCTCGACATCAAGCTGCCGAAACAGATCCCCGTGACCTTCGTGTACCTCACGGGCTACGCGACGCCGGACGGCCGCGCGCATTTCCGCGACGACATCTACGGCATCGACAGCCCGGCGGTACCGATGCCTGAGGTGGCGACCACGGGCTCGATCACGCCGCGCCCGACGGGCCGAACCATCAAGCCGGCCGCCGCCGGAATCGTGTCGCCCCAGGCGGGACCGGTGAGGACGGCGACGCCCAAGGTTGCGCCGCCGAAGGTCGCGCCCGCTCTGCCCACCGGTCCCGTTCCACCGGGCCCGATCCCGCCCGGATCGATCCCGTTCGCCGCTTCACCCGCCCGATAGGATTCCCCGCGCACGGGCGAACGTCACCGGTGGGCGCAGGGGTGACCGCACTCACCGCGCGCCGGTCCGGATCTCCTCCGCGAACCGCACGCTGCCGAGACGCACCAGGGCGATGAAGTTCTCGATCAGGGGCGCCCGTGCCTTCGTCCACAGGGCGTGCACGTCGGCCCGGATCGGCCGTCCGGCGATCGGTCGATAGACGACGTCCCGGTGCGCCAGCCGCGCGACGAATTCCGGAATGATGGCGAGGCCCAGCCCCGCCGCCACGAGACTGGTCAGGGACGCGGCCTCGACCACCTGATGCGAGATCCGGGGCGTGAAGCCCGCCTCAACGCAGCAGGTCCAGAGGTACTTGGCGAACAGCGAATCGTGGAGCCGCAGGAAGACGAAGTTCTCCGCCGCGAGGTCCGTTAGGGCGATCGTCTCCGTCGCGAGCCGATGCCCCCTCGGCAGGACGAGGCGGACGGTCTCCTCCCAGGCCAGTTCGCTGACGAGATCCAGGTCCCGCGGCGGGCAGCGCAGGAAGCTGACATCGGTCCGCCCGGTCCTCAGGGCCGCGATCTGCCGGTCGGGCGACATCTCGTGGATCCGCAGATCGACGTCGGGATAGCGTTCCGCGAACACGCGGATCGAGGCGCCCAGGGGCCCGGCCAGCATCGAGCCCGTCAGCCCCACATTGATGATGCCGGCCGTGCCGGCGCCGATGGCCCGCGCCCGGCCCATGGCCTCGCCGGCCTTCGCCAGAATGGCGAGGGCTTCGATTCGGAAGTCCTGGCCGGCGGGCGTCAAGGAGACGCGGCGCGTCGTGCGCTCGAACAGCTCGGTCCCGATCTCGGCCTCGAGATCCTTGATCTGCTGGCTCAACGGCGGCTGCGCGACGCCAAGACTCTCGGCAGCCGCCGTGAAGCTGAGATGTTCGGCCACGGCCACGAAGTAGCGCAGATGACGCAGTTCCATAGGGAAAATTCACGATCCGTGCGTTTCGATGGGCTACGACCAAACGCCTCTTCCGCATCCCTGCACCGAAGTGAGCTTCCCGGAAACGGCAACGAGGCTTTCCCGCATCGTCCGGTCTCCGTCTCGGACCGACCGGCATTCCCTCCACCAAGACCTTCAACCCCTTGCTCCGGCGTCGCAAACCTGTGCCGTTCACAGAACCGTCATATCCGCCTCAGTGCCGCCAAGCTGGCCCTGCACACCGGCTGCCATGACGAACCTCGCCCGGCCCCTCGCATGGCTTCTCCTGGCCGCTCTGATCTTCGCGACCCTGGCCCCCATCGGGCTGCGGCCGGTGAGCGGCGCGCCCGTCGGCCTGGAGCGGTTCGGCGCGTTCGCCGCCCTCGGCTTCCTGTTCGCCTACGGATACCCGCAGCGACGCTGGGAGGTCCTGGCTCTGGTCACCCTGGCGGGAGCCGGGCTGGAGGCTCTCCAGATGATCGAGGCGACACGGCATGGCCGGATGGGCGACTTCCTCGTGAAGGGCGCCGGAGGGGGGTTCGGCGTGGCGATGGCGATGGCGCTGACCCGGGTCTCAGCGCGCGCCGGGAGTCTCGGCGGGCGGCCCTAACGATTCCGCCCCTCGGCTTCCCGCGGGCGTGTTTGTCGGCTTCCCGGGCAAAGCGCCCGGTGACGGCGGCGGCGAATCTCGGCACGTGGCGCCGGCCATGCGACGGCGCCTCGTCCCAGCGAGGAGGTATGCCGACGCGGCGAACGAGCCCTGTTCCTCGCGCGCATCCCTTACGGAGAATCGCCGGGGGCCTTCGGCGCGTGGTGCGAGTTCCCCTGGATCAGGTCGCGTCCGGCGTAGAGGCCGCCCGCCGTTTCCAGGTCGAGGCGCTCCACGTCCCGGCGGCGGACTTCGGCCATGACCGCGTGCGCGGCGTCCGGATCGTCGCCGATGGTGAGCAGGGCCTGCTCGCCGAAAGCCAGGGCCGATTCGAACGTCTCCCGGAGCTGATACGCGACGCCCGCCCGGATGAGCGCGATGGCGTGCTCGCGATCCCGGGCCCGGGCGAGGACCGGAACCAGGGGGAATTCGGCCCGCGCGATCGCGGCGATCCGCTTGGCGGCGTCGCGGTCGTCGATGCAGATCAGGATCGTCCGCGCGGTCGCGGCGCCCGCCGCATGCAGGATGTCGAGGCGTGTCCCATCGCCGTAATAGACCTTGAACCCGAACGCCTCGGCCACGCGGATCTGCGCGGGATCGGTGTCGATGATGGAGACGGAGCACCCCCGCGAGATCAACGGCTGGCTGACGACCTGCCCGAAGCGCCCGAACCCGATGATCAGGGCGCTGCCGACGAGGTTCTCCGGAACCTCGACGCCGTCCGTCGATACGGACGCTTTCGGTCCGAGGCGGTCGTAGGCGATCACCATCAGGGGGGTGAGCGCCATGGAGAGGATGACGGTCGCGGTCAGGATCGCGTTGGTGGTGCCGTCGATGATCCCGACGCCCGCGGCGGCGGCGTACAGCACGAAGGCGAACTCGCCGCCCTGCGCCATCAGGGCCGCCCGCTCGACGCCCTCGGCGTGGGACGCCCGCAGGAGACGCGCGATCCCGTAGATGACGACGCTCTTCACCACCATGTAGGCGGCGACGCCCGTCAGGATGAGCGCCCAGTTTGCCCCGATCACGGTGAGATCGAGGGACATGCCGACGCCGAGGAAGAACAGGCCGAGCAGGATGCCGCGGAACGGCTCGACATCGGCCTCCAGCTGATGCCGGAAACTCGATTCCGAGAGCAGCACCCCGGCCAGGAACGCGCCCATGGCCATGGACAGTCCGCCGAACTGCATGGCCAGCGCCGAGCCGAGCACGACGAGCAGCGCGGCCGCGGTCATCACCTCCCGCGCCTTCGACGCCGCCAGCAGGCGGAACATCGGATTGAGCAGCCAGCGTCCCGCCGCGACCAGGGCGGCCACGGACAGGAGCGCGAGGCCGATGGCGTAGGCCCGGTCGGCCGTACTCGCCGCTGCACCGCCCGGCGCGAGGAACGCGACGATGGCGAGGAGGGGCACGATGGCGAGATCCTCCAGCAGCAGGATCGCGACGATGCGCTGTCCCTTCGGGGTCGAGAGGGACCCGCGCTCTTCGAGGAGCTGCATGACGATGGCCGTCGAGGTCAGCACGAAGCCGGTCCCGGCCACGAACGCCACGGCCGGGGACAAGCCCATGGCGAGGCCGACGAGGGTCAGGGCTGCGATGCAGGCTCCGACCTGCGCCAACCCGAGGCCGAAGATCTCGCGCCGCATGCCCCAGAGCCGCGACGGCTCCATCTCCAGGCCGATGAGGAACAGGAACATCACCACGCCGAGTTCGGCCACGTGCAGGATCGCGTGCGCGTCCGTGAACAGGCCGAGGCCGAACGGGCCGATGCACAACCCCGCCACGAGGTAACCGAGGACGGAGCCGAGACCGATGCGCTTGAACAGCGGGACGGCGATCACGCCCGCCGCCAGGAGCGCGACGACCTGGACGAGTTCGCCGGCAGCGCCGGATGCTTCAGCAGCCATGAAGTCTCGATCTCGGTGACGGGGGATTCGGACCGGGCATGGCCGGCCGCGCAGGCACGCTCAAGGGTAGCGGACGGGCGCGGGGGTTTCAGGCAGGGGGATGAACTCGGATTCACCCGGAACCGTGTCGAAGCGGGCCTGGCGCCAATCCTCCTTGGCCTGCTCGATTCGCTCGGGACGCGACGAGACGAAGTTCCACCAGAGGTGGCGCGGCCCATCCATGGGTTCGCCGCCCAGCACCATGAAACGGGCGGCCTCGGTCGCCCGCACGCTGATGCGGTCGCCGGGTCGAAAGACGAGAAGCTGGCCCGGCCCGAAGCCGTCGCCGGCGATCTCGATGGCGCCCGAGACCGTGTAGATCGCCCGCTCGTCGTAGGTCGGGTCGAGGGGCAGGACCGCGCCGGCCTCCAGGGCCACGTCTGCGTAGACCATGGGGCTTGAGGTCCGTACCGGGGATCTCGCACCGAAGGCCTCGCCGGCGATGAGCCGGACGGTCTTGCCCTCTCCGGTCAGGACCGGCAGCGCCCCGGCCTCGTAATGCTCGAACGCGGGGGCGGTCTCCTCGTCCCGGCCGCTGAGGGCGACCCAGCTCTGGAGCCCGAACAGCGTCGAACCGGTCTTCCGGAGGTCACGTCCCGTCCGCTCCGAATGGGTGATGCCCCGGCCCGCCGTCATCCAGTTCAATTCGCCCGGGCGGATGGGCAGTTCGGTCCCGAGGCTGTCCCGGTGCATGATCTCGCCCTCGAACAGGTAGGTCACGGTGGACAGGCCGATATGGGGATGGGGCCGCACGTCCATGCCCTGGCCGAGCAGGAACTCGGACGGCCCCATCTGGTCGAAGAAGATGAACGGCCCGACCATCCGACACTCGGTGGACGGCAGGGCCCTGCGCACGGCGAACGAACCGAGGTCGCGCGAGCGCGGGACGATCAGGGTCTTGATCGCGTCGCAGGTGAAATGATCGCCCGGGATCGGATCGTCGGCACCGTGCCAGCTCATGGGGTGATCTCCTGTCTGTGATGTTCGGTCAAGACCGGCTCGCTTGCTCCGGCGTCCCGACGAGGATGCGGACCGGCGCGCCCGCGCCGAGGACGGTTCAGGGGCGCGTGAGACGACCCCCGCGACGATCGCGCTCAGCCCTTCACGAAGGCCAGGAGATCGGGATTGACGACGTCGTGGTTCACCGTGAGCATCCCGTGCGAGAACCCCGGGTAGGTCTTCAGGGTGCCGTGCTTCAGCAGCCCGATCGACTTCAGCGCCGCGTCGGCGATCGGGACGATCTGATCGTCCTCGCCGTGCAGCACCAGGGTCGGGACGGAGATCGCCTGAAGGTCCGCGGTCTGGTCGGTCTCGGAGAACGCCTTGATGCCCTCGTAATGGGCCTTGGCGCTGCCCATCATGCCCTGGCGCCACCAATTCTGGATCACGCCCGGCTGTGCGGTCGCGCCCGCGCGGTTGAAGCCGTAGAAAGGTCCGGTCGGAACGTCGAGGAAGAACTGCGCGCGGTTCGCGGCGGTGGCCTCGCGAAAACCGTCGAACACCGAGATCGGCAGGCCTTCGGGGTTGGCGTCCGTCTTCAGCATGAGCGGCGGTACGGCGGAGACCAGCACCGCCTTGGCGACGCGGCCGGCGGGCTCTCCGTGCCGTGGCACGTAGCGGGCCACCTCGCCGCCGCCGGTGGAATGGCCGATATGCACGGCGTTTCGCAGATCCAGTGCCTCGACCACCGCGAAGGCATCGGCGGCGTAGTGATCCATGTCGTGGCCGCCATCGACCTGCGCCGAGCGGCCATGGCCGCGCCGGTCATGGGCGACGACGCGGTAGCCCCGTTGGAGGAAGAACAGCATCTGCGTGTCCCAGTCGTCCGACGAGAGCGGCCAGCCGTGGTGGAACACGATCGGCTGGGCGCTCTTGGGGCCCCAATCCTTGTAGAAGATCTCGACACCGTCGGCGGTGGTGACATAGGCCATGGAGAGTGTCCTGTCCTAGAGGAAGCGAACGTCGTGGCCGTTACGGGCACGCGTGATGCAGTTGAGACCATCTCGGTGATCTTCGGAAGCCCCGAACATCGTTTCGGCGTCGTCGATTCCCAGGCTAGACGCGTCGCCGTAATCCTCGGCGATCTCGATGGTCGTCACGCGGGTCCCGGTGTGCATCCGTTCGAGCCGGAATGCAGGCGGGTGCCGAAGCGCGGCCGTCATCGCGACGACGTTGCAGACAAAGGCATGGCTCGACACCCGGTCGAGGCTCGCGGGGACCTGCGCGACGATAGGCCTGAAGGTCCGGAGCCGGGCGGCGGCGAGGCGTTTTCCGGGGATGGGTGTGCCTCCGATCGGCATGGCTCGGTGTCCCTCCGTTCGGCTCCGCCGGGCGACGGCGAAACCGACGCGATCCCTCGCGACCGCCGACCGGAGCTATGGGGGCTCGGGGGTGAAACGGCTTGCCGAATCGGCGCGCGACTTGAAGGAATGCGGCATCGCGCGTGCCCCTGCCAGGCTCATCATCTCGGCTGTCGGATGCAACCGGCCCGGAGGACATGGCCGAGCAGGATGCCGAGAGACAAGGTACGCTTTCCCCACGCAGAACGAGTTCGACCAGAGGCTCGTGAGGAGATTCCGGCAGCATGCGGAGTGCGACCATCGCCCCGACGGACCCAACCCCCGGCCGACGCTCGCGCGGCACTCCGATTGTCCTGGACGCACCGCCCCGGAGCGGGGACCGGTCCCGGATCCGGCAGGGCGGACGGCCGGACAGGGGGACCGACGGCATCGCCTTCGTCGATTGGCGAACGAAGGCGCCGACGGGAGCGCACCGTCGTCCAACCCTACCGCGCGACGGGCTGGTGCTCCAGGTGCCGCTGGCGGACCATCCGGGCAGCCCGTACGGGGGCGGCGGCGATCACGGGGCACCCGAGCGGATCTGTCCGAGCGCCGTGATCCTCCTCGACATCTGCGCCCGGTCCGTCTGCCGGGATCGCGCCGGAACCGTCCAGGTCTGGCTATCGAGCAGGGTTCTGGCGGACGTGGCCGACAGCATGGGCCTCCGCGATCTCGACCCCATGGAAGCCCTGAAACCGGTGCATGGCCGGACCCTGGTGGACCCCACCATTCACGACCTCGCGGCGAGCGCCGTGGCGACCCTCGATCGCCCGGACCGCGGCGCCGCCATCTTCCGCATCCAGCTCGCCCGCGCCCTGGCGGCTCACCTGCTCGGTGTCCATGCGGAGGCCGGACACGTCCCCACACGCACCCGAGGCGGCCTGGCGCCCTGGCAGGTTCGGCTCGCGCAGGAGCGCATTCGCGCCGAACTCGGCGCTGCTCCGTGCCTGCGAGCAGTGGCGGCGGCGTGCGGCTTGTCGGTGAGTCACTTCACGCGCGCCTTCCGGCAGTCCGTAGGGACATCTCCGCATGCATGGCTGGTGCGCCAGCGCGTCGCCCGTGCAAAGGTGATGATGCGCGCGCAGGACCGGTCCCTGGCGGAGATCGCCCTCGCCTGCGGCTTTGCCGATCAGAGCCATTTCACCCGGGTCTTCGCCCGTGAGGAGGCCATGAGCCCGGGCCGCTGGCGGCGGACGACCGAGCGGCAGCCCTGAGCGCCTGCGCGGATCGCGGTGAAGGGCCGATGCGGAAAGCCCCGATCCCGCCGGCGCTCGCCCGTGTCCGGGGGTCTGCTCGCGGCCCCGGGTCCCTCGCCCCGATCTCAGGCGGCGCGCACCCGTGCGACGAACCGGCCGACCTCCGCGGCCAGGTGTTCCGACTGCCGCGACAGCTCGGACGCCGATGCGAGCACCTGGCTCGCGGCGGTCCCGGTATCCTCCGATGCGCGCGCCACACTGGCGAAGTTGTCCGTCACCTCGCTCGTACCCCTGGCGACCTGCACGACGTTGTGGGCGATCTCCTGCGTCGCCGCCTCCTGCTCCTCGACCGCCGACGCGATGGATGTCGCCAGGCCGTCGATCTCGCGGATGCGCGTGCCGATGCCGTCGATCGCCGAGGCGGCCTGACCGGTCGAGCTCTGGATACGCCGAATGTGGCCCATGATCTCCCCGGTCGCCCGGGCGGTCTGGTCGGCCAGGGCCTTCACCTCGGCGGCGACCACGGAGAATCCTTTGCCCGCGGCGCCGGCCCGCGCCGCTTCGATGGTGGCGTTGAGGGCGAGAAGGTTGGTCTGGCCTGCGATCGTCGAGATCAACCCGACCACGGCATCGATCTGCGACACCGCCTCGTGCAGTTCCTGGACCAGATGCGCGCTCTGTTCGGCTTCGAGAACCGCCGTCTGGGCGAGATTCGCCGAACCCGCCACCTGCCGCGCGATCTCCTGCACCGATGCGCCGAGCTCCTCGGCCGCAACCGCGACCGTGTTGACGTTGGTGGCGGTCTCCTCGGCGGCGGCCGCGACGCCCGTCGATCTCACGGCCGTCTCGGACGCCGTCGCCGTCATGCTCTGTGCCGTCGCCTGGAGTTCGGTGGCCGAGGAGGACACCAGACCGACGATCCCGCCGACCGCCGCCTCGAAGCCATCCGCCAGGGCGATCATCGTGCGCTTGCGCTCGGCCGCGGCGACCTCCTCGGTGAGCTGCTTCCGCTCGGCCTCTTCGAGTGCCTTGCGCGCCACCATCCCGCGGATCCCCTCGACCGCGCGCCCGACGGCACCGATCTCGTCATGCCGGCCGGCTTCGGCGATCTTGGCGTCCACGGCTCCCTGGGCCATCTGCTCCAGGGCGGCCACCAGGCGCTTCAGCGGACGTGCGACGGTGACGGCCATCATCCGGCTGACGACGATGGCGAGGACGAGCAGCACGGCCAGGGTCGCGACGACCATGATCTCGAACAGGTGCATCACCGGCGCGAAGGCCTTGGCGCTGTCCACGGACAGGGCCACGTACCAATCGAGGGCGGCGGGCAGGTTCGGCACGCGCGCGAACACCGTGAGCGTCGCCCGCTCGCCCTCGCGCGTCTCGACGGGCGACCCGCCGATCTTCGGCGGGGAACCGCCGATCAGCTCGGACAGCGGCTTGCCGATCAGTTCGGCGCGCGGGTGGATCAGGATCTTGCCGGCGCCGGAGACGAGGTAGGCGTAGCCATGCCCGTCGGTCTCGACCTCGTTGATCATCTTGGAGAGGGCCCCGAGGTCGAAATCGCTGCCGGCCACGCCGATGAGGCCGCCCGTTCCACTGGCGGCCGGCGCCGAAGCCGTGATCGTGAGCTGCTTCGAGGTCGAAGAGACGTAAGGCTCCGTCAGCGCGGGACCGTTGGCCTCGACCACGCCCTTGTACCAGGGGCGCTGGCGGGGATCGTAGCCGGCTGCGATCTCACTCTTCGGCATCTTCGTGTAGTAGCCGTCGGCGCGCCCGAAGAAGTTCAGCACGAAAGCTTCGCGGGCGATCGGCGCATTCAGGATATCGTCCGTATTCGAACCAGTGCCCGCGATGGTCACCTGCTGGGCCATCAGCCGGGTCAGGTCGAGCTTGCCGCTAAGCCAGTTGCCGACAGCACGTGCAGCGGTCGTGCTCAAGGCGGACATGTTGGTCTGCACATCGGCGCGCAAAGCCGCGGATTGCGAGCGGTAGATGTACGCGGAACAGGCGGCGAAACCGGCAAAGACGAGCACAAGGATCAAAGCGGTCGCGCGTCCCGATACGCCAAGACGCATTCCTGAAAAACTCGAGCGCGACATTTGAATTGCCGTCCTTAAAATCACGGACCTTCGCTTATCGCTCAAGATCCAACCTATAAACCTCCCACTCGAAAGATCATCAAATCACTAAATTTATGTTATTATTACTATATTCCCCCCCGGGATCCGGTGCCACCGATTGCCGGTACGATGCATCATCCGAACGATGAGCGATCGCCGCCGAGCGCACCCCACCCAGACGCAAGCTCGGCCGCATGCGGTGGGGTTCGCCCTGAAACCAGGGGAGATTTCGGTGTCGGTGGCAGCGATCGGTGCACTGTACGCCGCGACCGACATGACCCGAGAAAACGGCGGCGCCCGATTACGGCACGGGCCGCCCGCAGGCGGATCGTCAGCTCGCGAGGCGCTGGTTCTGACGTTTTGCGGCGTCGAAGGCCTGGAGATCGAGGGCCAGCCCGATGATCGTCGCACTCTTCAGGCGGGTCGGATCGATGGCACTGCCGATGCCGTGCCCGAGATAGACTTCTTCCACTTCGGGCGTCCGCATGGCGCCGCCCATGGTCCAGTTCGGGAAGGACCGGCCCTGAACATTGCGGGCATCCATGATCGTGGCCGTCATATGCCGCGGGTCGCGGGCAATGCGGGTGTAGGTCGCACTCACCTGCGCCTGCTCCCCTTCTAGGACCTGGATGAACCATGTCTTGTCGAAAATCAGGAATCCGGTGATCCCATCGCGGCTGTTGTTTCGCTGGGAGGCCGACACGATCTCTCGCAGGTTCGTCAGCATGGCACGATCGTTACCAAGAACGGCGTTACGGCTGTAATAGACAAGCTGATGGATCATCGCGGAATTTCACTCATGAGCCGCTGCGCAACCGGCATCGATTTCGGGACAGCGCAGACGAACAACGCGGCGAAGAACCGTTCGTTTGAATCGAAACCCGACAGCTTGGCCGCGGGGTTAACCGAATCCCGCGTTCGGCGTCCCGGTCCGAAGTCTCGCACCTAGTCCGAAACCCATCGATCGCCGCGATCCCGCGGACCGGGTCGCGAGGATCCCGGCGAACGCAGCCGAGGGGGTCGCCTTCCCGTTCGATGCTGATCCATGTTAAGATTGTCGCCACCGGACGGGTTCGCATTGCCCGCAGTCGCCGATGCGAACACACGATCGGGTGTGCCGTCCCGGGGGCGAAGCGCCATTCCGATCGGGGAGGGCATGACAGTCCTCGGCGGGTTCCCCGCACGCGTGCAGCAGGATCATGAATTTGGAGAGGATATTCTCGACAAACGACGTGAAGTCTCAGGACCGCTTCGGCCTCTGGCGGGAGATCTGCGAAGATCGTCTCGTTCCCATGGACCAAAGTCGTCTGAACGACCAGGCGTTCGATGCGGTGATCGAAGGCACCAGCGTCGGCGGAATGTCCTTCACGCAGTTCGGCTTGAGCAACCTCAAGTGCGCGACGAACTCACGAACGATCCGGCACCAGAACAACAGGACCGACAAGCTATTCCTGAGCCTGGTGCTGTCCGGCACCGTCAGTTCGGAACAAAATGGGCATTCCACGACCGACAGACCCGGCGATCTCTCCATACGCGACACGAACTCGCCCTGGAGGATCGAGCACGGAAATCGTTCGGACGTGCTGGCCATCGAGATCCCCCGGGACCGCCTGGAGAACCAGCTGGGCGCGGCGCGCCATTTCGCGGGTCTGACGATGGATGGCAGCCGGCCGGTCACGATTCTCGCCCGGTCCTACTTTCGCAATCTCATGAGCGTGGGGCATCGGCTGACGCCGCATGCGGCCGAACGCATGACGTCCATCGGCATCGACCTCGTGGCCGCGAGCCTCGCCGAGCGCATGGCGCTGGAGACGCCCAAGGCCCTGCACGGGACGCTGACGGTCCAACGGGCCAAGGCCTATGTGGCGACCCATCTCGGCGACCCGGGCCTCGACGTGTCGCAGGTCGCCGTGGCGGTGAGTGTTTCGTTGCGTCAACTCCAGGCGCTGTTCCGCGAGCACGGGCGCAACGTCACGGCCTGGATCTGGCACCAGCGGCTGGAGCGGGCGGCGCAGCGCCTGTCCGATCCGGCCTGCCTACACGTGCAACTGGGCGAGTTGGCCCATGGATGCGGCTTCGCGAGCCAAGCCCATTTCTCGCGCCGCTTTCGCGATCGATACGGTTTGAGCCCGCGCGACTATCGCCACTCCGCGCTGAGCCAAACCGCCGCCCGGATGTCCTGAACCGCGGTACGATGCGTCGTTCCGGGCATTCGGCGAAGGTGCGGCTCCGAGGGCCATGCGGCCGCGCCCCCGACGGCCATGCGGCACCCGGCGTTCAGCGCAGCGACAGCAGGAGGCCGGCAGCCTTCTGGACCGCCGGTGATTTCGCGTAGATCCAGAGCGGATCGTGCTGCACGACCGTCGCCCCGAGACCGCGCTTGAAGTCGAAGACGGCCCGGTTCGAAGCCGGATCGATCCCGCCGAAATCGAACACGTGGCACGCCTCCGCCTTGGCTCGCTCGACGAGGCGCCAGACCGCGAGACTGGCAGCGCTCGTGGCGCGGGCACGATCGTTCGAGGCGGTGTAGAAGTCGGTGCAGCGCTCGGCCGAGAGGTGGGCGATCCGTACGAGGACGCGCTCCCCCTTCTCACGCACATCGAGGATGAGGACGCGCGGATCGCTGGCCGCGACTTCGCGATAGGCGTCGGTCTGGAGGGTGGTGGCGAACCCCTTGCGCTGCCGCAGCCGCGCGTACATCACCGTGAAGTCGTCGAACGCCGCCAGGCGTTCCGTGCGCTCCTCGAGGAAGTGCGTCGTCAGGTCGGCGTTCCGCTCGGCCTTGTTCAGAGGCTTACGCCAGCGCGGCTCCATCGCCGCCCGGATCGTTTCGAGGTCCTGACCCAAGTCGAGTTCGAACGTGTGGTCGCGCGCTTGGACGACGGGGGCGAAACCGAGCATCAGGAGCGCGAGCGTCGCATCCTGGCTCTCGAACCCCTCGTAGTCGATGGCGAGGAGATCGAGCCGCCCGAGATCGAGATGCGCGACGAAGCTCCGAAACACCGCTTCCGCACGGCGTTCGCCCGCACCGGTCAGCAACGGTCCACCCTGGACATGGACGAAACGGACCGGTCCCTTGCGACGCTCCTGCCATTGCACGAACGCGAGTTCCTCGCCATCGGTGGTCACGACCGCGCGCCGGACCGTCAGGCCGCGCCGCGCCTTGTAGGATCCCCAAGGTGTGGCGCAGTAGATGTTTGCCCTCGGCCGAGCCCAGACCCGCCGATCCCAATCCGCATCGTCCGCAATCTCCGCGATCGCGAGTTCGGCCGCCATGTCGTTCCTCGTCTGAGCCGAGCACGGCGCGTCGGCGCGCTCGCCCCTCTCCATAAACCGTGCATGACTGAAGGATTCGTAATGCGGCGCCCGCCGCCACGTGTGTGCAGTCGTACGTCGGGACCGGCCCGGTCCCGACGTCCCTCCCGCGGGGTTGCAGCTGCCCTGGGGTCTGTCGTCGCTGGAGCCGGTCGGGTCCGAGGACCCGCGGCATCCAGCCCCTCGCCGCGCCGGCCTCGACCGCCTTCCGCCCGCCTCTCCGGGAGACGGGCGGTTCCTCGCTTTCGGGATCGCCGTGGCTTACCGCAGGAGCTGAAGGATGCCCTGCTGCGCCTGATTGGCGAGCGACAGGGCCGAGACCGCCAGGGAGTTGCGGGTCGAGAGCGCCTGCGAGTTGGCCGCCTCCTCGTCGAGATCGGCGTTGGTGAGGTTGGCCGCCCCCGTGTCGAGGATGTTGGTCAGGTTCTTGGTGAAGTCCTACCGGTTCTGCACCACCGAGAGGTTGGCGCCGAACGTGGAGGACCGGGTCCGCAGGGTGGTGGTGGCGCTCGTGAGCTTTTCGATGACGGCGTTGATCTCCTCGTCCGTCTGGAAGTTGCCCGTCGTCGCCGTGAGGCCGAGGCCCTCCGCGTCGAACTTCACGCCCTGGATGTCGAGGGCCGAGGTGTTCTTCTCGTTGAAGCTGACGTGAAGGGTATTCTCGGAGGCGTTGCTACCGTTGCGGAACAGCAGGTTGACGCCGTTGTAGCTCGAATCCTTGGCCTGCTGGGTGATTTGGGTCAGCAGGTTGTTGAACTGCGTCGCAAGGGTCGAGCGCAGCGAGCTGGCGCCCAGGCTTCCGCCCTTGTCGGTGCCGCTGCCCTTGAGGGCGCCGGCCGTGTTGAGCCCCAGGCCGATATCGGCGGTCCCGGCGGCCTTGATCGTCAGCTTCTGGTCCGCACCGGAGGCCACCGTCGAGAAGGCGAGCTTGTTGTCGCTCCCCAGGCTGACCTTCACCTTTCCGTTGAGGCCGGTGTCGTTGACGATGACCTTCTGGATCTCGCCGACGAGGCCGGCGGCGGTGGCCGTCTTGGCGCTGCCGATGAGGTTGATTGTCGTGGTGCTGCCGCTGCCGAGGGTGAGCTCGAAGGAAGCGTTGGCGTTGGCGGCGAGGGCGACACTCGACGAGACGGCGGTGTTGGCCTTGATCGAGGCCACCGACGAACCGTCCGTGGCATCCGTACCGGACGAGACCACCGCATCGGCCGGCGCGCCGAGGCCGGCCGTGAAGGTGCCGTTCGCCGGCGTGGTACTGCCGAGGCCGAGCTTGGCCGTGTCGCTCACGCCCGTCAGGCTGACCGTCGCGCTGCCGCCGATGGCGTTCGACGACGCCTTGAGGGCGCCGGTGTTGTCGAATGCGCGATCCACATCCTGATGAAGTTCGTTGAGCTCGGCGCCACGGGGCCGGACAGGCCGGTGCGCGAACTCTCGTTCTCCGACCTCGAGGCGCGGTTCGGCATGTCCCGTTCCCATGTCCGCAACGTCCTGCGCGATGCCGAGGGCGCGGGCCTGGTGGAGCGCTCGGGGACAGCCGGCGTGTTCCATCACCTGACGCCGCGCTGCGTGGCCTCGTTCGACCGGTTCGTGGCCGAGGCCCTGTCGTCGAGCGACCTCTCCTGCTCCATGGCGGCCGACGCGGGCGTTCCAGGATCGGGATAGGACCGTCCCGCGGCGCCGGGTGATCGCACGGGCCCTGAACGATGTGGCTTGGATCGTCTGCCCAGGCTCGGCAGGTTGTCGGCCAGGATGGTGTACCGGCGGAAGGCAAAGGTGATCGCCTCCTCTCCGGTCGTGAGCACGGTCGAGCGCGGCGTCTTCGGTCCCATCGCAGCGTCATGCACGAAGGTACGTCTGCGCCACTTCGCGACCGACTTGGAGTTCAGTCCACGCTGTGCGGCAGGATCTTCAAGCGAAGCTTTCGATCGCCGTAGCGCTGTTCTGACCGCGTGCGTGGTCGTGGCGCAGCCGTGAAGAACCCGTCCCCTGACGCCTCCCCGTATGCAGCCAGATCAGCTAAACTGGGGCCGTCGCACCGCGGGACTGAACACCTAGAATCTTTAAGGCTGCCACTGTTCCCGGGCCGCACCGCCATTTTGTTGCTGCCTATTCTGCCGCGATCCGGTCGGAGCCGGGCCGGACCGCCCCGGCTGCGAGGGGCAGTTCGAGGCGGGCGGTGAGACCGCGCGGGCTGCGGTTGATCAGGGTCAGGCGCCCGTCATGGGCCTCCGCGATGGCGACCACGATGGACAGGCCGAGGCCGAACCCGCTCGCCGTGTCGAGGTTGCGTGCCCGGTCCCCGCGCACGAAGGGCTGCAGCATCGCCTCGCGCTCGGCGTCGGGGATGCCGGGACCGTCGTCGCTGACGTCCACCCGCACCCGATGCTCGGTCTGGACGATGCCCAGACGCGCGCCGCCGCCGTACTTCACCGCGTTGTCGACGAGGTTCGTCACCGCGCGCTGCAGTTCCTCCGGCCGGCCCCGCACGAGAACGTGGCGGCTGGCCGCGACGCGGACATCGGCGCCGATATCGGCGAATGCGTCGCTGACGGTCTGGACCAGGGAGGCGACGTCGATGAGCGTCACGGCGCGCCCCTCGCCGGTCTGGCCGTCACGCACGAAGGACAAGGCCGCCTCGACCAGGCCGTTCATCTGGTCGAGGTCGCGCAGGGTCATGGTCCGGGCGTGGTCGTCCTCGATGAATTCGGCGCGCAGGCGCAGGCGCGTGATCGGCGTGCGCAGATCGTGGCTGATGGCCGCCAGCATCTGGGTGCGGTCGTCGACGAGGCGGCGCACCCGGGCGCGCATACGGTCGAGGGCCTGGGCGACGGCGATGACCTCCTGGGGCCCGTTCTCCGGCAAGGCCACCACGTTCATGCGCGTGCCGAACGCCTCCGCGGCCTGGGCGAGGCGGGCGAGCGGCCGGGTCAGCGCGCGCGCCGCCCATATGGTGATCAGCGACAGCACCACGGCGAGGAACAGGAAAGTGACCACGATGGCCCCCTGCCGGATCGGCGGCCGGTCGTCGTCGGGCACGAGGGCCGAGAAGCGCGCCCCCTCCGGCGTCGTGATCCCGACCCGGATGCCGGGCGGGGTGTCGGCGGCGTCGAGATCGGCGATGGCCAGCGGCCGTCCGAACCCGTCGCGCACCCGCTGCACCACCGTGTGCGACGCCAGGGCCTCGCTCGCCGTCCCCTCGGGCGCCGAAGCCGGCCACGGGGCGATGCGCAGGGTCGGCAGAGTCCTGGCGGCGCCGCGCAGGAGGGCGTCGCGCGCGTTCGGCGCCGTGGCGTCGAGGAGGCGCGCCAGGGTCGCGATCCGGGTGGCGGCGACGCCGGGGTGATCGTCGGGCCGCCACGGCTCGCGCAGGGTGAAGAACGCGAGGGTCGCCACCGCGTGGGTCACCACCATGGCGGCGACGATGAGGAGCGCGATCTGACCGGCGACGCTGCCGGGCCACAGGGCGGCGAGGTGGCGTCTGGCGAAAGCCCTCATGTGCGCGTGACCTCCGGCGTGAACAGGTAGCCCCCCGAGCGGATGGTGCGGATGATCTCGGGGCTGCGCGGATCGCGCTCGATCTTCTGGCGGATGCGGCTGATGAGTACGTCGATGCTGCGCTCGAACGGGCCGGCGGCGCGTCCCTGCGTCAGGTCGAGGAGCTGGTCGCGCGAGAGCACGCGGCCCGGCCGCAGGCACAGGGCGTGGAGAAGATCGAATTCCGCGCCCGTGACGGCGATGCGGGCGCCCTCGGGACTGTGCAACTGGCGCAACGACACGTCGAGGGTCCAGTCGAGGAAGTGCAGGCGGCGCACACCGCCCTCGTCCTCGCCCTCCCCCGCCGAGCCCCGCCGCAGGATGGCACGGATGCGGGCCAGGAGTTCGCGGGGGTTGAACGGCTTGCCGAGGTAGTCGTCGGCACCGATCTCGAGGCCGACGATCCTGTCGATCTCCTCGGCCTTGGCGGTGAGCATCAGGATCGGGACGTTCGAGGTGGTGCGCAGGCGGCGGCACAGGCTCAGACCGTCCTCGCCCGGCAGCATCAGGTCGAGGACCACGAGATCGACGCGGGCCTCCGCCAGCGCCCGGTCCATGGCGGGACCGTCTCCCGCGATCGTGACACGGCACGCGTTGGCCCGGAGATAGCGCGCCACCAGGGCGCTGATCTCGCGGTCGTCCTCGACCACGAGGATGTGAGGGGTCGCCGGCTGGGTCATGACGCGGGTCGTTGAGCCTCGGAGTGTACTGCATCGATTATGGCGGCTCGCACCCGCATGGCGAAGGGCCGGGCGCCCACGGATTTGTAACCGGCTGTTTCGCGGCCAGCGCATCGCGGTGACGGATTGCCGGCGACGGATTGCCGGACACCGTGCCGATTCTTATGTCGTTGTGATAGGACGCCGGTTTCGTGACGCTCGTGGATGCGGAGCGCGGCCCCCTTTGGGAGACGACCGATGCAAAGCTCAGACCGGCCCGGCACCAACCGCCTGTTCGACGATTTCGCCCGCCTGATGACCGACGCCGCCGGTGCCGCCCAAGGGGTGCGCCGCGAAGCCGAGACGGTGGTCAAGGCGCAGTTCGAACGCCTGATCCGCGACATGGACATCGCCTCCCGGGAGGAACTCGACGTCCTGCGCGACATGGTCGCCGCCCTGCGCAGCCAGAACGATGCCCTCGCCCATCGCGTCGCCGCCCTGGAAGCCGAACGCGGCTCCGAGCCGGCGGCGGGCGCGACTGAGATCCTCTGAGGTCGACCCGGAAAACCCGGCGTCCCCTCCTGCGGAGGGCGCGGCGCTTGTGCACAGGAAGGAACGGTGGACAGTCGCTTTCCTGTTCACCGGCTTCCGGGCGCGCTTTGAAAGCCGAGTCCGGCACGGTCTATAGTGACCTATGACCTGATTCGCCCCTGCTTCGAACCACCCTGTTCCGTTCTCGACTGACGCCGAACGCATCCGCCGCGGGATGAGCTTGGCCGATCGCGGAAGACGGCGATGCGGGGGCGTCAGACCGCTTCACAACACGCCGACGATCCGTGCCGGATCGCCAAACTGGACCGCCATGACCCAACTCCACATCGAAGATCACGACCGGCACGAGCACCCCCTCGACATCGTCGAGCGCCTCGCGTCGCTGCGCGACTGGATCTTCGACCGGGCCGAGACCGACGAGATGTCGGTGTCGGTCGCCGGGCGCTGGGCCGACTATCACGTCGCCTTCACTTGGATCGAGGACGTGGAGGCCCTGCACGTGGCCTGCGCCTTCGACCTCAAGGTGCCCGAGCGCCGCCGCACGGAGGTGCTCCGGCTGGTGTCGCTCATCAACGAGCAGCTCTGGGTCGGGCATTTCGACCTGTGGTCCACGGACAGCGTGGTGATGTTCCGCCACTCGCTCCTGCTCACCGGCGGCTCCACCCCGACCCAGAACCAATGCACCATGATGCTGAAATCGGCCGTGGATGCGTGCGAGCGCTACTATCAGGCGTTCCAGTTCGTGATCTGGGCCGGCAAGTCCGCGCGGGAATCCCTCGACGCCGTGCTGTTCGAGACCGAAGGCGAGGCGTGAACCGGCTTCCCGCCTCCCTCACCCTGGTCGGCGCCGGCAAGATGGGTGGCGCGATGCTCGCCGGCTGGCTCGCCGGCGGACTCGATGCGGCGCGCACCACGGTTCTCGATCCCCATCCCTCCCCCGAGGTCGAGGCCCTGTGCGCGACGCGGGGGCTCGCCCTCAACCCCGCCACCGTGCCGGCCTCGGACGCCCTGGTTCTGGCGATGAAACCGCAGGGCCTGGATACCGCCGCACCGATGCTGGTGGGGCTCGCCGACGCACGCACCCTCGTGGTCTCGATCCTCGCGGGCAAGACCATCGCCGACCTGCAGGCACGCTTGCCGCAGGTGCGGGCCATCGTGCGGGCCATGCCGAACCTGCCGGCCAGCATCGGCCGGGGGGCCACCGGCGCCGTGGCGAGTGCCGGCACGGAGCCGTCCCGGCGCGTCGAGGCCGAGGCCCTGCTGGCCAGCGTCGGTTCGGTGGAATGGCTCGACGACGAGGGCCTCCTCGACGCGCTCACCGCCGTTTCGGGCTCGGGCCCGGCCTACGTGTTCCTGCTGGCCGAGGCGATGGCGCAGGCGGGCGTCGCCGCCGGTTTGCCAGCCGACATGGCGGCGCGCCTTGCCCGCGCCACGGTCGCGGGGGCCGGCGCGCTGCTCGACGCCACGGACCGCGACGCCGGGCTCCTGCGCCAGGACGTGACCTCGCCGGGCGGCACCACGGCCGCCGCCCTGGCGGTGCTCATGCGGGACGGCGGCGTGTCCGACCTCCTGCGCGAGGCGGTGGCGGCGGGGCGGCACCGCGCGGGCGAATTGTCCGGGTAGGGTCTTTGCCCTAACGAGGCCGCCGCCGTCACCCTACATGGACCGGGACACGAACGAGGATCGCACTCCCCGAGGACCATCCATGCCCAAATCTTCCCCGCGTCATGCCGCCGAGAGCGACGCTGCCGACACGGCCCCGGCCGCGCCGAAATCCTCGCCCCGCGAGGCGGCCGTCGAAGCCCTGATGCGGCTCGCCGCCGAGCAGCCCTGGAACGACATCGAGGTCGGCGACATCGCCCGCGAGGCGGGCTTGAGTCTCGCCGAGTTCCGCGACCTGTTTCCGTCGAAGGGGGCGGTCCTGGGCGGACTCGCCAGGATCATCGACCGCAAGGTTCTGGAGGGCGACAGCACCGATCTCGCCGAGGAGCCGACCCGCGAGCGGCTGTTCGACGTGCTCATGCGCCGCCTCGATGCGATGACGCCCTACAAGGACGCCCTTCGGCGCATCTCCCAGTCCCTGCGCGGCGATCCGCTCTCGATGCTGGCCCTCAACGGGGTCGCGCTGAACTCGCACCGCTTCATGCTGGCGGCGGCCGGCATCAACACCGAGGGGCCGCTCGGGCGCCTCAAGCTTCAGGGCGTGGTCATCGCCTTCGCCCGGACGGTGGACGTCTGGCTCGACGACGACGACCCGGCGCTGGCCCGCACCATGGCGAAGCTCGACAAGGAGATCCGCAACGGCGAGCGCTTCATGGAGCGCGCCGACGATGCGCGGCGGCTGACCGCGCCGTTCCGGGCGCTCGGCCGCTCGTTCCTCGATCGCGGGTCCCGCCGCAGGGCCGACCCTCGCAACGAGGACGAGGGCAATCCCCTCGGCGGAGACCCGGCCGCCGCCATCTGAAACGAGAAAGGGCCGCCCCATCGGGGCGGCCCTTTTTAGGAGACGCGGTGCGGATCAGCCGCCGATGCGATCGGCCAAGACCGCCGAGTGGCCGTGCTGGTTGGCGATGTAGGGAAGCGCCTGGTTGGCGAACTCGCGGCCCTGGGCGTTGTCGCCGTTGCGCGAATAGGCCTCGTACAGGCCCAGCGTCCGGGCGTCCGAACGGGCCTGCTGACGGGCGTAGGTGCGGTCGAACTCGCGGGCGCTGCGGGCGTTCTTCAGGCTGTCGATGCGGGCCTGACCCTCCGGGCCGATGGCGACGCGGCGGCCGGGCTCGCCGGGGCTGTTGTCGACGAGGCCGACGCCACCGAGCACACCGCCGACGATCTTCTGGGCGATGGAGGCCGAGATGGTCACCGGGGCGAGCACGACGCCGACGGGGTTGTCGAAGCGGGTCTCGAAGGGCTGGCTGTCGGAGACGACGGTGCCGCCGGCGGTCAGCGAGGTACCCTCGGGCAGCAGCGCCTTGGTGGTGGCCTCGCGCTCGACCAGCACGTTCTTGGCGTAGTTGCGTACGTTCGGGTTGCGCGAGCGCTCCAGGGCGATGCGGCTCGACTCGATGCTGACCGCATCCGACTTCAGAGCGGCGGAGCGGAAGGCCGAGGTGTCGCGGGCCTCGACGGAGTTGGCGTCGTATTGCGGCGCCACGCGGAACGACAGGGGCTCCTGGGCCAGCGCCGGGGTGGCGAGGGCGGCAAAGGAGACGCCGAGGGCGGCGAGAAGCTTGGTGTTGATCATGGCGGAGAATGTCCTCACGCGCCTTGATGGCGCTTGTGGTGATGGAACGTGTCGTCCGCCGGCAACGCTTTCTTAACGGGGGTGTTCCCGCTTGGAGTGCATGGCTGTGCTGCAGCGCACCAAGCTTCACGTTATGCGCGCATGCCCCAGAGCGAGAGGGCTGCGAGATCCGGGCGTCGAAGCGGACATGTCCGGGCCTTTCCTCGTATCCTCGGCCGATGGACAGGGCGGATGGCCGTTCTGAAACTCGGGAGTCGCCGATGATCGTTGCGTCGAGAACGCTGAGACTGATCAAGGATAACATTACGACCGATGTCGTGATTGAACTCGGCGGCCCCGAACCCGACGAATGCGCCTGGACCTGCCGTTACGACATCCACTGGCCCGACGGCCGAGTGAGCAGCTTCGCCACGGGGGTCGACGAAGTTCAGGCCCTGCACTTGGCCCTGCAACGGATCGGCTTCGATCCCTATCGGAGCCCTCATCATCGCGCCGGCCATCTCGTATGGGAGCAGGCCGGCGATGGCTACGGTTTCCCGGTTCCGAAGAATGCCCGCCACCTGCTGATCGGTTCGGACATAACCTTCGAAGGCTGAGGACCTTTTGCGGTAGCTCAGTGCGCCTCCTCCCAGTTCAACGCCGCCCGCGCCTCCACCACCAAAGGCACCTTCAACGTTAAAGCGGGCGCCGGTGCCTCGACCATGATCCGAGAGATGACCGGCAAGGCCCTCTCGACTTCGTCCTCCGGCGCCTCGAACACCAGTTCGTCGTGCACCTGCAGCAGCATGCGCACGTTGAGCTTCTCCGCCTTGAGCGCGTCCTCCATGCGGATCATCGCCCGGCGGATGATGTCGGCGGCCGAGCCCTGGATCGGGGCGTTGATGGCCTGGCGCTCGACGCTCGCCCGCTCGTTGGGGTTGTTGGAGCGGATCTGCGGATAGTGGCACACCCGCCCGAACAGGGTGGTGACGTAGCCCAGATCCCGGCACAGGCGCTTGGTGGTGTCGATGTAGTCGCGGATGCCGGGGAAGCGCTCGAAATACTGCTTGATGAAGGCGCCGGCCTCCTCGCGGCCGATGCCGAGGCGGTCGGCGAGCCCGAAGGCCGAGATGCCGTAGATGATGCCGAAGTTGATGGTCTTGGCGCGGCGTCGCAGGTCCGGCGTCATCTCGGACAGCGGCACGCCGAACATGGCGCTGGCGGTGGCCGCGTGAATGTCGATGCCATCCGCGAACGCCTGGCGCAGTTGCGGGATATCGGCGATGTGCGCGAGGAGGCGCAGTTCGATCTGGCTGTAATCGGCCGAGATCAGCCGATTGCCCTCCGCCGCCACGAAGGCGCGGCGGATGCGGCGCCCCTCCTCCGTGCGGATCGGGATGTTCTGCAGGTTCGGGTCCGACGACGACAGCCGGCCCGTGGTGGTGGCGGCGAGCGAGAACGAGGTGTGGACCCGGTCGGTCTCGCGGTCCGCATGCTGCTGAAGCGAATCCGTGTAGGTGGATTTCAGCTTGGCGAGCTGGCGCCATTCCAGGATCTTCTTGGGCAACTCGTGGCCGGCCTGGGCCAGTTCCTCGAGCAGGGTCGCGGGCGTCGCCCATTGGCCGTTCGGCGTCTTCTTGGCTCCGGGCAGGCCCATCTTGCCGAACAGGATGTCGCCGATCTGCTTCGGCGACGACACCTGGAATTTTTCGCCCGCATCCTCCTGAATCTCCTCCTCGAGGCGCACGAGGATCTGAGAGAAGTCGCCCGACAGGCGGCTCAGCATGTTGCGGTCGACCCGGATGCCCTGCGCTTCCATGCGGGCGACCACCGACACCAGGGGGCGCTCCAGGGTCTCGTAGACGGTGACGCGCTTCTCGGCGACGAGGCGCGGCTTCATCATCCGCCATAGGCGCAAGGTCACGTCGGCGTCCTCGGCCGCATAGGCGGTGGCCTTGTCGAGGGGCACCCGGTCGAAGGTGATCTTCGCCTTGCCGGTCCCGGCCACGTCCGTGAAGGTGATCGGCTGGTGGCCGAGATGCCGGCGGGCGAGCTCGTCCATGCCGTGGCCGCCCTTGCCGGCATCGAGCACGTAGGAGATCAGCATGGTGTCGTCGAACGGCGCCACGTCGATGCCGTAGCGGGTGAGCACGGACAGATCGTATTTGAGGTTCTGGCCGACCTTGAGCACGCCCGGATTCTCGAGGAGCGGCTTCAGGCGGGCGATCACCACCTTGAGATCAATCTGCCCGGCGGCGGGCTGGAACACGTCGGTGGCGGCCTTGGCGTCGCCGAACAGGTCGCCCTCGCTCGCCGTGACGGGATCGAGGTGGCGCAGGGGGATGTAGGCCGCGCGCCCCGGCGCGACGCAGAGCGAGATGCCGACGAGATTGGAATTGATGGCGTCGAGGGCGTCGGTCTCCGTGTCGACGGCGACGATTCCCGCCTCCTCGGCCTCGGCGATCCAGGCGTCGAGCTGCTCGACGAGGCCGATGGTCTCGTAGGCGGCGGTGTCGAACGGCTTGACGGACTCCGCCGCGCGCGCCGCCACGAGGTCGGCGGGCGTCGCCTCGGAGGATCGGCGGGCTTTCGGCGCGACATCGGGCAGACCGAGATCGGCGAAGGGATCGATCTCAGGCCCCTCCCCGGGGGCCAGGGGCACCGGGTCGCCGAGGGCCTGCGCCGCGAAGGGCGCGTCCTCGGCCTCGGCCCGCTGGGGCAGCAGGGCCGGATCGGGCTGCACCGCCTCCGGGTCGACATGGAGCATCTGGGCGATGCGCCGCGTCAGGGTGTTGAACTCCATGGCCTTCAGGAAGCCGACGAGCTTCTGCGGATCGGGCTTCGGCAGGCGCAGGTCGTCCAACGGGATCGGAACCGGCACGTTCTCTTCGAGGGCCACGAGCCTTCGCGAGAGCCGGGCCTGATCGATGCTGGCCAGCAGGGTCTCGCGGCGCTTGGGCTGCTTGATCTCGCCCGCCCGCTCCAGCAGCGCGTCGAGGCTCCCGTATTCCTTGATCAGCGCGGCGGCCGTCTTCAGGCCGATGCCAGGCACGCCCGGCACGTTGTCCGAGGTGTCGCCGATGAGCGCCAGGGCGTCGCCGATCTGCTCGGGGGTCAGCCCCTCCCACTTGGCGATGATGGCGTCGCGGTCGAGGTTGCGCTCGGGGCGGTGCCCGGCCTTGCCCTTGGTGCCCGACTCGAAATCGTAGAACCGCACCAGGGGGCCCACGAGCTGCATCAGGTCCTTGTCGGACGAGACGATGATGACGCCGGCCCCCCGCGCCTCGGCCTGACGCGAATAGGTGGCGATGAGGTCGTCGGCCTCGTAGCGGATGAGCTCGATGGGCTGGAGGCCGAAGGCCCGCACGGCATCGCGCATGAGCGGCATCTGGCGCTTGAGGTCGTCAGGCGCGTCCGGCCGGTGGCCCTTGTAGTCGGGATAGAGTTCCTTGCGGAACGAGCCTTCCGACTTGTCGAACACGATGGCGAGGTGGGTCGGCATCACGCCCGCCGCCCCTTCCTGCACGAACTGGGCGATCTTGGTGCAGAACAATCGCACCGCGCCCGTGGGCAGGCCGTCGGAGGGGCGGGTGTTGTACTTCTGGTCCTGGTTGATCGACTGGAAGTAGGCGCGGAAGATGAACGACGAGCCATCGACGAGGATGATCTGATCGCCGGGGCCGACGGGCTTTTCGGAGGAGACAGCGGTCATCGGCCACGCAGGTTCGAGAGAGGGATTCGTGAGTTTGCCGACCCTAAGGAGGTGTCGACGCGAGTTCGATACGGCAGACTGCGACGAGTTCGTCCAGGCGCTCCGTGAGCGTGAACCACATCATGTCGAGTTCGACGCGATGGTAGCCGTGTCGATAGGCGTTTCCCGCATTGGCGACCACACGCCAAGGAACATGCGGGTGCCGCTCTTTGGTTTCCGCCGTGAGGCGCCGGCTCGCTTCAGAGTTGATTTCGAGACAACGCACCCCTGCGTAGACCGTGCGCTCATCGGCAGCGAACGTCTCGTATGTCATCCCGCGAGTGAAGCGGCGACCTTTCTCGACATTCGCGATAATATCGCTGCACGCAGAATGCTCGCGCTCAGAAAGCATCGATTGCGTCGCGTTCAGCGTTTTGGCGCACACGCTCCTCGAAAGTCTCGCGATTGGCGACATCGACGGTGACGGGGAACATGTCTTCGATGAAATGGACGACGCCGACATAGTCGTACACATCACGCACGGTCTCACGGTCGAGCACGATCACGACATCGACGTCGCTCGTTGCCGTGGCATCGCCCCGTGCGACTGAGCCAAACAAAGCAGCGTGCCGAACACCGCGTTTCCGCAGCTTGCCCTCGTGGCTTCGTAGAATATCAATGGCGGCTGCACGGTCCATGAAAAGGACCTTAGCTGAAATCCAGGATCGGCTGAAGCACCTCGAAGCCCCTCAGCGCGCTGCGCCCACCGTATCGGCCATCCGCGCGTCGCGGGTGCCGAGCGGCTGCTCCGCCCCCACCGTGGTGTCCACTTCCGTCTGGTGCTCCATCTCGGCGTTGATCTCGGCGCCCACGAGCACGATGGTGGTGGAGATCCAGATCCAGGTCATGAAGCCGATGGCGGCCCCGAGCGAGCCGTAGGTCTCGTTGTACTTGCCGAAGTTGGCGACGTACCAGGAGAAACCGAGGGACGTGACGAGCCACGCGACCCCCGCGAGGGCGCTGCCCCAGGTCACCCAGCGCCAGCGCGGCGCATCCCGGCTCGGGCCGTAGCGATAGAGCAGCGCCAGGCCACCCAGCACGGCGAGCAGCAGCACCGGCCAGCGCAGGAGGGCGATGTACCAGGCCTCGGTGCTGAGGCCGACGATGCCGATCACCGCCGGCACCACGACGATGCCCACCAGCGCCAGGACCACGAACAGCAGGGCGCCGGCGGTGAAGGCGAGGGAGCGCAGGTTGAGCCAGACGAAGTTGCGGGTCTCACGCTCCTCGTAGACGACGTTGAGGGCGGCGAAGACCGCCTTCATCCCGCCATTGGCGCTCCACAGCGAGAGGGCGATGCCGGTGAAGAACGTGATTCCGAGGGTGGTGTCGCCCTTCTCGGCGATGCGCTTGACCTGGTCGCCGACGATGTCGAGGGCGCCGGACGGCACGATGCCCTGCAGGTTCTGGAGATGATCGTTGATGGTCGCGACATCGGCGACGAGGCCGTAGCAGGACACGAGGGCCGCCACCGCCGGGAAAATCGCCAGGAGCACGTAGAAGGTCACGCCCGCCGCCACCGACACGATGGCGTTTTCGGAGATGTCGTGGAAGACCCGCAGGGCGATGTCCTTCCAGCCCTTGGCGGGAATCTCGGACGGTTTCGAGGCTCCGCGTCCCCGCTCCGGCTCGGCCCGGGCGACGGATTTGGCGTCGGCCCCCGCATGGGACGGCGAAGGCTCGCGGGTGGGCTCCGGGCGCTCCGTTCGGGCCTCCCGTCCGGTCCGACGCGGAAGCGCCACCAAGCCGAGAAGCGCCGTCGCCAGGGCCAGGGTCCAGACCATCGTCGGACCGTTCGGGGCCGTGCCGTCGGAAATCCCGGCGTCGTTGCGCTCTGCCATACCTTCGTCCTTCCAGGCGCTGGCCCGCGACGCGGCACGCTACCCCCTCGACAACCGGCCAGGAGTCACCGAAGTTTCACGCGAACGTGAATTCAATATCCATCGGCGCATCCAGGATGCCCGATCCTCCTTCCAGGGTGACTCACGGCACGGATTTTAACGATCCGCGTCGTTAGGAGGCTGGAACGATGCTTGCCCCTGCCCGCGACACGGGCGAAGGGGCGACCGGTAGCCCGATCCCGCGCAACCTCGACTGGAGACCGACGCCCCGTGCCGCATGCGACCGAGCTGATCGCCATCATTGCCCTAGGCCTCGTGCTCGCCTTCGTGTGCGGGATGCTGGCGCAGCGCCTTCGGCTGCCGCCCCTCGTCGGCTACCTGCTGGCCGGTGTCCTCGTCGGCCCCTACACGCCGGGTTTCGTCGGCAACAGCGCGCTTGCCGGCCAACTCGCCGAGATCGGCGTGATCCTGCTGATGTTCGGCGTCGGCCTGCATTTCTCGATCAAGGACCTGATGGCGGTCCGCACCATCGCCCTGCCGGGCGCCATCGTGCAGATCGCGGCGGCGACCGCCATGGGCGGAGGCTTGGCTTGGGCCTGGGGATGGGGCGTCGGGGCCGGCCTCGTCTTCGGCCTCGCCCTGTCGGTCGCCAGCACCGTGGTGCTCCTGCGTGCCCTGGAGGAACGACGCCTCCTCGACAGCGACAAGGGCCGCATCGCCGTGGGCTGGCTCATCGTCGAAGATCTGGCGATGGTGCTGGCCCTCGTGCTGCTGCCGGCGCTGGCGCCGTCCCTTGGCGGCGAGGGCGCGGGCGGCGCGCACCACGTCGGCGACGGCAACATCTGGCTCACCCTGGGTCTGACCCTCGCCAAGGTCGCGGTGTTCGCGGTGGTGATGCTGGTGGGAGGCCGCCGGGTGGTGCCCTGGCTCCTCGATCAGGCGGCGCGCACGGGCTCGCGCGAACTGTTCACCCTCGCGGTCCTGGCGCTGGCGCTCGGCATCGCCTTCGGTTCGGCGGAGCTGTTCGGCGTCTCGTTCGCGCTGGGCGCCTTCTTCGCCGGCATGGTGCTCGCCGAATCCGATCTGAGCCATCAGGCGGCGGCCGATTCCCTGCCCCTGCAGGATGCCTTCGCGGTGCTGTTCTTCGTGTCCGTCGGCATGCTGTTCGATCCCGGCATCCTCATCCGCGAGCCCCTGTCGGTGCTGGCGGTGCTCGGCGTGATCCTGGTGGGCAAGTCCGCGGCGGCGGTGGCCATCGTACTGGCCTTCAAGCATCCCCTCGGTACGGCGCTCACCATCGCGGCGAGTCTCGCCCAGATCGGCGAGTTCTCGTTCATCCTCGTCAGCCTCGGCCTGTCGCTGAAACTCCTGCCGACGGAGGGACGCGATCTCATTCTCGGCGGCGCGATCCTGTCCATCACCCTGAACCCGCTGTTCTTCGCCCTGACGGACTGGGTCGGACGGTCCGTCGCCGCCCGGCCGAAGCTGGCCGCGCGCTTCGAGCGGCGCGGCGTGGACGCGTTGGCCGTCTCCCTCGAGACCGCTTCCCGGCGCGGTCACGCCATCGTCGTCGGCTACGGCCGCGTCGGCAGCACCATCGGCAAGGCGCTCAAGGCCTGGGATTTGCCCTACATCGTCGTCGACCGCGACCGCCGCCGGGTCCTCGACCTGCGCAAGGACGGCATCGAGGCGGTGTTCGGCGACGCCACGGCGCCCGGGATCCTGCACGCGGCCGATATCGAGGCGGCGCGGATCATCGTCATCGCGACGCCCGAGCCGCACACGGCGCGGCGCCTCGTGGAACTCGCCCGCGAGATGAGCCCGGGGATCGATACCTTGGTGCGCACCCACAGCGACACGGAGCGGCGCCATTTCGAGGAGCGGGGGGTGGGCCTCGTGCTCATGGCCGAACGCGAACTCGCCTTCGGCATGACCCTCTACGCCCTGCGCAGCCTCGGCCTGAAGGAGGGCGAAGCCCGCATCTTCGTGGACAGCACCCGCGTCGAGAGCCGTTCGGCCCCCGTCGAGGCCGGGATCGACCACGGCGTGCCGGAACTGCGGCCGCACAAGGAGGATGCGACGGAGGGATGACGCCTTCCATCGCAGGGAGCCCGCACGTCACACCACGGGATCGCGGATCATCGCCTGGATGCGGGTCATCAGGGTGTCCACCGAGAACGGCTTGGTGATCATCGCCATGCCGGGTTCGAGGAAGCCCGCCGAGACGGCCGCGCTCTCGGCGTAGCCGGTGATGAACAGGACCTTGAGATCGGGACGGGCCAGGCGGGCCTGATCGGCGAGCTGGCGCCCGTTGAGGCCCGGCAGACCGACATCGGTGACGAGGAGGTCGATGCGGCCCGCCACGGACAGGGCGCGCAGGCCCGAGGGTCCGTCCACGGCCTGGATCGCCCGGTAGCCGAGGTCGTGGAGCACCTCCATGATGACGTCGCGCACCACGGGCTCGTCCTCGACCACCATCACGGTCTGTCCGTCGCCCCGCGGGCGCGTCGTCACCGTCGCGTCCGGGACGGTCTCGTCGAGTTCGCCCCGGTGGCGCGGCAGATAGAGGGTGATGGCCGTCCCCTGCCCGACCACGCTCTCGATGCGGGTATGGCCATCGGACTGGCGGGCGAAGCCGTAGATCATCGACAGGCCGAGGCCCGTGCCCTGCCCGAGGGGCTTCGTCGTGAAGAATGGGTCGAAGGCCCGGGCGATCACCTCCGGCGTCATGCCGGTCCCGGTATCGGCGACGCGGATGCGGACATACTCGGAGCGATCGCCGGGCTTGCCGGATTCGGCCTCGTCCCAACGCGCATTGCTCGTGCGGATCGACAGGGTGCCGCCATTCGGCATGGCGTCGCGGGCATTGATGGCGAGGTTGAGGATCGCGTTCTCGAGCTGGTTCGGATCGCACAGGGTCGGCCAGAGACCGGGATCGGTCTCGATCCGCAGGTCGATGGACTCGCTGATGGTCCGGCGCAGCAGGTCGGACATGCCGACGATGAGGGCGTTCGCGTCGGTCGCGCGCGGGTCGAGGGGCTGGCGCCGGGCAAAGGCGAGGAGGCGGTGGGTGAGGGCCGCCGCCCGGTTGGCCGAGGACATGGCGGCTTCGATGTAGCGCTGCAGGTTCTCGTGGCGTCCCTGGGCCATCCGGCTCTGCATCAGGTCGAGGGAGCCGACGATGCCGGTGAGCAGGTTGTTGAAATCGTGTGCGATGCCGCCCGTGAGTTGGCCGACCGCCTCCATCTTCTGCGACTGGCGAAGATCCTCCTCCATCCGCTCGCGCTCGGCGGCTTCCGCGCGCAGGCGTGCATTGGCCTCGGCCAGTTCCGCCGTGCGGGTGGCGACCTGCGCCTCCAGGGTGGCGCCCGCCTCGCGCAGCTGACCGGCCTGGGTTTCGAGTTCGGCGTAGAGGGCGACAACGCCGCGGTTGGTCTCGGCGAGTTCGGCGTTGAGGCGCTGGGCCTCCTCCTCGCGCTCGGCGATCTCGGCGAGGCTGCGCAGGAGGGCCTGATTCTGCTCGCGGATGGCCGCATGGGGATCGTCGGGCTGGGCCCGGGCGACGGCGTCGACCATGGCCGCCGCCTGCGGTGCGGTCAGGGCGGGCAGGCCCGCCGGCAGGCGTTTGCCCAGGGTGACGCGGGTGCCCCGGCCCGGTTCGGTTTCGAGGTCGAACAGGTCCATGAGGCGGCGCGCGCCCATCAGGCCGAGGCCGAGCCCGGTACGCGACCGATAGCGCCCCTCCAGGATGGCGGCGGGATCGGCGATTCCCGGCCCCTGGTCGGCGATGCGGATGACGAAGGCCTGGCTTCCCCCGATGAGGTCCAGGCGGAACTCGACCCGGCCACCCTTCGCGTAGCCGTAGGCGTTGCGGGCGATCTCCGACACGGCCGTGGCGATGCGGGTCTGATCCTGCACGCCGAAGCCGAGATGCTCCGCGAGGTGGCGGGCCCGTTGACGTACGGCCGTCACATCGTCCTCGCCCTCGATCCGCATCGAGACGAGGGCGAGCGTCATGGCGTGATGCCCCGGACCACCACGACGGTGGCGTCGTCCCGCCCCCTCGCGAAATCGCGATAGAGGATGCCGGCGATGAGGCTCGGATGGGCGCCGTTGAGCCCCGGATAGCCGTCGAGGGACCAGCCCGTCACGAGGCCGTCCGAGCACAGCACGAAGAGGTCGTCGGCCTGGAACGGATACTCGAATTCCTGGATGCGGCGGGCGACGTGCCCGGCGGTGCCGGCGAGCGACACCGTGCGCCGGACGGTTGCGCCGCTCACCACCGCGCCGGTGACGTTGCCGATGCCGGCGACCGTCACCACACCCCGGTTGGGCTCGTAGCGGGCGATCGTCACCGCCCCGCCGCGCGTGTGGCGCAGGCCCGCATGGACGATGGTCAGGATTTCGCCCGGCGCGGCCTCGGGATTCTTGCGGAACAGGCGTACCGCCTCCGTGGAGGCCTGTGCCGCCTGCGGCCCGTGCCCGAGGCCATCGGCGACGAGGAGGGTCCAGCCCAGCTCCTCGCCCACCCCCGCGCCGAGGAAGCAAAGGGCGTCGCCGTTCACCTCCTCGCCGCGCAGGGGCACGGCCACGGCGCCGTGGGACGGCTGGGCAGGGGTCGCACGGGCATCCGCCTGGATTCGCGCGACGAGGCCGGTGCCCCGCCCCGGCCAAGCGGCGATGTCGAAGGATTGCGACTGGCGGCGTACGGCGCCGAGACCCGTGCCGGGGCTGCCACCGGTGGAATGCCCGTCGCGCAGGGCCTCGTCGAGGTTGGCGAAGCCCGGCCCCTTGTCGAGGGCGATGACTTCGACACCGGTCCCGCTCTCGTCCTGGAACGGGCCGAGCAGCATCTCGCCGGCGCTGCCGTACTTGACGAGATTGGTGGCGAGTTCGGTGACGACGATGGCCACGCGTCCGCTCGCCGTCTCGTCGAAGCCGAGGTCGTGCGCGCAGGCCACGGCACGGCGGCGCGCGTCGGCCACCTGGCTCGACTCGGTGACGGCAACGGAGATCATGCTCATTTCCAGCGCGCGATCACCACGCGGGTGCCGACGCCAGGCGTCGATTCGATATGGAACTCGTTGGACAGGCGTTTGGCTCCACCGAGGCCGAGGCCGAGGCCGCCGCCGGTGGTGTAGTGGTCGGTGAGCGCCCGGGCGATGTCGGGAATGCCCGGCCCCCTGTCCTCGAAGGTCAGGCGCACGCCCCGGCGCGCGCCCGCCTGCACCACTTCGACGGTAACCTCGCCGCCGCCGCCGTAATCGAGGGTGTTGCGGGCGAGCTCGCTCGCGGCGGTGATGATCTTGGTCTGATCGACGAGGCTGAGGCCGATCTCGATGGCGCGGGCGCGCGTCGCCTGACGGACCCGGACCACGTCGTCGCCGGAGCGGATGGGGAGGAGTTCAATCTTCGCGGGAGGCACGCGCGTTCCCCAGGTCGCCGTCCTCGTCGAGGCGGGCCTGGATCAGGGCCATGCCGCGCTCGACGTTCAGGGCCGTCTTGATCCCCGTCAGGGTCAATCCGAGCTCGACCAGGGTGATGGCGACGGCCGGACGCATGCCCACCACCACGGTCTCGGCATCGAGCACCCGGGAGATGGCGGCGATGTTGTCGAGCATGCGCCCGATGAACGAATCGACGATCTCGAGGGCCGAGATCTCGATGAGCACGCCGCGCGCGCCCGTGGCCGCGATCCGGCTCGTCAGGTCCTCCTCGAGGGCCATGGCGAGACGGTCGTGCATGTCGACCTGGATGGTGACGATGAGGGCGCCACCGAGCTTGAGGATCGGAATCCGGTCCATGGACCGTCAGCGCCGGTCGTCGGCCGCGACGGGCGCGGGCGCGGCGCGGCGCACCACGGTGCGGCCGGTGCGCCGGAGTGCGAGGGCGAAGGCGTCGGCGAGGGTCGCCTTCGAGACGACGTTCAGCTCGACGCCGAGATGCACCATGGTCTGGGCGATCTGCGGGCGGATGCCCGAGATGATGCAGTCGGCACCCATGAGGCGGGCGGCCGCGATGGCCTTGAGGAGGTGCTGGGCCACCAGGGTGTCGACGGTGGGCACGCCGGTGATGTCGATGATGGCGATCTCCGCCTCCTCGTCGACGATGGCCTGCAGCAGGTTCTCCATGACGACGCCCGTGCGGGCGCTGTCGAGGGTGCCGATGAGCGGCAGGGCGAGGATGCCGTCCCAGAGTTGGACCACGGGCGTCGAGAGCTCGGCGATCTCCTGGCTCTGACGGCCGATGACCTCCTCGCGACCGGTCTGGAACACTTCCATGGTGTAGAGGCCGAGGCCGTCGAGGAGCCGGTTGGCCGCCCGCGTGCCGGCGACGAGGGATGCCATGTCGCCGGCGTTGGCCGCATCCAGGGCGGTGAGGATCGGCTCCTTCAGGGAGAGCACGAAATTGGCCGTGTCGGTGGGCGTGAAGCCCTGGATCGCCCGGGAGCGCGAGATGTCCGCGAGGGTCTCACGAAGGGTCTCGTAGGGGGCCGCGTGCCCATCGCCCTCTCCGGACGCCAGGGCGTCGCGCAACTGCCCGAACACGGTACGGGCCTGGGCCTGGAGTTCGACCTCGCGGATGCGCCCGGTCTGGAGAGAGCCGCCCGATTTCAGGAGACCGAGCCAGGATTCGAGGATCGCGGCCTCATGGCCGGTCACGGTCCGGACCAGAACCTGGATCCCGTCGATCGCCATTCAAGCCGCCTCCCCTGTGCGGGGAGACCCGTCCCCCGACCCCGCGCACATGGTCATAGAATGACAGGGCTGCCAAGCGGCCTCCCATCCGGGCTGGGGTCCCCTCCCCGGTCCCCGGATAACGGCCGCGAGGCTGCCGCGATCGGCGCCTCCGCCATTCGCCTCCGGTTCGAAGGCATCGCGAGCGCCGACGAACCGTTGCGTTGCGCAGGGCCACCCTGGGCGGGGCCCCCGATCTTCCGGGGTTCGACGGTCAGCCGAAAGCCGTCACGCCTCCGCCGGCGCCCCGACGAGACCCTGCAGGCGTTCTGCCAGGACCGCCGGGTCGTAATCCGGCAGGGGGCAGGGCAGGGCAGCGATTTCGCAGAACGGCCGGACACGGCCGATCTCCGCCTCGGCTTCCCGCGTCAGGGCGGTGAGCGCTTGCGCCAGGGTGTCGGGCGTGAGCGAATCGAGGGACGTGAGATTGGGACTGCGCTCACTCAGATTCTTGCATTCATACGCGTTGGTGATCGTGCGCAGGCCCGCATGGGCCATCTCCAGGGGCGGATAGCTCGGATGCGGCGACACCATCAGGGATACGCCGACGGAGGCGCAGCTGAGGATGGCGGCGTAATCCTCCAGGGAGAGCTTGCCGCAGACCTCGAGGTTGTAGACGCCGCCGGCCCGTGCGGGATCGTAATCCTCGCCCGCCGAGACGATCCGCCATTTCGCCGCCAACGTCGGTTCGGCCTGCTGCCAGAGCGAGAGGCCGGCGCACAGGGTCTCGAAGCAGTTGCGCGGGGTCGAGGGACGCCCGTAGACGAGGATGATGCGCTCGCGCTTCTTCACGCTCAAGGCGCCGCGGATCTTCGCATTGGCGGCGTAGCGCACGATGCTGGCATCGGTCAGTGCGTAGTGCCGCAGCATGTAGTTCGCCAGCTCTTCCGAATTGATGAGCGCGATGGTCTTGTCGGGGTTGGCGTAGGTGGCCCGCGACATCGAGTAGTTCGACGACCAGCCGTAGAAGCCCGGCTCGTGGTCCTGGATCAGGTACAGCACCGGCAGTTCGCGGCCGTGGTAGCGGCCCTGTGCTTCCTGGAACAGATAACTGCTGGTGGCGGTCCACCAGGCGGTGGGCATGAAGATGTCGCCGGCCCGGATCGGCAATTCGCCGCTGTCGACATCGTTGACGTCGACGACGGTGCGCGGGAACGCGTCGTAGGGCGAGCCGAGGGAGACGAGGCGGTAATCGGGCATGCCCGCCATGGTTTCGAGGTCGATGGGGACGTAGCCGCAGATGATCCGGCGGTCGAAGCCGTCGCCGAGTGCGGCCGCCAGCCCCTCGAAGGTGCGCAGGGCCGTGGTGATGCCTCCGAAGATGTGCTTCGGGTGCAGGGTCGGCAGCACGAGGTTGAGGCGCGGGCGAGAGCTCGGATCGGACCGGGTCGCCACGGGCGTCACGTCGGGAAACAGGTGCCGCTGCTGGCTCGGCCGCAGGGGATTGCCGAGCAGGGGACGATAGACCCGGGTCAGGCCCGTCGCCACGTCGGCCTCCGTGGGCACGGGAACCAGGGTCTCGTCCGTGCCGGTGCCGGCGCGTGCCACCTTGGTCCAGCGGAAGCCGGCGGCCTCGGCGAAGTACAGGAGCGAGCGCTCGATGGCATGCGCCAGGGTTCCGTCGATCTGCCCGGCTTCCGCCGGGAAGTCCGACCAGTCGAGCCCGATATCGAGGAGGGGCTTCAGGGCGGCGGTGCGGCCCCAGAAGAACGAGCTCGACGGAAAATCGAGGACGTAGTCCTTGCGCAGGGTCACGCCGGCCCTGGCCAGGAGGTCCTTTGCCAAGTCGAAATCGTAACCCCAGTTCAGGAGGGGGCGCACCTCGCCGAAATGCTGCGAGAACACTACGCCGACATCACCCTCGGCCAGCAGGCGCAGGACCGAGGCGACGACTTCGGGCGAGCCGAGCAGGTTGTCGAGGAGGTAGTCCCGCCACTCGGCAAAGCGCGGATCGTGGGGCGACTTCTTCGAATGGATGTGGAGGAAGGTGTCGTAGCGCGTGAAGACGTCGCGAAATCCGATGAGCGTCGGGGCGATGTCGCGGCCGATGTTTGGGAACACCCGGACCTCGACGGACCCATTCGCGTAGGCGGCGGACGATGCCTCGATGGCGGCTTGCTTCTCGGGGGTGTCCGTCGAGACGTAGAGGTCGGCCCGCACCGGAATGTTGGCGATCCGTCCGAGCAGCTCGGGCATCATCTCCGGATAGAAGACGTGGAGGATCACCGCCACGGGGCCGCCCGCCGCCGCGGGGCCGTAGGCGAACGGGACTTCGAGGGCGAGATCCGTGGCCTCGCGCGGCCGCATGCTCTGCGTGGCGCCGTAGAAGGTCTGGCCCGCGACGTTGCGCTTGAAGCGCCGGCGCGGCGCCGGCACCGGGCGCAGGGTCGGCCCGGGCTTCGCCTCGGGCGCGGCCACCGCTTCGGGCTCGTCCTCGAGGATGCTGCCGGCGTCGACATCCGGTCCGGGGACAGCGACACCCTTCGGGGGGATCATGGCCGTCGGGGCGACGACGGCGAGGTGCCGCTCGATGGCTCCGCGCAGGGTCGGGTTGCCGTCGAGGGTGGTTTCCCAACCCGTGGGGTCGGCCTGTTCGAGGGTGTCCCGCAGGAGCTGGACCTTCAGGAACGGAAAGCCGCGCGCGAGGAGTTCGCGCCAGCGCACGAGGGTCGGGTTGACGGGAAGGTCCTCGTCGTCGTCCGTCGGGAACAGGATTTCGACGGCGACCTCTTCCTCGTCCCAATGGGCCAGCGGCGTCATCTCGTAGGCCTTGATGACCTCGAGCTTGTCGCGGATGCTCTTCACGTTCGCCCAGTGGCGCCGGATGCCGGGCGCGGCGAGGCCGGTGCGGGTGAGCCCGATGAAGTAGCTCATCAGGTGCGGGCGGGCCTGGTAGCTGTCGGTGAGGCCGACGAGATCGGCCTCGCTGGTGCGCACGCGGGCGATCACCCGGGCGAAATCGCCGCGATCGACCGGCCCGTAGATGCTGTCGTTGGTCAGGATGAGGGAGCGGGCCTTCCACACATCGGGGAAGGTCGCGATGGCTGCCGCCCAGGCGGCGAAATCCCAGCCGTGATTGATCCGGACGAGCAGACCGTCCATGGCGTCGAGGTCCGGCGGCAGGGCGCGCGACAGGCCGTCCGTCGCCACGATCACCACCACCGTCAGCCCCTCGGCCTTGAGGGCGGAGAGATACGTCAGGGTGTGGTCGTGGACCCGTCCGTCGGGGGTGTAGGTCACGAAGAAGCAGACATCGCGGTCGGCCAGGGGCGGCGGGTCGCGACGGATCTCGCTCGGAATGTCCGTGACCGAGCAGATCTCGCTCCAGCGGTCGGGCGGCCGGGTCTGACGGCCTTCGACATGACCACCGGTCATGTAGTGCAGCAGCGGATCGATGCCGGCGTGCAGGACGTCCTGGTTATGCGCGAGGTAGAATTCGCGGTCGAAGAGCGGGCCGGGATCGCGGTTCTCGCGGGCGCCGGCCGAGAGGTAGTGGATCAGAGGGTTGAGGCTGCCGTTCTCGAGCCGGCTCTCGTGCTGGCGCATGTACCAGAGGGAATCGAAAAACCCGTTCGGGTCGCGTCCCTCGGCGGCGCCGTAGGTGAGGTAATGGGTCAGGGGATCGCGTCCGGCCTCGATTACGTCGGGGCTGTGCCGCCCGTAGAAGCGGGTATCGAACAGCGGATGCGGGCTGCGGCCCTCGCGAAATCCATTGGCGACGTAGTGCGTCAGGGGCTCCAGGCCGGCATCGGCGACGTCCTGGTTCGTGCGCCGATAGTAATGGATGTCGAACAGCGGATGCGGATTGCGGCCCTCGACCCAGCCATAGGCGAGGTAGTGGCGCGCCGCCGGAACGTTCTGTTCCGCCACGTCGGAATTGACCGAATAATACCAGGCCGGATCGATGAGCCGGTGCGAACTCAAGCCGGCGGGACCACCCCGGTGGAGAAAATCGGCCAGGGGCGAGGCCAGGGGCTCGCCGGGCAGGGCGGCTCCGGCGCATTGCGCGCGGTACCACTCGGGATCGAACAGCGGATGCGGCTGGAGGCCGGCGGCTTCACCGGTCCGCACATAGTGGATCAGCGGATTGCTCGCACGCCCGGCCAGTTCGGGCACCTGATCGGAATACCAGTAGAGGTGGAAGAACGGGTTCGGATTGTGCTCGCGCCATCCCCCGGCGACGTACTGGACAAGGGGGTTCAGACCGCTGGCGAGGGACTTCGCATGCGTCTGTCGGTACCAGACGTCGTCGAACAGCGGATGCGGCCAGGTCCCCTGCCCGGAGAGGTAATGGACGAGGGGCGCGCGGCGGGCCTCGGGATGGCGTGCGACATACCAGGCGGTATCGAACAGCGGATGCGGATCGCGGCCCTCGCGGGCACCGTGCGCGATGTAGTGGAGGAAGGCATCGAGGTTCGAGCCGACCACGTCCGGATAGGTCTGGCGGTACCACCGGCCGTCGAAGAGCGGATGCGGATCGCCCCCCTGGCCGGACAGGAAGTGCCGCAGGGGAAGCGAACCGGCCGTCGGGTTGGTCTCCCGGTACCAGACCGGATCGAACAGCGGATGAAGGCTTCGCCCCTCGGCCTCGCCGTGCTCGATGAAGTGGCGCATGGGATCGGTGCCCTGCGCCGCGACGTCCGGATTGTCGGCGAGGTAGAACGTCCGATCCAAGAGCTTGTCGAAGAGACGGATCGTCTTGGGCGAAGGTCGCGCCGCACGGGACTTGGAGAAATCCGCGATCGTCCTGGAGAAGCGCCGCATGAAGTCCTGCTCGAGCCGTGCGAATGAGTTTCGCCCGGGCGCTCGTTTGGCATATCCGGCGAGTCGGGTCCACGCCGGCCCATCGAACGGGCCCACCACAGGCGGACACGCTCGATGCTCGGCGGGAACCCGTGTGGTTCAGGAGCGCCTGCGGTCGGATTGTCCGTCCGAGGATCCGCCGACAGGGGTCGGATTGCGGCCCGGGGCACCCCCCTGGTCCCAGTCATCCTTGCGTTGCCCGTCCGCGAGGCCGCCGGGGGTCTGGTCGGTGATGGCGGATTGATCGGCGGTGTGACCGCCACCGCCTACGGCCGGCTCGCCGGGGGTGCCGACGTCGTCGTCGGGCTTGCGGGTGGCGGCGTCGGTGGGATTGGACTTCTCCACCATGATTCTAGGCCTTCGCGTCGGTGCCGACCGGGGCGGTCGCCCGATCGATGGCCTCGGCGGCGGCACCCTCGGGGCCACCGGACTTCTGCGCGGCATCGCCGAGGCGGCGCAGATTCTCCGGGGGCGTCTCGGCCTCGGTCTCGTCGGTGGCATCGGAGCCGGGCGTGCCCGAGGCGATACGCGCGGTCTCCGCCTCGCCGGACGGATCGCCCCTCAAGTCCGCCTGCGTCCGGGAGGGAAGGCCGATGTCGCGGGCGTCGTCCTGGCCGAGATCCTGGCCGTTGCGATCGGCGTAAGCGTCGAAATCCTTCAGCGAGGGGCGCTCGCGTGGCTCGTCGGTCATGGGTGTCCTCCGTGGTTACGGGAACAACGGCGCCTGGGGGCGCCCGGTTGCTTCAATCCGGACGACCGAGATCGTCGCGGGCCGCCCGCAGGACCGCCAGATCGGCCGGGATGGACAGAACCGCTTCCGCCCGCACGAGGGCGAGGTCGGCGTGATGCCGCGCCGCGCGGGCGAACTCCGCGTCACCCACCGCGTACAGGGCGGACAGCGCCTTCTGCAGGCGCAGGCCGACCGTCACCGTACCGGCCCCATCGCGGGCGATGGGGGCGAACGCGTCCTCGAACAACTCGTCCGTGGTGATGCCGGGCACGCGCAGGCGTGGATGGAGGGGCGCGGCCGGGGCCATGGCCCTTCGCTCGCTCCAAAGGGCGAGCACGCGCACCAGGGCCCCGAGCACGTCCACGACGGTGCCGGGATCGTTGATGGCGCTCGACAGGCCCCGGGAGGCCACCTCCGTGAGGACGATGACGCCGAAGCGGGGATCGTCGTCGAAGGTGCGGCGTGCCCCTATGACGAAAGCAGCGACGAGACGCGCCTGCGTCGCGTCGTCGACGGGTTCATGGGTCGGGGCGGCGATCTCTGCCAGCAGGCGTCCGGCATGAACGAAACGGCCCGGCAAAGCCGCGACGTGAACAACGAGGCCCTTCGCCTCGGCGGCGGCCTGAAGGCCGGCGGCGTCGACATGCTGGACGTAGCCCGCGCGCGCCGCCACGATCCGGGTCGCGCCTGCGGGCGCCGGACACCAGGGCAGGCCGCCGAGATAGGGCGCGTCCGCCCGCCGCCGGATGGCGCCGCTCGCGGCAACCTCGATGGCGTCGATGGTCTCCCCGACGCGGCCGAGATGCGACAGGGTGTCGATCCAGCGCACCAGCGTCACCACCACCAGTACGAGGACGACGAGGGTGAGGCCGAACAGGATCACGCGGCCCTGCTCGCCGTAGATATGGGCCTTGAGGGCGATGAGACCGACGACGCCGTAGACGAACGCGCCGATGAAGCTGCCCACCGCCGTCTGGGCGCGGGTGTCCTCCATGAGCAACGTCACGGCCCGCGGGGTCGCGGTATTGGTGGCGCCGCCATAGGCCTGGACCATGGTGGCCAGGGAGAACGTCGCCACCGGCAGCATGCTGGTGGCGAGCAGCGACAGGATCTGGTCGACGGCGTTGGCGCCGATGGAGTTCCCGAGATCGGGCGGGATCAGGGGGGCGAGCAGGGCCGAGGCGAGGGCCGCGCCCACGCCCGCCACGCTGAACAGGGCGACCCGCACCCACGGTCGGCGGGCACCGCGCCGAAGATGATAGAGCACCGTGGAGGCCAAGGGATCACACCGTTCTGGTCGGGGGGTCGGTGGCCTGGACTCACGGCTTCGCCGAAACCGGCGGGTGGGACACGGGAAAGGCCGTGTCCCACGGGCGGTCTCAGATGCCCTCGAACAGGGCCGAGGAGATGTAGCGCTCGGCAAACGAGCAGGCGACGGTGACGATGCGCTTGCCCTTGAATTCCGGGCGGGCGGCGAGTTCGAGGGCCGCGGCGACGTTGCCGCCGGTGGAAATGCCGCCGGGGATCCCTTCGAGCTTGGCGAGCAGCCGCGCCGTATCGAAGGCGGTCTGGTTCGAGACGGTGATCACCTCGTCGACGACGGAGCGGTCGAGGTTGTCCGGGATGAAGCCGGCGCCGATGCCCTGGATCTTGTGGGGGCCGGGCTGGCCGCCGGAGATCACCGGCGAATCCGTCGGCTCCACCGCCACGACCTTGAGGCCTGGCAGACGGGGCTTGAGGACCGAGCCGACGCCCGTGATGGTGCCGCCGGTGCCGACACCCGCCACGAAGGCATCGAGCTGGCCCTGGGTGTCGTTCCAGATCTCCTCGGCCGTGGTCTTGCGGTGGATCTCCGGATTGGCCGGGTTCGAGAATTGCTGCGGCATGATCGCGCCCGGGATCTCGTTGATGAGCTCCTCGGCCTTCGCGATCGCGCCCTTCATGCCCTGCGGGCCGGGGGTGAGGGCGAGCTCCGCACCGAGGAACGCCAGCATCTTGCGGCGCTCCAGGGACATGGTCTCGGGCATGACGAGGATGAGGCGGTAGCCGCGCGCCGCCGCCACGAACGCCAGCGCGATGCCGGTGTTGCCGGAGGTCGGCTCGACCAGGGTGCCGCCGGGCTTGAGCTTGCCGGACGCCTCCAGGGCGTCGATCATGTTGACGCCGATGCGGTCCTTGACGCTGGCGATGGGGTTGAAGAACTCGAGCTTCAGCAGGATCTCGGCATCGATGCCGCGCTCCTTGGTGATGCGGTTGAGGCGCACCAGGGGCGTGTTGCCGATGGTTTCGGTGATGGATCCGAAGATATGGCCGTGGCCGGGCGTGCGGGTGGCGGCGTGGACGGACTCGGCCATGGTGATCTCCTGTCGCGGGCGTTTCGGTCTCGCGCCGGGGGATATCGCGTCGGCGGGGGCGAGGCAATCGCCAACAGCCTGCGGGCAAAGGGAAATCTTCTCCGTCAACGGGCTTCCGTGGGCGACTTAGAATCTTTGTGCTGCCCATTCCGACAAAGTTGGAATTTCATTCCCCGCCACCCGTTCGAGGACCACCTCCACCGATCACCGCGCCCGCTGCGATCCAGGCGGCGAGGAAGCGCTCCGCCATCGCGCCCACCCCGTAGGCCGTCTCGATCCGCGCCCGCGCGGCGAGGCCTGCGGCCCGGCGGGCGGGTGCAGGCAGGGTCGCCATCGCCCGGAGGGCTTCCGCCAGGGCGGCCGGATCACGCGGCGGCACGAGGCACCCGAGGCCACCCAGGATCGCGCCGGCATCCCCGACGGAAGTGGCGATCGGTACCAGCCCGGCGGCCATGCCCTCGGCCACGGCGTTGGAGAAGCCCTCACCGAAAGCCGAGGACGACACGGCGATGTCGCCCGCCGCCTGAATTCGCCAGAGGTCGTCGCGCCGGCCGAGGCCGCGGGCATTGGCCGGCAGGTCGAGGCCGAGCGTCCCCTCCCCGGCCAGGAGAAAGTGGACTTCCGGCCGGCACGCCGCGGCGGCCAGGAGGGTGGCGTGGTCCTTCATCGGATCGAGGCGGGCCGCGTGAATCGCCACCACCGCCTCGTCGGACAAGCCGAGTTCGCGGCGCAGGGCGGCCCGTGCGGCGGGATCGGGCCGGAAGCGCACGGTGTCGATGCCGTTGGGAATGACGGCGAGGCGGCGCGGGCGGTAGCCTTCGGCCAGATGGAAATCCACCCCCGCCTGGCTGTTCGACACGACGAGGCCGGGCCAGCCTGATAGGCGCCGGCCGATGGCAAGCAGGCGGCCGTAGCGGGCATGGTCGATGTCGGAATTGCGCAGGCCCCAGGCGAGGAGCGCGTCCCGCGGCGCCCCGGCGAGGCGGTGTGCGCCGGCGGCGAACAGGTCGCCGTGATAGAGCCAGCCCTGCACCACCGCGGGACGCAGGGACCGGATCAGCCGCGCGAGGCGCAGCAGCGCGACGGCGGAGCCGGCGGCCCCGCGCGGGGCGAGGCGATGGACGGTCACACCGAGGCGCTCCAGGGCGGCGGCGTTGGGGCCGTCGCCGGTCAGGCTCACCACGTGCTGCGGCATGCCCCGGGCCAAGAGGCCCTTGCACAGGGCGACCAGCATGGTCTCGGCCCCGCCCGTGCGCAGGCCGGAGATAACGTGACACGCGGGGCGCAAGGGATCAGGCGCCCGGCATCATGGTCGTCCCCGCATCAGGCCCGCAGGAGGGCGACGCACAGAACGGCAAGGGTGGCGAAGGCTCCGCTCGCGGAAGCGATGACGAGGGCACTGGGATGCGGCCCGGACAGGAAGGTGTAGCGCGTGTCCTCACGCGCACCGGCCCGCAATCCGCGGCTTCCCGTCGTCCATTCCAGCCGCGTTCCCATCGAATTCCCCGTGCCTGCCATGGGGATCAGCAGGCGCCGGGGGCGTTGAACGCGGGGTAAACTCGAGCCGCAGAGTCCGGATCGTCCTCAACGCAGGCTTAACGCCACGAGAACAGAGGAACCGGCGTCGATCAGAGCGCGCGGTCGAAGCGCAGCTCGCCTTTCTGACTCTTGATCACGAGTTGCGACCCGACGAGGTCCCACTGTGCCGCCGTCCGCAGGGCGATGAAGAAATCCTGCTCGCTGGCGCCCAGGCCCTTGTCGCAGGGCTTTTTCGTCAGCGCGAGGGGGCCGACGGCGAGGTGCTGCTCCTTCAGCGGGAAGGCGGTCGCCGCGAAGGTGTTGCAGCCGCCGTAGCCGCGGGCACGGTACTGCTTGTCGACGATGAAGCTCGGCCGGTCGTTGCCGCTGAACGCCTTGCCGTTGAGGCTCACGGCCGTCCAGGTCGCGTCGAGGGGGAAGATCTTCTCCTGCGCCTTGGCGGCGGGCACATACTGCTTCTTCTCAGGCTTCTCGCGCGCGTCCTTGCCGAAGCCGGTGACGTTGCCGCCCATCTGGGCCCGCACCTGCGTGGCGGTGGTCACCGCGCTGGCCGCAATGGCACCGGCCATCGCGGCGATCAGGATCGCTCTCATCCTCGGCCCTTTCTCAGTTCAAGCGCGCACGCGTCGCGTCGGTGGACGAAAATTCACTCGTTCACGCGGGACGATTCGCAGCGGCGGAGCGCGCGGGACCGTCGACGGAGCGAGCCTGCGCCAGGGCCAATCGGATAAGATTCCAGCACAAATATGGTCAAGACCCCGTGAAGGGTGATTTCCAGCCGTCCACGGACCATCGCAGCGGTTTGAGTTGAACGAAGGCGCTCATCCTCCGTTGTCGGGTCAGGCGAGACGGCCTGACGGCGAACGAGGGATGCACGGTGGCGGGATCGGACGAGGGCGGAGCGAGCGGCATGAACCCGAACACCATGAGCGCGGCGCAGTCGCGCGCGGCCCGTGCGCTGCTCGACTGGTCTCAGGGCGATCTCGCCGGGAAAGTCGGGTTCGGCGAGGAGACCATCGAATCCTTCGAATCGGGCGGGAGCGACCTCGCCTCGGGACAGATCGAGGCCCTGCGCAGCGCCCTGATGGCGGCGGGCGTCGTGTTCACGGAGGACGGCTCGGCCGGCGTCCGCCTGAGCGACCGAGGCGGCGACGAGGGCACCCGCCTCGGTGCGCTCACAACCGAGAACGACCGCTAAGCAGGTTTCGCAAAAGTGGTCACCGGTTTCGCGTCGAAAACCTGCAACAGATCAAGAAGCCAAGCAGGTTCGCGTTGGCTTGCCAACGAGACCCTGCTTAAGACGTCACCGCCCCGTCGCCAGCGCCTTGAGATCGTGGGCGGGATCGGCGGCCGCGGTGGGGCTCAAGGTCCGACCCTGCGCAAGGATGCGCCGCGCGGCCATGTGGTCGCCGGGGCGATCCACGGTCTCGACGGCGGACAACCGGCCTTCGCGAAAGCGGAACACGCAGAGCCCCGACGCCACGGGCCGCGCCACGGCCGCGTCGGACGGAGCGGACAGGCCCGCGATCTGCAGCTTGTGCGGACCCTGGTCGCTCCAGAACCACGGCACTGCGTCGTAGGCGGCGGGCCGGCCGACGAGGCGCGCGGCGAGGCACCGACCCTGATCGAGGGCGTTCTGCACCGATTCGATCCGGACGGACGCGCCATCGGCGAAGCGGCTCGGAGCGCGGGCGCAATCGCCGATGGCGGAGACGGCGGGATCGTCGGTGGCGAGGAACGCATCGACGTGGACGCCGTCCCCGACGGCGAGTCCGGCCGCCTCGGCCAACGCCTGGTTCGGGATCACGCCGATGCCGACGAGAACGAGATCGGCCGCGAGGGATGAGCCGTCGCGCAGGCGCACGGTCTCGGCACCCTTTTCCCCCTCGATGGCGGTGACGCCCGCCCCGAACAGGAAGCGGATGCCGGCATTCCCGTGGGCGCGGGTGAAGAACGACGCCGTCTCGGCCGAGACGGCCCGGGCCATCGGCCGCTCCGCCGATTCGAGAACGGTGACGGACAGGCCGCGCGCGGCGCAGATGCCCGCGAATTCGAGCCCGATGAATCCCGCTCCGACGACGGCTACCGAACGGGCATCGGCGAGGGCCGCTTTCAGACCGTCGGCGTCGGCACGTCCGCGCAGCTGGAACACGCCGGCCAGGTCGGCGCCCGGGACCGGCAGCGCCCGGTTGCGCGCGCCCGTGGCGAGGACGAGGTGATCGTAGGCCACGGCCGTCCCGTCGGCGCACAGCACGCGCCGCGCCGCCCGGTCGATGGCGTCGATCCGCACGGAGGGGCGATGGTGGATGCGATGATCCGAAAAATACGCCGCCGGGCGCAGTTCGAGGCCGGACGCGTCGGTCTTGCCCGCGAGATAGGCCTTCGACAGGGGTGGCCGCTGATACGGCAGATCCGGTTCGTCGCCCAGCAGCGTGATGGGATCGGCGTAGCCCGCCTCGCGCAGGGACGCGGCGAGCTGGAAGCCGGCCTGCCCGGCACCCACCACCACCACGCCCGCGCTCACGCCTCGAACTCCGCGGTGACCGCCGAGACCCGCGGCACCAGGGCGAGTTGCGGCAGCCAGCGGCCGCCATCCTTGACCACGTAATCCCAGCACGCGGCGGCGGCCGGGCCGAGCACCTTGTCGGCCCGGCGCACGGCGTACCAGTCGCGCCGGATCGGCAATCCCTGAACGTCCAGGAGGACGAGGCGGCCGCTTCCGAGTTCGGCCGCCACCGTGTGGGCCGAGATGAGGGCGATGCCCAAGCCCGCCATCACCGCCTGCTTGATGGTCTCGTTGGAGCCCGAATCGATGCCGAGGCGCGCCCGCTTGATCATGATGCCGTTCATGAACTCCTCGAACACCGTGCGGGTGCCCGACCCCTCCTCGCGCACGAGGAAGGATTCCTGGGCCAGATCCTCCCGGGTCAATCCGGTGCGGCCGGCGAAAGGGTGGCTCGGCGCCGCGACGACCACGATGGGGTGGACACCGAAGGTCTCCGCTTCGATGGCGAAATCCCGCGGTGGCCGGCCCATGATGGCGAAATCGATCTCGTAGTTGCGCAGGGCCTCGACCATGTTGCCGCGGTTGCCCACCGCGAGGTTGATCTCGACGGCCGGATGCGTGCCGACGAAGCCCGAGATGATGCCGGGGGCGAAGTACTTCGCCGTGGAGACCACGCCCATGGCGACCCGCCCGCCAGCGCCGCCCTTGAGGGTCTCCAGCCGGTCGGCGCAGGTCTCCAGCACGGTGTTGATGCTGTCGATGGCCCAAAGCATCTCCCGGCCGGCATCCGTGGGCCGGAGGCCCGTGGGGGTCCGGTCGAACAGCAGCAGGCCCGCCTCCTCCTCCAACTGGCGGATGCGCGCGTAGAGGGCGGCGGAGGTGACGTTGAGTTCCTGGGCCGCCCGGGTCATCGTGCCCAGTCGGGCGACGGCCGCGACGGCCTGGAGCTGCTTCAGGGAAAGGTTGCGCATGGGCCGGTTTTAGTTTTTTTGGAACCGCCCGCAAGTTTTTTCAAATTCCTTGTTTTGATGAGGACGCGCCCTCCGGCGCTCTGGTTGTCACGGGCCCACTCGTGGCAAGGAGATGAAAACGCGGCGTGGGCGGTGGCCTACGTGCGGACGATGAATCCTGAGAGAAGGTGAGCCGATGTCGATGGGATCTCTGGAGATCGGGTCTCGCCTCGATGCGTGCCTCGCCGCGGCCGTCGCCGCCGACCCGACGCTGTCCGATGTCGCCGAGGTGATCGCGGCCTGCGCCACGGCGGCCATCGAGGTCAGCACGGTGATCGGGCGCGGTGCCCTCGCCGGCGACCTCGCCGCCCAGGGCGCGCAGAACAGCGACGGCGACGTTCAGAAATTCCTCGACGTGCTGGCCCATGAGCGCTTCACCGAGGCCTTGCGCGGGGCGCCCGTTTCCGAAGTCGCCTCGGAGGAATCCGAAGGGGTGATGCTTCTCAACCCCGGCGCACCGCTGGCGGTGGCCATCGATCCCCTCGACGGCTCGTCGAACATCGGCGTCAACATGGCGGTCGGCTCGATCTTCGGCATCTGGCCGACGGCTTCGACGCCCGAGAACCCCCTCGGCTCGTTCACGGGGCCCGGCACCCTCCAGCGCGCCGCCGGCTTCGTCACCTACGGCCCGGCCACCTCCCTGGTGCTGACCCTCGGCAACGGCACGCAGACCTACACCCTCGACCGGGCGGAGGGCGCCTTCCGCCTGACCCACCCGCGCATGGAGGTGGTGGCTGCGGCCAAGGAATACGCCATCAACGCCTCCAACGCCCGCCACTGGGACACCCCCGTGAAGGCCTATATCGAGGATTGCCTGCGCGGCGCGGAAGGCCCCCTCGACAAGGACTTCAACATGCGCTGGCTCGGCTCCCTCGTGTCCGACGCCCAGCGCGTGCTCCTGCGCGGCGGCGTGTTCCTGTACCCGGGCGACAATCGCAAGGGCTACGCGCAGGGGCGCCTGCGCCTCCTCTACGAGGCCGCTCCCATCGCCTTCCTCATGGAACAGGCGGGCGCCGGCGCCATCGACGGCGAGCGCCGCATCCTCGACATCTGCGCGAGCGCCATCCACGAGCGCGTGCCGCTGATCTTCGGCTCGGCCGACGAGGTGGCGTGCGTGGCCAAGTACTATGGCGGCCGCAATCCGGCGGCCGGGCGCTCGCCCCTGTTCGGGCAGCGCGGCCTGATGCGCGGCTAGCGGTAGGGGTCGCCTGGGCCAGAACGCATGTCGTCGCGTCATCCCATCATCTCGGTCACGGGCTCGTCAGGGTCGGGCACCACCTCGGTGCGCAACACCTTCGAGCAGATCTTCCGCCGCGAGGACGTGAGCGCCGTCTATATCGAGGGCGACGCGTTCCACGCCCTGGACCGCATCGCCATGCGCAAGGCCATGGCGGCCGAACCGACCCTCAGCCACTTCGCGCCGCGCGCCAACCTCCTGCCCGAGTTGGAGGAGGTGTTCCGCACCTACGCCGAATCGGGCACGGGCCGCACCCGGCATTACGTCCACGACGCGGCCGCCGCCGAGCTCTACGGCACGCGGCCCGGCACCTTCACCCCGTGGGAGAGCTTCGCGCCGGGCTCGGACCTCCTGTTCTACGAAGGCCTGCACGGCTGCGTCGTCGACGACAACGTCGATCTCGCCCGCTACGCCGACCTCAAGATCGGCGTCGTGCCGGTGATCAACCTCGAATGGATCCAGAAGCTGCACCGGGACCGCTCGACCCGGGGCTACTCGACGGAGGCCGTCACCGACGTGATCCTGCGGCGGATGCCCGACTACGTGCAGACCATCTGCCCGCAATTCACCTGGACGGACATCAACTTCCAGCGGGTGCCAACGGTGGACACCTCGAACCCGTTCATCGCCCGGTGGATTCCCACCGCCGACGAATCCCTGGTGGTGATCCGGTTCAAGGACCCCAAGGGGATCGACTTCTCCTACCTCATCTCGATGATCCAGGGCTCGTTCATGAGCCGGGCGAATTCCATCGTGATCCCGGGGGGCAAGCTCGACCTCGCCATGCAGCTCATCCTGACCCCGATCATCATGCAACTCGTCGAGCGCAAGCGCCGTATGGCGTAGGAACCGCGCCGCCTGGCGTGAGGCGCACGCCGCACGCGTTGAAGGGCGCCGCGCGCCCGAGAGGACAGAACCGTGACCAGCCCGATCATCTCGCCCTCGATCCTCTCGGCGGATTTCGCCCAGCTCGGCGCCGAGGTGCGCGCCGTCTCGGAAGCCGGGGCCGACTGGATCCACCTCGACGTGATGGACGGGCATTTCGTGCCCAACCTCACCTTCGGGCCCGCCGTGGTGAAGGCGCTCAGGCCCCACAGCACGAAACCCTTCGATGTGCACCTCATGATCACCCCGGCCGATCCCTACCTCGCGGCGTTCGCCGAGGCCGGGGCCGACACCATCTCGGTCCATGTCGAGGCCGGTCCCCACATCCACCGTTCGCTCCAAACCATCCGCGACCTCGGCAAGCGCGCCGGCATCGCCCTCAACCCCGGCACGCCGGCTTCCGCCGTGGAACCCCTCCTCGACATGGTCGACCTCGTGCTGGTGATGACGGTCAATCCGGGCTTCGGCGGCCAGAGCTTCATCCCCTCGACCCTGGAGACCATTGCCCGCATCCGCGCCATGGCGGCCGGCCGTCCCCTCGACATCGAGGTCGATGGCGGCATCACCCCCGAGACCGTGGGGCTCGCGGCGCGGGCCGGCGCGAACGCGTTCGTGGCCGGCAACGCCGTGTTCAAGGGTGGCCCGGCCGGCTACGCCGACCGGATCGCGGCGATCCGCGCCAATGCCGGCGGCGATCCGGTGTCATGCTGAGGGCGCTGATCTTCGACGTCGATGGGACGCTGGCCGAAACGGAAGACCTCCACCGGCAGGCATTCAACCAGGCCTTCGCCGAGATGGCCCTGCCCTGGTCCTGGGACTCGGCCTTCTACGCCGACCTGCTCGCGGTGATGGGCGGCAAGGAGCGCCTCGCCCATTACGTCGAGACCCGGCATGCCGGGGATCTGCCCGCCCTTCGTCCACGCCTGGCCGAGATCCACGATCGGAAGACCCGGATCTACGGCGAACTGGTGGAGGACGGGCGCCTCGGCCTGCGCCCCGGCATCGCCCGACTCGTCGCGGAAGCCCGGGCCGCCGGCCTGCGTCTCGCCGTCGCCTCCACCACGAGCCGGCCCAACGTCGAGGCCCTGCTTCGGATGAACTTCCCCCGGGGCGACGTCCCGTTCGACGTGATCGCCTGCGGCGACGAGGCCGCCCGCAAGAAGCCCGCGCCCGACGTGTTCGAACTCGCCCTGGCGCGCCTCGGCGTCGATGCCTCCGAGGCCATCGCGTTCGAGGATTCCGTGGCCGGCATCCGCTCGGCCCTCGATGCCGGGCTGCCGGTCATCGCCACCCGCAGCCGCTACACCGGGACCCACCGCCTCGACGGCGCGTTCTCGGCCGTTTCGGACCTCGGCGAACCGGACGCGCCGCATACGCTGCTGTCCGGCACCGCCTGGCCCGGTCACGTCGTCACCCTCGCGGGCCTCCGGGCCTGGCAGGACACCCGCGAGGCCGAGGCGTAGACCTATTCCCGCTCGGGCCGGGCCTGCAGGATGGCGGCGCGCACGAACGGGCGCTTGAGCTGCGGGCCGGCGTCGGAGCGGTTGACAAAGTCGTTGGCACCCGGGTGTCGGCGTATCGCCTTGCCGAGATTGAGCCGGTAGCCCTCCTTGAACGTGTAGGGCAGCGCCATCGGATCGGCCATGAAGGCCGCGATGGCGGCCTCCACCTCGGCCTCCGCGATGAGTCCGAGATCGCACAGGGCGAGGATCGTCAGCTTTTCGGTCATGGGGTGGGATAGGCCGGAACGGCCGGCCACGGCAATGCATGCGGTGCGCCGGAATGACGACCCAGTGTTGGGCGGTCGAATCTGGATCGGAAAAAGTGGTGCCGGTTGCGGGACTTGAACTCGCGACCTACCGCTTACAAGGCGGTTGCTCTACCAGCTGAGCTAAACCGGCGCTGAAGGTTGCGCTACCAGCGCGCTCCGCCCTGCGCAAGCCCCGGCCTCTCCCTGCCCGTACACCGCGGGGTCGCGCCGGCAGGACACGCGTTCAGCGAACAGACAGATCGCTCCGCTTAAGCCTTCCCTATGGCCGAGCTTGATCGGCCTGTGTTTTCGATCAGCAACAGTTCGGAAACAAGCCTCCGGATTCAGGGGCTTAAGATCCGATGAATGCATTTTTCAGTACACGTTAAATCGCTCTTCGTTAGCACCGCCGTCGATAGGATTTCGGATACGGCCCCGATACGCAGGGCCGGCGGTGCATGCCTTACGAAAGCACGGCGCCGCGCATCCGCCCTCGGACAATGGGCAGCGATGACCAGACACGCGAGCGATTCAGGCCTCGACGCCGTTCCCGCAACGGCAGCTCCGCATGACGGGTCGGGGATCATTCCAGCTCTGCCGCCCACGGTCCGAGAACCGGCACCGCCGTTGGGACGCGAAGCGCGGCGCCGGATCGGGCGCAACCTGCGCCTGCTCTACGGGGACGTCCTCCATCAGCCGCTGCCGGATCGCTTCACGGCGCTCCTCGACAGCCTGTCGTCGCAATCCGATTCGCAGGGGTCCCAATGACGTGCCCATCGATCCGGCCGGCTGCCCCCCAGGGCGGAGCCGACGCCGAGATGCGCGATCTCCTCCTCGGCGCCATCCCGGCCCTGCGGGCGTTCGCGTACTCGCTGACCTACAACCTCGACCGCAGCGACGACCTCGTCCAGGACACCCTCGTGCGGGCCTGGACCAAGGCCGACAGCTTCCAGCGCGGCACCAACCTCACCGCGTGGCTGTTCACCATCCTGCGCAACCTGTTCTATTCGGAACAGCGCAAGCGCAAGCGCGAGGTGGAGGATGGCGACGGTGTCCATGCGGCTCGCCTCACCAGCCTGCCCGAGCAGGAGATCCGGGTGGAGATGCGCGAGTTCCAGGCCGCCCTCGACGGCCTTCCCCTGAGCCAGCGCGAGGCCCTGGTGCTGGTCGGCGCCCAGAGCTTCACCTACGAGGAGGCCGCCGCCATCTGCGGTGTCGCCGTGGGCACCATGAAGAGCCGGGTCAGCCGCGCCCGGGGCCGTCTCATCGAGACCTTGGGAATGACGGGCACCGACGACATCGGCGCCGACGCCTTCACCCGCGCGGCCGCCGGCTCGGGCCCTTGACCGGGCCGGCCGGCTGCGATTCGCGGTCGGCCGGCTTCAATGGGCGTCAAAATCCTCTAAGGGGCAGGGCCGAGTGGCTCCGCCCCCGATCGTGACGGTCTCGTCCGCAGGGCCGCCGGAGCCTTCACCCGAGGAGCCCCGCCATGCGCGCCCTGATCGACCTCGTGCGCGTCCTGCGGCCGCGCGACCGGCGCCGGCTCGCCCTCATCGCCCTCGGCCTCGCCTGCGCCGCCCTGTTCGAGGTGGTGGGCGTCGCCTCCGTGGTGCCGTTCCTGACCCTCGTGGGCGACCCGTCCGCCGCCAGCCGCATCCCCTATCTCGCGACCCTGCGCGACGGCCTCGGCCTGACCGACGACCGCACCTTCCTCATGGTGACGGGCGGGGCGGCGTTGGCCGCCATCCTCACCACCAGCGTGGTGAATGCCGGCCTCACCTTCGCGCAGCTCCTGTTCACCAACCTCACGGGCTACGGCCTCGCCCGGCGCCTGCTCGCCCGCTACGTCGACCGCGAGCGCCTGTTCTTCGCCCATGCCAACAGCGCCGAACTCGCCAAGAACGTGCTGAGCGAGACCGACCGCCTCGTGGTCGGCGTCCTCACCCCCACCACGGTCATCGCCTCGCGCAGCGTCTCGGCGCTCGCCGTCGTCACCTTCCTGATCTTCTACGCACCCCGCCTCGCCCTGATCCTCGGCGGCGGCTTCGGCGGCCTCTACGTGCTGCTCTACCTCGTCATGCGGGTGCGCCTCGCCCGCCTCGGGGCCAGGGCCGTGGCGGACAACGAGCGGCGCTACCGCGTGGTGCAGGAGACCTTCGGGGCGCTGACCGAACTCAAGCTCTACGGCCGGGCCGAAGCCTTCGCCGCCGGGTTCGACGGGCCCGCCCGGGCCTACGCGAAGGCCACCGCAGCGAGCCTGCTCACGGGCCAGTTGCCACGCTTCGTCATCGAATCCCTGGCCTTCGGCGGGGTCATCGTGGTCGTGCTGTTCGCCCTCTCCCAGGGACTCGACACCGCCGGGCTGCTCCCGCTGCTCGGCCTGTTCGCCTTCGCCGGTTACAGGATGCTGCCGGCCTTCCAGAACATCTTCACGTCGCTTGCCCTCCTGCGGTTCTACCTCCCGGCCGTCAGGATGGTGGTGGACGAACTCGCCGGCGAGCGGACGCCGCGCCCGCGCCCGGCGACGCGCCTGCCGTTTCGGAGGGACATCCGCCTGACCGGCATCGGCTTCGACTACACGCCCGAGCGTCCGACCCTGCGGGACATCGATCTCACGATCCCCGTCAACACCACGGTCGGTCTCGTCGGCCGCACGGGATCGGGCAAGTCGACCCTGGTCGGGGTCATCCTCGGCCTCCTCACGCCCACCACCGGGTCCGTCACCGTGGACGGCGTCCCCCTCGACGCCGAGACCCTGCCGGCCTGGCAGAACCGCATCGGATACGTGCCCCAGGACGTGTTCCTCATCGACGCCTCCGTGCGCGAGAACATCGCCCTCGGCGTTTCGCCCGAAGCCGTGGACGGGGCCGCCGTAGAGCGGGCCGCGCGGCTCGCCGGCTTCCACGAGGTCGCGCTGGGCCTCGACGGGGGCTACGATGCGGGTGTCGGCGAGCGCGGCATCCGCCTCAGCGGCGGTCAGCGCCAGCGCCTTGGCATCGCCCGGGCCCTGTACCACGACCCCGACGTGATCGTGTTCGACGAAGCCACCAGCGCCCTCGACGGCGAGACCGAGGCGGCGGTGATGGGTGCCCTCGCGTCCCTGAACGGCACCCGCACCATCATTCTCATCGCCCACCGCCTCACGAGCCTCGCGGGCACCGATACGGTCCACGTCCTCGATGGCGGGCGCCTCGTGGCCTCCGGTCCTCTCGCGACGGTGATGCCGGATGCGGCCGCTCGCATGTCCGCGCCCGCCGAAGCGTGACGGGAGCGGCCTCACAAGCAAAAAACGCCGGCCGGTCCGGGATATGCGTATATTCACCGCGGATGGGGGTGGATCGGCCATATACCGGAACGTCCCAGGTCGGCTATCCTGTTCTCCCGGACAGATTTTTCGTCACAGGTTTCCCGGCCCGGTTTTTCGGCAGGGTCCCAGCCGCTCCATTCACGGCCCGGGAACAGATGGCATGGTTTGGCATGGTCGACGCTCCTGCTCCAGAAACGCCTCCGCAGATCGATCCCCTGCTCCTCGACAATCAGCTCTGCTACGCCCTCTACGCCGCGGCCCATCGCATGACGAAATCCTATCGTCCGATGCTCGAGCGCCTGGGCCTGACCTACCCGCAATATCTCGTCCTCCTCGTTCTGTGGGAGACGGACGGCATCACGGTCTCGGAGATCGGCCGACGGTTGCGCCTCGATTCCGGGACCCTGACGCCAGTCCTGAAGCGCCTCGAAACGGCGGGGTTCCTCCTGCGCAGCCGGCGACGCACGGACGAGCGCGAGGTCGAGATCGCCCTCACCCCGCAAGGCCGGGCGTTGCGGGGCGAGGCCACGACCGTGCGGGAATCGGTGATGTGCCAGCTCAACATGTCCGAACCCGAAGTCCAGGCCATGCGGGCCGACCTCAATGCCCTCATCGAGAATCTGAGCGCCGCCGGGTAACCGCCCCTCGCAGGGGTTCCGCCGGGTCTTCGGGCTCAGGAGATGCGGCGGAAGCCGGGCATTCGGCTGCGGCACGCCAGGAATCCTTCGGCGTCGCGGTCTCTCCCCTCATCCGCGCGCCGTTCGCGACAGCGGCATCGGTGTGTCTCGGACCGCCCTATTTTAGCCGGGTAAGTATCTCCATGGAACCGGGAGCGGACGGCGGCTATGCCCTCGTTCGATCATCGATCTTCGAGGACCAGCGGTGCGGACACCGAACGCGAACGAAGTCGGCCGTCTCGTCGGTCTCATGGCCGGAGCACCGACGCCTCCTGCCCGGCGGACGAGCACGGGAAAGCGCCCGTCCGGCGAACCCGCAAGGCTCCCGGGCGTTTGTCCCCGATGAACGCGACCTTGGCCGACACGGACCGCGAGCCTCGGCGGCAGGTGGGCGCACTGCCATACCGGCGGATGCGTGACGGAACCTACACCATCCTGCTCATCACCTCGCGGGAGAGCCGACGCTGGGTGATTCCGAAGGGCTGGCCGATGAAAGGGCGCAAGCCTTTCGAGGCGGCCGCCCGCGAGGCCTACGAGGAGGCCGGGCTCATCGGTTCCATCGGCAAGCGTCCGCTCGGCTTCTATCTCTACGAGAAGCGCCTGAAGAGCCGTGATTCCGTCCTGTGTCAGGTCAAGGTCTTCCCGCTCGAAGTGCGCAAGCAGCTGAAATCGTGGCCCGAGAAGGACGAGCGGGAGGATCACTGGTTCTCGCCCGCCGAGGCCGCCGATGCCGTGGCCGAACCGGGCCTCGCCGCGATCATCCGTGCCGCGTGCAAGCGCGACGCCGATGTGTTGCGCTGAAATCGGAAGCCGACACGAAAGTTCACCGGCGGTGCGATTGAGTCCGCCCAGGCGATTGCCAAGCCGGAAACGATGGGCTAATCCCCCGCTCGTCCAGACGGAGACGCCGCGGCGAACCCCGGACACCCCGCTGCTGTAGCTCAGTGGTAGAGCACCTCATTGGTAATGAGGAGGTCGACAGTTCAATCCTGTCCAGCAGCACCATCACAATCAATCACTCAACCCCCACACCGCGGACTGGCCAAGCGTTCCGGCAGGCACGGTGACGTGTACCCGGCCCGCGACATCGGCGAAGGGTGAGCGCGGGGGAACTTGAGCCTTTCCCGACCCGGAGCTCAACCCTCCGGCATGGGACACATCTGGCCGTCTCCTGTCGCTCAGTGCGGTGCATCAGGCCTTCGCCGACGAGGGCGGAATCGCACGCTTTGTTCAGCCACGCCGGCTGGAGACCCTTCGCAAGGCCCTGCGTCGGCCCCATGAAGGGCGGTCGGTCGCAGCGCTCGCATTCGCCTGCGGCTTCGTCAGCGAGAGCCACTGCAGCCAAGCCTTCCGAGCCGCGTTCGGAAGCCTCCGGGCCGCTACCGCGCCGGCATCCGACCGGCGCGCCAGGGCGAGGCCGGCGGCGGATCGACCCTTGAGGTTTTCCAGCGCTGGGCGAACCAACTGTATTGACCCGTGTCCGGGCCTCGGACGGCACCGTTTCGGGAGGAGGCCCGACGAACCGTGAGGCCTCGGTCTCGATCGGACGTCGCGGGTCGCCCCTGATCCGTCCGCACGACGAAAGACCCGCCTCGGATCGCTCCGGGCGGGCAAGGTGGGAAGATCATCTCGGGTTCGAGGGATCTATGGGGTAGACGGATTCAGGGGACGCAATAATCCGTGGTCCGCCTCCGGCCCCCGGCATCGACCGCGCCCACATCGACCAGGTGGCTCAGCCGGGCCGGCGCGCGTCGAACCCGCTCCTGCGAGCCTCGATCCTTCATCCGAATCCGATCGGCGTTGGACAGTACACCTGAGCCAATCGAAGCGATCACCCAAAAAACCCGCCCTGACCGAAGCCGAGCGGGTTCTTGAATAACAATGAAGGAATGCTCCTTCACGTGTCCGGTGAAATCAGCAGTCGTTGCTGCCCGGCTTGACGACCTGGCCTTCGGCCGGCTTCTTCTCGCCCGCGCCGGGCTGGGTGTTGCCGCCGACGTTGGACATGGCGCCGACCGTGCCGGGCGACTCGGCCTTGGCGCCGGGAGTCACCTTCGCATCCGAAGGACCATCCGCCTTGGAGGTCTTGTCGGTGGACGCGTTCTGGCCCTGGGCGTTCGTCGTCGTTCCGACGGCGCAGGGCGCAGCCATGGATGCCGATCCCGTGGCGATCACAGCGGCCGCCGCGATGGCAATCATGCAAAAATTCTTCATTGGTTTCTCCGAAGGCGTTTCCCAAAGTTCCCAACGATGCGAAGCGCCATCACGTTCCGACGACCGAGCGGGTTCCGACACGAACCGGGGGCCGGAGACCGAACCGCCGCCTTCGCCGCACGGCCACGCCCCCGATCCGTCCGGCCCATCGGGCTCATGAACGAACCCGTCGCGGTCGCGCTCGAACCGGCGATCACGGTCTCGAAACGAGCAGCGGTGCCTTCGGCAATCCTGTAGAAGCGGACGTGAGCCTTCCGACCCTTCCCCCACGGACATCGTCATGCCCCGCTGGTTCCTCGCTTTCGTTGCCGCGATCGCCACCCTGGCCGTGGTGATCGCCCTCCTGTTTCTCGGCAGCGGTGCCACCAAGAACACCGTTCCGGCGCCGGAAACGGGGGTGAAGGAGACCACGAAGTAGCCGCGACGGTTCGCCCGGGCCGCGAACAAAGGCGTGCCCGACGGCGTTTCTCGCCTGAACCTCTCCACACGACGGAACGCTTCATGCACAGGACGACCCTTGCCCTCCAATGGACGGCCCTTGCCCTCGCGACTTCGTTGATTCTCTCGCTGACGGGGCCCGCCGACGCGCAGACCCCGGGTGGCGCCCCGGCGACCAGCGACGGGAACACCGCCGCCGATCTCAGGAGCAACGGCGACAAGGCGGACAACCGCACGATCGGGTCCTCCAGGGGCGGGAGCGACAACCCCGGCGGACGTCCCTCCGATCATAACGGCACGGCGAACACCCTCGGAAAGGAGAACGGTAGGGCCGACGGTTCCGCGTCGTCGCCCGCACCGCGCCCGTGACCGTACCCCGATCGTTTCCGGGCTCGGACTTTTTCTCCGATCAGTCCTTCACCCCAGGTCCGGTGAGTCCGACCTTCGAAGCGATGAGCCAAAAAAAACCCGCCGCGGCGTGAGCCGGGCGGGTGATGATGATCCGAACCGATGGAAGGGTTAGCGACCGCCGCCGTTGGCGCTGCCGTTGGGGATCGCCTGTTCGGGCCGCGAGGCGTTCCCACCGGCGGCGGAATCGGTCGTCGCCGTGTCGGCACCGGTCGCACCGCGCGAGATGGCGATGTTGGCGTCGTTGCCAGTGCTGTTCGGCTCGCTCTGCACGACGACACCGGGAGCGCCCGGCTGACCCGGAGGGCCGACCTGCGCGAGTGCGGGGGTGGCGGCGAACAGGGCGGTGGCGAGGATGAGTGTTCTCATGGCGAACTTTCGATTGGGCCGACGGCGGGACAATCTTCGCCGGCTCAGCTCGAAACAAACTCCGGAACGCCCCGAAGTTTCCTGACCGCTGTGTCACACCCGGAGGCGATCTGACCCGAAAAACCCGCCTGGGCGGGCTTGGCGGGCGTGGGGATCATTTCGGCTTATCGCCCGGACCCCAACCATGCGCCTTGATGACTTGCATGATCTTGGTCTGCATCTCCGGCATCAGCGCTTGCATCCACTGCGTCGTCCCGGTCATTTGCGCCTGAGCGAGCTGCGGCTGGGCAGCCGCCAAGCGCCGGCCCGCCGGAGAGGCGTAGAACGCTCCCACCGCTTGGAGATCATCCTTGGAGAGGACCGTCGCGAAGCTGCGGGCCTGGAGATCGAGGAGTTCGTCGTAGTGCGCGGTCAGCATCGGAAGCACGGCTTCGCGGACGATCACCTGCGCGCGCTCCGGCTCGCGCACGCCCATCTGCTGCATCATGCCGGCCATGGGAGCGGCCATCGCGTTCAGGGTGGTGACACGGTCGCCCTGCATCTGGGCAACGACCTCGCGCGCCACCTTCAGAGTCGCCGGATCCTGCGTCGCCGAGGCCGATGGCTTGTCCGGGGACGGGGCCGCCTGTGCGTACGCCCCGTTCGCGAGGGACGTGCACAGGGCGAGGCCCGCGACGATGCGGCCGAATTGGTTCAGCAAAAGCGTTCCTCCAACATTGGCACCCGCGAGACGGGGCACTCCAAAAGAAGAACCCGCCGGGCTGGGAACCGGGCGGGTGAAGGTGGTCACATATGAGGATGCCCTGGGAAGGGCAAGGGACTATCGCATCTGGTATGCCAGACGCCAAGCCCCCGGCGGCCGGATTGGTCCGCTATTCGACGCGCCGACGGTCCTCGCCGCATTCGTCTCTTCACGGAACCGGTGCCGGGCTTCGAATGGGTCGGCCGAAAGGCGCCCATGGTCGGACCGGCCTCCGGGTCGTGGAACGAATCCAATCCCATTCGAATACTTTCACGGGTACGGATGGGGTGCGCGCGAATGCTTGCGAGATTGTTGAGCGCCATCGCGGGTGCTGGCGCGGATCGGGCGGCCGAGAACACCCGGCCCGCGCAATCTCAACGGGAGGCGACGAAGGCACCCGCGAGACCGCCGTCGCCCCGGAACGACGAGGGGATGCGGAGAGTCTGCGAGGAAGTGGAAAAGGCGCTGCGGGAGGCCGGGCATCTGCGGTAAGGGAACGCCGCCGCAAGGTCGGTGATGGGCCGTCGGGTTGCCGCGGCGCGCTGCCGCAAACAGGAACTCGCCGATCCTCGGCCCTCTTTCCCCGTCACAGTCCAGGAACGGATAGAGAGTTGCTTCATGCGTCATGCAGTGATCGGATTTGGTGCGCTTGCCGCCATGGTCTCGGCGGGGCCGGTCCTCGCCCAGGGTAAGCCGCTCCCGGCCCCATCGAGCAGCACCACGGTCCAGGGGGAGCTGACCATCACGATGGATGGCGACAAGCCCGTCTGTGCCCCGGCCGAGCTCAAGCTTCCGGCCAACACGAACGTCGAGCTCCACATCGTCAGCACGGCGAACGTGCCCGTCACCATCACGGCACCCGGCCAGTTCGAGAAGGGTCACGTTCTCCACGCGGACGGCTCGCTCGTCCACGTGTCGAGCGAGAAGGGGTACCTCGTGAAGGCGAATGGCCAAGGCGTCCTGAAGATCCGGACCATGGAGGCTGGAACGGAAACCTACGCCTGCACCACCACGAGCAACCAGAAGGCTCCCTTCGAAGGCAAGCTGGTCCTGACCGCTCCGGCAGGGTAGCCGCGTCTCGAGCCTCGGGACAGCCGATCCACGGCTGCGCCGGGCAGGGGACGAGCGACGAACGGCCCTGCGACGGTCGGGCGGATGACCGGAGCGGATCGGGCCGTGGCCCGGTGATGATGACGGGGCTGTTCTTCGCTCTCTTTCTCTACGGCGAGACGCCGGCTTTGCCGGCCCTTTTCGCCCGACGTTCGCGATCTCTGCCGGAACGCAGGTGATGCGAGGCAGAGGGCGAAACCGAAAAAATGTCTGCGGCCCCGGGGGATCGAAGGTAGTCGATGCAGGTTTAACCTTAGAATATGCTTGGCGTCGGCGAAGCGAATACCGCCTCGCCGTCACCGAGGATAGCGAGATCGAGAACGATGACTTGCCGCACGGCAAGGGCTTCCGATTCAGGAGCAGACGATGGCAGACGATCAGCCGAAACCGTCTCAAGTGGACGCGACGCCGGATGCCGGCTCGCCGGCGCCGCAGCAGCCCGAGCCGGGCCATCATCCGAAGCCGGCCGAGACCGACGCGCAGCCGGACAGGCCGGTCCCCAACGACGCCGCAAATTCCTGAGCGCCTCTCTCGGGGACCCGAACCATGGCCTTTCCCCAACGCTCCCCCGCCGCCGTGAGCCAGGAAGGTCGGTACGCGCGCGACCGGGGCGATCCGCTCACCGCCAACCCGTATCCCGAGGGCTCCGAGGAGCATGAGACCTGGGCACGGGGCTGGACGGTTCCCGATGGTGAGATCGGGCACGAAACCGCCGGGAGCGATGTTGGCTGATGCGGTTCGATTTGGACGGTCGGGGTTGTCCAGGCTCCGGGCCGAACAGGACCGTTTCCGGCTTGTGGTTGTCCTTCTTCCCCGGCACACGCGGGTTTGCGACCAGATTGCACATGCCGCGAGGCTCACCCTCCGCACGACAGGTCTCGCGCCGAATTGGCCGGTGATCTATTCAGCCCGCCGCAACGGAGCGGCACGATGAGTCAGATCGCCAAGGAATTCTTCCGTGATTGGGTTGCGGACAACCTCGACCCCGACAAGCCCCCCCAGACCCACCTAGACGAGCTGCTGCAGGATGCCGACGACGAAGGCATCTCCGAGGAAGAGATGGTGAAGGCCGCCGGTGGCGATCTGCTCAAGGCCGTCTCGAAGGCGATCGCGAAGGCCAAGCAGGACTGAGACCGTCTCCGGATCATCCGTTCGGAGAACAGTCTCGGGCAGCCCGCGCGGCGCCTGAGCGAAGCCGAAATCCGCATCATGAAGCGATCAACCGGTATGAGCGCCCATTTCCAGAGCCGCATCGGGTGGAATTTGGCCGAACGGCTCCGACGCAGAACCGCCGCTCATGGCACCTGCAACCTGTGGGCGGTTCCCGAATCAGGACGGAACGGAGTATCGAAAGCTTCGCCGTAAGCGCGGCGCAGCACCCCAGGAGCCTGGATGACCAAAGACGTGCAGCCCGATCGCTCTGCCTCGACGCTCGCATCCGTCTCTGACGAGATCTATCCAACCCCCTTGAAAAGCAGGCCGGACCTTCCGGCCGAAGACCTGTCGCCGGCCCCCGCGGAGGATTCGGACCTGTCGGCCGCCCATACCGAAAGCTTCGAGGGATTCAGTTCCTTCGGCTGAGTACAGTCCCACATCGTGGACGGCCTACGGCCTGCGTTGGGGCCGAGTGCTGCAGGCCGTCCCGATACCCACCCCTTCGGCGATGTCACCGACCTGGCCCGACCTCGGAGCCGGGGCCCTGGTGTCCAGCCTACTCGCGCGGGCGGGACACGTCCTCGGCTTCCGTACCGGGTCGATCGCTCGGCCCCTCGGGGGTCGCCCGTACGGTGTCATGGTCTGCGTCGCGCGGGGAGACCGCCGCTCCGCCCACGTCGGGTTTGGAGTGCCGCTCGCGCGCGCCGCGTTCCTGATCGTAGGTCGATTCGGGCAGGTTCTGGTTCGAGGCGGTCAGATCGGACATGCGTCGCTCTCCCGTTCTGCCAGCAACGCACTGGGCGTCGAAACGGTTTCGGACGACCGCAACCGTCGATTCCACCGCCTTCGTAGCTCGGGCGATCGGCTCAGGGACGTTCCCCACCCGATGGATCTTCCCCCCTCCGCTGGCGCTCCTCCTGCCTGCGGCCGAGCCAGAGACTGTTGAGCAACCATGCGATCGAGAGCGGTACCGCGGTCACGGCCACCGCCGTGGAGCCGAGGCCGAGCGCCCCGATCCCGGCGAAGGACCACGCTCCGATCTGGTCGCCGGTGCGGTAGACCACGGTGTCGAGGAAGTTCTTCGCCTTGTAGCGATCTTCGCGCGGCACGACGGTGAACAGAACCTCGCGGATCGGCCGGGCGATGGCGAAATTGCCGGCCCGCCGCAGGACCTGGAACACCACGATGGCGGAGATGGTCGGCGATACGGCAAGGGCGGCAAAACCCAGGACGCTGGCCGCCGGCAGGAGGGCGAGGCTCGGCCCGACGCCGATGCGCCGGACGATCCGGCCGGTGAGGAAGAACTGCACCCCGAGCGTCAGCGCGTTCACCAGGAGGTCGACGCTGGCGAAGAACGCCGTCTGCGCCCCGCGGTTCGCGAAGCTCTCCTTCGCGATCTTGGCCTGCTCGAAATATAGGAACGTCGAGGTCACCGAGAACAGCAGCAGGAACAGGCCGATGTTGAGGAGGTAGGGCGAGCGGAACGTGCGGGTGATGCCCGCGAACGCGCTGCCGCCGATGGCGTCGGCCGGAGCCACGTCACCGGCCACGGGGCGCTGGTGCAGACGGTCCGACAGGCGTGCGAGGCCGCGCATGCTGAACACCGCCACCTCCAGCAGAACAGCCGCTCCGATGAGGAGCGCCCAGGTCGGCACGTCGCGGGCGAGGATCGCGGTGGTGGCCGAGCCCGCGATGGCCCCGAGGGTGGCACCGGCGGCGATGAAGCCGAACAGGCGCTTGCCCTGCTCCGTCGAGAAGACATCGACGACGGTGGCCCAGAACACCGACACCACGAACAGGTTGAAGATCGACAGCCAGATGAAGAACGCCCGGCCGATCCAGACGTCGCCTTCAGGACCGGCGAGGTAGAGCGACACGGCGAAGACGAGGATGTTGGCGGCGAAGAAGCGGTAGGTCAGGGGCACGAACCGGGCGCGCGGCAGGGTCTTCACCAGCCAGGCGAAGGGCACGTTCAGGGCCAGCATGCCGATGAGCGTGCCGGTGAACAGCCAGGGCAGGTTCTCGATCCCGCCGGCGATGCCCATCTGGTCGCGAATCGGGCGCAGGACGTAGTAGGCGGCGAGAATCGAGAAGATGTAGGCCCAGGACCACGCGAGCGCCGGAACTTCGCCCGGCCGGACATCGACGAGGCGCCCCAGCCACGAACGCGACCGGCCCTCGGCGGGGACGGGCTCCGCCGCCCCGCCGAGGCCGCTCAACGCGCCACCCCGAGGCGCGCGCCCGATTCAGCGGCGGTGAGGTCGTGCCCGAAGCCCGGCGACCCCATGGCGAAGCTGTCCGCCTTGGAAAGGGGCCCGACGATCACCGGATCGAAGCCGGCCTCGGTCACCAGCTTGGCGACGGTCGCCACGGCTCCGGCATCGTCGCCCGCGAGGGGGATCGCCATGCGGGCGCCGTCGCGATGCGCGTTCTTGGCAAAGACCTTGTAGTTCGCCGCGTTGAAGGCCCGCACGATCCGGGCGCCGCGCAGGTACTTGGCCGAGACGGCGGCGATGCCGCTCTCCTTCACCTCGGCGTAGACCTCGCCGTCGCGGGCCTGGGTCGCGTTGCCGGCATCGATCACGGTCTTGCCCTGCAGGGCGGCGCCGTGGTCGGCGCTCAGTTGCGGATAGGCCTTGTAGGGCACCGCGATCAGCACGACGTGGCCGAAGGCGATGGCCTCGGCCGGAGTCCCGGCACGGGCTTTCGGACCGAGGCTCTCGACGAGGCCCTTCAGCTCCTCGGGGTGGCGGGAGGAGACCATCACCTCGTGCCCGGCCTTCGCCCATAGGCCGCCGATGGTGCCGCCGATGTTGCCGGCACCGACGATGCCGATGCGTGCGGGCTGCGCGGCGGACTGGGCCCAGGCGCTCCCGCTGGCGACGAAGGCGGCGAGCGCGAGGGCCGCGCGGCGGGATACGAGTTTAGAGCGCATCGACAAAGGCCTCCATCCGGGCACGCTGGGCCGCATCGGGCATCCGGCCCCGGGCGGCCCCGAGGTTGTCCTCGACATAGGCCACCTTAGCCATGCCGGGGATCGGGCAGGTCACGGCCTCGTGTCCGAGGACGTATTTCAGGAAGAACTGCGGCCAGCTCGCGCAGTCGAACTCGGCGGTCCAGGGCGGCAGTTCGCGGCCCTGGACCGCCTTGAACAGGCGGTCGCGCCCGAACGGCACGTTGACCATCACGGCCATGCCACGCTCTGCGGCGAGCGGCAGGATGCGCTGTGCGGCCAGCCGATCGTCGAGGGCGTAGTTCACCTGGATGAAATCCAGGGTCTCGCGCTTCATGACGGCTTCGAGATCGGCGAACTGGCTGTCGCGCCACACGGTGACCCCCGCATAGCGGATGCGCTTGGCCGCCTTGAGGTCGCGCAGGGTGGCGAGGTTGGCGGCGGTGTCGATGAGGTTGTGGACGGCGACGAGGTCGATGGTCTGCGTGTTCAGGCGCTTGAACGAACGCTCGATCTCAGCGAGCCCGGCCTCACGCCCCGGCGTGCCGACTTTGCTGCACAGGAACACCTTATCGCGCAAACCATCCTGCGGGAGGATGAGGCCGAGCACGTCCTCGGCCGTGCCGTAGCTCGGGGCCGTGTCGATGACGGAGCCGCCGAGCGCCACGAACCGCCGGACCGCCTCGCGCAAGGGCGCGACCTTGTCGGGCGTCGGCTCGACCTCGTAGCGGCGCGAGGTGCCGATCCCGAGGACGGGAATCCGCTCGCCCGTGGACGGGATCGGCCGGCTCAGGAGCCCGGCCGCTTCCGCCTGCGCGGGCGATGCGGCGGATCCGAAAAGCGGCACCGCCAAGGGAAGCAGGCCGGTGCCGGCCAGGAAAGCGCGTCGGGATGGGTGCATGCGGGCTCCTCACGGGGACGGGCGTGCACTCCCATCTAGGTCACCGGTCCGCCTCCGACATGGGTGTCCGACATGGGTGAATGCCGACACACGCGTCACCCGACGGCCCGTTGCAGGGCGGCGGCGAAGCCGGTGAACTCCACTGTCCGGCGCCGGTAGCACTGGAAGACCCGCACGCCGCCGGCCTGGAGCGCGGCGCGCGGAACCGCGAGTTCGAAGCCGCTGCCGAGCGCCTGGGCCGTGCCGAGATGCGCGGCGACCTCAGGCCGGGCGAGGCGCGCCGAGACGCAGACCTGCGGGCGGCCTGCCGCGTCGTTCCAGACGGCGAGGGTGCACAGCACGTCGCCGAGGCCCCGTGCGAAGGCCCAACCCCGGCACGCGATGCTCCCGCCGAGGCCGGTGAGGTTTACCCGCTCCGTCCGCTCGATGGCCGGCGCACGCTTCAGCCGCTTGATGAAATGGCGGCGGAAGGCGGGCGGCATCGTCCGGTCGAGGCGGTAGCGGCCCGGCCCCGCGACGATCTCGAGACGGCGGGGCACGGCACCGGGATGCACGCCGTCGCCGCCGTGCAGGGCGATGTCGTAGCGGCCGGGCTCCAGGCCGGTCAGGGCCGCGACGAGGCGGAACGTGCCGTCGCCTGCCGCCCCGGGGGCGATCCGGGCGCGCCATGCGGTGCCGTCCTCTCCGTGCAGCCAGAGGCTCAACGGGAGATCGAACGCCGCACCCTCGATCCGGCCCGCGATGCCCCAGAGGTCGCCCGGCGCCGCCAAGAGGACGCCCCCCGCCTCGGGCAGGTTCTGACGCAGGTCGAGGAGGGCGGGGCCGGGGACGGCACCGGGCGGCGTGGCCTCGCGGGCGAACCGCACCAGCGCCCCCTCCGTCGCGCCCCCCGCGAAGACCTGGCCGAAGCCCTGCGCCACGAGCAGCCCGTCGCGCCCGGCCTGGACGAGGTCGAGGGTGTGCGGCCCGAACGCGAGGCCGGCGACGTCGATGGTCCCGGTGAAGCCGGAGCGCGCGGCGCCGGGATCGCCGAGGCTGTCGGCCACGTCGGGGCGGTCGTCGGGCTGAAGGACTGCGTAGGCGGTGCGCGATGGTCCGGTGAACCGCAGGTAGGTCCGCGCGGCGGGCGCGGCGTCGAGCCTGTGCAGCCAGCCCTTCACCGCGAGGTGGCGCAGCACGAGGTCGTGGCCGCCCGGGTTCGCGATCTCCCTGTCGTCGAGGCGCAGGCCGTCGCGGGCGAAGGCCAGGGTCGCGTGGGTCAGGGGGAGCACGACGGCCGGCAGGGCCCGGTCCGATGCGGGCAGATCGTCGAGGAGGGGCGTCGCGGGCCGCGCACGCCCGGTGGCACCGAGGGCGGCGGCATAGGTCCCGTCCCAGTGGATGTCGCGCGACACCCAGGACGGGGCGTTCACCCGCAGGCCCATCTCGGCGAGCGACAGGTCGAAGGTGACGCGCAGACGGTCCGGCACCCGATCGTGCGGGCATGGACGCGCGGCCACGAGCCCGTCGTAGACGCGTCGTACGGCTTCGAGATGCGCGGCCACGGTCGGAAAGCGCTTGGCCTGCACCGCGTTCCGCATCCGCGCGAGACGGGCAGGGTCGTAGTAGAGATCGAGGAGCCTTGCCCGCACCGCCCCCGAATCGTGGGGCGGGACGAGGAAGCCGTCGACCCCGTCCGTCACCCGCTCGGCGAGCGCGCCCAGGGCGGTCGCCACGGGGACGAGACCGGCCTGCCACGCCTCCGTCAGGGCGATGACGTAGGTCTCGGGCCACGTCGAAAGATGGAGCGAGACATCGCAACCGCTCAGCAGGCCGTGGATGGCGTGCGGCTCGTAGGGACCCGAGAGGGTGATCCGGTCCGGCGCGATTCCGCGCAGGCGCCCGGCGTGGTGCGCGTCGACCCGGCCGAACACCTTGAAATGGATACGGTACTCCTCGCAGATCCGCATGAGCTCGACGATCTCGTCGCCTCCCTTGTGCGAGGCGAAGTTGCCGACCACCGCGACGGTGAGCCGGCGACCGTCGTCGCGCTCGGGCCGGAGCATGGGCACGATGGGGGTGGGCTCGACGGGGGCCAGCATCGCGATCTCGACGACGCGGTCGGCCTCGATCTCCGGGTAGAACGCCCGCAGGTAGGCCCCCGTCGCCGGAGTGCTGGTGATGAACCGGTCGACGGCGCGTACGAGGAGCGAGACGAACCCGTCGCGGCGCGCCTTGGCGCCCGGCGGGTAGTTGCTGGATGCGATGAGGCAGGCATCGCACTGGTCGCGCCCGCGGTTCACCACGTCGCAGAAGCGGCCGGCATGATCGAGCAGGAGCCAGCGCTCGCAGATGAGGTGGTGGTCGTGGAGGTGGTAGATCACCGGCACGCCGCAGGCCCGCGCCACCAGGGGCAGGCTGAGCGGCAGGTGGAGCAGGTGGTGGATGTGGACGAGGTCCACGCGCTGCTCGAACAGGATGCGTTCGAACACGCCCTCGACATGGGGGTCGGTGAGCTTGGGCAGACCGATCTCGCCGCATTCGATGGTCTGGCCGAGACCACGCCCTTCGAGGCGCAGGGACCAGCGTCCATCGTGGAGCACGGGAAACAGGAACAGGATCGCGTAATCCGGCGCGAGACCCGCGAGGGCGTCCTGGTAGATCTCGACGCCGCCGCCGTCGCGATAGCCCGTGCGGTTGTGGCTGACCATCAGCACGGTGCGCACAGCCGGCCGCTTGGCAGGCCGGGCCCGCCGGTGCGGGCCGCCCGCCGTTTCGAGGATCTCGGCGACGCGGTGATCGTAGAGATGTCCGGCCCGGGTTCGGGCGCGGGCGGCGCGTGCCGCCGCGATCCGCGCCGCAGGCCGGTCCAGCATCTCGGCGATGATCCGCGCGCCCGCCGCGTCGTCGGCGCAGAGGGCGATCTCGGCATCGGGCTCGTAATAGTCGCGGATCTCGGGTTCCGGCGAGATCACCACCTGGAACCCGCCGGCGAGCGCCGTCTCGAACAGTCGGGGCGGAGGTGTCGAGCCCTGCGCCTGGTTCGGGTCGGAGGCGGAGAACACCCGTGGCAGGGTGAGGACGACGCGGCTGCGATTGGCCAACCGCGCGAAGTCGCGGTTGCCGCAGCGCCAGTCGGTGACGAGGCCCGGATCGTCGAGTGCGGGCGGACCGATATAGGTGTTCCACGGGAGGGCGAGCTTGACCTTGAGATCGCGCGACAGGGTCGCCAGGATCGCGTTGAGGCTCGCGACCCGGTTCGGCCAGGCGGTGCCGATGAACAGCAGATCGTAGAGGTAGTCCCGGTCGTCGCCGAGGACGGGCAGGTCCTGGAACAGGCTCGCTGCCGCCAGCGGCAGGTGCCGGGCGCGCCCGCCATAGGCCGCGACGCTGGCCTTGTCGTTGGTGAAGACGAGGTCGAACCCCGTGGAGCAGCGTACGTTGTCGGCGAGCTCGTAGGGATCTTCCGTGGTCCACAGGATGCTGAGCTGCGCCCGAGCGGCGAGGCGACCGAGAACGGGCGCGTGCTTACGCGCGCCGCCGAAGGCGAGCACCGTGTCGAGCCCCTCGTCCGTGAGGGTGGCCAGGGCGTCGGCGTGCCCCGCCAGATGCACCCGCGCCACCCGCGGATGGCGCCGCAGGGCGTCGGCGATGGCGAGCACGATGTAATGATTGTGCGTGCCTGGCTCCGTGTCGAGGAGCAGGATCGAGAAATCCGCCATGGGGTGTGCGTGTTTCGTCAGCGCCGGGCCAGGGCCAGGCGCGGCCGCTCCGATCCGCCGGACAGGCCGAGGCCCGCCGTGTTGTGGCAGAGGGCGAGCATCCGGGCGGCACGCTGCGTGTAGGTGTGGTCGCGCAAGGCGCGGATCTGCGCCCGCATCGCGATGGCCTGGATCGCATCGGGGTCGTCCAGGGCCTGCTCGATGGCGCGGGCGATGTCGGCGACCCCGTCCACGAGGAGGATTTCCCGGCCCGGCTCGAAGGCGTCGCAGATCTCCAGGCCGGTGGCGAAGAACAGCTGCGCCGAACCGGCGAGCGCGACCTCGAAGGTGCGCGGCCCCGGCGTCGCTGGCGGCAGGGCGAAGCGCCGGTTGGCGATATCGAGATCGCGGCCGATGTTGAGGGTCAGGCGGGCGTCGGCGGCGTGATCCGCCATCTCGGCCGCGGTGAGGCGCCGGTTGGTGGCGCAGCGGATGTCGGAGGGCCAGCCGGTCCCGAGGATCGCCACGGGATGACGCGACAGCACCGCATCCGCACGGCGGATCAAGGCGACGCGGTTCGGGTAGGCGACACCGCAGAAGAACACCATGGTCTCGCGCTCGGGCAGCGGCGTGAGATCACGGAGGTGCCGCGTCCGCGAGGCGGCCAGGGGCAGGTGGTGGACGTTGTCATGCCGGTAATGGTGCACCGCCCAGGAATCGTTCGAGAAGATGATGTCCGCGGTGAGTTCGGCCTTGAACGCGTAATCGAACTCGTACGGGTCGTCGTGAAGCCAGTAAGCCAGTTCGGCGCCTATACTGTCGGCGGCACGGCGAAGACCGCGCAAATCCGAAGCATCCGGCACGATACTGCCGACCGCAACCACGAGATCGGGGTAGAATACACGGATCGCTGCCGGCGCGAGGTCGAGGGGGACCGCCAGCACGCGATCGGATCCAAGAACCTCAGCAAACCCTTCTGCCAAGCAGGGGCGAATCGAAGTATTCGTGTTCATTGCATCGTTGAACGTACTCGTCACGAGCACTTTCGGCCGGCCAAAACTCCGGCCGTTGTAAAAATTCATCCTGCGACTCGGGCTGAACAACGGGGCCTGTCGGTTTGACTTTGTGAACGCTAGAACAATAAGTCTGGGTCCTTCGATTGTCCATGCAATCGCAAAAAAACCGCCTATTGGGTAAAAGTGGCAATAGACTATACTTCTGATCGGCAAATGAGTTGGGATGTTCCGGCAGATCTTCGCGAGGCGACGCAGTCGGCGCGCACGGACATGTCCGGCACGGATCCGCGCGTGCTCCATCCCTTTCGGTCACTCCTCACCGGTTCGGTCCTCGTCGCCGGGGGCGCGACCGCCGATCTCGTGGCGGCCCTCCGTGAGACCGCACGGTCGGTGACGATCCTGAAGGCGCGAGCGGACCAGTCTCGCTACGATGCCGTGGTGTTGCTCCATCCAACGACCTCGGCCTTGGACGGCCTCGGCGTCCCCCCCGGCGAAGGGGAAGCCGATTCAGCGCGTCGGTGTCCGCCGGATTCGGGGGCCGGGACCGACCGTCTCACCCAGGCCCTCGACCGAGCGGCCGGGCTCCTGCGGCCCGGTGGACGGCTCGTCGTGGTGGTGGCGAACGCGTCGAGCCTGCGCCACCTCACCGGCCATTCGGAGGCGGATGCCACCCTCGACCCGGTCGGCTTCGCGGATCGCGCGCATCCCGACGGCTCGGCGCTGCCGACGCGGCGCCGCCTGCGGGACCGGCTCGCCCGCCTCGGCCTCACGCAGCAGGCATGGTGGTTTCCCTTTCCCGATCACCGCCTCGCCCTCAGCCTCGTCGGCGAACGCGGTCTCGACGCGGGTGGACCGTTCGAGCCCGGTCTCCTCGCCGCTGCCGCTGCGCCGTTCGATCCGGACGGCCCCGGACCGGGCGGACTCTCGCTCCAGCGTGCCTGGGCGGCCGTGGCCCGCGCCGAACTCCTCGGCGATCTCGCCCCCGCCTTCGCGGTCGCGGCGTCGGTGTCGACCCTTCCGGAAGACCCGCGGCTCGCCCTGCATTTCGGCCATCGCCGCCGACCCGCCTTCGACAAGGTGGTCGGCTTCGTGCGCGTGGGCGATGCGATCCGCGTGACCCGTGCGCCGCTCCACGCGGATCTGCCGCGAACGGTGGATGGGGTGACCAACCGGTTCCCCGACGAGCCCTTCGTGCCCGGCGTGCCGTGGCAGGCGGGTCTGCAGGCCTTGCTCGCCCACGACGGCTGGACCGTGGCCGGGATCGTGGCCTGGGCCTCGGTCTGGCGGGATGCCGTGCGGGCGCACTATGCCGACGGCGCGGACCTCACCCTGGGAACGCCGCTTCCGGGCGAGGCCGTCGATGCAATTCCGCGCAATCTCCTGCACCGGGGCGGCGTCCCGGTCTTCATCGACGCCGAGTGGGAGGTCGAGGCCCTCTGCTTCGGTCATCTCCTCGTGCGGGGGCTGATCAACGCATTCACGGATGTCGAGGTCTGCGGGTCGCCCGCCCCCGGAATCAGCCCGACCTTGCTGCCGCTCGTGCTCGCTGTCGCCGAGGGCCTCGGCATCACCCTCGACGCGGCGGCCCTGGACGAGGCGCTCGCCCGGGAAAATCGGTTCCAGACGGCGGTGAGCGGGATCGAAACGCGCCGGAACCGGGCGTGGCTCGGAGCGACGTCGCTGCCGTTGCGCACGGGCCCGCCCGACCCCTTCGCCGAACGAGACCGTGCCCTCGCCCACCTGCATGGCGAGGTTGCGGCGCTCCGCGCGGACGGTGACCGCCGGGTCGCCGCGGTGACCGAGGACTTGGAGGAATCCCGCCGCCGGACCGACCGGGTGGTCCGCTACGCGGCGGAGCTCGACCGCGAGCGCGGGCGGCTGGCGCACGCCCTTGCCGCTGCGCAAAGCACAATGCAAGGGCAAAGCCCGTCACCGGAGGAAGCGGGAGCACGGCGCGGTGCCTTCCATCGACGCGGCAGGCCGGCCCTTGCCGCCGTGGTGCGGACGGTGCTGGCGACGGGCCTCGGCCGCCTCGCATTCCGCAGGAGCGACGCCCGGCGATGACGCATCCCTATCGCGGGCTGCCCGACCGGGCGTTCTGGGGCCGTGCCTTCGCGGAGCGCTCCCCCCACGCCCTCGTCAATCCGGCCACCGACCCGCTGATTCCGCACGACGCCGCCATCATGTCCGTGGGCAGCTGCTTTGCCGCCAACCTGGTTCCGTTCCTGGAACGGGCCGGCCTGCACTACCTCCGCACCGAGCCCTTGGCCGACTGGCTGCGGATTCCCCCCGAAGCCATGGGCTACGGCCGCTACAGCGCCGCCTACGGCAACGTCTACACCGCCCGGCAACTGCTGCAGCTCCTGCGGCGAGCCTGTGGCACGTTCGCGCCGCAAGAGGATCGCTGGTGCGAACCCGACCGGATCGTCGATCCCTACCGGCCCGGCCTGCGCTACGCCGCCCGAACCGAAGCCGAGTTCGAAGCCTTGACCGCCCAGCACCTGCGGCTGACGCGGGATGCCTTCGCGCGGGCCGGCGTGCTCATCGTCACCCTCGGACTCACGGAGGCCTGGACGGCCCGGGACGGGGCGGTGTTTCCCGCCTGCCCCGGCACCGTGGCGGGGCGGTTCGATCCGGCCCGGCACCGGTTCGTCGAGTTTTCCTGCGCGGAGGTGACGGAGGACCTCGCCGCCTTCGTCGCGGACCTGCGCGCCTTCAACCCGGCGGTCAGGATCATCCTCACGGTCTCGCCGGTGCCCCTCGTCGCCACGGCGGGCGGGCGCCACGTGCTGGAAGCCTCCACCCACGCCAAGGCGGTGCTGCGCGTGGCCCCCGAGAGCGTCGCCCGCGGCGCGACCGACGTGATCTACTTTCCGGCCTACGAGATCGTCACCGGCCCCCAGGCGCCGGACACCTTCTTCGCCCCCGACCGCCGCAACGTCAGCCGGGAGGGGATCGCGGCGGTGATGCGGGTGTTCCTCGCCGCGTGCGGCCGCGACCCGCCGGGCGAGACCGACCCAGCCCCATCGGCGACGCCCGTGAGCGCCGTCCTCTCCGGCGCCATCGCCGAGACCGAATGCGAGGAGGAGATGGCCGGGCATCCCGGCCCCACCGGACCACCCGCCCCCACTCACGGGTCACCGAGCCCCGAGACCGCCGCCATGCCCGACGATGCCCCCGATCCCGAGACAGCCGCAAGGATCGCCACGCTCGCGGCGGAGCACGGCCCCCTGCCGCCGGATTTCGAGGGCGCCGGCTATATCGGCCTTCACCCGGACCTCGCGGCCCTGTTCGCCCATCCGTGGCAGGGCGACCTGCACTACCTCGAACACGGACGCCGCGAGGGCCGGCTCTATCCCTCGAACGTGACGCGCGCCGAGACCAAGGTGGCACAGGCCCAGCGCATCGCCCTCGTGCTCGACGGGCTCGACGGGGCCGGCAAGTCGACGATCGCCCGCCTCGTCGCCGAGGCCATCGGCGGCTGCGTTCTCCATCCCTACGACGGCAACGGGCCGCTCCTGGTCTGGCTCGCGCGCACGGGGCAGCACGCGCTCGCCGATGCCGTCGCTCACGCCGCGGTCGCCATGGCCATGGACCGGGTGCCCGAGGGCGTGCCCATCGTGTTCGACCGGCACTGGTTCACCGCCTCGCAGCTGCTCTCCTCGCTCTACCGCCCCGGCTGGGAGCCCCGGCCCTTCACCCTCCTGTGCTGGGCCGACCGCGAGACCACCGTCGCCCGCATGATCGCGCGCGGCGAGGACCGCGACGCCCTGGAGATGACGCAGGACCGGGTCGAGACCTACCGGCGGCTGGCCGCCGAACTCGACGTGCCGCTCCTCGACACCTCGCGCACCACGCCCGAGGCGGCGGCGGAACGGGCCCTGGCCCTGATGACCGAGCGCGGCATCCTGCCGTGGCGGGGCACGTCGTGAGCGCCATCGTCATCGCCGGCCACTCGCACCGCAAGGCGCTCGGCGTGGCGCGGGGCGACCGCGCCGAGGCACCCGCCCTCCTGCCCCTCGACACCGAGGACCGGCGCTTCGTCGGCCTCTCGGGAAGCCCGAAGCAGGCCGTGTACTGGGACCGTCTCTGCGCGCACGCATCGGGGCGGCGCCTCGCGCTGGCCTGGGAAGGCAACCGCTACAACGATGCCTTCCTTCTCCAGGGCAGCCCCGCCTTCGACCTCGTCGTCGCCGAACTCGCCCACCTGCCGTTGCGCGACAACGCCGTCGTCGTCCCCGAGCGGGCCGTGCGTGCGCGCTTCGCCGAGACCGGGGCGGGACTCGCGGCGTTCCTGGAGCGGCTCGCGGCCCATGGCCCCGCCCGCGTCGTTCTCGTCAGCGCGCCACCGCCGAAAGCCGATGCCGCGCGCCTCGCCGAACTCATCGGCATCGGGGCCTACGGCGCCAAGCTCGCGGCGGCTCACGGCCTCGATCCGCACGACCTCGCTCTGACGCCCGCCACGGTGCGGCTCAAGCTCTGGCAGGTGGAGCAAAACGTGCAGCGGGCGGTGGCGGACCGGTTCTGCATCGCTTTCGTACCGGCACCCGCGGCCTGCGCCGACGCCGACGGCTGTCTCCACCCGGATTACTGGGCGCACGACGTCACCCACGCCAACGCCTCCTACGGCGCCCTCATGCGTGACGAAATCGCTAACCATTTCACGTGAAAAAGGAGGCGGGCGACGATGCGCCTGGTGATGACGCTGCTGATCCGCAACGAGATCGACATCATCGCGGACTTCCTCACCTACCACCTCGCCCAAGGGGTGGATTTCATCGTCATCACCGACAACGGATCCACCGACGGCACCCTCGACGTGGTCGCGCGGTTCGTGCCGACGGGGCGGGTCTGCCTCCTCGTCGAGGAGGATCAGGATTACCGACAATACGCCTGGGTCACCCGGATGGCGCGCCTCGCCCGCGATCTCCTGAAGGCCGACTGGATCATCAACAGCGACGCCGACGAGTTCTGGCACGCCGCCGGCGGCAACCTGAAACAGGTACTGGCGCAGGCCTCCGCCGATGTGCTCATGGTCCGCCGCCGCAACATGATCCCGCCAGAGGAAGGCAGCGGTCGCGACGTGCTCGTCGACGGGACCCTCGCCGTGCTGGCGCCGGTGGCGGATCGAAGCCGCTCCAAGCTCATCCGCACCGTCAGCGCCAAGGCGGTGTGCCGGGCGGATGGATTCGTCTCCATCGGCCAGGGCAACCACGAGGCGACCTACGACCGCCCGGTGACGCAGGCGGACGAACCGCGCCTCACCATCTACCACTATCCGATCCGGACCTACGCCCAGTTCGAGGCGAAGGTGATCCAGGGCGGGGCGGCCTATGCCCGCAACACCGAGTTCGACCGAAGCGTCGGCGGCCATTGGCGGCGGTGGTACGCGACCTGGGAAGCGGGCGGCCTGCGGGCCGCGTACGACGCCATCGTGCTCGATCCTGCGGCCCGCGCGGCGGCCGTGGCCGAGGGCATTCTCGGAGACGACGATACCCTGGCGCGTCATTTCCGGAGTCGGGTCCGGAGTCGGGCCGACGCCGCGCCCCCGGAGGAAGCCCGGCGCATGGCCGACCTCGTCTCCCTCGATGGTCCCCTGCCCGGGGATTTCGACGCGGGCGGCTACCTGCGCCTGCATCCCGACCTCGCCGATCTGTTCACCCTGCCCTGGCAGGGCGCGCTGCACTACCTCGAACACGGCCGGCGCGAGGGCCGGATCTACCCCTCGGCGCGTACGCGGGCGCAGGAGAAGGCGGACCAGGCCGGACGCATCGCCCTCGCCGTCGACGGGCTCGACGGCTCGGGCAAGTCGGCGGTGGCGCGCCACGTGGCGGCGGCTCTCGGCGCCACGGTGCTCGACCCGTTTGCCGGCCGGGTCGGCGCCCTGATGGTGCATCTCGCCCGCCTCGGCCAGCACGACCGCGCCGACGCCGTGGCGCACGACGCCGTCGCCCTGGCGCTGGCGGAGGCGCCCCCGGGGCCGGTGGTATTCGACCGGCACTGGTTCACGGCGTCGCAATTGCTGTCGAAGGCCTACCGCGCCGGGTGGGAGCCGCGCCCGTTCAGCGTGATGACCTGGGCCGACCGCCCCGCCACCCTGGCGCGGCTGGCCGCGCGCGGCATCGATGCCGCGGCGGAGATGCCGGAGGACCGGATCGACACCTACCGGCGCCTCGCGGCCGAGCTCGACGTGCCGCTCCTCGACACCACCTTCACAACTCCGGAAGAGGCGGCAACGCGGGTGCTGGCCCTGATGTCTCTGGGGACGCCGTCCTGAGGGAGGCCAGGGAAGACAGTCGGGCTCTGCCCGACACCCACCGAAGGGCTTGCCCTTCGGTATCCCGGGATCAGGCGGGCTGGGGGTCCACCGGTCCCTGTGGGATGCGCCGATCCCAGCCAATGTGGCGGACATAGCCGCCCCGATCGAGAATCACCGCCCGGAAGCCGAGCGCGTGGTAGTGCTGCGAGATCTGGCCCTCGTGCTTCAGCGGGCTCACGAGGATGCGGCTGAAGCTGCCGATCGCGGCATAGTCCGACAGGCGGCGCAGGCCGGGGTTGAACGTGAACCCGTGCCACTTGCCCCGGTAGCCGAAGGCGAGCACGCCGAAATCCCCCGCCGGGGAGACGAAGTGCAGGGGATGCCCGTTGGTGTCGTCCCAGGCCCGCAGCCACACGCAGATCGTCGAGGGATCGGCGGCGAGCAGGCGGCGGCTGCGCTCGATGAAACCGCCGCGATAGAATTCCCAATCGTCCTCGAGGTGGAAGATGTAGGGCGTGCGGACCTCGGCGTAGCCGGCCTCGATGGCGGCGATCTGCCCCCGCGACCGGCCGAGGCGGAGCAGGCGCGCACCGTGGCGCCGGCAGATTGCGGAGGGGTCGCCCCTCCCATCCTCGACCACGAGGATCTCGGCGATGCCTTGATCGGTGTTCCAGGCCCGGAAGCTCGCCAGCGTGCGTTCGAGAAGGTCGTGGCGCCCGCACGAGGTGAGCACGACGGTGACGTCGGGGGAGTTTGGCGCAGGCTTGCCACCCCGCAGCCACCGCCATCCGGCCTTCCACGGCATCGCGTCATCCTGTTCCAAAAAAGCAACAGGGGCCGGCTCGTGTCCGAGCCGGCCCCTATCGTTCCGATGCGCCCGATCAGAACGTGTAGCGAACCCCGCCGCGCACCGCCTGGATCGTATCGGAGGAGGCGAGCTCGGCGTCGTAGCCGAGGAAGCCGGCCAAGCCCGGAGCCAGTTCCGTGCTCACGCCGAGGCCGACCAGAGCCCGGTCCCGGGCGAGGCGACGGCCGGAGACCGCGAACGGCACCGTCGGCACCAGGGTGAAGGACGCCCCGACGGTGCGGCTGATATCGGCGAAGTCGTGGACGTAGGCCGCCTTGACCCAGAACGAAACCGGACGCCCGTTCAGCACCGTCGTCGCCGTCTCCAAGCGGCCGCCGACCAGGGTGCGGGCCGAGAGGAAGTCCTTGGCGGCGATGGTGAGGCTGAGGGGGCCCACGCTGCCCTCGCGGACCCGGTCCTGATCGAAGGTGTTCACCTGGAACCCGACGAAGGGCGACAGCACCGTGGTGGGCGCAACCGCGAAGCGGTAGCCGAGCTCGCCCGCGGAGATGAACTGATCACCGCTAACCTTGCCCTGCGCGCCACCGGCCTGGATCTGCGCCAAGCCGAGGGACCGGTTCACGCGGCCCTCCGCATGGGCGTAGCCGACGGTGGCGTTGGCGTAGAGGGCGCCGCTGGAGACGCCGCCATAGATGCCGACCTGGGCGTTGTCGGTGTGCGCCCGCGCGCCGGTGCGGTTCAGGCCGACGTCGACGGAGCCGTAACCCGCAGCGATGCCCAGCACCGTGCCGACCTGCGGGTGGAAGTCGATGCCGCCCGCCATGCCGGCAACGGTCTCGGAGCGGCCGGCCGCGTTGGCGGTGGAGTCGACGCTTCCGAACTGGCCGTAGCCCGTGGCCCAGACGCCGTAGCCGCGGCTCGTCTCGACGAAGCGGGGGGCGGGCACGGGGGCGCGGTTCGGCATGTCGGCGGCGTAGACCGTCGGCGGCAGGGTGAAGCCCGTCGGGCCGACTTCCGTGCTGGCCGCATAGGCCCGCGACAGGAGCTGGCTGCCGAACGCGCGGCCCGAGCGGAGCTGCGGATCGGCCAGCGACGCGTAGCCCTGGCCGGCGACCCGGTCGAGGGTCGCGGCGATCCCGGCGTTGCTCTGGTTGTCGATGACGAGGAGCGCCTGCGGGTTGTTGGCGAGCGCCGCATCGAGGCCCCGGGCGACGTTGGCCTGGTTCGCCGTCTGCGCCACGAGGCCGAAGCTCTGCTGGGCCAGGGTGACGTAGGCGTTGTCGGCGTCGGAGGAGGCGATCGCGCGGATCAGGAAGGGCAGCGAGCCATTGTCGGTGACGTTGGCGAAGTTGCCCCGCACGCCGCCGGCGGCGCTGACCAGGGTGTACCGGGCGTTGGGTAGGTAGGTGCCCGCCGCCGCCGTGACGCTGGCGGTGCCGGCGAGGGCCGCGGTGCCCGTGGCGACGAGGCGGGACGCTTGGCCGTCGACGCCGAGGGTGGTCTGGAGCGTGCCGCCGGCCTGCTGGACGAAGTTCGTCACCGTCAGGGTGCCGAAGGGGGCGGCGGTGCTGCCCGGGGCGACGATGCCGGCGTTGGTCAGAGTGCCGGCGACGCGGCCGGTGCCCACCAGGGTGCCGGCGGTGCCCACGCCGGTGTTGGCGTTGAGGGTGGAGTTCACCGTGAGGACGCCGCCCGCCACCGTCGCGCCGCCCGAGAAGGTCTGCGTCGAGCCGGAGGCCAGGGTCCAGGCGCCATCGGCCTGGCGCAGGGTGGTGAACCCGGCGACGTTGCCGGTGAGCGTGCCGGTGCCCGACAGGTTCAGGGCGTTGATGCCGAGCCCCTGCGCGGTGATGTTGCCGCCGATGGTCGAGCCGGTGCCGAGGTTCACGGTGTTCCGAGTCGCCGCGACATCCGCGAAGGTGATGTTGCCGGTGATCGTGCCGGTGTTGGTCAGGGTGTGGTTGCCCATGCCGTACTGGACGTTGCCACTGAGACGCCCGGCATTCGTCGTGGTGCTGTTGCGGCGGTTGGCCGTGGTGGCCACCTGTGGGTCGGCGTCGGTGAAGCGCACGTCGCCGGTGATGACACCCGTGGCGGCGTTGGTGAGCACGCCGTCGCCGGCGCCGTAGACCACGATGGCCTGACCACCCGCCGGGCCTGTGATCGTGCCGGCATTGGCGATGGTGAAGGCGTGCGCCCGGCCCTGAATGGCACGGACCCCGGTGCCGGTGCCGCTGATCGTGGCGCCGGCGCGGTTGGTGACGCTCAGCGCCGCGACGTCGTCGTCGGAATCGATGGCCGCCACGGCCGCCGTGCCGGTGCCGTTGCGGGTCGCCGCGATGATGCCCGCGTTGGTGATCGCCATGGAGGCGATGTTCTCACCCGCATAGATGCCGCGCGAGATGCCGATGCCGTTCTCCGTCACCGCGATGGTGCCGTTGTTGGTGACCGCCACGTTGGCGAAGTCGGCGCCCGTCGAGTTCGTCAGCACGCCGTAGACGCGGGTGGCGGCGGTGTTGGCGCGGCCCGCCGCACCAGTGCCCACGAGGGTGCCGTTGTTGACCAGACTCGTGTTCGAGCCCGACAGGTTCACGGTCTTGTTGGTGAGCGTGCTGTTCACGGTGAGCTGCGCGCCCGAGCCCGTCACCTGGATCAGGCCGGCGACGTTCTGCGTCGAGCCGGCGCCCAGGGTCAGGTTTCCACCCGCCACCGTGAGGTTGCCCGAGAGATTCTGGACCGAGCCGCTGGCGGTGGTCCAGGCGCTGCCGGTGCCGGTCTGGTTGAGGCTGGTGAAGCCCGAGACCGTGCCGGTGAGGGTGCCGGTGCCCGACAGGTTGAGATTGTTCGTGCCGAGGCCCTGCGCGGTGATGTTGCCGCCGATGCTGGACCCGGTGCCGAGGTTCACCGTGTTCACGGTGGCGGCAACGTCGAGGAACGACAGGCCGCCGGTGATGCGGCCGGTGTTGTTCACGGTCTGGTTGCCGCCGCCGAAGGCGACGTTGCCGTTGATGGTGCCAGCGTTGGTGAGGGTGCCGGTGCGGCGCAGGTTCACCACCGTCGTGGCGGTCTGGAGATCCTGGTCGAAGTTGCGGACATCGCCGTTGATGACGCCAGTGGCCGTGTTGGTGATGACGGTGTTGTAGGCGCGGACAGTGGTGGCGTCGCCGGCATTACCGGCATTCACCGCGAAGGTTGCGATGGCGGCCTCATTGGCGGTGGTGTTGGTGAGGGTGCCGCTGTTGTTGATCTCGTACTGGGCGGCGCGGCCCGAGATCGCGCGGGTGTTCGTGCCCGTAGCGGTGATCCGGCCGCCGGCGGCGTTGTTGACCACGAGACGGTCGGTATCGTCGTCGGAATCCACTCCCGCCACCACGGCCGTCGTCGCCGTGGCGGAGGTGCCGCGCGTCGCCGAAATCAGGCCGGTGTTGTTGAGCGTGAACAGCGTGGTGTTCTCGCCGGAATAGATGCCCCGGGCGATGCCGTTGCCGTTCTGCGTCACCGCGATGGTGCCGGAATTGGTCACCGTGGTGCTCTCGTACTGCGAGCCCGCCGGCGCGCTCGAATAGGCGCCGTAGACCCGGGTCGTGGTGTTGCCGGCCGGCGCCGTGAGGGTGATCGTGCCGGTGTTGTTCAGGGTCGAGCGGTCACCCGCCAGGTTCACGCCGAAATTGTCGCGGTTCAGCGGCGCGGTGTTGCCGACGGTGCCGGCATTGTTGACGATACTCGTGCCGTTCACCCGCACATTGGTGAAGCTCGGGTTCGTGCCGGCGCTCGTCTGCTGCGAACCGATGGTGCCGCCCGGCTGGATGCTGACCGTGAGGCCGGTGGCGGCGGCCGGCGCGACGTAGCCGGTCGGCTGCGCATCGGTGCAGGTCACGGTCTGCCCGCTGGCGGGCGAAGCCGGTTGGCACGCCGCCGAGGCCTCGGCGATCAACATGCTCCACACGGGAACGCTCACCATCAGTGAGCGGCGCAGCACTTGACCTTGCCTCGACATCGTATCCCCCAGGATTTTATGATTTTGATTGGTCGGCCGCTCGCATGCGCTGCCAATGGAGCGACGATTACGGACAGCACGAGCAGAGTCAAAAATTAGTTCTGTGTTCGAGGGCCGGTGTCCGGTATTTGATTTTACAAGATGCAAATCAATCACACATTCTTCTTAGAACGCGGACTTTAGACACGAACATCACGGTATTCAGGCAGGATTTCTATTTAAAACAGGCAGAACGGACAGGAAAAACTGGCAATTCGCGTCGAGAGCCCATGAATGCGAAAAGGGCCGGCCCCTGTTCGAGGCCGGCCCTTCGGACGGAGACCCGGTCGTCACCGATGCTTGGTGATGACCGGGCGTGGGTGACTGATGACGGCTCAGTACTTGCGCACGATGGGCTCCGGCATCGGCGCGGGCGCCTCGCCGAAGGTGTAGCGGATGCCGCCGTAGACCGAGAGCGGCTGAGCGAGCGTCGTCGTGCGCACGTCGTTGACGGGGTAGCGGTTGGCCACGAGGCCCGGCTCGAAGAAGGTGCCGAACGTCGTGTAGCGGTTGTTGGTCAGGTTGGTGACGTAGCCGAACAGCTCGAGGTTCCGGTTCACCCGGTAGCTCGTGTTGAGGTTGAGCACGTAGTACGCGGGCAGCTTGCGGTTCAGGTTCGACTCGTCGCCGCGATAGTAGGCGGACGAGAAGGCCTGCATGGCCATGCCGACGCGCCAGCGCGGCAGCACCTCGACGTCGAAGCCGACCTTGAACTGGTGGTCGGGGATCAGCGGGACCTTGTTGCCCGGGACCACATCGATCGCGCCGTCCACCGACAGGGGGTTGTTGGGCGAGGACAGCGTGCCGTTGAAGCGGAAGGTCGCGTCGATCAGGGCGTAGTTCGCGTAGACGGTGAGCCAGTCGGCGACGTATTCGAGGCCGACCTCGACGCCCTGGCGACGGGTCGCCGGCACGTTGACGAAGTAACCGCGTGCCGCGTTGCCCGGGGTGGCGAGCGACAGGATGTCGTTGGTCAGATCGGTGCGGAAGGCGCCGACCTTATAGTTGACCAGGCCGCCATCGTAGAAGTTCGGCAGCGCGCCGCGGAAGCCGACCTCGTAGGTCTGGCCCTCGACCTGCTTGAGCGGCGGATCGGCCACGAGGGAGTTCGGCAGCAGGCAGGGGCGGAGCGGGTTGGCGCAGGCGAGTTCGAGGGGCGTCGGCGCGCGGTTCGACTCGGAGTAGCCGCCGTAGAGGTTGAGGCCCGGGGCGAAGCGGTAGGTCAGACCCGCCACCGGGTTGATCTTGTTGAAATAGTGCGTGCCCGTCACGTCGGGGGAGAAGCCCGTCTGGTCCTGGCTCGAGATGCGGGCGAAGTTGAGCCGCGCGCCGGCCGTCAGCGACAGGGCGTCGGTGATGTCGATGGTGTCGGTGGCGTAGAGGCCCATGTAGAGGTTCGAGCCCGTCACCGAGCTCGGCGCGATGCCGAGTGCAGCCGACGTGCGCAGGAAGTCGGTGCCGAGGCCCGGCACGGTGCCGTAGGCGGGCGTCAGCGGGTTCGTCGTCACCGACAGGTCGGGGTTGATGACGCCCAGCGTGCTCGACGACTTGTAGCCGTAATCCGCGACGTCGATGGAGCCGCCGACCACGAAGCTGTTGTTGAAGCCGAACACCCGGTCGCGGTTGGCCGCCTGGAGCGTGCCGCCGTAGCCCGTGGCCTCGGTCTTGGTGACGTCGAGGGTGCCGTAGGGAACGCCCGCCGTGAACGGGATGCCGTTCGGGGCGCCCCGGCCCACCATCAGGAACTGGTTACGGAAAGCGAGCTGCGACTGGCCGGCCGAGGGGCTGAAGCCGTCATCCTCGTAGCAGAGCCGGCCGCGGAAGCTCGAGCGCGTGCTGCAATTCTCGAAATCGCTGTCGTTGCCGTCGATGTAGCGCTGGCTGAAGCGTCGGAAGTAGGCGGCACCGGAGATGTCCCAGGTCGGCGAGAGATCGACGCGGCCGGTGAGCTGGATGGTGCCGACTTCGGAGGTGGTGGTCTGCGGATAGGTGAAGATCGCCCGCGGCTCGATGTGGGTGAAGTCCGTGGGTGTCGCGGCGGCGGCGCCGAAATAGGTCCGCGCCATCTGGCCGATGAGGTGGAACTCCGAATCCAGCGTCCGGTAGCCGACGTCGCCGTAGACCCGGCCGATGGTGCTCGGGCTCTGGAAGCGCCAGCCGCGGTCGTTGAGGCCATCACCCGCGAAGTAGATGCTCCATGGGCCGATCATCTTGCCGTGCTGCAGGGAGCCGGCGATGCGCGCGTCCGAACCGCCGAGCGCGGTGATCTCGGTGCCCTGCCAGTTGAAGCCGTTCTTCATCTGGATGTTGATCGCGCCGCCCAGCGCGTTGAGGCCGAAGACCGGGTTGCCGGTGACGACGTCGATGCGGTTGATGGCGACCTGCGGGATGAGATCGAGGTTGACCGTATCGCCGAAGGCTTCGTTGATGCGCACGCCGTTCTGGTAGACGGCGAGGCCCTGCGGCACGCCCGTCACCGGCGAGGCCTGGAAGCCACGGTAGTTGATGTCGACGCGGTTGTTGTTGCCCTGGCTATCCGACAGGTTGAGACCGGGCACGCGGCGGGCCAGGGTCTCGACGGCGTTGAAGGTCGCGCGGTCGAAATTCAGATCAGCGGCCGTGACCGTCTCGACTGTGCTGGGAATCTTGTTGAGCGGCAGAGCACCGCCACGCAGACGCGTGGTATCCGGAACCTGGAGAGCCGTTCCGCCCGGGGCCTGCAGTACCGGAATACTGGGCGCACCATTTCCGGCGGCGACGCCGACCGGTGTGGTTGCAACAACGCTGATCTCGCTGAGCGAAACCGTGCTCTGTGCCTGAGCAACGCACGGCAGCAGCGCGACTGAAGCAAATAGGCTGTACCGCAGCGAGCGCATGATTCTTTCCCGACCCAGGATTGTATTGGTAACCGTCACCTTCTGGCGACGTGTTGTTCACTCATGGGCGAGGATGCGCGGACAGGGCAAGTCCATCCCGCATCATCATCGGGAATCCTGAGCTCCCTGGCAGCGGAATGGCGGACCAAGTGGTGTTCATGCCACATTTTTCCCTTATTCGACAGAGACTTAGAGGCAACAATGGCAATCTTGTTCGGGATCATTCGGCAATCGCGGCCGGCCTAGCCACCCGAAGGCAATCGTCGTTCCGATGGAGAACCATTCATCCAGGATCCCCTGTCCGGAGCGGTGGCGACCGCTCCGTCGAATCGAGGGCGATGGTGGACGAAACGGGCTCTGGACGTACGATCGTCCATTCGGCCGCTTCACCCGCGGCGTGCTATCCGTCCGTCGCCTCGGGTCACGAAACCGGAGGCATCGGATCAGCACTCGCGACGGTCTCCCATGACGCAAGACGCCGATGGACAACCGCTCAGCATCGCGCTCGGCATCGGCGGAACGATCCGCATCGGCGAGCAGCATCTCGGCGTCGCCGAAACCCTCGCCATCGTGGAGGCCATCGCGCGCACCGGCTCGGTCCAGGGCATCGCCACGGAACTCGGCTTGTCCTATCGCGCCGCCTGGGAGCGCCTGCGCACCCTCGAAAGCGCGCTCGGCCACCAGATCGTCCAGAAGACGCGCGGGCACGGCAGCACCCTGACGGAGACGGGGGTGGCGCTGCACGATGCCCTCGCGGAGGCCGCCGCGGCCCTGGCGGGGCCGTTGGCGCGCGAGGGCCGGTCGGTCCAGGCGCGCCTCGCCGGCCTCCTCGGCGACGCGGCCCCCACCCTCACCCTCGTCGCCAGCCACGACCTGCTGCTCATGACTGTGCTGGCCGATTGGCCGGGGATCGCCGTCGTCGTCGCGGGCAGCGCGGATGCCGTCGCCCGCCTCGCCGAGGGCCGCGCCGACGCTGCCGGATTCCATTGCGGTCCGGGCGGGCTCGCCCTCGCCGGCCCCGCCTTCGCCGACCTCGGCGACACGCCCGGGATCCGCGTCCGCCCCCTGTTCGAGCGGGAGCAGGGCGTGATGCTCGCCGCCGGCAATCCCCTCGGCATCCAGGGGTTCGCCGACCTCGCGCGCCTGCGGGCGCGGACCATCAACCGGCAGAGGGGGTCGGGGACGCGGGTGTGGTTCGATCGCCTCCTCGCCGAGCACGGGATCGAACCATCGGACATCCAGGGCTACGCCACGGAGGAGTTCACGCATCAGGCGGTGGCGGCGGTCATCGCCTCCGGGGCCGCCGATGCCGGCCTCGGGGCCCGAGCGGCGGCCGAGCGGTTCGGCCTCGCGTTCCTCTCCCTCGGCTGGGAATGCTACTACCTCGCCTGCAGCGCCTCGCTGCCCGACGCCCTCCTCGACCGGGTCGCCGAGGCCGTGGCGGAGGGTGCGGATCGGACGGTCGGCTACCGGCGTGCGAAGGGCGACTAAACCGATGAACGTTGTCAGACACTTGCGGACGCGGGTCCGTGTTCTCGCGGGTGCCCTCCTCATGGGCGGCCTCGCGGTTTTCCCCGCCTCGGCGCGCCCGTTCACCGACGCGGCGGGACGGGTCGTCGAGATTCCCGAACGGGTGGCCCGCATCCTCGCCGCCGGCCCGCCGGCCTCGGTGATGCTCTACAGCCTCGCGCCGAGCCGGATGGTCGGCTGGGTGCGCGCGCCGACCCCGGCGGAGCGTCCGTTCCTGGCACCCGAGACGCGGGATCTGCCCGCCACCGGGCGCCTCACCGGGCGCGGCGGCACCGCCAACGTCGAGGCCGTGCTGGCGTTGAAGCCCGATCTCATCGTCGATGTCGGCAGCACGGGGCCGACCTACGCTTCCCTCGCTGACCGTGTGCAGGCGCAGACCGGCATTCCCTACGTGATCCTCGACGGCACCTTCGCGAAGACCGCCGCGACCTATCGGCAACTCGGCGACCTCATCGGCGACCCGTCCGCGGCCGAAGGTCTGGCCGCCTCTGCCGACGCGACCCTGAAGGCGGTGGCCGACACGGTCGCCACGCTTCCCGAAGCCCGGCGCCCCCGCGTCTACTACGCGCGCGGTCCCAGGGGCCTCGAGACGGCGCCGGCCGGAGCCCTCAACGCCGAACTGCTCGACGTCGTCGGCGCCCGCAACGTCGCCGTGGCGACGGGACAGACCGGCCTCGCCACCGTCTCGCCGGAGCAGGTCCTGGCCTGGAACCCGGACGTGATCGTGACCCAGGACCCGGCCTTCCGAAAGGCCATCGCCACCGATCCGCTCTGGGCCGGGGTGAAGGCCGTGCGCGAGCGTCGCGTCCTTCAGGCGCCGACCCTGCCCTTCGGCTGGTTCGACGCGCCGCCCGGGGCCAATCGCCTCATCGGCGTGCGCTGGCTCGCGGGCGCGCTCTATCCCGACCTGTTCCCGAAGCCCCTGACCGAGGTCACGCGCGACTTCTATCGGCGGTTCTATCATGTCGACCTCACGCCCGCGCAGGTCGATGCCCTCCTCGACGGCGCCGCGGCGCCGTGACGGCGGAGGCCATGGCCCTGCGGGGGGCGCGACGACGGCGGGCCCTCGTCCTCGCCGGATGGGCACTGCCGGTCCTCGCCCTATCCGCCCTCGCCATCGTGGCGCTCGGGCTCGGCCGCTACGCCGTTCCGCCGGGCGACGTGTTCGCCGTGCTCGCCGCCAAGCTGTTCGGCTGGCCGTCCGGCGCCGACGCGACCATCGAGACGGTGGTGCTGCGGGTGCGCCTGCCGCGTGTCGCCGCCGCCCTGGTGGTCGGAGCGGCCCTCGCGGCGGCCGGGGCGACCTACCAGGGTCTGTTCCGCAATCCCCTGGTGTCGCCCGACATCCTCGGGGTCTCGGCCGGCGCCAGCCTCGGGGCGGTGCTCGGAATCTTCCTGTCGCTCCCCGTGGCGGCGATCCAGGGTCTCGCCTTCGCGGGCGGCCTCGGCGCCGTGGCCTGCGTCTATGCCGTCGGCGCCGCGGTGCGCCGGCACGATCCGGTGCTGACCCTGGTGCTCGCCGGCGTCGCTATCGGGGCGGTGCTGGGGGCGGCGATCTCCCTCATCAAGGTCCTGGCCGACCCCTACAACCAGCTGCCGGCCATCACCTACTGGCTGCTCGGCAGCCTCGCGTCGGTGACGCTCGGCGATGTCGGCGCCATCCTGCCGGCCATCGTCCTCGGCCTCGTGCCCCTGGTGCTCCTGCGCTGGCGCATGAACCTGATGAGTCTCGGCGAGGAGGAGGCCCGGGCGCTGGGCGTCGAGACCCGGGCCCTGCGCCCGCTCCTCATCATGGCCGCGACCCTGGTGACGGCGGCGGCGGTCTCGGTGACGGGGGTCATCGGCTGGATCGGGCTCCTCGTGCCCCACGTCGCCCGTCTCCTGGTGGGGCCGGATTTCCGGCGCCTGCTGCCGGCCTCCCTGATGCTCGGCGCCGGGTATCTGCTCGCCGTCGACATCGTCGCCCGCACCCTCGCCTCCGTGGAAGTGCCCCTCGGAATCCTCACGGCGCTCATCGGTGCGCCGTTCTTCCTCTGGCTCCTCGCCAGCGGCCGGCGGGGCTGGGCCTGACGATGTTCGGCGTCGAGAATCTCGCGTTCGGCTACGGAGCCCGGAGGATCGGGTCCGGCGTGACCTTCACCCTCGCGGCCGGCGAGGTGTTGTGCCTGCTCGGCCCCAACGGCGGCGGCAAGACCACCCTGTTCAAGACCCTCCTGGGGCTGCTGCCGAAGCAGGCCGGGCGAATCCTGCTCGACGGCGCCGACGTGGCGGGCTGGTCGCGGGCCCGGCTCGCCCGCAGCCTCGGCTACGTGCCCCAGGCGCACGGCGCGCTGTTCCCGTTCTCGGTCCGCGACGTCGTCCTCATGGGGCGCGCCAGCCGGCTCGGCCCCTTCGCCGGCCCGGGCCGGGTCGACCGCGAGCACGCCGAACGGGCGCTGGCGACGCTGGGCGTCACGCATCTTGCCGACCGCATCTACACGGAGATCAGCGGCGGCGAGCGCCAGATGGTACTCATCGCCCGGGCGCTCGCCGGGGAGCCCCGCCTCCTCGTCATGGACGAGCCCACCGCGAGCCTCGATTTCGGCAATCAGACCCGCGTCCTCGATCAGGTCCGGCGGCTCGCACGCGGCGGGATCTCCGTGATCCTGTCGACCCACGACCCCGACCACGCCTTCCTCTGCGCCGACCGCGTCGCGCTCCTGCACGAAGGGCGCCTCGCCGCCCTCGGGGGCCCGGCCGAGACGATCACGCCCGCGAGCCTGGAGCGCCTCTACGGCGTCGCCGTCGCGGTGGTGCCGCTGCCCGGATACGGCCGCTCCGTCTGCGCCCCGATCCTATCCTGATTGCGAGAGGCCTTGCCGATGGTGCGCCTGAACGAGATCCGCCCCAACGAAATCGCCGTGGCCCCGCCCGCCGCCACCGATGCGGGCCTCGTCTATGTCGGGCGGATCTCCACGCCCTGGACCGACCGCCTCGCCTGCCCGCGTCAGGGGCGGGCCGACGGCCCCCTGTGCCGGATCGAGGTGTTCGAGCCCTGGGTCGCCGCCCTCGACGGGCTGTCGGCCTACGCGCGGATCGAGGTGCTGTACTGGCTCGACGCGTCCCGGCGCGACCTCGTCCGCCAGTGCCCGGCGAGCGACGGGATCGCGCGCGGTACCTTCTCCCTGCGCTCGCCGGTGCGCCCCAACCCCATCGGGACGTCCATCGCGCGGCTCGTCTCCGTCGTGGGGCCGGTGCTGACCGTGCGCGGTCTCGACTGCCTCGATGGCACGCCGCTCCTCGACCTCAAGCCGGACCGCAGCCTGTTCACCCCCGTCGCCCCGCCGCAGCCGGGCGACTTCGAGTAGGGGCCGCGACCCGGACGCTCGCTCAGTCGACGGCGATCATCACGTCCGACGCCTTGACCACGGCGTAGGCCTGGCCTCCGACCACGAGGCCCAGGGAGTCCACGGCCTCGTTGGTGATCGAGGATGTGATCACGGTGCCGTCGGCGACCTCGATCTTAACGTGGGCGGTGGTGGCGCCCTTCTCGACGGAAACGACCTTGCCCTTGAGGGTGTTGCGCGCGCTGATCTTCATTGATGGTCTCATTGGCGGGGTGGAGGGGGGCCGAGGATCTGGAAGCCCTGGGCCTCGAAATAGGGCCGGGCCGCCGCACTTCGGAGGAAGGTGAGGAAGCGGGCCGCGCCGTCCCCCTTTGCCTCGGCGGTGACGGCGAACGGATACACGACCGGCGGGTGCGAGTCCGCCGGAAACACACCCACCACCTTCACGCCGGGATCGGACCTCGCATCGCTTTCGTAGACGACGCCCAACGGAGCCTCGCCGCGCGAGACGAGCAGGAGGGCGGCGCGCACGTTGTCGGCCTGGGCCAGACGCGGCTGCAGGGCGCTCCAGAGGCCGAGCGTCTCGAAGGCCGCCTTGGCGTACTTGCCGATGGGTACGGAGGTCACCTCGCCCGTGGCGAGCCGCCCGTCGGGGCCCAGCGCCGCGTCGAAGCCCGCCGGGGTGAACGGCACGTCGGTGATCGTCGCGTCCTTCGGCGCGATGACCACGATGCGGTTGCCGAGCAGATTCACCCGGGTTCCGGGGCGCACGAGCGACTTCTTCTCGAGGTAGTCCATCCATTCGAGGTCGGCCGAGGCGAAGAGGTCCGCGGGCGCACCCTGCTCGATCTGCCGGGCCAGGGCCGACGACGCGGCGTAGCTCGTCTTCAGGGCGACGCCGTTCTCCGCCGTGAACGCCTTGCCGGCCGCGTCGAGGGCGGTCTTCAGGCTCGCGGCCGCGAAGATTGTGGCGGTCTCGGCGGCCCGCGCGGCGGGGGCCGCCACGATCAGGCCGGCGAAGACGAGGGCACGGAGGGTGGCGCGCATGCGGGCTCGGTCCTCGGGAAGGCACAGACGTTCGGGCTACGGGCCACCCGGAATATCATGCGTGGCCACCCCCGATATATACAGACGGACATAACGAAGGCGAGGGGCTTTCTTCCGAAGGGCTTCGTGTCGGAGCCGATCGGACGACGATGCTCTTGGAAGACGACGCTCTTGGAAGACGACGCTTTTGGAAAAAGAAAGACCACGATGGCGCGCCTGAGCATCCGCATCGATCTCGGAGACGGTCACCGCATCGGGCCCGGCAAGGTCCGGCTCCTCGAGGCGATCGCGGAGCACGGGTCGATTTCGGCGGCGGGGGGGCGCTGGGCATGTCGTATCGACGGGCGTGGGTGTTGGTGGAGGCCATGAACCACGGCTTCGGGCGGCCCGTCGTCGCGACACAGGCGGGCGGCAGGGCGGGCGGCGGCGCGCATCTCTCCGACCTCGGGGCCCATGTGGTCGCGCGCTACCGGGCCGTCGAGGACGCGGCGGAGGCGGCAGCGCGGCCGTTCCTCGACGGCTTCGCGAGTCCGGAGGATGGCGCCTGACTCTCCGTCGCAGGAACCGACATTCGGAAGCGCCGATTGATCCCGCATCAGCGAAACACGGGATCATCATGAAGCTGCAAGGCAAGCGTGCCCTCATCACCGGGGCCGATTCGGGCATCGGCCAAGCGACGGCGGAGTTGTTCGCCCGCGAAGGCGCGGACGTCGCCATCACGTACAACACGGATGCGGAGGGCGCGCGGGAGACCGCCCGTTGCGTAGAGGCGCAGGGGCGGCGCTGCCTCGTCATTCAGGACGATGTCGGCAACGCGGCCTCCGTCGAGGCGACCTTCGCGCAGGTGGCACGCGAACTCGGTGTCCTCGACATCCTCGTCAACAATGCCGGTCAGGCCATGAGCGGCATGCCCGTGGCGGAGATGGAGGAAGCGAAGCTGGAGCAGATCCTGCGGGTCAACCTGATGGGGCCGGTCTTCTGCGCCAAGGCTTTTATCGCGGTGCGCCGCGCCCAGGGCGGACGGGGCAAGATCGTGACCGTCTCGTCCGTGGCCCAGCACCTGCCGACGCCGGGGAGCGCGCCCTACGGCATGTCGAAGGCCGGCATCGGCTCCTTCTGCCGCAGCCTGTCGCGGGAGCTCGCCGAGGACAAGATCAACGTCAACAACGTCGCGCCCGGCCTGATCGAGACCCCGATGACGAGCGACCGGTTCGAGGATCCGAAGAAGCTGGAGGCATCCCTGGAGCGGATTCCGTGGCACCGCGCCGGCCAACCCGACGAGATCGCAAAGGCTGTCCTCTATCTGGCGTCCCACGACTCCGACTACGTCACGGGTCACACCCTCGTGGTCGATGGCGGACTGACCATGCAGTGGGGCGGCGCCTGATCGCTCCATGACGGGAAGCCGGCCCGCCGGGACCGGCTTCCCCCGACACGGCGGTATGAAGGCCACCGTGTCGCGTGGGTCTACCGCGCGGCGAGCTGTCGGGCGACGTCCAGCAGCGTCTCGCCGGTCACGTCCGGTGCCTGCAGCACCGGCGAGAACGGACGCCCACGCGCGACGTATCCGCCGACGAGCCCGACGGCCTTCGCACCGTGGATGTCCCAGGGATGGGTCGCCACCAGGGCCATCTCACCCGGGGCGACACCGGCCTCCCGGACGGCATAGCGGTATACTTCCGGGCGGGGCTTCGCGAGACCGACCGCCTCGACGGACAGGACCCGTTCGACGAGCCCGGCCAGGCCCGCCGCATCGAGGAGCCCCTGGGTGGTCTCGGCGGCCCCGTTGCTGAGGGCGACGATACGCAGGCCGGCCCCGGCGAGCACTTCGAACGCCGCCCGTGCGTCGTCGTGCGGCGGCAGGGTCTTCATCAGGCCGAGCACCGCCTTCTTCTGCTCCGCCGACGCCGTCACGCCCTGCATGGCGAGCAGTTCGTCGAGGCAGCCGGCCATGACGGACCGGAAGGGTGCGAAGGCCCCCGTCACACCCAAGGCGAACGTATCCCGCAAGGCGGCGGTGTAGAGGAAGTCGGGGGCGAGGGCGGGAAGCCCGAGTCCCGTCAGCGCGGTCCGCATCGGCGCCATGCTGAACACCGTGCCGATGATGTCGAACGCGACGACCTTTACGCGGGGCGGCAAGCCGGCTCCGGCTGGCTGAGCGTCGGCCATGGGTCAGACCACCCCGTCCCGGACTTGTCCGATCGGCCCTTGTCCGGTCGGTTCGTGGATGGGGCATCCGTTGAAACGCTGGCGGAAATCGGCCGAGTGCCGGTAGGGCGCGTTGCGCGCGCGGTTGATGTTGCCCAGCGGCCGATGCGCGGCGAGTCCGGTCCAGACGCCGAAGCGCATGCCTTCGTCGACCGCCGCGACACGGCCCGCGTCCCAGCTGTCCTGCGGGCGGACCGTGATGGTTGCGACGGTGTGGAACGGCGCCTCTTCCTCGTTCCAAACCACGGTCGGGTCCTCGACGGGCTGGCGTTCCAAGTCGCGGCAGAGCTGAACGCGGAACGCCCACACGGCCTCGATATCCCGCATCTCGGATTGGACGGTCTCGCGGATCGCGTCGGGGCGGCCGGAGGCATCGATCTCCCGGCCGGTCAGGGCCCGGAGCGCCGGGGCTACGGGGGCCAGGGAGAACTTGGCGATGTGGTCGCCGTACCGGAACGGCGTGACGCTGTAATAGGTCTCGCCCAGGGGATCGACGTTCGGCGCACCGCCCAGCGACCCGAGGGTCGTGCTCTCCACGCCCACCGCCTGCAGCGCCTTGTTGACGCCGCGCAGCACCGTCGAGGCCGCGACTTTCAGGGATTCCGCCCGGTCCGTCGTCTTGGCAAGCAGCTTGAGGCTGCCATGGAACGCCTCGGCGGTCTTGGCCTGGAAGCTCGGGGCGTTGACCATGATGAAGTCCTGGCTCGTCCCCTCGGCCCCCTCCAGACGCGCGCCGGGGGCATCCAGCACCTTGAGGGCGAGGCCGCGCGGCAGCGATACGGCGTCGGGCAGGAGATCGCCGGCATTCGTGGACAGGCGCAGGTAGACCCGGTGCTCGCCCGGCACCGCGAACAGGCCCTGCGCCAGTTCCGGGGGCAACCCGGCCGCGATGGTCATCGTCCCCTCGAGGATGCCGTGCGCCTTGGCGTGCACGGACCGCACGGCGTGCCCGTAATCCTCGGCGGTCCGCTCCAGAATCGTATCGAAGGTCCGGCACAGCCCCTCGATCGTCTGCCCCTCATCGGGTTTCACGTCCTCGACATCGGCGCTGTAACGGACGGGGCTGTCGGGCATGCGAAGGTCTCCGGATGGTCTCTGCGCACAACCGGCTCAGTCGAGACCCGTTCCAGACTGGGTGGGAGGCGCGCGTTCACGATGGTGCCAGATGGAATCCCGCGCGATTTCTGAGACCGGACCGTGATCTTTCCCGTGAAAGTCCAAGTATTCGGAGCGCCTTCAGTATCTCTCACAAAACGCCCGTTGCGCCGTCGTGCTCGGAGTGCGAACCGACGATGAACGCGAGTTCTGTGAGGCACTCCAAGCCGGCGGCGCGCGGCGAGGGATGCCGGATCGCCGCCGCGATCAGGCGATTTCGGGGGCGGACAGGGCAGTGGCTGGCGGCTCCGATGCGTCCGGTCGCCCGGACCGGCCGTCGCCCCTGAGGGTCGTGCGCCGCACCGTCGAGCGGGCGGCGTCGATGGCGATGGCGGCGGCGCTCATGGTGCGGGCCTCCGACGGGCGCTCGAGGGCGTGCCGGGCGATTTCCCCGGCGAGATCGTCGATCTCGGCCGCGAGGGCATCGAGGCCGGCGCGGTCGGTGGTCTCCCGCGCTTCGGCCCGAATGGCGAGGAGCCGGTCGGTGGCCTCCTCGACGCGCTCGCGGCGCACCCGCGACAGGCGCTGGCGGATCCAGGCCAGGGCCGAGCCGAAGCCGCCGCCCAGGAAGGCGACGAGGTAGATCCAGGTCTCGTAGCGCTCGATGAAGCCCTGCTGCTCGCGCTCGAAGAAATCGATGGCGCCGGGATGGATCGGCAGGCGGGCGCTGGTGGCGGCGGCCGTGGTCTCGTAGCTCGGCGCCAGCATGTAATCGGCCGCCGCCGTGGCGTTGGACAGGCCGCTGCGCAACTCGAACAGGTGCTGGGTCACGTCCGCCGCCACAGTGCGCGACAGGCCGGCCCGGGCCATGAGCCGGTAGGACGCCCCGATGGTGCGGACATCGTCGGCGGGCACCTTCGGGGCGCCGCCGAACAGCCCCGCCGGGATCGTCACCGCCTGGAGCCGGGGCATGCGCTCGATGATGGCGGTGCCGTCGGCGACATCGACGAAGGCGACCTTGCGGGTGCGGCTCGCGGCCTGGACGATTCCGACGATGCGCAAGGCCGTCGGTGCCGCCGGGGCGATGACGGAGACGACGGCGTCGATCCGTTTCTTCGCGAAGGCCTGGGCCAGGTCCGCCTCGTCGAGCTGCACCAGGGCGACGTGGCGGGCGGGCACCGGGCCGTCGGGGGCGCCGTCGAGGAGGGTGAGGCCGTAATGCTCCACCAGGGCCTTGATCAGGGTGTGGTCGGCGTCGCGGTGGGCCAGGATGGCGAGGCGCTTGCGGTCGAGGTCGTCGAAGGCCGTGATGCCGGAGGGCTCGGGCGAGGCGATGATCATCGCCTGATCGCGCAGGATCGCCAGGGTGAGGCCGTTCTCCGGCAAGGCGACGTCGGGGCGCACCACGGCCAGATCCGCCTTCCCCGTCTGCAGGGCGGCGGCGGAGTCGCGCACGTCGTCGAAGGGGACGACCTTCAGGCGGATCTCCTTGCGGCTCACCTTCAGGGCGTCCGCATAGGCCCGGATCAGCGCGGGTTCGGTGCCGTCGCTCGGCGCCACGGCCACCGTCAGCGTGGTGGCGCGCGACAGGTAGAAGGCGCCCGCCGCCGCGAGCACGAGGAGCACCGTGAGGGCGAGGAAGACCAGCTCGCGCCGGATGGGCATCGCTGGCAGGTGCATCCTCGGGTCCGGCTCCCATGAAGCTTCGCGGCTCGGGTATCGCAGCACCGCAACGTATCACGCGGCGTGACGGTTGCGAGGCCGGGGCTTCCCTTGTCAAGGATCGGTCGGATCGGCGATATCGAGCCCATGCGAATCCCCGCGCGACTCGTCCTCGGTCTGGCCCTCGGCCCGCCCCTCGTCCTGCCCCTCGGCACGGTTCTGGCCGCGCCCGACGTGGCGGCCCTGGAGCGGGCATGGACGACCTGCGTGCGCGACTCCTTCGCCGAGCAGCCTGCGCTCCAGGGCAAGGCCGGCGCACAGCGCAACGCCCTCGATGCCTGCAAGGAGCGGGAGGACGCCTACGTCGCCGCCCTCATGGCCGAGCGCGCGGGCGGGGACGGCAATCGGACCATCGTGGCACGGGCACGGGAATGGGCGTCCTCCATGGCCGCCTATGTGGTCGATCCGGTTTCCTCCTGGATCGCCATGTTGCGGCGCTGAGCGCCTCTGTTCGGGCGAGGGCCGCCGCGCGGGTTCAATCGAAGCCCGGCCCGCGATAGGGTCCGCTCCCGCCGCCCCGCCTCCGGGGGGCTCGACCGGAGACCCGAATGCCCGGCATCGCCGCCCGTCGCACCCAGCGCCTCGTCCTCGCTGCCGCCCTCCTCGCCGCACCGGCGGCCTTCGGCCAGGGCGCCGACAATCCCGATTCCGTAAAGCCCCAGGTGAGCGTCGCCGCCGGCAAGCCGGTGCAGATCGCGGTGCTCAATCCGTTGAAGCGCGATTGCAGCCTGGGCGCCGCGCCGACCCTGCGGGTGCCGGGCCTGCCCAAGCACGGCCGGGTCATCGCCACCACGGCCAGCATCGCCACGGGCAAGAAAAACCGCTGCCCGGACCAGAAGGTGTCCGGGCAGGTCGTGGTCTACCAGGCCAACGCCCAGTTCACCGGGTTCGACGAGGTCCAGATCGAAGTCGAGACCGCGGAGGGGGAAGTCCGCCGGGCGACGATCCGCATCGAAGTTACGCAGGCGGGCCTGCCCGCGGGTCAACAGCGGCTGTGAGGGAGCCCGGGGGCTCGCCGCCGAGTCGCGCGCGTCAGGCCTCCGACTCGATCCGGTCGACGTTCTGCTCCGCTTCGTCGGCGGTATAGCCTTCGAGCCAGTCGGCGCTGTTCTGCGAACCGGCCGGGTACGGGTTGGCGTCGTCCGACAGGCCGGCACGCTTGGCGGCCAATCCCTCTTCCATCACCGTCTGCGATACGAATGCCATGAGGGTCCCTCGCTCGATGCTTGTTCGAGGGGTGAACACCGCTCAGGGCGTTTGGGTCCGTCCGACCCCCACGCCCGTCGAACCGAAGCCGCCCGCGCCGCGCCCGGACCCGGTCTCGACCGGGCCGGACACGAGGGTGAAGGCCGGGCGGACGATGCGGGTGAAGACGAGTTGGGCGATGCGGTCGCCGGGAGCGATGGTCAGGGCCGGGCCCGGTGCCGGGTTGCGGTTCCAGGCCGAGATCATCAGCGGGCCTGTGTAATCGGCGTCGATCACCCCGACGCCGTTGCCGAGCACGAGCCCGTCGCGGTGGCCGAGACCGGAGCGCGGATAGATCAGCGCGCACCAGGACGGGTCGCGGATCGCCACGGCGAACCCCGCCGGGATCAGCACGGCCGGCCCCTGCGGCGCCAGGGTCAAGGGCGCGTCGAGGCAGGCATGCAGGTCGAGGCCGGCGGCCCAGGCCGATCCCCAATGGGGAAACCCCCAGCCGGTCAGGCGCGGGTCGAGCAGACGCAGATCGACGGCGAGTTCGGGCGCGGGAATCACGCCGCCCGCGCCGCGATGGCCTCCGCCATGGCGACGACCCGCGCCGCCTCGACGGCGTGCAGGCGCTCGATCATCCGCCCCTCGAACGCCACCACGCCGCGCCGGGCATTCGCCGGATCGGCGAAGACCGCCATGATGGCGCGGGCCTCGGTCACGGCCGCATCCGTCGGCCCGAACACCGCGTTGGCGGGCGCGATCTGGTCGGGATGGATCAGCATCTTGCCGTCGAAGCCGCAATCGCGGCCCTGCTCGCACTCGGCCAGAAAGCCGTCGGCGTCGCGGAACGCGTTGTAGATCCCGTCGATGACGTCGATCTCGTAGGCGCGGGCGGCGGCGATCACGGTCATCAGCCACGGCAGCAGGGCCGGACGCCCCGGCACGCCGAGGCGGACACGGCTCGCCTTGGCGAGGTCGTTGGGGCCGACGATGAGGCAGGCGAGCCGGGTGTCGACGTCGCGGGCGGAACTGGCGATCTCGCCGATGTGCAGGAGTGCCATGGGGCTCTCGATCATCGCCCACACGCGGGTACGCTCGGGCGCCCCGAGGCGGCGCAGGCGGGAGCCGACGGCCACGAGGGCATCGGAGTGGGTGACCTTCGGCACCAGGATCGCGTCGGGGCCGGCGGGCGCGATGGCGGCGAGATCCGCCTCGCCCCAGGGGGTGTCGAGGGGATTGATCCGGACCACCACTTCGCGCCGGCCGAAACGCCCCGACCCGACCGCCTCGGCGACGGCCTGACGGGACGCCTCCTTCGCCTCGGGCGCCACCGCGTCCTCGAGGTCGATCATCACCACGTCCGTGGGAAGCCGGGCCGCCTTCTCGAGGGCTCGCGCATTCGAACCCGGCATGGACAGGACGCTGCGGCGGGGGCGAATCTCGGTCATGGCGGTCAACCCTGTCGCTCGAATCCGTGCATCGGCCGGGAGCGGTACCGCCCCCGGCGCCGTGATTCAAGGCGAGCGCTCACGTACCCAGCGCGCGTGTCAGCCGCGCGGGCGCGTCGCCATGCGGGCGTCGCGGGCGACCTGCCGTTCGAACCGGCGCGGCGCGAGGTTGTCGCGGGACATGCGCCTGATTCCCAGCACGGTCAGGACGACGGTGGCGAGGGCGAAGGGCCCCCCGACGACGAGGGCCCCGGCGACCTCCGAGCCGAGCAGGGCGCCGGCCGCCTTCACCAGGAAGACGACGAAGAGCATCAGGGCGGCGAGCACGAGCAGCGAGGCCGTGCCGAACGTGGCGATGAGGCCCAGGATCGCCCGGATGTTGCCGTCGGTCTCCCGGCGCAGGAGCTCGAACTCGCCGCCGACGAGGTCGGCCGCATGGCGCACACTGTCGCTCAACAGGGCGCCGACACCTTTCGCCGACGGATCTCGCATGGTGTTCCTCGCTGAGACTCCCCGGGGAGCCGAACGGTGCAACCGTGGCGGGGCCATGCGTGTTCCGCGAAATCGCCGACCCCGGGCAATCAGGCGCCGGCTCCGTCGAGGCGCCGCGTATCGACGAAGGTGCGCCCATCGGCGAAGCGGTAGCTCACGCTCTCGGACAGGCGGCCGTTGGTGCGAATGAGAATCGCGGCGGGGCGGGTGAGGTCGTCGGCCCGGTCGAGGGCTTCGGAGACGCTCATGGGGACATCGCGGCCGCCGCCGAACTGGCGCCACCACTGCACCGCCTTCTCGCGGGGATAGCCGGTCTGTTCGAGGCCGATCCGGACCCGGTGGGTCAGCCCGTCCTCCGTGCGGAACACCACGTCGAGGCTGCCCGACGCGATGTGGCGGGCAAGCTGCCAGCCCCGGATGCCGCGCCACACCGGCACGGCCCGCGATAGGATCGGGTGCTCGTCCTCGGCCGCCGCCTCGTGGCTCGGCCCGTCGTCGGCCTCGTCCTCCGGCTCGACCCAGCAGCCCTCGCAGGTGCTGGCGTTGAGGGGGATCAGCGCGCCGCAGCCCGGGCAGGCTTTCGCCCGCACCTCCCCTTCGCGGCCCTTGATCAGCGCGGCGCTGCGGGCGGTGACGATGTCGACGGGGCCGTGCATCCGCACCAGCCCGGCATAGTCGAGGATCAAGGCATCGGTCTTGCCCGGCGCGGTGCGCAGCGCCCGGCCGACCTGCTGGACGTAGAGCCCGGTGCTCTGGGTCGGGCGCAGGAGGGCGATGAGGTCGACGCGCGGCACGTTGAACCCCGTCGCGAGCACGCCGACGGAGGTCAGGCAGCGCACGCGGCCCGCGCGGAAGTCGCGCACGATCCGGTCGCGCTCGCGCTTGGCCGTCTCGCCCGTCACCATCTCGCAGGAGACCCCTTGCCCCCGCACGGCGTCGCGCACGGCCTCGGCATGGGCCACACCGGCGCAGAAGGCGAGCCAGGCCCGCCGGTCGCGGCCGTAGCCGGCCATCTCCTCCACGGCCGCGCGGGTGATCCAGTCCTGGTTCACCGCCGCCTCCAGGGCGCTCGGGATGTAGTCGCCGCCACGCTTGCCCACGCCGGAGACATCGAGCGCTGTGGCGGTGGCCTTGCAGATCAGGGGCGACAGGTAACCCTGGTGGATGAGGTCGCCGACATTGGCCTCGTAGACGATGCGCTCGAACAAGCGGCCCGCGCCCTCGTCGAGGCGGCCGCTGTCGAGGCGGTAGGGCGTGGCGGTGAGGCCGACGACGCGCAGATCGGGCCGGGCGGCCCGCAGGGCGGCGAGGAAGCGGCCGTAGCGGGTCTCGGCGGCGCGCGGAATCAGGTGGGCCTCGTCCACCACCACGAGGTCGAAGGCGCCGATGGAATCGGTCTGGTTCCAGACCGATTGGATGCCGCAGAACAGGATCTGCGTCGCCGTCTCGCGCCGGCCGAGCCCCGCTGAGTAGATCCCGGCCGGGGCCTCGGGCCAGTACGCGAGGAGTTCGCGGTGGTTCTGAGCGATGAGCTCGCGGGTGTGAGTGACGACGGCGATCCGCGCGCCGGCCTCGCGGGCAATCGTTTCCCGCACCAGGGCCGCGATAACGAAGGCCTTGCCGGCGCCCGTGGGCAGGACGATCAGGCCGTCGCCGGTCTCGGTGCGCCAGGACGCGTAGAGGGCGTCGAGGCTGGCGCGCTGGTAGGGTCTGAGCTCCATCGCCGGGTCTCTACGGCGGTTCGCACGGATGCGGAACACCGGGCGGGCGCGAGGGCCGGCTAATCGGTGCCGCGCACCACCCGGGTGATGCGCTCGACCATGCCCTGCGACAGGCGCACGAACTGCCCGGTGCCGTGGCCGCGCCCGTCCAGCAGCTCGGCGAAGACGGGTTTGGCCGGCTCGCAGGTGAGCGCTTCCACCGGCCGGGTGTTGCGGCGCTTGGCCCGCAGGCGCTCGGCCAGCGCGTCGGGAACGAAGGGATCGCGCAAGCGGGCATCTCCTGTCAGGGCCGTCCTGGGGGGGTCGACGCGGGCCTAAGCGGCCCGGGTTGCGGAGGCCTTAAGGCGGCGAAACGGAACTCCCCCTCGCGCCGCCGTGTTTGGCTCAAACCCAAGCGGAGATGGAGATTTCATGTCGGACAGCGTGCTCGCCTCGGTTGCCTTTCCTTCCCTGAACCAGGCTCGTTCGGCGCGCGACCGTCTCGCGCGGGCAGGGTTCGCCCGCAACAGCATCGACATCATCCGCCACGACGACGACTTCTCCGTCGCCATCAACACGCGGCCCGAGAACAAGGCTCGGGCGGAGCGCATCCTCACGGGTTCGCCGCTCGCCGACGACCTGCGCCGCGCCGGCGATTCCGTGGCGACGGCGGTCAACGGCAACCGGGGTCTCGCCCTCGGCCTCGCGGCGCTCGCGGGGTTCGCGTTGTTCGGATTGACGCGACGGCGTTGAAGACCCGTCAGGCCGCCAGCCGCGTCGCGAGTTCGCCGACGCGGCGCAGATCCTGGACGAAGGCCGCATAGGCCTCGTCCTTCGCCCCGTCAGGCAGGCGCAGCAGGTAGGACGGGTGGACGGTGATGAACCCGGCGTAGCCCTTGCCGAACTCCGCCGGGCCCCGCGCCCGGGTGACGGGGATCGCCCGACCGGCGAGCGCCAGGACGGCGGTGGCGCCGAGGGCGACGACGAGGCGGGGCGCGACGAAGTCGAGTTCGCGTTCCAGCCACCAGCGGTAGTGGCTGACCTCGCCGGCGGTGGGGTTCTGGTGGATGCGCCGCTTTCCACGCTCCTCGAACTTGAAGTGCTTGACCGCATTGGTGAGGTAGGCGTCCCCACGCACGAGGCCGGCTTCCGCCATGGCCTTCGACAGGAGCTGGCCCGCGGGTCCCACGAAGGGGCGCCCCTGTCGGTCCTCGTGATCGCCGGGCTGCTCGCCCACGAAGGCGATGGCCGCGCCCACCCGTCCTTCGCCCAGAACCGCTTGGGTCGCCCCCGGCACCAGGGGCTCGGAGCGCCGGATGATGGCGTTCAGGGCGTCGAGGGATTCCGGAGCCTGATCCGCCATGGCGGCCACCGCCCGGACGGGATCGCGCTTGATCGCCTTCTGGGGCGCGCGCTCGATCATCGAATCCGTGCGCGACGCCGCCGCTCGGACGAGGCCCGGAATCGCGGCGGTCTCCGGCATGTTGCGCCAGTACTTCTTCGGCATCTCCGCCCGCATGGCGGCGAGGTTGGTGCGGGCGGGATTGAAGGTGCTCTCATAGTAATCGCGCCAGCCCGCTTCGAACCCGTCGCTTGTCGGCGCGTCTTCCCGCCGTCCCGGTGGGCCGAAGGTGAGCGCGGCGGTGTCCCACAGGGCAGACCCCTCGGGGGTGAGAATCGTCCAGTGCAGACTGCGGAAGCGGCCGACGAAGAACGGGGCTGCGGCCTGCAGGATATGGTGATCGGGCTCGAACCAGGCGACGAAGCGCTCCGGCCCCTCACCCTCCACAAGGCGGAAGCGCAGGAAGGCGTGCATCTTGTGCAGGTCGCGGGCGATGGCTTTGGCCATGCGCTCCAGGCGATGAACCAGGGGGTCGCTCGACACTTCGAGCAGGCGGCGCTCGCCGTGGAGGACACGCCAGACGAGGGTGTAGAGCAGGGCGTACCGCTCGGGGTCGCGATGCGGCACCACCCGGGTCACGAGGTCGGCGACCCCGCGCGGCAGGGCCAGCGGCGGCGTCTCGCCCGATTCGTCCGTTGCCCCGAACAGGCCGGGCGCCTCCCCGACGGACCAGACCACGCGTTCGGGTGGGACATCGCCGGCGACGAGGCGCCGGACGGCATTGCGGAATCCCGTGACATCCGCGCCGGCCGCGAGGGACACCGCCCGTGGGCCGGCCCCGAACAGGTCGCCCGGATCCATCGTCAGAACAGGCTCAACTGCTTCGGCGGGTCCGCGAGCCGCGCGCGCAGGTCGAGGCGATCGGTGAGCCCACCGCTTGGGCGATAATCCTCCGTGATGAGGAACGGCCGGGCGCGCTTGAGGCCGGAGGTGAGGCGGGCGACGTCCTCCAGGCGCAGGCGCGTGTGGCGCCGCGCCCGAATGATCTTGTCCACGGCGCGCGCCCCGAGACCCGGCACCCGCAAGAGCCATTCCCGATCGGCCCGGTTCACGTCGAGGGGGAAGTGCGCGCGGTGCTTGAGGGCCCAGGCGAGTTTCGGGTCGACGTCGAGGGCGAACATGCCGTCCTCGGTGGCATCGGCGACGTCGTCGGGGGTGAAGCCGTAATACCGCAGCAGCCAATCGCCCTGGTAGAGCCTGTGCTCGCGCTGGAGCGGGGGCGACTTCAACGGCAGGATGGTCGAGCCATCCGGAATCGGGCTGAAGGCCGAGTAATAGACCCGCTTCAGGTTGAACGACCCGTACAGATGCGCGCTCTTGCGCATCAGCGCCTCGTCGGTGGTGGCGTCGGCGCCGACGATGACCTGTGTCGATTGTCCGGCCGGCGAGAACCGGCGCTTTTCGGCCTTCGCCTCGACGATCCGCTCGCCGATCTGCTGGATGGCGTTTTGGATGACCAGACCGTTCTTCTCCGGCGCCAGCCGCTCCAGGCTCACCTCGGTCGGGAGTTCGACGTTGATGGAAAGCCGGTCGGCGTAGAGGCCCGCTTCCTCGATCAGCCAGGGACTCGCTTCCGGGATCGATTTCAGATGGATGTAGCCGCGAAAGCCGTGGTCGCGCCGGAGCGACTTCGCCACCCTGGTCAGCAATTCCATGGTGTGGTCGGGCGACTTGATGATGCCGGACGAGAGGAACAGGCCCTCGATGTAGTTGCGCTTGTAGAACTCCACCGTGAGGGTCACGACCTCCTCGACGGTGAATTTCGCCCGGGCGACGTTGGACGAGCGCCGGTTGACGCAATAGGCGCAGTCGAACAGGCAGTAGTTCGTCAGCAGGATTTTCAGGAGCGAGATGCAGCGCCCGTCCGGCGTGTAGGCGTGGCAGATGCCCGCCCCCGTGGTCGAACCGAGCTCACCCTTGCCGGCCGTGCGCTTAGGCGCCCCGGAAGAGGAGCACGAGGCGTCGTACTTGGCGGCATCGGCGAGGATGCGCAGCTTCTTCGCGAGGGCTTCGTCCATGGAAGAGAGATGCGCTCCGTTCGCGGTTCGTTCAATTTTTTCTTCGACGAAACACGATCGTGTGCGCTGCCGGATCGTCGCAGCCTCAGGAATCCGCGTCCGGCTCCAGCTCCGCCTCGACGATGCGGCGAGCGAGTCCGTAGGGGAAGCCCGCCCGGGCCATGGCGGCGAGATCGCGGTCGCGGTGGGCCTCGCGGGTGCCGGGCCGGCGCCAGGGTCCGAGCCGCCGGCGCTTGGCATAGGCGTTGGCGGCGGCCTCCTCGGTGTCGGTCCCCTCGGCTTCGGCCTCGTCGCGCTCCGCCGCCATGGCCTCGTCGACGAGGCCGCGCGGCACCCCCTTGGCGGCGAGCTTGGCCGAGAGGGCTCGGGCCGAAGTGCCGCGTCGGCGCAGGGCCGCCATCCGGCCGGCGGTGAAGCGAGCATCGTCGACGAGGCCGGCGCTGACGGCCCGGGCGACCACGGCGTCGATGGTCTCGGCGTGGACGGAGGGGTCCTCGTCGCGCAGACGGCAGCGCTTGTCCACCCGCCGCTGGAGGGTCCGCCGCAGCATCGCCACCGAGGCGCTGTAGCGCTCGAGGTAATGTAGGGCGGCCCGTTCCAGATAGGCCGCGCTCACGGGCCGGGTCGGCTTGACGACCGCCGGCGTGTCCCGGCTCGACCTGTCGAAAGGCGACGTTCCTTTCATGGAAGGCTTGTCATGGAAGGCCTGCTCTCAAAAAGGGCCTGCTCTCAAAAAAGGCTCGCTTCCCAGGGAAGGGTTTGCCCCTCCCCGGCTTGGGATTTGCAACGTTTGAGGCATTCATCGGTTCTTTACGCTTCGGACAGGTTTCCGGTTCAGACTCCCAATAAGGATCCGACCCGGATCGCAAGGATGGACGAGGGCTCGAGCATGCTATGCCGGCATTCCTCCTGAGACGCGAATGGCTCCTCGTCGTGCTGGCCCTCGGCCTCGCGGCCCTGGCCGGAGCGGTGGTGTACCTGTCGCGTCCGACGACGCTCACTGTGGCCGTCGGTCCGCGTGACGGTGCCGAGGCGAACCTGCTCCAGACCTACGCCCGTGCGCTGGCCCGTGGCCACGAGGATGTCCGCCTCAAGGTCATCCCCTATGACGACGTGCGCGATTCCGCCGAAGCCCTCCAGCGCAGCGAGGCCGACCTCGCAGTGGTGCGCCCGGACGTACTGCTGCCCGAGAATGGCCTGACCCTGGCGATCCTGCACGACGAGGCGCTGCTCATCGTCGCCCCCGCGGCGGCGGCCATCGAGAGCTTTCCCGATTTGTCGCGCAAGCGCCTCGGCATCGTCGAACGGCATCAGGCCGACGTGCCGTTCGTGACCAATCTGCTCGGCTTCTACGACTTCACCGCGGAGCCGATCGGCGACGCCGGACCGGACAGGGTCATGGGCCCCGCCCGCGTCGCCCTGGTGCCGTTGAAGCCAGCGGACGTGACGAGCGCCCTGCAGGAGGGTCGCGTCGACGCCGTCGCGGTGATCGCCGCCCCGGCGTCGAAGGCCGCCATCTCCACCGTACGGGCGGTCGAGGCGGCCGCGGCGGACAAGCAGGTGACGTTCGTCTCGGTGCCCGACGGCGAGGCCATCATCCAACGGATGCCCGAACTACAATCCGTGACGATCCCGGCCGGCACCTTCGGCGGGCGTCCGAAGCGCCCGGAGGAGGACGTGAAGACCGTCGGGGCGTCCTACCGGCTGATGGCCCGGGGCAGCGTCAGCCGCATCACCGTCGCCTCCGTCACCCAGCACCTGTTCGAGTGGCGCTCGAAGCTCGCCCCGCAAGCTCCCATCGCCAAGCTGATGAAGGCCCCGGATTTCGATTCGAGCGTCGCCGCCACCAGCGCGCGCCTGCCCAACCATCCGGGCGCGGTGGACTATTTCGAGCGCGAGCAGCAGACCCTGTTCGAGCGCTACGAGGATTACATCTACCTCCTCGCCTTCTTCGGCGGCACCATCGGCTCGGGTATCGCCTGGCTCGGTCAGCGCCTCGCCCGTGAGCAGCGCGAGCGCATCGATGTGGTGCTGGATCGACTCCTCGATCTCCTGCGCGAGGTGCGGTCGGCGCGCACGCGGGAAGACCTCGACGGTCTCGTGCTCGAGACCGACAGCCTGGTGGCCGACGTGGTCCAGCACGCCCGGGCCCGCAACATCGACACCCGGACGATCAGCGCCCTGATCCTCGCCATCGACGCCGTCCATGCCGCGGTCAACGATGCGCGACGGACCCTGGAAGGGCGCGAGCCGGACGCCGCGCGGACGGCGGCCCGCACCCGCACGGCCCGCCTGCTGGCGCTCAACACCCCGGCGGCCGAGTAGACACAGCCTCAACGTCTGCGGCCGAGCGTTTTCGAAGGATGACGCGGCAGCGCCGCACGGACGGCCCTACGGCTCTTCGCTTTCCGCCAGATCTTCGCCTTCCGCTAGGGCGCGCAGGAGGGCGAGGGCCCGGCGGCGGCGCTCCGGCGTTTCGATCTGAAACCACAGCCGCAAGCATTCGTTCGCCTCCGCGGCACTGCTCTGTGCCGTGGTATCCGCGTAGAAATACTCCGTCGGGACGTTGAGTGCGTCGGCGATCTGCCCGACGCGCGCACGAATTCTCTCGTCCCGATCCGCCCGGCGCTGTTTCTCGACCATAAGTCGCACCATGGAACCATTGCGATGGACGACGCCATCTATCAAAAGACATAACCGCGCGGGCCGCAGGCCCGCGATCGCATACGCGATACATCCGCGATGATGCTGAATTGAGGCAGGAGCCGCTCAGTGATCTTCGCGATCGATCCGGTTGGCGCGTTGAGCCATGTCAGCCCGGAATGGACCAAACTCACGGGCCAGCCCATCGCCGCCGCCCTGAACGAGGGCTGGCTGTCGTGCCTCCACGACCATGACCGTCCGATCGTCAGGCGGGTCCTGGTGCAGGCGGTCGAGACGACGTCCGAGTTCTGCATCCAGTTCCGCCTGCGCTCCACGGATGGTGGCGCTCGCTGGATCGGCGCCGGCGGTGTTCCCTCGTTCGGCCCGCCGGGCCGCACGTTTCTGGGCTACCTCGGGTCGATGACCGAATTGTCGTTGGACGGGGCGGAGACACCGGCGGCGTTCGGCAACATCGGCCGTTTCGTGCCCCCGCCGCCGCACCCGATGACCACGGCGAGTGACCACCTCGAGACCATCGCCGACCATCTCCTCATCGCCAACGCACTCATCGAGAACGACGGCGCGAAGGCGGCCCTCCCGGGCCTGCGCGAGGCCCTGTACGAGGTGGGGCGGGCCCTGGCCAAGAAGGTCGAGGCGGAACGCAGGCCCAACTGATCCGTCGCGGGCGCGGACGAACGGGAAATCCGACCGGCCATCGGGTTCGCTCCGAAAACCGGCACCCCCTTCAGGACCGATACCCCTAATATCGGATCGTCGTCCGCAGGCCGAACACCGCAGCGTTGCGGATGCGCCCGGCATCGGGATCGCGCGGGTTGGCGATGCCGCCGCTCGGCCGGAAGATGTACTGCACATCCGGCTGCACGGTCACGCCGGGGCCGAGGACCGCCTGATAGGTCGCCTCCAGCACCGCCTCGCTGCTGCGGCGCGGACCCGGGGCACCGGTGGCCAGGATCGTATCGGTGTCGAAGGCCCGTGCCGTGCGCGACACCCGTGAGAGCGCGAAGGCGATGCCGACGGTGTCGTCGGAGCGTCCCGGCACCAATCCCTTGTAGGCGATGCCGGCATCGACATAGAGGTCGATGAGGTTTCGGTCCGAGGGCCCGCCGGCCACGCGAACGAACACGCTGGCGCCGTCGTTGGGGTCGTCGGGTTCCCGGTAGATCGTCTGGTCGATGATGCCGTAGAGGCCGCTGTCGCCCCGGAACCGGCGGGCGATGCCGGTGCTGTCGGGTGAGGCCAGGGGAACGCGGTTCCCGTCGAAGCGCAGGCTGTCGAAGCGCCCGAAATGGTGCCAGCCGCCGAGCGTCACGGTTCCGGCCTCGCCGGTGCTGCCGGGTTCGATGTTGTAGGCGTAGGCGGCCTCGGCGATGACGAGGGCGGGGTCGTTGGTACGAAAGTTGGTGCCGGTGCGGTTGCGCCGCTGCGGGTCGGGATCGGCGCCGGAGCGGGCGGGACCGGCCGGATCGCCGTCGAACACGCCGACCTGCAGCGAGAAATTCGCGTTGGGCACGACTTTCGCCCGGACGCCCGGGACCGCCAGGGGATAGATCGGGCCGCCGCTCGGGATCACCACGGCCATGTTGTTGGGCCAGCCGAAGGTGGAATTGACGAACACGGTGCCGGTCTGGGTCACGGCGAATTCCGTGTCGGCGGCGAGTTGCCCGAACCGCAGCGAGAACCGGTCGTCGAACAGCTTCTGCTCGAAGGAGAGTTCGTAGACGCGCGAGGACGGCAGGGCCTCGATGCCGCTGACCGTGATGATGTTGTCGAGGGTGCCGCGCGACAGGCCCGCACCGTGGATCTGGAACAGGTTGGTGTGCAGGAGCGCCCCCTGCCAGCCGACGAGGGGCCCGAGATCGACATCGATCTCGAGGTCGAGGAGGCCTTCGAGGATCGCGCGCCGCCGCAATCCCCCGGTCGCATTGCCCAGGCCTTCGCCGATGTAGGTCAGGCTGTAGGTGATGCCGCGGGTCTTGAGGAAGGCCCGCAGGCCGAACGGATCGCCGGAGGGACCGAGCTGATCCTCGATGGACGTGTCGAGGTTCGCCGAGGGCCGGGACGAGGTGACCGACTGCGCGACCGAGGTCTGCGGATCGCCGCCGGCCCCCCGGGACGACCCGATGGCGATGGGTTCGGCCGCGATTCGCGCCAGCTCCTCGGCCGGGCTCTGTGCCTGGGCGCCGCGAAGGCTCGCGAGACCGAGCAGGCAGAGGGCGAGGCGTAGGCGGGAGATGGGCGATCTTTCGGGTCGGTGTTCGAAACCGACCCTACCCTGCTTTCATGACGATCCGGAGGGCTCCTCAGCCGGCGTCGTCGAGTTCCGGGCCACGCGTGACATCGAGGCCGCCAGCGCTTCCCGGGGGAGGCCCGACGGTGACAGGACGACCCGATCGCGCGGCTTCGTAGATCGCCTCCATGAGGACGTGGTCCTGCAGGCCCTCCTCGCCGGGGGTACGCGGGCGCCGGTCATCGAGGATGCACCGGGCCATGTGGTCGATCTCGAGGGCGAACTGGTTCTTCGCCGTCAGCATCCGCGAATCCTGCGATTCCACGGCGCCGTCCGGGTGCGACACCACGAGGTGCTGGCCGCGATACGCGAAGGCGTTGCGCAGGTCGATGTCGGCCCGTTCCGTATGGAGCTGGAGCCGGCGCGACTCATGGATGCCGTAGCCGGTCATGCATTGGGCGATGAGGCCGGAGGGAAACCGCAAGGCGAACGAGACGGTCTCCTCCACCTCGGCGAACTTCGGATCGCCCGGTGGGGAATAGACGCTCGCCTCCACCGAGACCGGCTCCTCGCCGGTCAGCGCCCGCACGCCGTTGAGGCAGTAGAGACCGATATCCGGCAAGGCCCCCCCACCCGCCAGGGCTTTGCGCAGGCGCCACTGCTCGGGCAGTCCCGTGGTCTGCCCGTTGAAGGCCTGGATCAGGCGCGGCTTGCCGAACTCGCCGGAGCGGGCGAGGCGCGTCACCTCACGGTTGTAGGGCTCGTACTGGCAGCGATAGGCGATCATGAGCTTGAGGTTGGCCTTGGCGCAGGCCTCGATCATCTCGCGTGCCTCGGCCGAGGAATTCGCCATCGGCTTCTCGCACAGCACGTGCTTGCCCGCCTTCGCGGCGGCCACGACGTGATCGCGGTGCAGGCCGTTGGGCGTGACGATGTAGACGGCCCTCACGTTCGGGTTCTGCGCCAAGCGCTCCCACCCGTCGTAGCCGTAGACCGCATCGGCCGGTACGCCGTACTGTTCGGCGACGAGGCGGGCCTTGGCTGGCGTGCCCGACATCACGGCCGCGAGGCGCGCGCGTTTCGTCTCCCCGAAGGCCGGCAGGATTTCCTCCAGGCTGAGGCGCCCGAGGCCGACCACGGCGAAGCCCACCCGCTGAGCCGGGGGGAGGGGCGCGGGCGGCGGTGGCGGCACCCGATCGCCGGCGCCGCGCCAGTTCGGAAACATCACCTTGCCGCCCTGCACCGCGCCCGTATCGGCTGGCACGGATGGACCGGGCAGCCCTTGCGCGCCCGCAGCCCCGGTGCCGAGGCCGAGGGCCGCCCCCGTGACCGTCAGGCCGCCGGCGCGCAGAAGGTTTCGTCGGGAAACGGGAAAGTCGTCGCTCATGAATTCACGCCGCTGAAAGCCTCGGACAGGTCGATGACTGTCCGGGAACGCCATGCGGCAGCGCGTGTTCCTGCGTTTGGATGTTTCGGCGGTCAGTCGTCCAGGCCGGCGGCGGCGAGGCGTCCCCGCAGGCCGGAATTCTCCGCCCGGACCGCACGCAGCTCCCGCACCAGATCAAGGGGAACCGTGACGCCGGCGGACTTCTCGGGCGCGAAGCTGATCCCCATGGCGTCGCCCTCGCGCCAGACGAGATGCGCCGTCCGGGTCTCGCGCCGGACGTCGATGGTGACCGGGAAGGTGGCGGGCACCGGCACGGCCGCGCTCACGATGAGCTTGGCTCCCTCCGGACCGACGTTGCGCACGAGGCAGGTGGTGGTCGATTCACCGGGGCCGACCTGAAGGCTGGCACCGAGGAGGCTTCGCTGGCGCGGGTCCCGTCGGCGTTCTCGGGGTTCGGTCAAGCGGATCTCCATGGGTTGCGCGACCATACAACCACAACCGCGCCACAATTGATGCGTGCCCTCGTCGCCGTTCCGTCCGCAGCGTTAACGGGGTGCCGACGCCGTGCCCGGAGCCTCGACCTCGCCGCGGCGCTGGAGTTGCAGGGCGATGAACCAGCACAGGGCTGCCCAGGCCGCGCCGACGCACCAGCCGGCGAGCACGTCGCTCGGCCAGTGGACGCCGAGATAGACCCGGCTGAAGCCGACGAGCAGGGTCATGGACACGCCGACCAGCATCACCAGCACCTTGACGCCGCGCTGGCGATCGACCCGGGCGACGAGGGCCGCGAGGGTGAGGTAGGCGATGGCCGACATCATCGCGTGGCCGCTCGGAAAACTCGCGGTGAACACCTCCATGCCGTGGGGCACGAGGTCCGGCCGGGGCCGGTGGTAGAACAGCTTCAGCACCGTGGAGGCGAGCTCGCCCCCGCCGATGGCGGCGACCACGAAGACGGCGATCCGGCGCCGCCCGGTCATGGCGAGGTAGGCCACGGCCGCCACCGTGACGAACACGATGGTGAAGATGCTGCCCAGTCCCGTGATGTCCCGCATGGTCTCCTCGAGCCAGCGCGGCCCGATGGGGTCGGAGAGATCAGCCGGATTGCGCAGGGACAGCAGGATCTTGCGGTCGAGGGCCGCGGTGGAGCCCTCGCCGACCTCGCTCGCCAGGGCGAAGAAACCGTAGCCGAGCAGGCTCACGGCCAGGAGCGCCACGACGGCCCCGACCTCGTTGAGGCGCAGCGCCAGCCGCAAGGCGTTGGCCCGGCCGATCAGCGGGTCGATGCGCCCGAAGGCCGTGAGGGATTTCATCGCGCCGTCGTCCTGTGCTGGCTCACCGGTTCTCTCCAAACGCGAAGGCGGCGCGGCGTTCCCACGGACCGCCGAGATAGCGCCATAGCACGAGGCCCGGCGCCGTGAAGGTGAAGGGCGCGAAGGCGGCCTCGCGCTCGGCCAGCAGCGCGCGGGCGACACCGGCCGTCACCTTGTTCTGGATGGTCACGTGCGGGCGCCAGCCTTGGGCATCCTGGGCGGTGAGGACGGACGCGAACTCATGGGCGAGGCGTCCCCGGAACGCGGAGAGGCCGGGCGCATCGAGCCCATAGGCGACCCCGCGCCCGAGGAAGCGCAGTCCCGTCACGGCCACCTCCGGCGGCGCCTGCGTCCGGGCGAGGGCCACCACCGTCTCGGTGATGCCCGCCTCGTCGAGCCCGGGCAGGTGATGGAACAGGGTGACGTGAGCCGGGATGTGGTTGAGGGCGGCGGGGAAATGCCGTCGGCGCAGGCCGTCGAAATGCGCGAAGGTCTGCGCATCCATCTCCAGGGTCAGGATCAGGGGATCGGACGTGGCGGGGGTTCGCGTCATGGAAACGGCAGATGGCGCAGGCCTAGCCCCGGGTCCAGGGCCTCCCTGTTCAGCGGCCCCTTCGGCGTCTAAGGACCGCGCATGCGGCGAAAACACCGGGAGATCGTTCATGTGGGCCGGGACGGCTGGCTCTTCCTGATCGGGGGCAGCAACGGCGTGCTCGCGCAGTACCGCGCGACCCCGTCGCGCTGGTGGCGCCTGCGCGCCTGGGCGAAGCTCATCGAAGCGCGCGCCGCCCGGGCGCGCTCCCTCGGTATCCGCTACGTCCACACCCTCGTGCCGGAGAAGCTGTCCGTCTACGACGACCGCACGGACGGGCTCGGGTTCGATCCGAAGCGCTCGCCGGCCCGGCGCCTGGCCGAGCGGCTGCGAAACGACGCGGCGTTCGTCGATCTGCTCGGGCCGATGCGGGCGGCCCGCGATGGCCCCGTGCCGCTCTACTACCGCACGGACACCCACTGGAACTACGACGGCTGCCTCTTCGCCTATCGCACCCTGCTGCGCGCCTGCGGTGCGGTGCCGCCGCCCGATCTCTTCGACCGGCCGCGCTTCGAGACGACCCGAGTGCGCGATCTCGGCGACAAGCTGTCGAGCCTGCCCGAGGAGACGGCGAGCCACGGGGTCATCGACCGCGACGCGCGGCGCCACTACGCCAGTCCCCTGGTGGAGGCCTACGAGGCGGCGGGACGCGCCCCCGATCTGCATGTCGGCGCCCACGTGATCTATCGCAACGACACCCCCGGCGCGGACCCGCGCACGGTGGTGCTGTTCGGCGATTCCTACGCCCATTTCGCGCCGATCATGCTGACGGGCCTCCTCGCCGAGACGTTTCGCGAGGTGCATTTCGTGTGGTCGTCGAGCCTCGACTGGGGCTACGTCGAATCCGTGCGACCGGACCTGCTGCTGTTCGAGATGGCGGAGCGCTTCCTCACCCGCGTGCCGGACGATGCCTTCGACATCCGCGCCTTCCAGAAGGAGGCGCCGCCGGGGCAAGCGGCACCGCAGGCCGCCTGACGGACCGTTCGTGGTGGCGAGGTCCTCTCGACCCATCGCCCCTCGACAGATCGGGACGCCACCATACATCTGCCCCATGACGCACTTTCCGATCTTCCGACTCGCCCTCGTCCTCGCACCCGTCCTCCTCGCCGGCCCCGCCCTGGCGCAGACGGCGGTCAAGCTCGAGGGCCGCTGCGAGAAACTCGTGATCGCCGGGCAGGACCTGACATCGACGTGCAAGGGCACGCTGATGAACACGGTCTCGCGCAGCCGCACGAGCTTCGACTTCGCGGCCGAGGGACGCGCCCTCAGCTTCAGCGGCAACGGTGCCCAGCAGGAGCGTACGGAAGAGACCGATCCGCTCCAGCCCATCAACCTCGTGATCCCGAGCGAGACGACGAAGGACGGCGTGGTCCAGGGGCCCCTCGTGGCCGTGGGCGCCTGTTCGTTCAGTACGCCGACGCCGGGCAAGACCGCGATCACCTGCGAGGCCAACGCCGCCAAGGGCGCCTACGCGGGCACCTTCGTCACCGACACCAAGGCCCCCCCCGGCGCCCCGGCACAGTAGGACGCGCTCGGGACTGGTTCCGGCACCCGCGCGCGACCATCTCTTGACGGACGGGCGTCCGGATGGACAGACCCGGCTCACGACCGAACATCCCAGACGACGTTTCGAGGAACCGATGCTGAACGACGCGCCCCAGGCGGGCGAACCGACCAAGGACGTGACCACGGCGAGCTTCCGCCAGGACGTCGTCGCCGAATCCATGCAGCAGCCCGTGCTGGTGGATTTCTGGGCGCCCTGGTGCGGCCCCTGCAAGCAGCTCGCCCCCGTGCTGGAGAAGGTGGTCCAGGCCTCGGCCGGGGCCGTGAAGCTCGTCAAGATGAACATCGACGAGCACCCCTCCATCGCCGGCCAGCTCGGCATCCAGTCGATCCCCGCCGTCATCGCCTTCGACAAGGGCCAGCCGGTGGACGGCTTCATGGGCGCCGTGCCCGAGGCCCAAATCAAGGAGTTCATCGAGCGCCTGGCCGGCCCGGCAGGCCCCTCCCCCATCGAGGAGGCCCTGGCCGGGGCCGACGCGATGCTGGGTGTCGGGGACACCACCGGCGCCGCCCAGCTCTATGCCGCCATCCTCACCGAGGACCCCGGCAACGTCACCGCCATCGCGGCTCTGGCCAAGCTCCAGCTCGACCTCGGCGCCATCGACAAGGCGAAGGAAGTCCTCGCCCTGGCGCCGGCCGACAAGGCGACCGACCCGGCGCTGGTGGGGGTTCGGGCGGCCGTGGAACTCGCCGAGAAGGCCGCCGAACTCGGCGATCTCGGCGCCTTCCAGAGCCGCATCGACGCCGACCCCAACGATCATCAAGCCCGGTTCGACCTCGCGCTCGGCCTCAACGGCCTTAACAAGCGCGACGAGGCCGTGGATCAGCTCATCGAGATCGAGCGGCGGGACCGGACCTGGAACGAGGGCGCGGCGCGCAAGCAGCTGCTCACCTTCTTCGAGGCCTGGGGCCTGATGGATAAGGCCTCGATCCGGGGCCGGCGCCGGTTGTCGACCCTGGTCTTCGCGTGAGGCCGACACTCGGCATCGAGCCAAGGTTTCGCGTGAGGCCGGATTTTCGCGTAAGGCAACGAACCGACGGGGCGACGCGATGAGCACGCATGCGGGCTATAAGGGACCGGGCGACTGCCCCGGGGTGATCCCGGTGTTTCCCCTGCCGGGCGCCTTGTTGCTGCCCCGCGGGCAGATGCCGCTCAACATCTTCGAGCCGCGCTACCTCGCGATGGTGGACGACGCCCTGCGCACGGACCGGATCATCGGCATGATTCAGCCCGACATCGAGAGCGGGACATCGCCGATGACGCCGAAGCTGTTCCGGGTCGGCTGCGCCGGGCGCATCACCCAGTTCGCCGAAACGGGCGACGGGCGCTACCTCATCTCGCTCACGGGCATCGCCCGGTTCCGGGTGGAGAGCGAGATGGCCGTGGCTTCGCGCTACCGCCGCTGTCAGGTGTCCTACGACGACTTCGCCGCCGATTTCGAGCCGCGTGCCGGTGAGGACGCGGTGGACCGCGAGGGCGTCCTCAAGGCCCTCAAGGATTTCGTCGAGGTCAACGACCTCAAGGTCGATTGGGCTGGGATCGAGGAGGCGCCCAACGAGGCGCTGGTCAACGCGCTCTGCATGATGAGCCCGTTCGGCGCCCGCGAGAAGCAGGCGATGCTGGAAGCGCCCGACCTCAAGACACGCGCCGAGGTCTTGATCGCCGTGACCGAAATGGAGTTGGTGCGGGGCTCGGGCACCGAGCCCACCCTTCAGTGACCGTTTCCATAGAGGATGAACGCCCATGGCCGATGACACCCAGAGCCCGGTCGAGGCGACCCGTGTCGACCCGAAGCTCCTCGAACTCCTGGTCTGTCCCCTGACCAAGGACACCCTGGATTACGACTTCGCCCGGCAGGAGCTGATCAGCCGATCGGCCAAGCTCGCCTACCCGATCCGCGACGGCATCCCGATCATGCTGCCCGAAGAGGCGCGGCCCCTGACCGACTGACCCCTCCCCTTCCTCGAAGCCCGGGCGTGCCATGACGAAACCTGCTTTCCTCCGTCGCGCCGTCCTGGCTCTCCTCGCCTGGACCCTGACCGCCAGCATGACCGCCACAGCCGCCGAGCGCCCCCTGGTCGCCATCGTCGCCACCGGCGGCACCATCGCGATGAAGAACGATCCGGCGACCGGGGCGCCGGTGCCGGCCCTGTCGGGAGCCGACCTCGTCGGCGCCGTGCCGAAACTCGGCGAGATCGCCCGGATCGAGGTGACCGAGTTCAGCAACGTCCCGAGCGACTACATGGGCCCGGAGCTCTGGCCCGGCCTGTCCGCCAAGGTGGACGAACTGCTCGCCCGGCCCGACATCGTCGGCGCCGTGGTCCTGCACGGCACCGACACCCTCGACCAGACCGCCTACTTCCTCGACCTCACCCTGCGCAGCACCAAGCCGGTGGTGATGGTGGGGGCCCAGCGGAACGCCTCGGATGCCGACGCGGACGGCAGCCGCAACCTCCTCAACGCCGTCCGGCAGATCCTGTCGCCCGACGCCGTCGACATGGGCGTCACGGTGACCCTCAACCACCGCATCAATGCCGCCCGCGAGGTGCGCAAGACCCATACGAGCAACGTCGAGACCTTCAACTCGGGCGATGCCGGCACCCTCGGCTACGTCGACGAGGACCGGGTGATCTTTTCGCGCAAGTCCCTGCGCCGCCAGACCTTGGCGATCCCCGAGCGCATGCCGCGCATCGATCTCGTGTCGATGTATGCGGGGGCGGACGGCACGCAGGTGCGTCAATCGGCCGATGGCGGCGCCGAGGCCATCGTGGTGGAGGCCTACGGCTTCGGCAACGTGAATGCGGCGATGCACGACGCGATCCAATACGCCATCGCCAAGGGCGTGCCGGTGATCGTGGCCACCAAGGTCTACAACGGCCGGGCCCTGCCGGTGTACGGCTTCAAGGGTGGCGGCAACACCCTGCTCAAGGCCGGGGCGGTCTTCGCCGACGACCTGACCCCCGACAAGGCCCGGGTGCTCGCTCTTCTGGCGGTGCCCCTGACCAAAGACCGGGCCGCGCTGCAAGCGTATTACAACCGCTGACCGTACCCCCGACGGCATTGGCGTGAGGCAGGGCCGAACCAACAACCGGCTCGCCCCCTCACACCCCCCCAAATACCGCCAAGGTAATTCGCCGTCCCGCGCCAGTCATCGCGGGTTCAGGCCGCGTGTGACATGCCACTCACCTTGAAACGGTACAGCCCGTCATAATCCTGCCGCTTGCGTGCGTATCCTACGATCACTCTCGATTGATCGTCTGCTTGGAACCCTCGCACCAACCGCGGCCGGGGCTGGCCGAGCCTTTCGCCAAAGGATGACGCATGACCAGACTCGTCGCACTGTTGACCCTCGGGACCGGCCTCGTCGCCCTCGCGCCGCTGCCCGGTCAGGCCCGTGAGGCCGGCAACTTCAACGGTGCGTGGTCCGTGGATCTGGTGACCGAATCCGGCATGGTCTGCGACAGCCGCTACAGCTACTCCGTCTCGGTGCAGGAAGGCCAGGTCCGCCTCGTCTCGGGGCAGAACGCCAGCATGAGCGGCCGTGTCGGACCGGACGGGACCGTCGGCCTCAGCGTCACCAACGGCACCGCCACGGGTGCGGTCTCGGGCCGGCTTCAGGCGAGCTCCGGCGGCGGCACTTGGAAGGTTTCCTCCCTGTGCTCCGGCCGCTGGACGGCACGGCGTCACACGACGCGCACCGCCCAGGCGGATTGATCTTTAGTTGCTGGCGAGCCAGGTGCGCGCCTCGTCGATATGGGCGCGGTCGAAGGTCTTGATCGTGGCCGGAGAAACCTTGCCGAAGGTGTCGGCGATCATGCGCAGCCAAGACGCGTCGGTGACCAGCGCCACATGGCTGACGCCCTTCATCATGGCGAGGCCGAAACGCGGGTCTTTGAAGAACGCCGCCGGCTCCATGCCCTTGAACTCACGGATATCCTCGAGAAGCTTGAGCTTGCCGCCCTTGTCGAGGTCCGCCTGCATGGCGGTGATGACGGTGTTCATGTCCGCATCGGTGATCTGGCCGTCGACCACGATCTCGGCGACGTTCGAATCCGGCTTCTTCGTATAGGTCAGCACGTGCAGTACTCCTTGAGGGGTCGAGGGCGACCCCGAGAGAACGTCGAACCCGCGTTATAGGAAACTCTGCGGGTCCACGTCGATGGCGACCTTCACGTTGCCGCGGACCTTGGGCCCGCGCGCGATCCAGTCGCGCAGGTAACTCTGCAGGTCGACGGACCGTTCGGTCTTCACGAGTAGGCGGAAGCGATAGCGGCCGCGAATTAGGGCGAGCGGCGCCTCGGCCGGTCCCAGCACCATCACGCCATCGGGCGGTTCGGATGCCCGCGCCAGGGCCTGCCCGTGGGCTTCGGCCACCTCGCGCTCGTTGGCCGAGACGATGAGGGCGGCGAGACGCCCGAAGGGCGGCAGGCCGGCGGCCTCGCGGGCGGCGATCTCCTCCTCGTAGAACCGCGCCGCATCCCCCGACAGCAGGGCCGCGATCACCGGATGCTCCGGCTGGAAGGTCTGGACCAGGGCGCGCCCCGGCTTCTCCCCGCGCCCGGCCCGGCCGGTGACCTGCTGGAGCAGCTGGAAGGTGCGCTCGGCCGCGCGCGGGTCGCCCGAGGTCAGGCCGATATCGGCATCGAGTACGCCCACCAGGGTGAGGTGCGGGAAATTGTGGCCCTTGGCCACGAGCTGCGTGCCGATGACGATGTCGCAGCCACCCTCGGCCACGGTCTGGAGTTCGGCGCGCAACCGTTCGGCCCCACCGGGAAAATCGCTCGACAGGACGATCATGCGCTTGTCGGGAAACAGGGCCGTGACCTCCTCGGCGATGCGCTCGACGCCGGGGCCGCAGGGGGTGAGGTTATCGAAGGTGCCGCATTCCGAGCAAGAATCCGGGCGGCGCTCGGCGTAGCCGCATTGATGGCACACGAGCGCCTTGCGGAAGCGATGCTCCACCAGCCAGGTCGAGCAGTTGCGGCACTGGTAGCGGTGGCCGCAGGCCCGGCACAGGGTGAGGGGCGCGTAGCCCCGGCGGTTGAGGAACAGCAGAGCCTGGTCGCCCGCGGCCACGGTCTCGCGCACGGCGGCGATGAGGGCGGGCGCGATGAAGCTACCGCGCTCGGGCTTGTCGGAGCGCATGTCGATGGCGGCGATGTCGGGCAGGCGCCGGCCACCGAAGCGTTCGGGCAGGACGATGTGGCGGTAGCGCCCGCGCTCGGCGTTGACCCGCGTCTCGATGGAGGGCGTGGCCGAGGCCAGCACCACGGGACAGTTCTCGATGCGCCCGCGCACCACCGCCATGTCGCGGGCGTGGTAATGCACCCCGTCCTCCTGCTTGTAGGCGGCCTCGTGCTCCTCGTCGACGACGACGATCCCGAGTTTGGCGAACGGCAGGAACAGGGCCGAGCGGGCGCCGACCACCACGGCGATCTCGCCGGCCGCCACCCCGGCGCGGATGCGCTCACGGCGCTTTCCCCCGATGCCCGAATGCCAGGTGGCCGGACGCACGCCGAAGCGCTCGGCGAACCGGTCGAGGAACTGCGCCGTCAGCGCGATCTCGGGCATCAGGATGAGCGCCTGGCGCCCGCGCCGGACGCAATCGGCCACGGCCTCGAAGTACACCTCGGTCTTGCCCGAGCCGGTGACGCCTTCGAGGAGGATGGTCGGCGCGCGGAAGGTCTCGTCGCCCACACCCATCGTAAGTCCGCGGCGCGTTTCGACAGTCGGGACGGGCTCCCTCTCCTGGAAGGAGAGGTTTGGGGTGAGGTGTGGGGACCCGTGCTCGTCCCCGGGCGGAGGCGCCGGGTTCATCATCGCGATCAGCTCGCGCACGGCCTCACCTTGCGCCTCCGACAGGGGCACCCGGGCGTGGTCCGGGTCGGGCGGCAGAGCCACGGGCTCGGGCGCGAGGGCCGTCGCTTCCAGGGCGCCGTCGTCGATGAGGCCGTCGACGACGCTGAGGGAGACGCCGGCCTCCTTGGCGAGCGCGCTCTTGCCCCGCATGATTCCGTCGGCGGCCACTGCCAGCACCTTCAAGCGCGCCGCCGTCGGGCGGGCGGGCGGCTTGCCGGAGGCGCGCACGCCGATGCGGACGGTCTCGCTCTGCGCGGCCTCGTCCGGCAGACGCAGGGCCATGGCGAGGGCCGAGCCCTTGGGCGCCAGGGTGTAGCGGGCGAGCCAGTCGACGAGTTCGCGCAACGGACCGGACAGGGGCGGCACGTCGAGACGGCCCGTCACCGGGCGCAGGTTCGAGCCCGACGGACTCTGGCGCACGCCCCAGACCACGCCCACGGTCTCGCGGGGGCCGAGGGGAATCTGCACCACGTCGCCCACCGTCAGGGTGAGGCCGGCGGGCACCGCGTAGCTGTAGGCGCTGTCGAGCGCCAGCGGGATCAGGATCTCGGCGACGCTGGGCATCGGCGCGGGCTGTGCTGGACCATACCCGGAATATAAGCATGATCCGGCGATTGCGCGACTGGCATGCCTCGACCATTCCATCGTCCGACCACCCGACGAATCCGCCGCCCGACGCCGTGCCGTGAGACCCCGATGCGCCATCCAGAGCCAGGGACGATCCCGGAGACCGCCGCGCCGGAAGGCGTCCTGCTCCTGCACGGCATCGGACGCCGGGCCGCGTCCCTGGCCCGGATGGAGCGCGCCTTCCAGGCACAGGGCTATGCGACGCTCAACCTCGACTATCCGGCCCGCACGGCCGCCCTCGCGGACCTCGCGGCGCGCGTCGCCCCGACCGTTGCGGCCTTCGCCGCGCGGGTCGCCCGCCTGCACGTCGTCACCCATTCCATGGGCGGCCTCGTCGCCCGCGCGCTCCTGACCCGCCATCGTCCGGACAATCTCGGACGCGTGGTGATGCTGGCGCCGCCCAACGGCGGGAGCGAAGTCGCCGACCGCCTCCACGGCATGGCCGCCTACCGGCGTTTCTTCGGCCCGGCCGGCGCAGAATTGACGACGCGGCGGGACGCGTCCCTAACGGCGCTCCTCGGGACCGTCGACTATCCCCTGGGCGTCATCGCGGGGGACCGCACGCTCTACCCCGTCGAGTCCTGGCTGATGCTGCCCCGCCCCAATGACGGGCGGGTGAGCGTCCACCGCACCCGCGTGGCCGGAATGAGCGCCCACGTGACCCTCCACACGACCCACGGCCTGATGATGTGGAACGGCCGCGTCATCGGGCAGGCCTTGCACTTCGTCCGGAACGGGCGATTTCTCGTCCCCGACGCGAGGACGCCCAAAGGATGCCCATGACCCAGTCCGACCCAGGCCGCGGCATCCCACCCCGCCTCGAACTCCGGGATGTCGGCCTGCGCTTCGGGGCCGTGCGCGCCCTCGACGGCATCGATCTCGCCGTGCGGCCCGGCGAGATCGTCGCCCTGCTGGGTGATTCCGGTTGCGGCAAGAGCACGCTGCTTCGCGCCATCGCCGGGCTGGAGCAGCCAGAGCGGGGCACGATCCGCCTCGACGGCACCGATGTGGGAGACGTGCCGGCCGAGGCCCGCGGCGTCGGGTTGATGTTCCAGGACTACGCCCTGTTCCCGCACCTGACGGCCGCCGAGAACGTGCGGTTCGGCCTCCACGCCCAGCCCGGCAAGGCGGCCCGCGCCATCGCGACGGCGCGCCTGGAGCAGGTTGGCCTCGCCCACCGCGCGGCGAGCTATCCCGGCACCCTGTCGGGCGGCGAGAGCCAGCGGGTGGCGCTGGCCCGCGCCCTGGCCCCCGGGCCGCGCATCCTGCTCCTCGACGAACCGTTCTCGAACCTCGACCGGCGCACCCGGGACCGGGTCCGCGCCGATACCCTCGCCCTCCTGCGCGAGACCGGCACCACGGCGATCCTGGTGACCCACGATCCGGAAGAAGCCCTGGGGTTCGCCGATCGCATCGCCCTGATGCGGGGCGGGCGCATCGTCCAGGTGGGCACGGGGGACGACCTCTATCGCCGACCGGCATCGCGCTTCGCCGCGCGCTTCTTCGGGGACCTCGTCGAGGTTCCGGGCACCTGCCGCGACGGCTCCGTGGCCACGCCCTTCGGCCGCTGCCCGGCGCCGGACCTGTGCGAGGGCAGCCCCGTCGTCGCCTGCTGGCGCCCGGAGGCGATCCATCTCGGGCGGGCGGGAGCCGGCGTGCCCGGCCGGATCGCGGCCCGGCGCTTCCTCGGTGCCGCCGCCTGGCTCACGGTCGAGGCCGAGGGCTTTGCCGATCCGCTGGCCCTTCCGGTATCCGGCACCGACGGGCGCCGGCCGGGCGAGGCCGTGGGGCTGGCCTGCGACGAGGGACAGGCTTTTCTTTTTGCAGGGAGCCCGGATTAAAACCCTGAGCTTGGGTTTTTCCAGCACAGCGCCTGCAGAGACCGGAGAACTCTAGTTTTTAACTGTTTTAAATCAAAGACATCGTGCTTGCCTTTTGAGTCGCGATCCGTCTGAACCTCGTCCCGCAATAGTCTGGAGAGGGACGGGATCATGGTCGGTGCGGTCAAGCGGTTCGCTGTGGCGGGTCTCGTCGCGTGGGCGGCCCTCGGGTCGGCGCGGGCGGCGGAGGTCAACCTCTACACCACCCGCGAACCCGGCCTGATCAAGCCGTTGCTGGACGCCTACACGGCCCGCACGGGAACCACCGTCAACACGGTGTTCGTGGAGAAGGGCCTCGCCGAGCGCGTGGCGGCCGAAGGCGCGCGCGGTAAGGCCGACGTGCTGATGACCGTCGACATCGGCAACCTCATCGAACTCGTGGACCGCGACCTCGCGCAGCCCGTGCGCTCGCCCGCCCTGGAGGCGGCGATCCCGCCGGCCCTGCGGGATGCGGACGGGCGCTGGTTCGCCCTCTCCATGCGGGCGCGCGTGGCCTATGCGGCCAAGGATCTGAAGGACACCAAGGGCCTCACCTACGAGTCCCTCGCCGATCCGAGCTGGAAGGGCGGCCTGTGCCTGCGCTCCGGCCAGCACCCCTACAACACGGCCCTCGTCGCCCATTATCTCGTCCGGCACGGGGCCGAAGCGACCGAGACCTGGCTCAAGGGCGTGAAGGCCAACCTCGCCCGCAAGCCCGCCGGCGGCGACCGCGACGTGGCCCGCGACATCCTCGCCGACACCTGCAAGATCGGGCTCGCCAACTCCTATTACGTCGGCCTGATGCGCTCGGGCAAAGGCGGCCCGGAGCAGAAGGCCTGGGGCGACGGCATCGCCGTGCTGATGCCGACGTTCCTCGGCGGCGGCACCCACGTCAACGTATCGGGCGCCGTGGTGGCGAAGTCCGCGCCGAACCGCGACGAGGCGGTCAAGCTCCTCGAATACCTCGTCTCCGACGAGGCGCAGGGGCTCTACGCGCAGGGCAACTACGAGTACCCGGTCAAGGCCGGCGCCCCCGTCGACCCCCTGCTCGCGGCTTTGGGACCCCTGACCATCGACACGACGCCGCTCGCCGAGATCGCCCGCAACCGCAAGGCGGCGAGCCTGCTCCTCGACAAGGTTGGCTTCGACAACTGATCGGGCAATCCTTGGTCCAGCAGCCATGAAAGGGGCCGCGCCGGCGATCGACGTCGGGGCATTGGCGGTGCCAAGCCCCACCGGACGGGTGGCGCGGGCGTGGCCCCGGACCCTCGGCTGGGCCGCGGCCGCCCTGGCGCTGGCCGCCCTGGTCCTCAGCCCCATCGCGTCCCTCGTCCTCGCGGCGGCCCGGGGCGACGGCACCCTGTGGCCGCACCTCCTCGCCCACGTGCTGCCCCGGGCCCTGGTCGATACCGGCCTGCTGCTCGCCGGCGTCGGCGTCCTCGTGGTGGTGCTCGGCACCGGCGCGGCCTGGCTCGTCTCGGCCTACGCCTTCCCCGGCCGGCGCTGGCTCGAGGCCGGCCTGCTCCTGCCCATGGCGGTGCCGACCTACATCGTCGCCTACGCCTATCTCGACCTCATGCACCCGATCGGCCCGGTGCAGACCGTCCTGCGGGAATGGCTCGGCTACGCCCGGCCCCGCGACTTCGTCCTGCCGGAACTGCGCTCCCTGCCGGGCTGCATCCTGCTCCTCGGCTTCGTGCTCTACCCCTACGTCTATCTGCCGACCCGGGCCCTGTTCCTCATGCAGGCGGCCAACCTCATCGAGGCCGGGCGGATGCTCGGGCGCCCCCCCGCCGCGGTGTTCCTGCGCGTCGCCCTGCCGCTGGCGCGCCCGGCCATCGCGCTCGGCGCCAGCCTCGCCCTCATGGAGGCGCTGAACGACATCGGTGCGGCAGAGTTCCTCGGCGTCCGCACCCTGACGGTGCAGGTCTACGCCACCTGGGTGAACCGCTCCGATCTGCCCGGCGCCGCCCAGATCGCCCTGGTGATGCTGGTCGCCGTCCTGGGCCTCGTGGCGATCGAGCGCTGGGCCCGGCGGGGACGGGGGTTCGCCGGCACCGCCCAGCGCCCGCGCGACCTCGCTCGCCGGCCCCTCCGCGGCTGGCGCGGCTGGGCGGCCCTCGCGCTCGGCCTCGTGCCGGTCACCCTCGGCTTCCTGATTCCGGCGAGCTATCTCGTCCACGCGGCCGTGGCGCGGGTCGCCCGCACCGGCTGGCCCGCGACCATCCTGCCCGAAATCGGCAACACCGTGCTGTACGCGAGCCTCGCCACGGGGCTCGCCGCCGGCATCGGCTTCCTCGTCGCGGCCGCCCCCCGCCTGCTGCCCGGCCGCCTCGGGCGCGGCATGGTCCGGCTGACGGGCCTCGGCTACGCCCTGCCGGGCGCCATCCTGGCCATCGGGCTGCTCGGCCCCCTGGCCCTGGCCGACACGATCCTGTCGGAGGGGCTGACGCGCCTGTTCGGCGCCGCCCCCGCCCTCATCGGCCTCGGCACCGGCGGCGCCCTGGTGATCGCCTACCTCATCCGCTTCCTCGCCGTCAGCGTCGGCACCTGCGAGGCCGGGCTCGGCCGCATCCCGCGCAGCCTGCCCGACGCCGGGCGGATGCTCGGGCGCGGACCCGCCGCGACCCTCGCCCGGGTGCAGTGGCCCCTGGCCTGGCCGGCGGTGCTCAGTGGAGCACTCCTCGTCTTCGTCGATTGCGTGAAGGAACTGCCCGCGACCCTTCTCCTGCGCCCCCTCAACGTGGAGACCCTGGCGACCCACCTCTACGGCGAGGCCGCGCGCGGCACCTACGAGGACGGCACGGTCGCGGCCCTCCTCATCGTCCTCGTCGGCCTCGTGCCCGTCATCGTCCTGATGCGCCTCGGCACCCGGCGCGAGGCCGCCGTGGCGGCCCGTCCGTGAAAACCTCACCCGGCGAAATTCCCGCCTTGACGGGCCGGGGGGCCGCGCCCTAGAACGCCCTCGGTTCCGGCGGCATCGCCCACGGAACGCCGTTCGCTTCGACCCTTGGCCCGCTCGCGAGAGCCGACCACGCGAACTGGCAAGAATGGCAGCGGGCGGTTGGCTCAGCGGTAGAGCGTCCCCTTCACACGGGGAAGGTCACAGGTTCGATCCCTGTACCGCCCACCATTTCCTCCATCGAACACATACCATCCACCAGATTTCGCCGCCATGCCGTGCGTGATCGGCTGTCCGGGCCGGATCCATCTCGGGTCCTCATCCCGAGGCGGCCCCTCGGGATGAACAGGTTTGGCTGGGGCCATTCGGGCCGGGATCATCCCCGCGCCGCCGGCACAAGCGCCTCCACGGCCGCCACCAGCTCATCGAAATGCGCGATCACCCGGTCAGGGCCGAAGGCCTCGACGGGCAGGTCGGTGTAGCCGAACGGCACCGCGATCACCGGGATGCCGGCGGCCTTGGCCGCGTCGATGTCCGCGCGCGAATCCCCCACCATCACCGCACGGGCGGGGTCCCCGCCCGCGCGTTCGATGGTGAGGGTGATATGGCGCGGGTCCGGCTTGTAATGCGCGAACGTGTCCCGGCCGCAGATGGCGGAGAAGCGCCCCGACACCCCAAGGAGTTCGAGGAGCGTGAGGGCGTGGGCCTCGACCTTGTTGGTGCACACGGCGAGGGTGAAGCCCCGGGCCGCGAGGGTGTCGAGGGCCTCCGTCACGCCCGGGAACAGGTGGGAATGGTCGCACAGGTGGCGGCCGTAATGATCGAGGAACGCCACGAACAGGGCTTCCAGGCGGTCGTCGTCGAGGTCCGTGCCGGATGCCTCGAACCCGCGCCGGATCAACGCCTTGGCGCCGGCGCCGATCATGTCGCGGGCCTGCGCGAGGTCGAGGGTCTTCAGGCCTTCCTGCGCCAGGATGGCGTTGAGGGTTCCGACGAGGTCGCCCGCCGTCTCGGCCAGGGTGCCGTCGAGGTCGAACACCGCGATGGGCGGCAGGCTGGACGGGGATCGGCTCGGCGCGGACATGGGCTGGCTTTCTGCGAGGGCTCGGCGTTGGAGATCGGGGCCAAGCGCTATCGGGGCCGCGCGGCAGGGGCAAGACGCCCGCGCGGATGTGCGGTTTGGGCAAGACGCTGGCGCGGGGCCACGGTTGCGCCGCAAGGCGGCGCTATCGCTCGCGCGATCCTCAAAGCCGAGACATCGGGACACCCATGCGTCTGACCCACATGCGTCTGACCCAACAGGCCTCACATCTTTTCCGCGCGGTGGGGCTGCTGGCCCTCCTGACGACAACGGCCTGGGCGAGCTCCTACGAGTTCGTGCCCGCGCCGCAGATCGACCTCAACCGGGTCTACCGGGTCGACAAGGTCACGGGCGAAGTCACCTCGTGCCAGTACGGCCTGCGCGAGGGCGCGGTCGGCAGCGTCGGCCTCACCGTGTGCTACGGCGCCGGCGAGGGTGCGAGCGCCCAGGCGCCTTCCGAATACGGCCTCGTCGCCTCCCGCCACACCCGCGAGGCGGGGGTGTTCCGGGTCAATTATCGCACCGGCGAGATGAGCATCTGCTACGTCCAGCTCCAGAAGGAGGCCGTGGTCTGCACGGCCCAAGCCAATCCCACCGGACCGGAGGAAGCGGCGAGCCCCGTCCCCGGCCGGGCGAGCCCGAGCGTGACGCCCCCCCAAGGCGGTTCCGCGCGCCCTTGATCGCGCTCGTCCGCGTCGCGTTTGACGGCGCGGTCAGCCGTGCTAGGGCCTGCCGACGCCCGAAGCCCCGAGCCCGTTCCATGCGCCCTGCCGTCCCGAGCCGTCCCGTCGCCGCCGAACGACCGGCCCCCGGACGTTCGGCATGAGCGGGCCCGACCTGCGGCGCGCCGCCGCCGAGCGGGCCGTCGCCCTCGTGACGGACGGGATGCGCTTGGGGATCGGCACCGGCAGCACCGCCAACGCATTCATCGAGCTGCTCGGCGTCCGCGTCCGCGCCGGCCTCGACGTCGTCGGCGTGCCGACCTCCGAGGCGACGCGGGTCGCGGCGGAGGCCGCCGGCCTCCGGCTCGCCACCCTCGAGGAGTTGCCGGAGCTCGATCTCACCATCGACGGGGCCGACGAGATCGACGGGCACATGCGCCTGATCAAGGGCGGCGGCGCCGCCCTCCTGCGCGAGAAGATCGTCGCCTTCGCGAGCCGCCGCATGGTGGTGATCGCCGACGCGGCCAAGCGCGTCGCGACCCTCGGCGCCTTCCCGCTGCCCGTCGAGGTCAACCCGTTCGGCCTCGGCGCCACGCGGCGCGCGGTGGAGGCGGCCGTCGCGGCCGCCGGTTGCGCGGGCGCGATCGTCCTGCGCACGGGCGCGGACGGGGCACCGCTCCGCACCGATGGCGGCCATCACATCCTCGACGCGCATCTCGAGCACATCCCCGATCCCGAGGCCCTGTCGGCCGCCCTGTGGGCGGTGCCCGGCGTGGTCGAGCACGGCCTGTTCCTCGGCCTCGCCACGGGGGCGATCCTGGCCGAGGCGCGGGACGGCACGGCGCACGTGACCTGCCTCGGCACCGTCTGACCCATCCCCGATCCCTCGCCCGATCACTCGCCCGACCCGCATCGTCGAAGACTTCCCGGAGCCTCCTCCATGTTTCGCCCCCTGGCCTCCAGCTCCCACGCCCTGCGCGCCGCACTGGCGGGCGCCGCGCTCCTGATCGCCCCGGCGGTCCACGCCCAGGCGCCGCAGAAGCCGGCCGCCCCGCAAAAGGCCACGCCGGCCAAGCCCGCGCCCCCGGCGCCCGCGACACCAGCGGCGAACAACCAGGCCCCGGCCTTCGCCCCGTCGCACATGGCGCTGGCCCGCGAGGTGATGCTGAGTTCGGGCATCGCCCGTTCGTTCGATTCCATCATCCCGGCCTTCAGCGAGCAGATCCGGCAGAACGCCGTGACGCGGCCCGAACTCGGCAAGGACCTCGACGAGGTGCTGGTCGGTCTCCAGCCCGAGATGGAGTTGCAGAAGCAGGCGATGATCGACACGGCGGCGCGCATCTACGCCACCCGCCTCACCGAGGCCGAACTCTCCGACATCGCCACCTTCTTCCGGTCGCCCGCCGGCAAGCGCTACGTCGAGACCCAGCCCCAGGTTCTCGACGGCATCGTCCAGGCCATGCAGGGCTGGACCCAGGAGGTCTCCGAATACGTCATGGTGCGCGTGCGGGCCGAGATGGTGAAGCGCGGCCACCAGCTTCAGTAAGGCGCCTCGGCGCCGCGGTGCGATCAGGCTTCTTCCCGCGCATGTCCCCGCGCATGTCCCTCGGCGAACGCCTGCGCGGCACCGGAGCCCTCGCCCTGGCCGCCCTCCCCCTGGCGATGGTGGCGGCCAACCGCTCGAGCCCGGCGGTGATCGGGCTTGCCGCGCTCCTCTTTCTCGCCGCCACCCTGATCGAGGGTCGGCGCGTCGCCTGGACCACCCTCGCGGCCCCCTTGCGCACGGGAGCGGGGCTCACAGCCCTCGCCTTCCTCGGCTGGTGCCTCGTCTCCATCGCCTGGAGCCCGTTTCCCGCCCTGTCCTGGCGCACGACCGGCGAGTTCGGGCCCACCCTCCTGGCCGCCTACCTGCTGGCACGCCTCGCACCGGGCCGGATGCCGCCCGGGACGGCCATGGCCGCCGCCTGGATGCTGGGCCTCGCCGGGCTGGTTCTCGTGGCGGACCTCGCGACCGACCTCGCCCTGCGCAAGGCGCTGGGCACGCGGGTGGCTTACTTCATCTACAACCGCCCGGCCCTGACGATCCTGCTGGTCGCCGGCCCCTTCGTCGCCCTGCTCCTGCGCAGGGGACACCGGCTGACGGCCGGTCTCATCGGGGTCGTGTCCGCCGTCGCGATCCTGCGCTCCGTGAGCGGCGCCGCCGCCCTCGGGCTCCTCGCCGGCACCGGCATGGCCCTGGCGGCGTGGCGCCTGCCCCGGCGTGCCGGCCTCGGCCTCGCCGGGGTCGCCTTGGCGCTGGCGGTGGCGCTCAGCCCCGTGGAGGGCGATCTCCTCCATCGCCTGATGCCGGAGGCGGCCCATGAGCGCCTCGTCCAGAGCAGTTCGCGGGCGCGCGTCGCCATCGCGCGGAGCTTCGGCGCGGCGGTGGCAGCCGATCCGTGGCGCGGGGCCGGCTACGGCACGGCCGGGCGCTTCGCCTGGACGCCCGCGGCCGACGGCATCGCGCCGGAATGGCACCGGATGCTGGCGGTGGGCCATCCGCACAACAGTTTCCTGCAGGTCTGGGCCGAACTCGGGGTCATCGGAGCCGGACTGATGGCGGCCCTCCTGTTCCTGACGCTCCGCGCCATCGCGGCGATGCCCCGCTTCCAGGCGGTGACGGCGCTCGGCCTCCTCGGCGCGGCGGCGGCGGTCGCCTTCGTCGAGCACGGCGCGTGGCAGGCCTGGTGGGTGGCCGGTCTCGGGGGCGCCGTGACCTGGTTGCGCGAGGGGTGGCTGCAGGAAGGCGGGGCCGAGACGGGCTGAGGCTCAGGCCGCCGCCGCCTCGACGCGGTTGCGGCCGGCATTCTTGGCCCGGTAGAGGGCGAGGTCCGCGCGCTTGAGCATGTCGGCCGGTCCCACGTCCTCGGGCCGGCGCCAGGACACGCCGATGGACACGGTGACGCCGATGGCCCGGGTGTCGCGCTGGATCGAGAACGGCACGGCCTCGATCCGCTCGCGGATGCGCTCGGCGATGGCGTGGGCCTCGGGTGCCTCGGCGTCGGGCAGGATGATCACCACCTCCTCGCCGCCGTAGCGGGAGACGATGTCGATGCCCCGCGTGTGCGTGCGGATGCGATCGGCGAAGGCGCGCAGCACCTCGTCGCCGGCCTCGTGGCCCCAGGTGTCGTTGATGGTCTTGAACCGGTCGATGTCGAGCATAAGCGTCGCCACCGGGCGGCCGCGCAGCGCCGCCTCGGCGAACAGGGCGCCGAGATGGCTGTCGAGGTAGCGCCGGTTGTGCAGGCCCGTGAGCCCGTCCATGATCGCCAGTTCCATCGAGGCCTGGACGGCGCCCCGCAGGGTGTCGGAGAAGCGGCGGCGGCGCACCTGCGTGCGGACGCGGGCCACGAGCTCGTTCCGGTCGACGGGGCGCATGAGGTAGTCGTGAACGCCGAAATCGAGTCCCCGCACCACGCGCGCCTTGTCGTGCGGCTCGGCGATCATCACCACCGGCATGGCCCGGGTCCGGTCCAGGGACCGCAGCTGGCTGCACAGGCGCAGGCCGTCGAAATCGGCGAGATCGAGGCTGACGAGGGCGAGGTCGAAACCGCCCTCGGTGGCCAGCACCAGGGCCTTGTGCGGATCGGCCTCGACGGTGACGCTGTGGTGCTGGCCGAGCGCCGTCGCGAGGCGGTCGGCGGAACTCGCGCGGTCCTCCACCAGCAGGATCGTGGCGTTCTGCCCGGTCTCGGCGGTGGCGAGCGCCAGGGGGTCGCCCATGCCGAAATCCCGGGAGGCCAGGGCGCGGCTGCGCAGCTCGTCCGTCACCGCCTTCAGCCGCACGAGGCTGCGCACGCGGGCGAACAGGGCGATGTCGTCGATGGGCTTGGTCAGGAAGTCGTCGGCGCCGGCATCGAGGCCGCGCAGGCGGTCGGAGGGCTGGTCGAGGGCGGTGACCATCACCACGGGCAGATGGGCGGTGTTGGGGTCGTTCTTGAGCCGGCGACACACCTCGAACCCGTCCATGCCGGGCATCATCACGTCGAGGAGGACGAGGTCGCACAGACCCTTGGCGCAGATCGCCAGGGCATCCGGGCCGTTCATGGCCGCCAGCACGTCGAAATACTCCAGGGAGAGCTTGGTCTCCAGGAGCTTCACGTTGGGGAAGAGATCATCGACGATCAGGATCCGGGCCGACATCTGTCCTCACGCGTTCGGATCGAAGGGGACACGCCCGATCAGACGGATATGCCGGGTCAAGACGACTTGTCGGGTCAAGACGACTTGTTGGGTCAAGACGACTTGCCGTCACCGAGATATTGACGGACGGTGGCGAGGAACTTGGCGACCGAGATCGGCTTCGACAGGTAGGCCTCGCAGCCCCCCTCGCGGATGCGCTCCTCGTCGCCCTTCATGGCGAAGGCCGTGATGGCGATGACCGGGATCGACTTGAGGTCGTCGTCCTCCTTCAGCCACTTCGTGACTTCGAGGCCGGAGACCTCGGGAAGCTGGATGTCCATCAGGATGAGATCGGGCCGGTGGGCGCGGGCGAGTTCGATGGCCTCGATCCCGTTGGCGGTCTTGAGCGTTGCGTAGCCGTGCCCTTCCAACAGGTCGTTGAAGAGCTTCATGTTCAGCTCGTTGTCCTCGACGATGAGCACCGTCTTTGTCATGGCCCATTGTTCCCGGCGTTCGAGCGGCTCATTGTTCTTCGAGGCATGGCCCGCGCAATGAGATGTAACGGATACATGTTGACGAAACGCAAATCCGCCAATGACCGTGATTCGGCCGAGCGCCTCGCCCTGGCGATCCTCGCCTGGATGGCCACGGACGACGAGCGGCTCTACCCCTTCCTCAACGCCACCGGGGTGACCCCCGACACCCTGCGGGCGAGCGCGCAGGATGCCGGGTTCCTGGCCGGGCTCCTCGACCACGTCATGGGCGACGAAGCCACCCTGATGGCCGTGGCGGAGGCCCTGACGGTGCCGCCCGAGCGGATCGCGGCGGCCTGGCGCCGACTCTCGCCCATGGAGTTCGACGACGGATTTTCGGATCAGGGGACGCGGGGCGACGACGTCTGACGGCGCCGCGCGTCCGCCCATTCGAGGCAGGTCCGCCCGACCGATCGATCGGAGCGGTGGACGGGCCATTCCCGTCGCGGTGAGAGGGGCGCCGCCGCATCATCCGCCCTGCCGGCGGATCGACGCCGCTCCAGGAGCCGATGCCCTCGCGCTGCGCCCGACCGCGTTGGGTCGGGCCACATCGCGAGGCCTTCGCTTTGCCGCGCACTTTTGCGCCGAACCGGCATCCACTTCGGCGGAGAGCGCTCTAGGACTTGCAGTCGGTGGCGGCCGGGAGCTTGTCGAGGCGGCTGAGATTGCCCGCCACGGCGAATTCCCCGTAATCGAGGCGAAGGTTGCCGCTGACGCCGTTCTCGTAGAGGTCGAAGGTCAGCACGTAGATCGGCGTACGCTCGCCTTCGCCGGCGGTGAAGTAGCTCAGGGTCACCGGCCAGTGGGTCATGCCCGCCATCTCCCCCTCGCGCAGGGGCTTGTCGCGGTCGGCTTTCGGCATCGCGGCGCCCTCGCCCGCGGCTCCCTCCTGAGGCGCCCCTTCCTTGACGGAAGCGGTCGTGGCCGGGCGTCCGATCACCGCCAGGGTGTCGTAGACCTTCCGGCCGTCGTCGGTGCCGTCGTAGACCTTCACCGAGAGGGTCGTCCGGCCCTCGCGCGCCGCCGCGATGAGGCGGCGCATGTGGACCGTCGGGAACAGCACCTCTCCGCTCGCCTGGAACCCGTCGCGCTTGGGCTCCTTCAGGCGAACCTTGAGGGCATCGGCCACCGTCTCGGCGGTGCCGTCCACGGATTGGCCGGGCGTGCCGTTGAGCAAAGTGCTGACCTTGAAGCGGTAGCTGCGCCCGTCGGCGCTCTCGAAGGTGGTGTTGCGCAGGTCCGAGGTGCGGCTGCCGGTCTCGCCGCTTTCCAGCACCGTCACCTGCCGGGTCTGCATCGTGTAGCCCTTGCAGGCGTCGCCCGAGAAATCGATGACGATGCGCCCGCGCGCGCTCTCCACCGCCCGGGTGCCGCCGCTCTGGGCGAGCGACAGGTCGTAGACCGCGCGGTGGCTGGCGAGGGGCACGGGCTCGGCGGCCGACGCCCCGCTGGCGGACAGGATGAGGCAGGCCGTGGCGCGGGACAGACGCATGAAGTCTCCTGCCGGGGGGTTGGCGGGGTCGGACCGGCGCACCGTTCGGCACGCATGGACTGCCCGTCAGATAGGCCGCCCATCACCCACCGGCAATGCGAGTCCCTCGCGGCGGAGAGAGCCGGGCACGGCTTTGCGAACTCGTCCTTGCAAACCTGGGTTTGCAAGCTTGGCTTTGCAAACTTGGCTTTGACGGTGAAAACCCCGTCGCCCGCCCGGACGCGGTCAAGGCCGCTCTTGCCTCGGACTCGGGCGCTCCTGTACGGTTCGACCGTCGCCGAAGAGAGCCCGAGGCGAACGTCACCTGTCCGGTCCCGGGACCTTACGCTGCGGAGCTCCGCCGCCGGTCCTTCGCGCCCGTGATACATGCGGTGATCGGTGCACGATGTCGGAGGGGGCGATGACCGAAACGGTTCCGATCTGGTCGGACGAGCGCGTCGATCTCCTGCGTCGCCTGTGGCAGGACGGCCTGAGCGCGAGCCAGGTCGCCACGCAACTCGGTGGCGTGACCCGCAACGCCGTCATCGGCAAGGTCCATCGTCTCGGCCTGTCCGGCCGCGTGGCGAAAGGGCCCGACACCCTCCCCCGCAAGAAGCCGGCCCGCGAGGGCGCGGGCCAGGAGCCCGGACAACCGGAATCCGCGGACCACGAGACCGGGCATCGGGACACCGAAATCCAAGGGCTCGGGATCGATGCCCCCATGCTCGGGACCGTGGGCCGGGACAGCGAACCGTCCGGAACCGCGGCGGTCGAGGCCGGATCCGTCGTCGCGATGCAGCCCGCTCCCGCGGATACGCGCGCCGCGCCGGTGCCCGTGGCCCGGATCGAGGCCGTGGGCTTGGCGGCCTCGCGCAGGGTCACGATCATGGATCTGCGCGAATCCATGTGTCGCTGGCCCCTCGGGGACCCGACGTCGCCCGATTTCCACTATTGCGGCGACCGCGCCATCACCGGCCTGCCCTACTGCACCCACCACGCCCAGATCGCCTACCAGCCGGCGGCCGAGCGCAAGCGCGACCGCAGGGTCGGCGGATTTCGCTGAGGCGATCGCGATCGTCGTGCCGCCGGGAATCCGAGCGGGTCACGCTCCGCGCTTGCGGCCGGCGCGTCACTCGGTGCCGGCGAACATCTCGTCGAACGAGTAGCCCGAGCCCCGGACCGTGCGGATCGGGTCGCTCTGCCGGGGCCGGTTCAGGGCCTTGCGCAAACGCCCGACGTGCACGTCCACGGTACGCTCGTCAATGTAGACGTCGTGCCCCCAGACGCCGTCGAGCAGCTGCTCGCGCGAGAACACGCGCCCGGGACTGCGCATGAGGAATTCGAGGAGCTTGAACTCCGTCGGACCGAGATGGATCTCGCGGCCCTCGCGGCGGATGCGGTGGCTGAGACGGTCGAGCTCGATGTCGCCGGCCACCAGCAGGTTGGCCACGTGGGCCGGCTTGGCCCGGCGCAGGAGCGCGCGCACGCGGGCGAGCAGTTCCGGCACGGAGAACGGCTTGACGATATAGTCGTCGGCCCCGGTGCCGAGGCCACGGATGCGGTCGCCCTCCTCGCCCCGGGCCGTCAGCATGATCACCGGCAGGCGCTCGGTCTCCCGGCGCGCCCGGATCCGGCGGCACAGCTCGATCCCCGACAGGCCGGGCAGCATCCAGTCGAGCAGCACGAGGTCGGGCACCTGCTCCTGCATCCGCAGGTCGGCCTCGTCGCCGCGCGCGGCGGAATCGACCTCGAACCCTTCGGCCTCAAGATTATAGCGCAACAGGAGGGTCAGGGCCTCCTCGTCCTCGACGATGAGGATCCGCGTACTCATCACAACCGCCCGCTCATGCGGCCCGGAACCCTGCCCGACCCATGGCGGGGCGGGCAGGGCTCGAACCCTTGGTCTTTCGCGCCCTCGACGAGGGCTCCCCTCAGGCCCCCGTGGTCAGGCCGAGGGGCGGCATGTCCACCGTGGCGTAGTTCGAGGCGTCGTTCTTGGGACGATCGCTCTCCGCCAGGCTGTTGGCGCCGGTGACGAGGTAGTGAATCGTCTCGGCGATGTTGGTGGTGTGGTCGCCGATACGCTCGATGTTCTTGGCGACGAACAGCAGGTGCGTACAGAACGAGATGTTGCGCGGATCCTCCATCATGTAGGTCAGGAGCTCGCGAAACAGCGAGTTGTACAGGGCGTCGATGGCGTCGTCGCGCTCCCACACGTCGAGGGCCGCCTTGGTGTCGCGGCTGGCATAGGCGTCGAGGACGTCCTTGAGCTGCTCCTGCACCAAGTCGCTCATGTGCTGGACGCCGATGACGATCTTCTGCGGCTGGATCTGGTCCGCGATCGCCACCACGCGCTTGGCGACGTTCTTGGCGAGATCGCCGATGCGCTCGAGGTCGTTCGAGACCCGGATCGCCGACACGGTCTCGCGCAGGTCGATGGCCATGGGCTGGCGCCGGGCGATGAGCAGGATCGAGCGCTCCTCGATCTCGCGCTGCAGGGTGTCGAGGCGGTGATCGGCGGCGATGACCGCCTGGGCCAGGGGCACGTCGCGGCGCACGAGGGCGTCGCTCGCCTCCGTCATCATCTTCTCGGCGATGCCGCCCATCTCGGAGATGGACCGCCGCAGGTCTTCGAGGTCGGTGTCGTAGGAACTGACGATGTGGTCGGGCATGTCGCACTCCTCGGTCAGGTCTCGTTCGGGGAAACCTGCCACAGGGCGGGGTGGGGCGGGCTGCGGCGGAGGAGCCGCCCCCTCTCCCAAGAAATCAGCCGAAGCGGCCGGTGATGTAGTCCTGGGTCTGGCGCTTCTCGGGGTTCATGAAGATCCGCGTGGTCGGACCGAACTCGACGAGTTCGCCGAGATACATGAACGCCGTGAACTGCGAGATGCGCGCCGCCTGCTGCATGTTGTGCGTGACGATGACGATGGTGAATTCGGACCGCAGCTGCTCGATGAGCTCTTCGATGCGGCCCGTCGAGATCGGGTCGAGGGCCGAGGTCGGCTCGTCGAACAGGATCACCTCGGGGCGCTGCGCCACCGTGCGGGCGATGCACAGGCGCTGCTGCTGGCCGCCCGAGAGGCCCATGCCGGACTGCTTGAGCTTGTCCTTCACCTCGTCCCACAGGGCGGCCTTGCGCAGGGACTCCTCCACGCGCACGTCGAGATCGGCTTTCGGCAGCTTCTCGTAGAGGCGCAGGCCGAAGGCGACGTTGTCGTAGATCGACATCGGGAACGGCGTCGGCTTCTGGAACACCATGCCGATGCGCGAGCGCAGCTCGTTCAGGTCGACCCTGGCGTCGAGGACGTTCTGGCCGTCGAGCAGGATCTCCCCTTCGGCGCGCTGGTCGGGGTAGAGGCTGTAGATGCGGTTGAAGGTGCGCAGCAGGGTCGATTTCCCGCAGCCCGACGGACCGATGAGTGCGGTGACCTGCCGGTCGTGGAAGTTGAGGTTCACGGATTTCAGGCCGTGGAAGGTGCCGTAGTAGAAGTTCAGATCCTTCACGGCGATGCGGACGGGGGAACTCTCGTCCGCCTTGTGGCGGCCGGTGAGCTGCGCGGAGGTGATCCCGTTGGCGGCGTTCATCGGTTGCGGGTCCTTCAGGTCGAACGGGGGCGGGGCGAACGGGGCGCGGATCAGCGCGCGCGCTCGCTCTTGATGACGAAGCGGGCCACGATCGAGAGGGCGAGGATCGTGACGGTGATCAGGAGGGCGCCGGCCCAGGCGAGCTGCTGCCAGTTGCCGTAGGGCGAGAGGGCGAACTGGTAGATCATCACCGGCAGGTTCGGCACGCCGCCCATGAGGTTGGGTGAGAACCAGCTGTTGTTGTTGAGCGCCGTGAACAGGAGCGGCGCGGTCTCGCCGGCGATGCGGGCGAGCGCCAGGATGATGCCGGTGACGATGCCGGCGGAGGCCCCGCGCCACGTGATGGCGGTGATCACCTTGGAGGGCGGGGCCCCGAGCGCCGCGCCGGCCTCGCGCAGGGTCGAGGGCACGAGGCGCAGCATGTCCTCGGTGGTGCGGACGATGACCGGGGTGGCGATGATGGCGAGCGCCACGGCGCCGGCCCAGCCCGAGTAGCTCCCCATGGGCCGCACCATCAGGGTGTAGACGAACAGGCCGATGAGGATGGAGGGTGCCGAGAGCAGGATGTCGTTGAGGAAGCGGATGAGGTCGGCGAGCTTCGAGTTGCGGCCGTACTCCGCGAGGAAGGTGCCGGCCATGACGCCCACCGGCGTCGCGACCAGGATGCCCAGGAAGGTCATCACCAGACTGCCGAGGATCGCGTTGGCGATGCCGCCGCCCTCGGAGCCGGGCCCGGGCGTCGGCTCGGTGAAGAGGAGCGGCGAGAACCCCTTCACGCCCTCGATGATCAGCATGGCCAGGATCGAGCCGAGCACGAGGATGCCGATGAGGGTCGCGACCGTGCTGGCGCCGATGAGCAGCTTGTCGGCGACCCGGCGTCCCGAGCGGACCCGGCTCGCCTGGAGGGGCGGCGCGGCGGTGACGGTGTTGAGCGCGTCCATGGTGGTGTCTCCGGCCGGACTCAAGCGACCTTCACGCGCCGGACGAGCAGGCGGGCGACGATCAGGACGAGGAAGGTGATGACGAACAGGATGCAGCCGAGCGCCATCAGGGAGTTCAGCTGCAGGCCGTCAGCCTCGTTGAACTCGTTGGCGATGCGGGACGCGATGGTGGAGCCCGGATCGAACACCGAGGCCGAGAGGCGGTTGGCGTTGCCGATGACGAAGGTCACCGCCATGGTCTCGCCGAGGGCGCGGCCGAGGCCGAGCATGATCGCGCCGATGATCGAGACCGAGGCCTGGGGCACGAGGACGTGCCGCACCACCTCCCAGGTGGTGCAGCCGATGCCGTAGGCGCTCTCGCGCAGCACCGTCGGGATCTGGTCGAGCATGTCGCGGGTGATCGAGGCCACGAACGGCACGATCATGATGGCGAGGATGATGCCGGCGGTGAGGATGCCGACGCCCGAGGGCACGCGGGCGTAGAACAGGGTGCCGACGATGGGCATCCCCTCCACGAGGTTCGACACCGGCATCTGCACGAAGCGGGCGAACAGGGGCGCGAAGATGAACAGGCCCCACATGCCGTAGATGATGCTCGGCACCGAGGCGAGGAGCTCGATGGTCATCGCCACGGGCTTGCGCGCCCAGCCGGGGCAGAGCTGCGTCAGGTAGATGGCGATGCCGAGGGACAGCGGCACGCCGATGAGGAGAGCGAGGATCGCCGAGGCCAGGGTGCCCACGATGGCGACGAAGGCACCGTATTGCTCCTGGCCGATGTTCCAGGCGCTCGAGGTGATGAAGCCGGGGCCGAACTCGGCGAAGGCCGGCCAGCCGCCATACGCGATGGAGGCGAGGATGCCGAAGAGAACGAGGAGGACGAGGATCGCCGAGGCGTAGGAGGCGGTCCGAAACAGGGTGTCGCCGAGGCCGCCGGGCTTGCGCCGGGTCGGAGCGGCGGTCCGCGTCAGGGAGATCTGTTCAGTCAAGGCGCCCATCCGAAATCGTCTCTTCTCTCTGCGGCGTCTACAGCGCGGCGTGCCCCGACGCGAGCCCACCGTCGCCGGGCCCACTTTCGCCCATGAGACGGGCCCGGCGCATGCACCGGGCCCGTCGATGGATCACCTGTCCTCCGTGGAGGAGGGCTCAGTTGTTGTAGACGGGCTTGCCATCCTTGGTCTTGATGGTCTTCCAGGCCTCGTGGATCAGGCCGACGACGTTGTCGGGCAGCGGCACGTAGTCGAGGTCAACGGCGAGCTTGTCGCCGTTCTTATAGGCCCAGTCGAAGAACTTGAGCACGTCGGCGGTCTTGGCCGCGTCGGCCGGCTCGCGGTAGACGAGGATGAAGGTCGCGGCGGTGATCGGCCAGGCGTCCTCGCCGGCCTGGTCGGTCAGCGAGATGCCGAAACCGGGGGCGGACTTCCAGTCGGCGCTGGCGGCTGCGGCCTGGAACGCCTTGTCGTCGGGCTGCGGGAACTTGCCGGCCTTGTTCTGGAGCAGGGTGTGGCTGAGCTTGTTCTGCTTGGCGTAGGCGGACTCGACGTAGCCGATGGCGTTGGGGACCTGCTTGACGGTGGCGGTGACGCCCTCGTTGCCCTTGCCGCCCTGGCCCACGGGCCAGCTCACCGTGGTGGCGGCACCGAACTCCTTCTTCCAGGGCTCGGAGACCTGGGAGAGGTAGGTGGTGAAGATGTTGGTCGTGCCGGACGCATCCGAGCGGTAGACCGGGGTGATGTTGGCGTCAGGGAGCTTCACACCTTCGTTGAGCTTGGTGATGCGGGCATCCGACCATTTGGCGATCTTGCCGGCATAGATGTCGGCGACGATCTCGCCGGTGAGCTTGAGCTTGCCCGGCTCGACGCCCGGGATGTTCACCACGGGGACGACGCCGCCCATCACGGTGGGGAACTGGACGAGGCCGTCCTTCTCGAGGGCCGGTCCCTTCAGGGGCGCGTCGGTGGCGCCGAAATCGACGGTCTTGGCCTGGATCTGCTTGATGCCGCCGCCCGAGCCGATGGACTGGTAGTTCAGGCCCATGCCGCTTTCCTTGCGGTAGGCCTCGGCCCACTTGGAATAGACCGGGAACGGGAAGGTTGCGCCAGCACCCGTGATGTCGGCAGCCAGGGCGGAGGTGGCGAGCTGGGCGGTCGCGAGCCCGAGGGCAAGCGCGTAGGCGAAGGGTTTCACGAGGCTCTCCGTGTCTGTCGAGCGGGAGGGGGGACCGAAGGGCCCGCGCGATCCGCGCGCCCTCGATCCGCCACGACCCGTTAGCCGCCCGATGGTGCGGCTCTATGACCACGACGTGACATACGGATGACAGCGCCCGCCCATTCCCCGCGGCGGCGCGGCGGAATGGCACGGTCCTTGGACTTCGTGCGTTGGCAACACCTGCGCTCAGCACCGTGTCTTGGCGCCGTGTGGTGGCACGATGCGGCTCGGGGGAAACGATGGCGATGAACGAAGCGGACCGCGAAGAGGCGCCGTCGGGCGGCGATCCGGTGGGCGATCCGGGCGAGGGCGCGTTCCTCGACCTCCACGTGCAGCGCGAGGCCCTGGAGCGCAGGCTCGTCCTCGTTCAGCAGCAGCAGCAATTCGGTACGAATGCGGAGGCGATCGCGCAGGCCGGCACCGAGGAGCGCGAAGCCCTGCTCGACCTCGATCGGGTGCTCACCCTGATCCGGGCGGCGGAATATCGGCGACAGCCGGGCGCGCGGCGCTGGTAGGCCCGCGCAGTCCGGGGACGTTCAGTCCATCCGGCGGCGGTCGCGCTCCTTGTGGCGCAGGCGCAGGAGGAGGTCGATCTGGCTGTCGGGGATCGGCAGCGTGTCGCAGGTCTCCTCGTAGAGGGAGCGCAGGGCGTTGCCGAGGCGGTAGCGCGTCTCGTCGGTCAGCGTGGGATGCGCGTCCCCGTCGTGTTCGTGGTCCATGCCCATTCCGGTGATTCTCTGGTCCACGTCGCAGTCCCTCGTCTCGAGCGATGTTCAACGCCGACGCCGAATCAGGCGCGTGCCCGTCACCACGTGAGAGTCCGCGATCATGGTAAACAAAATCTTAACGCTGTCCGTGTCCCAGGTGCATCACGCATCCGCCGATTGAAGCAGGCGGGCGGCCGCGGCGCGGGCCTCGTCGGTCACGGTGGCGCCGGCGAGCATCCGGGCGATCTCCTCGCGCCGGGCCGGGGCGGCCAGGGACGCGACCCGGGTGGCAACCCGGTCGCTGCCCTTCACCGGGTCCTTGGCGATGAGGAAATGGGTCTCGGCCCGGGCGGCCACCTGAGGCGCGTGGGTGACGGCCACCACCTGAACCCGGGTGGCGAGGCGCCCCAGGCGGGCGCCGATGGCGTCGGCCACGGCCCCGCCGACGCCGGTGTCGATCTCGTCGAAGATCAGGGTCGGCGCCGAGCCCTTGTCGGCGAGTACGACCTTGAGGGCGAGCATGAAGCGCGACAGCTCGCCGCCGGACGCGACCTTCATCATCGGCCCGGGCCGGGTGCCCGGATTGGTCTGCGCCCAGAACTCGACGCGGTCGTAGCCCGCGGCATCCCGCGAGTCCGGGTCGGTGCTGATCTCGGTGATGAAGCGGGCGCGTTCGAGCTTGAGCGGCGGCAATTCGCCCTTCACCGCCGCGTCGAGGGCCTTGGCCGCCTTGCGGCGCCCCTCGGTGAGCTTCGTCGCCGCCTTGGCGTAGGCGGCCTCGGCCCCCGCCAGGGTCTTTTCCAGGCCGCCGAGGGCCTCCTCGCCGGCATCGATGGCGGCGACGTCCGACGCGTAGCGCTCGCGCAGCGCCGCGAGATCGTCCACGGGCACGTCGTACTTTCGCGATGCGGCGCGGAGCGCGAACAGCCGCTCCTCGACCCGCTCCAACTCGCGCGGGTCGAACTCGGCCTCGCGCAAGGCGGCGTCCAGAACCGTATGGGCCTCGTCGAGGGCCGTCAGGGCGGCATCGAGGGCGGCGACGCAGGGCTCGACCAGGGCGGGCAACTGTCCGGCCCGGCGCTCGAGCTTGCGCAGGGCGGAAGAGAGGTGGGCGACGCCCGGACCACCCGACGCCTCGATGGCCTCGTTGAGTTCACGGGCGACCTTCTCGCCCTGCTGCATCACCGTGCGGCGCTCGGCCAGGGCCGTCTCCTCCCCGGCCTTCGGATCGAGGGTCTCCAACTCGTCCACGGCGTGGCGCAGGAAGTCGACCTCCTTGCGCGCGGCCTCCACCCGGGCCCGGTGCTCGGCGAGGCTGGCGCGGGCGGCGCGTACGCGCTTGGCGGCCTCGCTCACCTGACCGAGGGGCGCCTGGAGGCCACCGAAGGCGTCGAGGATGGCGCGATGCGTCCCCGGATCGGCGAGCGCGCGATCGTCGTGCTGGCCGTGGATCTCCACGAGGGCGAGGCCGATGGCGCGCAGGACCTGCACGCCCACGGGCTGGTCGTTGACGAAGGCCCGGGTGCGGCCGTCGGCCATCTGGATGCGGCGCAGGATGAGATCGCCCTCGGTGTCGAGGTCGGCCTGCGCGGCCAGCGCCCGGGCGGGGTGGTCGAGGCCGATGTCGAACACGGCGGTCACGGCGCCCTGCGCCTCGCCGTGGCGCACGAGCCGGCCGTCGCCGCGTCCGCCGAGCGCCAGGGCGAAGGCGTCGAGCAGGATCGACTTGCCCGCCCCCGTCTCGCCGGTCAGGACGCTGAGGCCCTCGCGAAAGTTCAGGTCGAGCTTGTCGATGAGGACGATGTCGCGGATCGCGAGCTGGCTCAGCATGCTGCGGCGCGGGTCCTCTCCACTGGGACGGGTCCTCTCCACCGGATACCTGCGTCCCAACGCACCGTGATGTCCGGTCGAGGGACGGCGTCAGGTACGGATTCTGTCAGGGGCACTCTTAGCCATAACGCTTCCCGGGTTCACGCGCAAAATGCAGTTGGGCATCCTTGGCGCCCGTTCCGCTCAAGTGATCAGTGGGGAAGCAGCGCAGCGAAATCGAACGCTTCGATCTGTCGCTGGAAGTCCGGATTCCTCTCGCGAACCGAGCGGGCGATCAGATCCGTTTCGAAGGTGGGCCCCGGTGCGGCCGCGACCTCACCGGCTCGCAGGAATTGGTCCGCGTAATGCCGATCGCCTTGAGCGATCGACCCTCGCGCGATCGCTTCGGCAAGAAAATCCGCGACGGAGTCGGAGGGCATGTCCGACGGAACCAAACCCTTGGCCTTCAGGTGCCTGAGAACTCGCATTCTGGCCTGCGTGGAGCCAAGATTCGAGACATGGAGCACCCCGATCCGGCCGCACGCGTCCGGCCGGATGCGCGCGGCAACGTCCCCAACGTGGAGATTGTGACCGACATGGGTGAGATCGGGGCAGATGTTCGAACGCACGATCGCCTTTCCGTTGAAGGTCCCGGCCGCGATCGCATCCCGTGAGACATCGAAGCGCAGCGGTCCTTGCCACGCACGGTCATCGGATCGCTCCGCCGGCGCGGCGATGTTCTGATACCAGGTGCCCGGATAGATTGGCTCATCGCCCTCCGACAGAATCGAGAGTAGATTGTCCCCCCCGATGGTCCCGTCCCGGTAGCCGAACACGAACTCGTCCGCATCGACCACACAAAGATACTTGCAGCTTCGTGATACAAATCGATAGAAATTCAAATTGAACGCAACGTCGTGCAGATTGTCGTAGTAATGTGGATATGAGAACAGCAAAACTCGTTCTCTATATTCCGCAAGCAGGCTCAGATACGCCTCATCTCTCGACCCACAGTCCATGACGATGATATTATGCCACCCAACGAGACGACTATAGTAGTCCATCCATTTCGGCAGCAAATACGCGTCATCCTTTATCTTAAGAACGACTTTTAGATAGGTATTCAACCCTGCGCCGAATTCGAGCCCGCGGGTGCGACCGACGGCGAGCCAATCCCGATATGCGTCCCGGCGTGAAAAAAAGCGTTTCCGGCGGCTGTTCTCGTAGACGCGTTTCGAGAAGAACGGGGTCTCGTGCCGCAGGTCCGAGCCGCAGCGGTCGAAGTGCCGCTCCTCAGGACGCTCTAGGAGATACTGATAGGTATCGTGGAACCGCGGCCTAGCAGCAAAGCCTCGTATGCGCTGCCAAGCATGGAACGTCCAGCGCTGCAGGTCCATCGATGGCAGTCGCTAGACCAAATCAACCAGATGAATGGGATCCGGCTTGTAAGGCTCCGACTCCGCAACGCGGCGCTCAATTGCATCGATGGATTCGGCGGGGCGCGACACATCGATCCCCTTCAGCTGCCACGGCGCGAGCGTCCACCAATTCGAGGCGAGCAGACGCGCGATGAGCGCCTCATCGAAGCGGTAGCGGACGACCCGGCCCGGATTCCCCACGACGATGGCATACGGCGGAACATCACGGCTCACCACCGCGTAGGCACCAATGATCGCGCCCGTTCCGATGGTCACGCCGGGCCGGACATAGGCACGGTGGCCGATCCAGACGTCGTTCCCAATCACGATGGTACTGCCTTGAACGAACCCCGCGCTTCCGGCCGTGTCCGGATCGAACGCATGGTAGGCGTCGGCGTCTGCGAAGTCGCGACCGACTGGAATGATCGTCTCGTGCAGATAGAAGAAAGGCGAGGTGCTCAGCCAATCGATCGAGTGATCGCCCCGTCCCATCTGGACCTCGTCGCCGATGGAGACGTACCGCCCAATCGTGACGTTGTTGAAGTGACCGGAGACGCCGTAGCTGAAGCTGCCCACGGAAATCCGGCCTAGGATATCCATCCACTGCAGGGAGCAGGGCGGCTCGAAGACGCTGTTGGGCGGAAGCACCCGGCCGTCCGGCGGCGGCGCGGAATCGACGCCGCGTGCATTCAGCGTCGCCTTGAGTTCGGCAGTTATGACGTAGCGACCATCCGCCGTCATCCGCGGCTGAACGGGTGCAGGAGCGTCATCGATCGGGACCGAAACCGGCGTCGGCATCGGTCGATGAATCGGAGGGAGGATGCCGACCTTCCGCAACAGCCGGGTCGTTCTGCGTACGAGCATGAGGCGGTGACGTCGCTCCAAAAGCAGAGAACATGGACCCAAGCGGTGGATCTCCGCTTTCGGAAAAGGTGATACAAAGTCGATGATCGGCGGTGGTATGGTCCGCCTCGGAAACCGCGGTAACTTCGAACTGGAAGCCCCCCCCTCCTACCTGGGTCGGGCGGTCGAACGGCGGCCCCGAGCGGGGCCGCTGGCTCAGGTCACTGCGCTTCGGCGGTCCGGCCGACGACGCCGCGATAGACCTTGCTCAGCCACGAGGACTTTTCCTCGCGCGGCTCCAGGCCGCCGTTCTGCAGGAGCGCGAAGGCGTCCTTGTACCAGGGGCTGTCGGGGAAGTTGTGGCCCAGCACGGCGGCGGCTGTCTGCGCCTCGGCGGTGATGCCGAGCGCCATATAGGCCTCGACGAGGCGCTCCAGGGCTTCCTCCGCGTGGCGGGTCGTCTGGTACTTGCTCACCACATCGCGGAAGCGGTTGATGGCGGCGGGGAAGTTGCGACGCTCGAGGTAGAAGCGGCCGACCTCCATCTCCTTGCCGGCGAGCTGGTCGCGGGTGATCTGGATCTTGGCCTTGGCGTCGGTCGCGTATTCCGAGGTCGGATACTTCTGGACGAGCTCCTGCAGTCCGGCGAGCGCCTTCTCCGAGCGATCCTGATCGCGGGTCACGTCGGGGATCTGCTTGTAGTGCGACATCGCCATCAGGTACTGGGCGTAGGCCGCGTCCTTGCTCGCCGGGTGGCGCTGGAGGTAGCGCTTCGAGGCCGAGATGGCGTCGTCGTACTTCTGGCCCTCGTAGTTCGAGTAGGCCGTCATCAGCAGCGCGCGGCGCGACCAGTCGGAATAGCTGTAGGCCTTGTCGAGCTCGCCGAATTTCTTCGAGGCGCCCTCGTAGTCCTTGTCCTCCATCCGCGCCAGGCCGTCGCTGTAGAGCTTGTCGGCAGGAACATCCGGCACGACTTCCGGCTTGTACTTCTCAGCGAAGGGGTTGATCGAATCGAGGGCGTCGCAGCCGCCGAGGCCCACGCCGCAGAGCGTGAGAAGCACGGCCGCCATCGCACCGCGGTTCGGATGAGTGAGGCGCATTCCGGTACTTCCCCCAACAGGCGGCCCGCTTGGGACGCGCGTCGTCAAGCCATCACAGGTGTCGGTCGCGTGGCTGACGGCGTGATGCCACGGTCCGGCTGCGTTGCCCAGCGGACCTTGCCCCGTTTCACGGACGATTCACCGTGGCGCGCGATTTGGGCGTGAAAACGGCGGCCGACCCGGCCTTTGCCCTGAGCCCACCGATTTGCGGACCGGATGTTGCGGGCCCGCTACAGATCCCGATGTCAGAGTTCGCCCGCGAAGGCGGCGAGGCCGAGGCTGTTGCCGAATTCGGCGAGGCTGGTCTCGCGGCGCGGGCTGGCGGCTTCGACGATGGCGTAGTTGGCCCGGTCGGAGAACAGGGCGGTCAGCACGCCGACGTTCATGCGGTGGCCGCCGCAATAGGAGCGGTAGGCGCCCTGGAGCGGCAGGCCGGCAAGCGCGAGGTCGCCGACGGCGTCGAGGAACTTGTGGCGGACGAACTCGTCGGCGTAGCGCAGGCCCTCGGGGTTCACGACCGCCGTCTCGCCCACCGCGACGGTGTTCTCGAGGGAGGCGCCCAGGGCAAACCCGGCCTTCCAGTAGCGTTCGACGTCGCGCATCATCCCGAAGGTGCGCGCGCCCGCGATCTCGCGGCGATAGGCGGAGGGGGTGAGGTCCATGGCCTTGCGGCTGCGGCCGATCACCGGATTCTCGAAATCGATCTCCACGTCGAGGCGGAAGCCGCGGTCGATGGGGCGGAGTTCGGCGAAAGCGCGGTCCACCTCGATGCGGACGGGGCGCAGAACCTTGATCCAGCGCCGGGCGGCGCCGCAGGTGGTGAGGCCGACGGCGTCGATGGCCTGCACGAAGGGACGGGCGCTGCCGTCGAGGATCGGCATCTCGGGGCCGTCGATCTCGACGAGGACGTTGTCGAGCCCGACCCCGTAGAGGGCGGACATCAGGTGCTCGATGGTGGCCACGGCGCCCGTCTGGACATCGCCGATGACGGTGCAGAGTTCGGTGGCGGACACGCAGGCGTGGTGGGCTTTGATGAGGCGATCGTTGCCGGTGGGCATGCCGGTGCGGAGGAACGCGATTCCGTGGTTCGCCGGCGCGGGGTGGAGGGTGATCTCCGCCGGGTTCCCGGAATGCACGCCGATCCCCCTGAGGGTGGCCGGTGCCTTAAGTGTCGTTTGATGGTTCGTTCGCATTCCATAGCCCTCGGCCGTGATCGAACGCAGGCCTCCTTCGAGGGAGGCAAGTCGTTCCCGTGATCCGTCCGCTGCTTGAAGCCCCGCGAGCGCGGGCGGCGAAACCGCCGCGCTTTTCGTTCCAAAATTCGTATAGCCCCGCCCCAAACCGGGACCAAATCACGGATTCTTACGCTGTGTTACAATGCAGCGTTTGGAGAGCGATCGAAAAACCTCTGCGCAATCAATCGCTTGACCACGCACGTCACCCGAGGTCGCAAGACCCCGGGTGCGTTGCAAAAACACATCAGGCCGGACGGAGATGGGCCCCGTCCGGGACGTTCAGTTGGCCTGGCGGCGGAGGAAGGCCGGGATCTCGAGCTGATCGTCGTCCATCATCCGGGCCTGCGGGGCCTGTACCCGGCCCTGCGGGTCGAGGTTGCCCTGGGCCGGGCGGTAGCCCTGGGCGGCGGGCGCGGGCGCCCGCTTGGCGTAATCGGCGGGGGCCTGCGGCACCGGGCTGGCCGGAGCGCGCACCGGCACCGGCACGGGGGCGGCCTCGGCCTCCTCGCGGCGTCCGCCGAAGCCGACGGTGGCGAGGCGGCGCAGGAGCGTCATCCGCTTGGTATCGGCGGCGGGCTCCGCCGGCTCTTCGCCGCGGCTGGCGCGGAGCTGGGCCTGGGCCGGCATCGGCAGGTCCTGGATCTGCGGCATGCGCGGCGCGCGGGCGACGGCAACGGCCGGGCGCGGCGGCACGAACGGGCCGGCGGCCTGGAGGGGAGCCGGCTCCGGCAGCGGCAGAGGGGCCGGCTCGTACGCCATGGCGGCGCGGGGCTGGGTCTGGGTCAGCACGACCTCGTCGCGGATGACGGGGGCCATCTCCATCCGCACCGGCTCGACGGGGGCCATGGCCTCCGGCAGGGCGGGGCGCGGAGCCTGGACCGGCGCCGGAGCGACGGGGGCGGCGACCGGGGCGGCCGCGGGAGCGGTCAGGGGCTGGTCTTGTCCGGGGGCGCGAAAGGTGGTGGCGGGCTGCGCCGCCCGGGCCCTCGCTTCCGCCCGAAGCCGCTCGGCCACCTCGGCGATCCGCTGCTCGGTCTGCTGGATCTCGGGGTTGTTCTGCGAATGGGCCGTGATCAGGGCCGGCTCGATGCCGGTAGCGACCACGGAGACGCGGATGATGCCGTCGAGGCTCTCGTCGAAGGTGGCGCCGAGGATGATGTTGGCGTCCGAGTCGACCTCCTCGCGGATGCGGGTGGCGGCCTCGTCGAGCTCGTAGAGGGTGAGGTCGTTGCCGCCCGTGATGGAGATCAGCAGGCCGCGGGCGCCCTTCATCGACACGTCGTCGAGGAGCGGGTTGGCGATGGCCGCTTCCGCCGCCCGGTTGGCGCGGTTCTCGCCAGAGGCCTCGCCGGTGCCCATCATGGCCTTGCCCATGCCGCGCATGATCGCGCGGACGTCGGCGAAGTCGAGGTTGATGAGGCCTTCCTTGACCATGAGGTCGGTGATGCAGGCGACGCCCGAGTAGAGCACCTGGTCGGCCATGGCGAAGGCGTCGGCGAAGGTGGTCTTCTCGTTGGCGACCCGGAACAGGTTCTGGTTCGGGATCACGATGAGCGTGTCGACGGCGGCCTGGAGCTCCTGGATGCCGGCCTCCGCCGTGCGCATCCGGCGCACGCCCTCGAACTGGAAGGGCTTGGTGACGACGCCGACGGTGAGGATGCCCATGTCGCGGGCGGCGCGGGCGATGACGGGGGCTGCACCGGTGCCGGTGCCGCCGCCCATGCCGGCGGTGATGAAGCACATGTGGGCGCCGGACAGCTGGTCGCGGATCTCGTCGATGACCTCGTCGGCGGCGGCCGAGCCGACCTCCGGGTGCGAGCCGGCGCCGAGCCCCTGCGTCACGCCGAGACCCATCTGGATCACGCGCTCGGCCTTGGAGGAGGTGAGGGCCTGGGCATCCGTGTTGGCGACGACGAACTCGCAGCCGAGCAGGCCGGATTCGATCATGTTGTTGACGGCGTTGCCGCCGGCTCCACCGACGCCGAAGACGGTGATGCGGGGCTTCAGTTCCCGGATGTCAGGTGCCTGCAGACTGATGGCCATGGGTGTCGAGCCTCTCGTGCCTTTCACGTTTCATTTGACGCCTCGATGGAGGGAGGCGCCGATTCTCGTCTGGCCGTTCGCGCCCACCCCCGATGCCGGGGGTTTGGGGCGCGACGGCGGTCGTTCCTCTAGAAACTCTCGCGGAGCCAGCGTCCGACGCGCGAGAAGTAGCCGTCCGTTCCGGTGCCCGCGAAGGCGCCGTGCCCACGTGGTTCGAAGTGCTCCGCGTGGGCCACCTGCGGGTAGACCAGGAGCCCCACCGCCGCCGAGAAGGCGGGTCCCTTGGCGGCCTCGGGGAGGCCGCGGATGCCGAGCGGCCGGCCGATGCGGACCTGCCCCTCCATCACCCGGCGGGCGACTTCCGGCAGGCCGACGAGCTGGCTCGCCCCGCCCGTGAGCACCACCCGGCGCCCGGCCTGGGCCGAGAAGCCGGCGTTGCGCAGGCGGTCCCGCACGAGTTCGAGGACCTCCTCGACGCGCGGGCGGATGATCCGCACGAGCTGCGAGCGCGGCACGTGGGTGGGGGCGTCGCCCTCGTCCTCGCCGACCCCGTGGACCGCGATCATGTCGCGGTCGTCCGACGCCGTGGGAAGCGCCGAGCCGTAGAGGGTCTTCAGGCGCTCGGCGGCCGCGACCCGGGTGGAGAGGCCGCGGGCGATGTCCATGGTGACGTGGTGGCCGCCGACCGCGATGGCGTCGACATGGACGAGGTGGCCGCCGGAGAACACGCCGACGCTGGTGGTGCCGCCGCCCATGTCGACGACGCAGACGCCCATCTCGGCCTCGTCGTCGACGAGCGCCGACAGGCCCGCGGCGTAGGGGGTGGCGATGACCGCCTCGACGCCGAGGTGGCAATGCTCCACCGCCAGCATGAGGTTGCGGGCGGCGGCGGCCTCGCCGGTGACCACGTGGAGATCGACGCCCAGCGCGTCGCCCATCATGCCCGACGGGTCGATGACCGCGCCCTGGCCGTCGATGGCGTAGCCCGTGGGCAGGGCGTGGAGCACGGCCCGGCCGGGGCTGACGCCGTGGGCGGAGGCCGTCTCCAGCACGCGCTCCACGTCCGTCCCCGTGACGGTGCCCGTGCGGGTGTTGACCCGGGCCTCGAAATGCTGGGAGCCGATGCGGCCGCCCGACATGTTGACGATGACGGACTGCACCTCGACCTTGGCCATGCGCTCGGCGGCGTGGACCGCCTGGCGGATGGCGCCCTCGGCGGCTTCGAGATCGACGATGGCGCCGCCCTTCAGCCCCTGCGAGCGCTGGTGGCCGATGCCGATGATGCGGGCGAAGTGGGTGCGACCGCGCAGGGTCGAGAGCGCCTCGGCCGGCTGAAGCTCGGCGATGAGGCAGACGATCTTGCTCGTCCCGATGTCGAGCACCGAGAGGGTGGTGCTCCGCCGGGCGGAGAGCGGCTTGAGCCGCGGGGTGAGGCCGTGCTGGTGGTGCATGGTGCTACCGGGCCGGGAACGCGGGGACAGTCGGCGTGGACGCGGGATGCGCCGGACGGATCGTGCGGCTCATGTCGCGGGTCACGTGGCGGCTCCCTTGGCCTTGGGCTTCTTCTGGGATTCCGCGCGGGCGGCGGCGGCTTCCTCGGTGAGCCGCACCACCACCCGGTCGGGCATGCGCAGGTCCACCGCGATGATGTCCTTCTCGAGGATGCGGTTGTCGCGCTCGAGGCGCACGAGGCGGGCGAGCGCGTCCGCCGCCCCGGTCTCGGGCAGGCGGATGTCGACGCCGTCGAGCTTGAGCGTCCAGCGCCGGCCGGAGACGTAGGTTCCGGCCTTAACCCGCTCGGCGAGGGTGCCGGCGGCCTCGATGAGGGCGAGGTAATCCTTGAGGCGCTCGTTGGCGCCCTCCCCCACCACGAGGGGGAGCGCGGCGTAGCGGTCGTCCCGCATCTCGTCGATCACCTTGCCGTCGGCGGCGATGACCGAGATGATTCCGTTGCGCTGCCACAGGGCGGCGGGCTCGCGCTCGACCTGGGTGATGACGATCTCGTTCGGGTACACCTTGCGCACGGAGGCGCTGGCGATGAGGGGCACCTGCATCAGCCGGTCGCGGACCTCGTTGACGTCGAGGAACACCACCGACGAGTGGCCGTCGATGCCGGCGGCCTGGAGCACTTCGCGCTCATAGAGGCGAGCGATCCCCGCGATGGTGACGCGCTCGACGCCGAAGCCGGCCAGGCGCGCGAGAATGTCGAAGGGGCGGCCGTTCTCGAGGACGAAGCGCTCGTAGCGGCCGCTGGCGACGAAGCCCGTCAGCGCCAGGGCGGCGAAGGACACGGACATGGCCAGGGTGCCGAGGTGGCGCGGGATGCGCCGCTCGATGGGCAGGGCGAGGCGCGAGCGGCGGCCCGGACCCAGGCGCCGCAGGCGTGCGGTCACGGCGTCGCGCAGGGCGCGGGCCGGGGCGAAGCCTGCGCCGCCGGAATGACCCGACCCGCTCAGCGGCCCAACGTTGCGTCCTCCACCATCCATTGGACGAGCTCACCGAAACTATGACCAGCGTGGGCTGCGATCTCCGGCACAAGGCTCGTCTTCGTCATGCCGGGTTGCGTGTTGACCTCCAGGACGACGAGGGCACCGGTTCCACCCGGTGTGTCGTCGAAGCGGAGGTCCGCACGGCTGATGCCCCGGCACCCGAGTGCTTGATGCGCCGTTAACGACAACTCTTGGACACGCTGGTAAAGATTTGGTTTAATTTCTGCCGGGAGGACGTGGATCGACCCCCCTTCGGCGTACTTCGCATCGTAGTCGTACCAGTCCCCCGAGGCGGTCTTGATCTCGATCACTCCGAGGGCCTTGTCGCCCATCACCGCGCAGGTCAGCTCGCGTCCGGCGACGTAGGTTTCGATAAGGATATCATCGCCGTAGCCCCAATCCGCCCGGCCGACGTCCCGGGGCGGCGGGGCGCTCGCGTCGCGCACGATGACGACGCCCATGGACGAGCCCTCGGCCACCGGCTTGAGCACGTAGGGCGGCGTCAGCAGGTGTGACTTCGCGGCCGCATGACGGTTAACGACGCGGCCCTCGGGGACGCTCACACCGGCCGCCCGCATGATCGTTTTGGCACGTTCCTTGTGCATGGCGAGCGCCGAGGCGAGCACGCCCGAGTGGGTGTAGGGAATGCGCAGCAGCTCCAGCAGGCCCTGGATCGTGCCGTCCTCGCCCGCCGGCCCGTGCAGGGCGTTGAAGGCGACGTCGGGCTTGAGGTCGGTGAGCACCGTGGCGATGTCCGGTCCGACATCGACGCGGGTCACCCGGTAGCCGCGGCCCTCCAGGGCCTCGGCGCAGGCGTTGCCGGAATTGAGCGAGACCGGGCGCTCGGAGGACCACCCGCCCATGAGGACGGCGACGTGCTGGGACATGGGAGGCTCCGGAAGGCGGATGCGGACAGGACAAGGGATCAGACGGGACCAATCCGACTGCGGACGGCGTCAAAGACCGCCTCGGCGGCATGGACCGGCAAGGCGCCGATCCGGCGCAGGATGCGCGACGGCTCGATGCAGGCAATCTTGGACGGGCGCACCATCGAAGCGGTTTCGAGACCGGCAGCTTCGAGGTCCGAAATCGGAAGGTCTCCCGCCCTGTTCGCATGGCGTGCGCTGGTGATCATGGCGATCCAAACGAAGCCGGCCTCGGCCACGGCGGGACCGGAGACAACGACGGCCGGGCGGCGCTTTTCCGCGAGACGATCGGAGTATGGAAAAGGCACGACAATGACGGTGCCGGCGACGAGCGCCTGACGGTCAGAGGTTGGCATAGTCTTCGTCGTCGATGGGGCTCGCCCATTCCGTGAAGGTCACGAACGGGTTCTCAACCTCCGGCTGCGCCTTCTCGATCCGGATCCCATCGGCCGTCAGCACATAGCGAAGGCGGTCTCCGGGCGCGATCCCGAGCTTGGCGCGAACCTCGGCGGGCAGGACCGTCTGGCTTTTCACGGAAACCTTGGAATAGGCGGTTCGAACGGCGTGGGCCATGGCTGTACTCCAGAAGCGTCCTTACGACTTACCGACTTACAGCGGAGGCGTCGAGGCCGATGCGCTTGATCTCCCAATGTAGGTCGACGCCGCTGGTCTCGCGCACGCGCCGGCGCACCTCCTCGCCGAGGCCCTCGATGTCGGCCGCCGTGGCGCCATCGCGGTTGATCAGGAAGTTGCAGTGCATGGGCGAGACCTCGGCACCGCCGACCCGCAGGCCCCGGCAGCCGGCGGCGTCGACGAGCTGCCAGGCCTTGCCGCCGGGCGGGTTCTTGAAGGTCGAGCCGCCGGTGCGCTCGCGGATGGGCTGGGCGGCCTCGCGCGCCGCCGTGACCCGATCCATCTCGGCCTCGATGCTTTCGCGATCACCCGGACGGCCCCGGAACACGGCATGGGTGAAGATCACGTCGTCGGGGGCCCCGCTGTGGCGGTAGGCGAACCCCATCTCGGCGTGGCCGAACGTCCGCCGGTCGCCCTTCCGGTCGACGCCCTCGGCAACGATCAGCACGTCCGTGGTCTCGCCGCCATGGGCCCCGGCATTCATGCGGAGCGCCCCGCCGATGGAGCCGGGGATGCCGCGGAAGAACGCGAGCCCGTCGAGGCCGGCTTCCGCCGCCGCCTTGGCGAGGCGCATGTCGGGCACGGCGGTACCGACGCGCAGGTGATCGCCGTCGATCGCGACCGACCCGAAGGCCTTGCCGCCGAGGCGCACCACCACGCCCGGCACGCCGCCGTCGCGCACGATGAGGTTCGAGCCGAGGCCGATCACCGTGACGGGGATCTCCGGGTCGAGGCCGGCCAGCAGGGCGGCGAGATCCTCCGCATCGGCCGGGGTGAACAGCACCTGCGCCGGCCCGCCGACCCGGAACCAGGTCAGGTCGGACAGGGGCTGGTTGGCGATGAGGCGCCCGCGCAGGGCGGGCGCGGCCGCGCGGATGGCGGGGGTGAGATCGGGGAAGGCGGTCATGGGTGCTGGTGCCTTTCGGCATAATCAATTAGAAATTGCAGAGCCGATGGGCGGGTGGGGGCATGGACAGGGCGATCGTTTTCACCCGCCCGGCGGCCTGTGCCCTGAGCCGGATGCCGGCGACGACGGAGGCCCTGATCCGCGCCAAACTGCGCCAACTCGCCGAAGATCCGGACGCCCTGGTCAACAACATCAAGGCCCTGAAAGGTCAGGACGGCTGTCGCCGCCGCGTCGGCGATTGGCGGGTGATTTTCACGAACGAGCCCGATCGGGTCATTGTGCATGATGTCGGACCGCGTGGGTCGATCTACGATTAGGACCAGCGACATGACCACCGTCCGCACGAGAACGCCGGCCGGCGAAGCGATCGTCATTCTTCCCGAAGCCGAGTTCGAACGCCTCGTCGCCCTGGCCGAGGACGCGTCGGATACACGCGACCTCGCCGCTTCGCGGACGCGGCTCGATACAGGCGCCGACGAGCTGTTGAGCGAGGCCGACCTCGATGCCCTGCGCGCGGCGCCGACGCCCCTCGTTTTCTGGCGCGAGCGCCGCGGCATGGCTGCGGCGGCGCTGGCCGAACGGGCCGGCATCACGGAGCCTGATCTCGCGGCGATGGAGCAAGGCGCATACGCGGGCGACACCACGGACTACCGATCTCTCGCCGCAGTGCTCGGCGTCGATCCGGACGATCTTCTGCCGGACGCCAAGGCCGCGTGAGCGTCTGTCACCCCGCCACCCCCCCGAGCGCCGCCAGCTCGCCCGGCAGGGCGTAGGCCCACTGGGTGATGTTGCCCGCGCCCAGGCACACGACGTAGTCGCCCGCCTTCGCCCGCCCGGCGACGATGCCGGCGAGATCCTCGGAGCGGTCCAGGGCGATGGCATCGCGGTGGCCGCGCGATTTGAGGCCCGCGACGAGGCCGTCGCGGTCCATGCCTTCGATGGGGGGCTCCCCGGCGGCGTAGACGGGGGCGACGATCACCGTGTCGGCGTCGTTGAAGCAGGTGCAGAAATCGTCGAACAGGGAGGCCAGCCGGGTGTAGCGGTGGGGCTGGACGATGGCCACCACGTTGCCGTCCGTGGAGGCGCGGGCGGCCTTGAGCACCGCCTTGATCTCCACGGGATGGTGTCCGTAATCGTCGAAGATCAGGGCTCCGTTCCACTCGCCGGTCTTGGTGAAGCGGCGCTTGACCCCGCCGAAGCCGGCGAGCGCCTTGCGGATCGCCTCCGGCTCGACGCCGAGCTCGTGCGCGACGGCGAGCGCCGCCGTGGCGTTGAGGGCGTTGTGCTTGCCCGGCATCGGCAGGACGAGGTCCTCCATCTCGATGCGGAAGCCCGGCCGCCGGTCGCGGATCATCACCCGAAACTTGCTCTGGCCGCCACGCAGGTCGATGTCGATGAGGCGCACATCGGCCTGCGGGTTCTCCCCGTAGGTGATGATACGCCGGTCCTCGATGTGCCCGACGAGGTCCTGCACCACCGGGTGGTCGATGCACATCACGGCGAAGCCATAGAACGGGATGTTGTCGATGAAGCGCCGGAACGCGTCCTTGACCGCGTCGAACGAGCCGAAATGGTCGAGGTGCTCAGGGTCGATGTTGGTGACGATGGCGACATCGGCCGGCAGCTTGAGGAAGGTGCCGTCGGATTCGTCGGCCTCCACCACCATCCACTCGCCCTCGCCCATGCGGGCGTTGGTGCCGTAGGCGTTGATGATGCCGCCGTTGATGACCGTGGGGTCCATGTTGCCGGCGTCGAGCAGGGTCGCGACCAGGGACGTCGTGGTGGTCTTGCCGTGGGTGCCCGCGATGGCGACGCACGACTTGAAGCGCATGAGCTCGGCCAGCATCTCGGCCCGGCGCACCACCGGCAGGCGGCGCTCGCGGGCGGCGACGAGTTCGGGGTTGTCGCGCTGGATCGCCGTGGAGACGACCACGAGGGCGGCGTCCTCAACGTTCGAGGCGCTGTGGCCGACGAAGGTGCGGATGCCTTTCTCGGCCAAACGTCGGACGTTGGCGTTGTCCGAGGCGTCGGAGCCCTGGACGGTGTAGCCGAGGTTCATCATCACCTCGGCGATGCCGGACATGCCGATGCCGCCGATGCCGATGAAGTGGATGGGGCCGAGCTTGTCGGGCAGCTTCATGGGATGAACCAGTCCAGGCCGGGCGCACCCGAGGCGGCGCCCATGGAGGGGAAGATCAGGTGCGGGCGGCCGTGGCGACGACGATGTCGGCGAGGCGTTCGGCGGCGTCGTGGATGCCCGCGCTTTTGGCCGCTGCCGCCGCCGCGGTCAATTTCCCGCCCTCCGTGAAGCGGTCCACGAGTTCGGCCGCGAGGCGATCGGGCGTGAACTGGCTCTGGGGAATCGCCAGGGCCGCGCCGATGGAGGCCAGGGTCGCGGCGTTGGCGGCCTGATCCTGATCCAGCGCCCCGGGGAGCGGCACCAGGATCGACGGCCGGCCGATGGCGGCGAGTTCCGAGACCGTGGAGGCGCCGGACCGCCCGACGACGAGGTGGGCGGCGGCCATGCGGGACGGCAGGTCCTTGAAGAAGGGCGCCGCCTCGAAACCGCCGAGGCCGAGGCCGAGATAGAGGTTCTGCACCGCCGTGAGATCCTCGGCCCGCACCTGCTGGACGAGGTGGAGGCGGGCGCGCAGGTCCGCCGGCAGGCTCGCGATGGCTTTGGGCACCACCTCGCCCATCACCCGCGCGCCCTGGCTGCCGCCGAAGACGAGGAGGTGGAGGGGGTCGCCTGGCCCGACGGAGGGATAGGGCGTGGCCGCGGCCGCGATCACCGCCGGGCGCAGGGGATTGCCCGTGTGGGTGCGGGGCGCCAGCGCCTTGAGGGGCACGCCGCGGACCTCCCGGAAGCCCGTGGCGATGGCCTGCGCGCCGCGGGCCAAGAAGGCGTTGGCCCGGCCCATGACGGCGTTCTGCTCGTGCAGAACTGTCGGCACCCGCAGGATCTGCCCGGCGAGCATGGGCGGCACCGTGGGGTAGCCGCCGAAGCCCACAATGGCGGCGGGATCGAGGCGCTTGATCTGCCGCGCGGCGACGCCGAAGCCGCGCCCCAGGGTGAGGAGGGCGAGGCCGCGCTTCACCGGGGACCGGCCCGAAGGCGTGGCCGACGCGATGGTGACGATCTCGGAGGCTGGAAACCCCGTGGCGATGGAATCGACCCGCGCGTCGGTGGCGAGCACCACCCGCATCCCGCGCGCGCGCAGGACGTGGGCGAGGCTCTCGGCCGGAAACAGGTGGCCGCCCGTGCCGCCGGCACACAGGAGGATGGTAGCGGTGGCGACGGTCAACGCATCACTCCGGCGACGGTCGCCGGGGCGGTCCCCGGCGGCTTCTGGCTCAGGGTGGTGGTGCGCGGGCGCTTGCGGGTCAAGGCGACGAGGAAGCCCATGCCGAGGGCCAGGGACAGCATCGACGAGCCGCCGTAGGAGACGAACGGCAGGGTCATGCCCTTGGCGGGCATCAGCTGGACGTTCACCGCCATGTTGATGCAGGCCTGGAGCCCGAACAGGGTGACCAGACCCGTGATCGCCAGGCGCGAAAAGGTGTCGTCCGTGCGCCGGGCGAGTTTCAGGCCGCGCATGACCAGGTAGGCGAACAGCGACACGAGGCCGAGGCAGACGAGGACGCCGAACTCCTCGCCGATCACCGAGAACAGGAAGTCGGTGTGCGCGTCGGGCAGGTGGCGCTTGGCCAGGCCCTCGCCCGGTCCGACGCCGAGCCAGCCGCCGGCGTTGAACGATTCGTGCGCCCAGAAGCCCTGGAAGTTGTCGCCGGACTCGGTGTTCATGAACCGGTCGATGCGCTCGCGCACGTGGTACAGGAAGCGGTAGGCGACGCCGACGCCGAGCAGTCCGGCGATGCCGAGGCCCGCGACCCAGAACCAGTGCAGGCCGGCCACGAAGAACAGCGCGCACCACACGATGGTGATGAGCATGGTCTGGCCGAAATCCGGCTGGAGCACGAGGGGCACGATGGTGATGGGCAGGAGCAGGATCGCCAGCAGGCCGCCCGGCATGTCGCGGCGCTGGGCGCCCTCCGAGAAGGCCCAGGCGGCCACCACCACGAAGGCGGGCTTGACGAATTCCGACGGCTGCAGGCCGAAGGGGCCGAACTGGATCCAGCGATGCGCGCCCTTGATCTCCGGCCCGAACTTGCCGGCGAGCACGCACAGGACCACGCCCATGAGCCACGTCGCCAGGGCCACGCGCCGGATGTGGCGCAGGGACAGGAACGACACGGCCACGATGATCAGCAGGGTCGGCGCGAGGTAGAGCGCCTGCCGGTTGAGGAAGTGGAAGGTCGGCAGGCCGATCTTCTCGGCCACCGGCGGACCGCCGCCCATGAGGAAGACGAGGCCGGCCACCATGAGGGCGCCGAGGCCCGCCAGCAGGCCGCGATCGACGGTCCACCACCAATCGGTGAGAGGCGTGCGTTCCGCGCGGGACATCATGGTGAGCGCTCTCCGTGAGGCCTGGGCGCTCGAAGGAGCAGCCGCCGGCCGCCGGCAGCATCGGGAGCCGGCACGGCGCGATCCTGTGCCGGAATGGTAAACCAATCCTTTGCGGTCAGGCCCCATCCTCGGGATGGCGCATCATCCGTGTCGCCACCCAGCCCACCGCGATGGCGACGGTGACGCCCCAACCGACCTCGAGGAGGCGTGAGCCGAACATCTGCTGGGCGGTGCCGACATGGGGCACGAGCAGGATGATGGTGGCGGTGATGCCGGCGAGGCGTCCGGCACTCGCGACGTTGAGGAGCCAGCACGCGGTGAGCGAGAGGATGACGGCGACCGCGTAGGCGACGAGGTCCTGACCCACGGTACTGAGCACGCCAAGACCGATGAGGCCGCCCGTGGCTGCGCCCAGGAACTGGTCGCGGGCCATGGTGCGGGTGGCACGGAACTCCGTCTGCACGACCGCGATGGCCGTGATGGCGCTCCAGAATCCCTCGCGGAGGTTCAGCGCCTGGGTCGGCATGTAGGCGATGAGGGCGGCGGACGCCGACATCAGCCCGTGCGCGGCCCCGCCGACGAGGCGCCGGCGCAAGGGCATACGCTTGCGCAGGCGACCGATCTGCTGGCGCAGCCAGCCGATGCGGACCTCGTCCCGCGTCGCCTCGCCCGGCAGGACCGGGGGCTCGCGCAGCTCCTGCTCCACGGGACTCACTCCACGGAACTCACTCGATGGGACTCAGGCCGCCGCCTTCGTCGCGGAAGCGAGGCCGGGGGCGACCTGCGCGGCGATCTGACCGGAGGCGAGATTTTTCGATTTCGCCTCGATCTCGAAATCCGCCCAGGCGAGGTGCCGGCCGACGAGGGCGTTGACGGCGCGGTTCCACATCATGTCCGAATGGGCCGCGAGGTCGCGGCGGGAATGGCCGGCGGCCGAGAGCGCGACGAAATCGGGTGCGGCCTCGGGGTCGGTGCCCGCCAGGAGATTCTCCCGCGAGACGCTGATATGCGCGATGGGGCGCACGCCGCGCCACGAATCGCGCACCCGCGCGATGCGCGGATCTTCGGGCTCGATGTAGGCGCCGCCACTCTCGACCCAGTGGTGATGGAGGTCGAGCACCACCGGCACAGCTTCGGCGAGTTGCAGCACCGTGTCGAGGCCGAAGGCGTTCTCGTCGTTCTCGACGGTGATGAGGTCGCGCGCCGTTTGCGAGAGCAGGGGCAGGCTCGCGCGAAACCCCTCGACGCCGGGGTCGCGGGCGCCGACATGGATGTTGATGTGCGCCCCATGCGGGTGCCACCCGGAGCCGTATCCCATCAGCGCCATCACCTCGGCGTGATACTCGAACTCGGCGATGCCGTTCGCCTGCGCGGACGGGTTGCGCGAGGCGATGACGCAGAACTGACCGGGATGGAAGCTGAGGCGCACGCCGGCCGCCCGGGCGAGATCGCCGATGCGGGCGAGCCCCGGCTCGATCAGGGCGCGCAGGCCCGGCTCGGCGTAGATGTCGCTCGCCACCGGGTGCGTGTAGCCGGGGAGCACGTTGCTCGCCATGCGCAGCAGCCGCTCGAGGGGCGGACGCGCGGCGACCCAGGCGATCTGCCGCTCCAGGGCGCCGAGGTTGTGGCGGGCCAGATCCTCCAGCTTCGCTCGGCGGTCCGCAGGCGCGAGGCGCGTGAGGTTGGCCATGGTGACGTGGCTGAGGTTCATCTCCAGGGCCGCCTCGCGGGCGGCCTTCAGGGTCTTGAAGCTCTCCGGCGGGGCTTCGAGGATGAACTTGCAGCAGAAGCCGAGGCGCGGTTCGCCGTCGGTCAGGGGTGCGGGAAGGTTCGGGGTCTGGGTCATCGTCTGAGTCATCCTGGCCCCAACGCCGCTGGGCCGGTTTGGTCCCGCCCGACCCGACGCGTGCGGGCCACAGCCCCGATGAAAAACGTCGCGCCCGGCCTCCGCTCCCCGGACAGGCATTGACGGGGCGGCGGGCCTCGCCTTTACCCGCTTCCATGCAGGCAGATCGGCTAAGGGGAGCGAGCCGCCGCGCGATCATCGCCGTGATCGCGCTCTACGCCCTGTGCCTGCAGGCCATCCTGGGGACCGCCGTGCCCCTGTCGCCCCCCGGGGTGGACCCCGCCCTGTGCCTGCACGAGGCGGGCGAGGCCGGGCCGGACGCGCCCGCTCCCCTCCACGTGCACGTGTCCTGCTGTACGGCGGCCCAGGCCGTGGCGAGCCTCGACCTGCCGTCCCTCATGCCCACCGGCGTCGTCTGGCCAAGCCGGCGCCGCGTCGCCGTGGCGTGGCGCCCGCACGCGGCCGCGCAGCCCCGGGCGCCCCCCGAACGAGACGCACAACCGCGGGCACCGCCCGTCGCCTGAGGGCGCCCTTCGTCCGCCGCCGAGCTTCGGTGCGGCCAGCGCCCCGATCCCCGACCGACCGTCCGCCAGACCGGACGGGTTCGATGGATCGGCCGTGCCCGCGAGGCGCGGCCCCGAGCGCTCGCGACCGTCCAGGACGACCATGCCCTCCTCCCTCACCGGCGCCGCCGCGCCGTTCGCCGCGCCCATTCGCCTCTCCCGCGAGGCGGTCTACCGCGCCGTGTGGCGCTGGCACTTCTATGCCGGGCTGATCTGCCTGCCGTTCCTGATCCTGCTCTCGACCACGGGGGCGCTCTACCTGTTCAAGGACGAGATCAACGTCGCCCTGTTCACCCGGCGCTTCGTCGTCCCGGCCTCGGACGGAGCGTCGCTGGGCCCGGACCGCCTCGTCTATGTGGCGAGCCAGGCGGTGCCGGACGCCACCCCCCTCACCTACCTCGACCCGGCCGGCCCGACATCCCCGGCGGTGGTCACCCTGGTGAAGGACGGGGCCAGGACCCTGGTCTCCCTCGACCCGCGCAACGGCGACATCGTCGGCCACGTCGCGGCGGATGGCGACGTGATGGCGGTGATCCGGCGCCTGCACAGCCTGTCGTATTTCGGGCCGGTGGCCAACGGGATCGTCGAGGTGGTGGCGGGCTTCCTCGTCGTGCTCGTGATCACCGGCACCTACCTGTGGTGGCCGCGCGGCCAGTCCGGCGGGGTCGTCGGCGTCCGGGGTACGCCGCGCCGCCGGGTGTGGTGGCGCGATCTCCACGCGGTGACGGGCTTTGTGGCCGGAGGCGGCCTGCTGTTCCTGGCGCTCACCGGCCTGCCCTGGTCCATCGTCTGGGGCCAGCAGCTGCGGGCGCTGTCCAACGCCGCCGGCCTCGGCCAGCCGAGCGCCCTCTGGGCGCGGGTGCCGGTGTCGACGGTCCCCATGGGCGACGCCCTCACCACCGCCGGCTGGGCCCTTGAGGACGCGCCCGTGCCCCTGTCGCGGCCGGCCCCCGGCCAGTCCATCGGCCTCGACCGGGCGGCGGCGATCCTCGTGGAGCGCGGCATGCCGGCGGGCTACGAACTCGCCCTGCCGGTGGGCGAGACCGGCGTCTACGCCGCCGCCGCCTACCCGCGCGACGTCACCCGCCAGCGCATGATCTCCCTCGACCAGTACACCGGCCAGGCCCTCGTCGACGTGCGCTTTTCCGAGATCGGCATCGTCGGCCGGGCGATCCAGTGGGGCATCGGCCTGCACAAGGGCGAGACCTTCGGCCGGCTCAACCAGCTCCTCATGCTCGCTGTCTGCCTCGCCGGCCTCCTCCTGAGCGTCACCGCCGGGGTGATGTGGTGGAAGCGCCGACCCTCGGGGAGTCTCGGCATCCCGCCCTGGCCGCGTGCGCCCCGCGTCGTCGCCGGGGTCACGCTCCTGGTTCTCGGCCTCGGCGCCCTGTTCCCGCTCACGGGCGCGGCGATCCTGGCGATGATCCTCCTCGATTGCGGCGGCCGTGCCCTCGCCGGGCGGATCGCGGCCTGAAGCCGACCCTTACCGGGCGCGTCGCCCGTGTCTTCCCGCGCCCTCCGGAACCGCCTCGGAACCGCCCTTCTCGTCCTGGCCCTCTGGCTGCAGGCCCTGGCGCCGGGGGCGGCCCTGCGCCTGCCCCCGCCCGATCCCCTGGCCCACGCGATCATCTGCGGCCATGGCATCGAAGCCGCCGTCGCGGCGGAGGACGGGATGCCGGGCCCCTGTGCGGCCTGCCCGTTCTGCACCGGCATCGCCCTCGCGCCCCTCGTCCCGACCGGCCCACGGGTGGCCCGCACCGCCCGGTGGCACGCGGTCGCCTGGGCGACACCGCCCCCGATCCCCTCCCTCCGCCGGCCCCGGCCCGCCGGCCAGCCCCGGGCCCCGCCCCTCCCGTCCTGATCCCGTCGCCCCTCCCCCTTCGACCGATCGGACGCGTTTTCCCATGTTGCTGTTCTCTCCCGCACGACGGCGCCTCGCCGCCCTCCTCCTCCCCGCCGCGGGCCTGCCCGCCGCCTGCCTGCCCGCCGCATCCGTTCCCGCCGCCGCGCAGGCGCAGGTCGCGCCCAGCGTCACCCTCGACGAGGTCTCCGTCGTCGGCGACGGCACCGGGCGGCCGACCGGACGCACCGGATTCGGCGTCGCCGCCCTGCCGGGTTCGGCCGCGAGCGTCATCGAGAATCCCGTCGGCCAGATCGTCACCGCCGTCGGGCGGGACAGCACCATCGCCAACCGACCGGCGACGAACATCGGCTCGGTGCTGCTCGACAGCCCCGGCGTCACCGTGCGCCAGGGCAACGGCGCCCGCGACGTGATCATCTCCGTACGCGGCAACAACGCCCGCTCCACCGGGGTCACCCGCAACATGGTCGTCCTCGAGGACGGTTTCGTGCTGACCCAGCCGGACGGTTTCTCGCGGTTCGATCTCGTCGACCCGCGCGCCTATTCCCGCATCGACGTGTTCCGGGGTCCGCAATCGGCGCTGTTCGGCAATTACGCCACGGGCGGAGCGCTGGCGTTCCGCACCCGCACGGGACGGGAGATCTCGGACGGGAAGATCTTGGGCTACGAGGTCGGCGTCGATGCCGGCAGCTTCGGATATCTCAGCCACTACTTCACCGTCGGCGGCGTCAGCGGCCCGGTGGAGATCAGCCTGTTCGCCAGCGACGTCCGCGCCAACGGCTACCAAGACCATTCGTCCTACGACACGCAGACCGTCAACCTGCTGGCGAGCTACACCCCGACGCCCGACAACCGCTTCACCCTGAAGGTGATCAACAACGAGCTCCACGCCGACATCGCCGCGCGCGCCTCCCTGAACCAGTACCGGATCAACCCGTACCAGCGCGGCTGCGCCTCGGCCGCCACTGCGGCTTCGGGCTGCACCACATACAGCTTCTTCCGCAACGGCGCCTTCGGCGCCACCTCCCCCGTGACGGCGACGGAGGTCGGGCTGGAGCGCAAGGACCGGCGCACCATCGTGGCCGCGCGCTGGGAGCACGACATCGACGCCCAGACCACGTGGCGGACCCAGGTCGGCTTCGACGAACGCAACATCAACCAAGCGTTCTTCACGAGCTCCGGGCGCGGCAGCGTGCCGTCCTACAACGCGATGAGCGACATCACCCACCGCTCGGAGCTGTTCGGTCTGCCGGCGGTGAGCTACGCGGCGCTCTCCTTCAGCGCCCTCGATTCCCACGCCACCACCTTCAACCTGACACCGTTCGCGGGGCCGACGCTCGGCGCCCTCATCGGCGATCAGTTCGCCGTCCAGTCGAACCTCGGCGGCCGGGCGCGGACGGAGGTCGCCCTGTCGGACACCTGGACCGGCGTGGTCGGGATCAGCGCCGAGAACACCTGGATCACCGGGCGCAACCTCGCCTACGCCTACTCGGCGGCCGGGCGGACCACGAGTCCGGCCCTGGCCGACCGCAGCTTCCTCAACGTCGCGCCGGAGCTCGCCCTGGTCTACCGGCCGAGCGCCGAATGGGCGTTCCGCGGCCGGGCCGCCACGGGCTACACCGCCCCGGCCGCCGGCAGCCTGTTCGTGACGCCGGCCGGAGTGCCGGGCAACAACACCCAGCTGCAGACCCAGCAGAACCTCGGCTTCGATCTCGGCGCCGACTGGACCCCGTGGGAGGGCCTGCGCTTCAGCCTCACCGGCTTCTATGAGTTCTTCCGCAACGAACTGGTCTCGCAATCGCCCGGCGCCGGGCTTCTGGCCTACACCTTCAACGCCCCGGCCTCCGAGCACCGCGGCATCGAGGTCGCGGCGGACTGGGCCTTCAGCCCGGGCTGGCGCGCCACCCTCGCCTACACCTTCGACGATCAGTTCTACACCCGCTACGTCGAGCAGCTGAGCGGGGGAAGCTTCACCGCGCGGTTCGACCGGGCCGGCAAGCTCATCCCGGGCGTGCCCGCCCACCAGCTCCTCGCCCGCCTCGGCTACGAGCAGGTCGGCGGCCCCCTCTCGGGACTCGGCGGCTTCGTCGAGGTGGTGGCGCAGGACGATTTCTTCGTCGACAACGCCAACCTGCTCAAAGCCCCGGGCTACGCCCTCGTCAACGCCAACGTCCACTACGTTACCGACCTGACCGGCGGCTACGCCCGGCGTCTCAACCTCTACGTCGAGGCACGCAACCTTCTGGACCGCACCTACGCGTCGTCGGTCCAGAACCTCGCGAACAGCCTGAACGCCGGGACCGGCGGTCTCAACGGTGCCGGTGTCCTCGCGGGCATCACCGGTTCGGTCTATGCCGGCGCGCCGCGCACGGTGGTGGCGGGCATGAAGCTGTCGTTCTGAGACGCCGAGGGCGTACGCCGGCGTCGCCCGCCTGCGCGAACGGGCTTTTTCGCGCCCATTCGGCAGGGTGGCGTAGGGTCGGGTGTCCGGGGAGGCCGGTCGCCGGGCCGGGACGTCCGGAATCCTCGGTCCCCGTGTTCCGATCCGCGCGGGCGCCCCGGCCCTATTTCAACTGACGCCGGCAGAACGGGATCGGACGGCGCCCCCGGCGCGTTCGGTTCCAGACTTCGTATCGGTTCCAGATTGGTCGCCCCCTTGTCCGTGCGGGCTTCGGATTGGCCGGGCGATCGATCGCGAGAATGCAGGGGACCAGCGCATGAGCGACGAGACCGCCCGCGAGATCGGGTCACGTCGGCCCGTCTCGCATGGGACAGGACTTGAGACAGGGCTCGGGGAAGGGCTTGGCTCAGGGCTTGGCTCAGGGCTTGGACCGAGCCGCCGCAGGGTCATGGAGGGGGCCGCTGCCCTCGCGGCCTTCGGGGTCGCCGGGTTCGGCACCGTCCGGCCGGGTCTCGCCGCCCTCGCGCCGGCCCCCGGCGACCCGGCCCCGCAGACTCTGCCGGTGCGCCTGACCATCAACGGCGAGGCGCGCGACCTCGTCCTCGACACCCGCACCACCCTCCTCGACGCCCTGCGCGAGCACCTCGATCTCACCGGGACCAAGAAAGGCTGCGATCACGGCCAGTGCGGGGCCTGTACGGTGCTGGTCGACGGACGCCGCATCAATGCCTGCCTGACCCTGGCCGCCATGCACGAAGGCGACGCCATCGAGACCATCGAGGGGTTGGCCAAGGGCGACACCCTGCACCCGCTCCAGGCGGCCTTCCTCGATCATGACGGCTACCAGTGCGGCTACTGTACGCCGGGACAGATCTGCTCGGCCAAGGGCATGCTGACCGAAGTCAAGGCCGGATGGCCGAGCCACGCCAGCGCCGACCTCCTGGCCGCCCCGCAACTCACCGAGGCCGAGATTCGCGAGCGCATGAGCGGCAATCTGTGCCGGTGCAGCGCCTACCCGAACATCGTCGCGGCCATCGTCGACGCCGGGGGCCGCAGCGGCTGAGTTAACGGAGTGTTTCACGGGAAACACCGTCCCGTCCCATCCCCTTGCTGTCCCTTCGGGATTCGGACGGACGGGTATCTTGTCCACAGGACCCCACCAGAACGGGTACCGCGCCGATGAAAGCCTTCACGTACGCCCGACCGAAGACCGTGGCGGAAGCGGCCGAGATGGCGGCCGCGCAACCGAACACCCGCTTCATCGCCGGCGGCACCAACCTGCTCGATCTGATGAAGCTGCAGGTCGAGACACCGGCTCACCTCGTCGACGTGAACCGGCTCGGCATCGCGGAGGTCACGGAGACCGGTGACGGCGGCGTGCGCGTCGGCGCCCTGGTGCGCAATGCCGATCTCGCCGCCCATCCCCGCATCCGCAGGGATTACGCGGTGCTGTCGCGGGCGCTGCTGGCCGGTGCCTCCGGGCAGTTGCGCAACAAGGCGACCACCGCCGGCAATCTGCTCCAGCGGACCCGGTGCCCGTACTTCTACGACACCGCGCAGGCCTGCAACAAACGGGCTCCCGGTTCCGGCTGCGCCGCCATCGGCGGCTTCACCCGCATCCATGCCGTGCTCGGCGCGAGCGAGGCCTGCATCGCCACCAACCCGTCCGACATGGCGGTGGCGATGCGGGCCCTCGACGCAACTGTCGAGACCGTCGACGCAAAGGGCACGGAGCGGACGATCCCGCTCGCCGACTTCCATCGCCTGCCCGGCGACACGCCCGAGATCGAGACCGCGTTGCGGCCGGGCGAGCTCGTAACCGCCGTGACCCTCGGCAAGCCCGTCGCCGGCACGCATCTCTACCGCAAGGTCCGCGACCGGGCCTCCTACGCCTTCGCGGTGATCTCCGTGGCGGCGGTGATCGACAAGAGCGCCGATGGCCGGATCCGCGCCGCCCGCCTCGCCTTCGGCGGCCTCGCTCACAAGCCCTGGCGGGTCCCGGCGGCCGAGGCGGCCCTCGTCGCCTCCAACGGCGATCCGGACGCGGCCGCCGATGCGGTCCTGGCGGGGGCCAAGGGCCAGGGCGGCAACGACTTCAAGATCCCGCTCACCCGCCGGACCCTGCGCGCCGTCGTGGCCGAGGCGCTCAGGGCTTAAGACCCTTCGAGCCTCCCGCGACGCCCAATCCCAGAAGAGTCAGGAATCGTCCGATGGACATGAACCAGCCGATCGGCCACACGCCCCTCGACGACAGGCCCGACGGCCTGCTGGGCAAGCCCATCGACCGGATCGAGGGTCGTCTGAAGGTGACGGGCGCGGCGCCCTACGCCTACGAGACGCGCGAATTGAAGAACCCGGCCTACGGCGCCCTCGTGGAGGCCGGCATCGCCAAGGGTCGGATCCGCCGGCTCGACGTGCGGGCGGCCGAGGCCATGCCGGGCGTGCTCCACGTGATGACCCACGAGAACGTGCCGCCCCAGGGCGAGAAGAAGGAGCAGGTCGCTCCGGTCCTGGCCGGACCCGAGATCCGGCATCATGGCCAACCCATCGCTTTCGTGGTGGCCGAGACCTTCGAGCAGGCGCGCGCCGCCGCCGCTACGATCAGGGCCGAGTACGCGCGGGAGACCGGCGCCTACAGCCTGCGGGCCGGCATGGCGGGTGCCGTGGTCCCGAAGCAGCTGCAGAGTCCGCCGGATTCGACGCTGGGCGATTTCGAGGGCGCCTTTGCGGGAGCGCCCGTGCAAGTCGACGTCGAATACACCACACCGGTCCAGACCCACGCGATGATGGAGCCGCATGCCACCATCGCGTCGTGGGAGGGCGACCACGTCACCCTGTTCACGTCGAACCAGATGCTGAACCGCGGCCAGGCCTCCCTCGCATCGGTGTTCGGCCTGCCGCCGGAGAACGTGCGACTGGTGAGCCGCTACATCGGCGGCGGTTTCGGCGGCAAGCTCCAGCCCCAAGCCGACGCGATCTTCGCCGCCCTCGGCTCGAAGGCGGTGGGCCGGCCGGTGAAGGTGGCCCTCACGCGCCAGCAGGAATTCCACGTCACCACCCGGCGCTCGGACACGATCCAGCGCCTGCGCCTCGGCGCCGGACCGGACGGCCGGCTCGTTGCCATCGGGCACGAATCCTGGTCGGACACCACGCCGGGTGACGGGTTCTACGAGACCTCGGCCAATGCCACGCGCTCCCTCTACGCCGCGTCGAACCGGATGACGAAGCATCGGCTCGCCACCCTCAACCTGCCGCTCGCCTCGGCCATGCGGGCGCCGGGCGAGGCGGTGGGCATGCTGGCGCTGGAATGCGCCATGGACGAACTCGCCGAGCGCCTTCGCATCGATCCCATCGAGCTGCGCATCCGCAACGAGCCGACCCAGGACCCGGAGAAGGGGGTGCCGTTCTCCACCCGCCAACTCGTGCCGTGCCTGCGCGAAGGCGCCGCGCGCTTCGGATGGGACAAGCGTCGCGCGGCCGGCACGACGCGGGAGGGGCAGTGGCTCGTCGGCCTGGGCGTGTCGGCGGCCGCCCGCCTCAACCCGCTCAGGCCCTCGTCGGCCGCCATCCGCCTCGAAAGCGACGGCTCCGTCACGGTCCGCATGGCGATGACCGATATCGGCACCGGCACCTACACGATCCTGGCACAGATCGCCGGCGATATGCTCGGCCTGCCGGTGGAGCGGGTTCACGTCGAACTCGGCGACACGCGCCTTCCGAAAGCCGCCGGTTCCGGCGGCTCGTTCGGCGCCGGCAGCGCCGGGTCGGCCCTCTACGTCGCCTGCGAGGCTCTGCGGGCGAAGATCGTCGCGGCGGCCGAACTCGGCCCGGAGGAAGCGCGCTTCGCGGACGGGCGCGTCGTCTCCGGAAACCGTTCGGAGAGCCTGGCCGACATCGCCGGCCGCGCCGGGGACATCGAGGCCACGGGGGAGATCAAGCCCGGCGCCATGACCGAGGCGTTCTCGCAATATTCCTACGGCGCGCATTTCGCCGAAGTCGGCGTCGATGCCGATACGGGCGAGGTGCGCCTGCGCCGGATGCTCGGCGTGTTCACCGGGGGGCGCATCCTCAACCGGAAAACCGCGCGCTCGCAGGCCATCGGCGGGATGGTGTTCGGCGTCGGCGCCGCCCTGATGGAGGAGGTGGTGATCGACCCGCGCACGGGCCACTTCGTCAACCACGATCTCGCCGAGTATCACGTGCCGGCCCATGCGGACATTCCCGCCATCGACGCGGTGTTTCTCTCCGAACTCGACGACAAGGCCAACCCGCTGAAGAGCAAGGGGCTGGGCGAACTCGGCATCTGCGGCGCCGGGGCGGCCCTCGCCAACGCCGTCTACAATGCCACCGGCGTCCGTATTCGCGACTACCCTCTCACCCTCGACAAGGTGTTGCGCGGTCTCGAGGCCCGCGATCGGCCCCCGGTACGGCCGACCTGACACGTTCGGACCGACGATTTCATGATGATCGGCGTAAGATCCGGACCGAATGCGGAGCGCGACGACGTCGTGATCCAGGTCGTCTCCCTCCGTTTGAAGCGGGCGGGCCGCGCTTCGCGCAGACAACCTTGTGCGATGCTGCCCGGCAAGCGCGGAATGCAAGGGGTTCGAAAGGAGCAGGGGGGCAGGTAGAGCGTGCGCACCGGATCGCGGTGCGAGCCCGAAGCCCCGTCGCCCCATGGTCCCCTCGCCTTACCTTCCCAGCCGGGCCCTCACGCCGCAGACGCTGGTCAGCCGGTTCCGGCATGCCCGCGCGGGTGCCACGGCGGTGGAGTTCGCCATCCTGGCGTTTCCGTTCCTCGCCCTGATCACCGGCATCATCGACATGTCGATGATGTTCTGGGCGAGCCAGACCCTCGACGACGCCCTCGCGGACGCGACGCGCACGATCCAGACGGGACAGTTCCAGAGTGCTAATTCCGGCGTCACCGACCCGGCGACGATCTTGGAGAACCTGCGCCAGAAGCTGTGCCAGGTGAACGGGGCCGAGCGCCTGACCCTGTTCCGGTGCACGGACGTGAAGCTGGAGGTGCGGGTCTACGCATCCATGACCGCGGGTACGAGCACCAATCCCGTCGATCCGTCGACCCGGGACTGGTCGACGGGGTTCGGCACGGCCTACGCGAACGCCCAGGCGAGCACCATCGTGGTGGTGCAGGCGGCCGTGAAGTACCCGAGCTTCACACTGATGTTCCCCATCACCCAGAGTTTCGCGGACGGCTCGCGCCTGCTGCACTCCGTCCAGGTCTTTCGCACGGAACCGTTCTAGGCCCGAGGATGCTGCGCACCCCCCTGCCCCCGAGCCGCGTTTCCGGCGCGTCTCTTCCCGCCACCGACCGGCCGGCCCCGGGCGCCTTCGGCCGCTTCCGGCGGGCCCGGGACGGCGTGGCGGCCGTCGAGTTCGCCCTCATCGCCCCGGTGCTGCTGCTGGTTTATGTCGGCAGCGCCGAGCTGGCCCGCGGCACCATGGCCCAGCGGCGCACCACCCTGCTGACCCGGACCGTTGCCGACCTCACGTCCCTCGGCGACACGACCTCACCCATGACGCGCACGACCATGGACAGCATCCTGGCGGCCTCGAAGCTCGTCTACAGTCCCTTCGACGCGACGAAGGCCGTCATCCGGGTCGCGGCCATCGGCATCTACATGCAGGGCACGACGCGGACGGTGCGGATCTGCTCGAGCGACGCATCCCCGGCCACCGCCAAATGGCCCGTCGGCCTCGCCCCCGCGAGCCTGACCATCCCGGCGAGCTACAACCGCCACGGCATGCGCCTCGTGGTCGCCCAGGTCACGACGCCCTACACACCGGTTCTGGGCGCCGCGTACGTCAGCTTCACCCGGGCGAGCACCGCCGAGTTCCCCCTGGAGGACACGGTCGTCTGGCCGACCCGCCAGGGCAAGGCGGTCACCGGCGGCGCCGACGACGAGGTCGTCCTGCCCGCCGGCGTCGCCTGTCCGGTGACCGCGAACTGAGAGGCGCGGTCCGCCCGCCGGGTCAGCGCACGATGCGCAGTTTGCCGATGCTCTTGGCGATGTCGTCGAAGGCCGCGATCAGGGCGGTGGACGAGTTGGCGACGTAGGCCTGGGCCGGAACCGTCGCGCAGTCCCGCAGCAGATTGATGCCCGCCTGGTCGATGGGATCGTTCGGCACGCTGAAGCCGATGGTGAACACGGCGATGTTGCGCGCCTTGGCGTTGGTGCAGGCCTCGCGCGTGAGGGCATCGAGGGCGGCCCGGGCCTGAGCCAACGTCGTTGGCGTCCCCGTCCCGGACGTGAGACGGCTCGGCAGCCCTGGGCTTCCCGACACCTTGGTTCCGTTGGCGTTGATCATGTAGCTGAACGGACTGAAGATGGAGTTATGCATGTTTGTGAGATCGAACGCGGAATTCGGGTACCATGAGTTCTCGCCGTCGGTCATGAGAACGATGACCTTCCGAACGCTCGTGTCGCTGTAGGCCGTCGCCTGACCGAAGACGCTGGTTGGGGAGATCGTCCGCCAAGCCCACATGAACCCTTCGAAGATGTTCGTACTGCCGCTGGCGATCAGACTGTCGATGAGGGTCTTGAGCTTCCCCGTCTCGTTGGTCAGGGTTTGAAGCGGCTTGCTCGTGCAACCGTTGTTCGGGCCATTGGGCAGTTGCAGCACGTTCTTCGAGGTGGGGGCGGACCATACCGGCTTGTAGTATTTGCAGACACGCATCTCCGCCTCGGTCAGAGTCATCGCTTTGAAGGCGCAACTCGGCTCGTTCGTATTATCGTCGAGATAGCTATTGATGTAAGTTTGCGCTTGCAGCGGAAGCCCCGTGTAGCTGTTCTTCGTGTCGGGACTCTTGGAAAGGACACTGAGGGTCACCTTGCCCGTCGTGTCACCGCCGGGTTCGTCCGGGGCGAACATCGGCACGAAATAACTGTTGGGGTCGTCCAAGGTGGGGGCCGAATCCTGGACGTTGAGGGGGTAGGGCAACGTCTCGAGGCAGCCAGCCCAACCCCAGCTGGAATCGAGTTTCCTGAGCTGATCGAAGATATCGAACCGGCTCCTGATCGCCGTCTTGACGGTGCTGCTGGCCGCGGAAAAGTCGACGTTGGTCCAGTGATAGGCCGACTTCGCGGCTCCATCGATCCAGGGCGTCGTCGACCCGTAGGTCTTGGGGTCCACCGCCACCCCTCCGGCGAAGGGAACGATGGAGATCCGGGTCTGCGGGCTGAAGGCCGGCTTGGTGTAGACGTAGTCGATGAACTTCTTGGCGGCGTCCTGAGCCGCCGACATCTTGGTGCCCGAGCCGCCCGCCACGTCCATCGAGCCCGTCGTATCGAGGGCGATGGCGATCTCGAAGGTCTGCGCCATGGGAGTCGCGCATTGCGACGCCGCACCGACATCGATGGTGTTGATGCGCAGGAGGCTGGCGAAGGCGGTCCGGTAGGTGGCGCTGGCCTTGACCAGGATCGTGCGCGGATTGGCGCCGATGGCCAGCGGCGTCTCCAACGTCGCCCCCGGCATGTAGGACGCGATGAGCTTCGTCGCCTGATCCTCGAGGGCGGCGCTGGTCGTGGCCGTGCCGGTCTGGCACAGGCTCAGGGCGGTCCCGTCGACGGCGTTCTGCAACCGGGCGCGCATGGACGAGGCGCGCCCGTAGTCGATGCCGGTTCCGGCCAGGAACATCAGCGGGAGAAAGCTGAGTCCGAAGATGACCGCGATATTGCCGCGCCTGGCGCCGAGAAATCGACGTGTAAGAGACATCGCTCGAGTCCTGATCGATCTCCGGACACATCCATCAGGTTTCGATTAATACCTCGTGTACGATTTCGAACAGGCGCTACACTACCATTGATCGGATCGAAATCACGATACAACTCCGCGACCAGACCTAGAGCTGCGCCCGACCACGTTGGGTCGGGACACATCTCGAGCGCGGCCTTTGTCATGCCGCGCTCTTTTCGCCGAACCGGCATCCACTTCGGCGGAGAGCGCTTTGGCACCGCAGCGGTCGCGTGTGGTGGTCGGTCCGATCCGCAGGGGCCGCGCGCATCCGTGCATGATGCCGTATGACCGCGCGCGGGGCACGCATCGCCCCGGGCGGGAGGCCGGCACCATGCGCAAGAACGATCCCTGTATCGCCGTCTGCCGCTTCGACGGTCGGACCGGCTGGTGCGTGGGATGCGGTCGGACGATCCCGGAGATCCGCGCCTGGATGAAGCTGACGCCGTTCCGGCGCACGGCGCTTCTGCGCGAATTGCCCGCCCGGGTCCGGAAGGTTCAGGATGCCCCCCAGACGGATTGAACGGGTCGCCGCTCCCTCGAATGTAACCCCGATCAAGATTTCGGGGCCGCCGTGCTCCGTCGCAGACAGGCGCGGCGCGATCCCGTAAGCCTGTCTCAAGGGCCGCGCCGCAGGAACGTGGGACGACGGCTCAGCGGAGGACACCCCCATGATGATGCGCCGCGCACTCCTCGGCCTCGCCGCCTTCCTGCCCCTGGCCGTCCTGGCGATGCCCGCGCAGGCCGACCCCATGCCCTTCGAGGCCGGCGCCTTCGCGGCGGCTCAGAAGGCCGGTCGGCCGATCCTCGTCGAGGTCAGCGCCCCGTGGTGCCCGATCTGCAAGACGCAGAAGCCGATCCTCGCCAAGCTCGCACAGGACCCGCGCTTCAAGGACCTCGTGATCTTCGATGTCGATTTCGACAGCCGCAAGGATGTGCTGCGCCGCTTCGATGCCCGCATGCAGAGCACGCTGATCGTCTTCAAGGGCGAGACCGAGACCGGGCGCTCGGTGGGCGAGACCCAGCCCGAATGGATCGAGGGCCTGGTGGAAAAGGCACTCTAGGCGTGCCCGACAATCCGCGCGATCGCCCCGGGATCCCGCTTCGGTGCGGCGGGCGTTCCGTGAGAGACGCGTAAGGCGACCCGTGGGCACCTCCCTCGGCCTCGCCTTCCTCGCCGGACTCCTGTCGGTGCTCTCGCCCTGCGTGCTGCCGCTGCTGCCCCTCGTCCTCGGCGCGGCGAGTTCGGAGCACCGCTACGGGCCCGTGGCGCTCGCGGGCGGCCTCGCCCTCGCGTTCGTCGCCATCGGGCTGTTCGTCGCCACCATCGGCTTCGGACTCGGCCTCGATACGGATGTGTTCCGCAAGGGCGCCGCCCTGCTGCTGGTCGGTCTCGGCCTCGTCCTGATGCTGCCCGCCGCCCAGACGCGCCTCGCCGTCGCCGCCGGCCCGTTGAGCGACCGGGTCCAGGCGCGATTCGGCGGCGTGTCCTCCACGGGCCTCGGCGGACAGTTCGGCGTCGGCCTGTTGCTCGGCGCGGTCTGGAGCCCCTGCGTCGGCCCGACCCTCGGGGCCGCCTCCCTGCTGGCGGCTCAGGGCCGCGACCTCGCCGCCGTGGCCCTGACCATGGTGACGTTCGGCCTCGGGGCCGGGCTGCCCCTCGTCGTCCTCGGCACCCTGTCGCGGGCGACGCTGCTGCGCTGGCGCGGCCGGATGATGGGCCTGGGCCAGGGGCTGAAGGCGGTTCTCGGGCTGATCCTGGCGGCGACCGGCCTCGCCATCCTGACGGGCCTCGACAAGGCCCTGGAGACCGCCCTCGTCGACGCCTCGCCCGCCTGGCTCACCGCCCTGACGACGCGGTTCTGAACACCCGCTCCTCGCGGGCGCTCGCGACGGGACGGCGCACGACCGGGCGGCAGACATGATTCCCAAGAAAGGCGAAGCATCGGGGATCTCGCGCGGTCTCGACAAGACAGCCTGCGACCCAGACACCGGGAACACAGAGCTTCGGCGCATCGTCCCGGAGCAACGGACCCGGTTGCGGTCCAGACCCATCACGCCCCCGACAGGCGAGGACTGGCGGAGCGGCGATGCGCACCGAACCGCGCCCCCCTTCTTCATCGCAGATCTTCACGAAGTTCGGATGTTTCTGGAATAGCGCGTGGTTATTCAATCGTTACGAAATCCAGCTTCGGCCGCGAATGGTTCGATCGTGGTAAACGGTCTCTTAATGAAGCCCACCCCATAACCGCCGGAGGATCAACCCGGGAATGGGGAGCAGGCACGAACGGTCATGGGAATCCCGGCATCCCTCGGTCTCCTCCTGGCGTTCGGCGCCTCGGCCCTCGGCCTTGGCGTCGCGACGGCGGCCGAGCCCGATGCCGTCTATGGCCGCCCGGTTCCGCCGGCCGAGTCGGTGTCGCGGCGGGGGACCGACCAGTTCATCGGCGGCGTACCCGAACAGGCGGTGGAGTTCCGCCCCGGCGTCGTCAGCCTGAACCTCGTCGAGGTGCCCATCGCCGTCGCCGCCAAGGCGGTCCTCACGGATGCCCTCGGCTGGGGTTATACCCTCGACGAGCGCGCCTCCGGCACCATCACCCTGCAGACGGCCGGGCCCGTGCGCCGCGAGATCCTCCTGCGGATGTTCGAGAGCGCGCTGTCGAGCCGCAACCTCACCCTGCGCCGCCGGGGCACCACGGCGCAGATCGTACCGGCGGGGCCTGCCACCGGCGCCGTGCCGGTGCAGGGGCTCGGGGCCGCCGGCGGCGGCGCCCAGGCCGTGCCGCTCCGCTGGATCGCCGCCGCGGAGATGCAGGCGATCCTCTCCTCGGTGGCGCCCCGCGACGTGGTCCTGCGGGTCGACCGCGTCCGCAACCTCCTCATCCTGTCGGGGGACGCCGCCCAGATCGAGGCCCTGCGCCAGACCATCAGCGTGTTCGACGTCGACTGGATGCGCGGGATGTCGACGGCGATCCTGCCCGTCCGCAGCGCGAATCCGGCCGCGATGGCGCGCAACCTCACCCAGATCTTCGGCGGCGAGACCGCCGGCACCGGCGACATCATCCGGTTCGTTCCCAACGAGGCGCTCGGCGCGGTCCTGGTGATCAGCACCCGCGCGGCCTATCTCGACCGCGCGCGGGACTGGGCGACGCGCCTCGAATCCGTCGCCGCCGACCGGGAGCGCCAGCTCTTCGTCTATCGCATCCAGAATCGCTCGGCCAAGGAGTTGGCCGCCGTGCTGCAGGGCGTCATCGCCGCCGAGATGGGGGGCGGGGCGAACGCAGGCGGCTACGGCGGCGGGGGCTATGGCGGTGCGGCCTATGGCGGGCTCGGCGCGGGCGGACTCGGCTCTGGCGGGCTCGGCGCCTATGGGGGCGGGGGCGGCGGTTACGGCGGGGCGGGTCTCGGAGCACCGGGGCTCGGAGCACCGGGTCTTGGCGCCGCCGGTCTCGGCGCGGCGGGCTTCGGCGCGGCAGGTGCCGGCGCGTCCGGTTTCGCAGGGGCGGGCGCGGGCTTTCCCGGGGCCGGCGGTGCGTCGGGAGCCGGCGGCTTCGGCGGCGAGGCGGGCGGGGCCGGAGCGGGCGGCATCGGTGCCACCGCCACGGGTGCGGGAGGTTTCGGTGGCGGCGCGGGTGCGGCCGGTTTCGGCGGCGGTGGCGGCGAAGCCTGGGGCGGCTCGCCCGCGACCGGGGGCGGCGTCTTCGGTGCCGCCGGACACGAGGGGGGCTACGGCGGGGGGGCCGGCTACGCGGGTCAGGCGGCGCATGCGGGGGCCATCATCGGCGTCGTCGCCGACGATGCCAACAACAGCCTCGTGATCTCGGCCACCCGCACTCAGTACGACAAGCTCCTGCGCATCCTCGCCAGCCTCGACGCGATGCCGACCCAGGTTCTCCTCGAGACGGTGATCGCCGAGGTCACCCTCAACAACGAGCTCCAGTTCGGCGTGCAGTGGTTCCTGAAGAACCAGGGTTCGCGCTTCAACCTCACCCAGGCGGCGACCATCGGTGCGGCGAGCGCCGCGACGGGCGGCACCGCCGGGCTCATCGCGGCGGCGACGCGCGGCGTCACGGGCTTCAACTACCTGTTCAACAACCCCGACTTCAGCGTGGTGCTCAACGCCCTGCAGGGCATCACCCGCGTCAACGTCATCTCGTCGCCCAACATCACCGTCCTCGACAACCGCACGGCCAAGCTCCAGATCGGCGATCAGGTGCCCATCGTGAAGCAGACGGGCCAAAGCGCGCTCGCGGGCAACGCCCCGATCCTCAACCAGATCGAGATGAAGGACACCGGCGTGATCCTCTCGGTCACGCCGCGGGTGAACAAGAACGGCCTCGTCGTCCTCGACATCAACCAGGAGGTCAGCGACGTGGTGCCGACCACCACCTCGACCATCAACTCGCCGACCATCCGCCAGCGCCGGGTCGCCACCAGCATCGCGGTCCACGACGGGCACAGCCTCGCCATCGGCGGCCTGGTGCAGGAGCGGGCCCTGATCACCAACGAGAGCCTGCCGGTGCTGGGCGACCTGCCGCTGATCGGGCCGGCCTTCCGCAACCGCATCGACAGCCGCATCCGCACGGAACTCATCATCTTCATCCGCCCGCGGGTGATCCGCGGCACCGTCGATGCCGACCGGATCAGCCAGGATTTCCGGGCCCAGCTCCGGACCATGATGCCGGTGCGCCCCGTGCCGGCGCCGATGCCCATGGCCGCCGCACCGGCCGGCCCCCCCGGCTTCCTGCGCCGGATGGTCGACTGACCCGGGATCGGGCGGAGCGGCGCCCCCCCGGTGCGGATCAGGGCCGGGGCGGCGTGATCGGGATCGTGCGCACGCGCGCCGGCACCGTCTCGGGGGCGAGCCGGAGGGCGGGCGGCTCGACCCACGACGGTGCGGCCGGTGCCGGTTCGGCCAGCACGACGGCCTCGGGCGGCGCCCGGTCCACCGCCCGCCGGCGGCGCGGCGGCTGCAGCGTCGCGGGCTCCCCGAGGAACGCGAGATCGTAGGTGCGGCCGTCCTGGCGCACGGTGACGCGCTCGGCCTGCACGGCGGCGAGAACCCACCCGGCGCGGCCCTCGCCAGGGGCGAGCCAGACGGGAAGGCCCGCCCCCTCCTCCTCGATGAGGGCGCGTCCGCTGCCGTCGCTCATGAGGATGCCGCGCACCCGGAGCACGGAGCGGATCGGCGTCGCGGGGCTGAGGTCCGCCAGGGAACCCCGCGCGGTCCAGGCCCGGCGGTCGGGATCGAAGAGCGGGCGATGGAGCGCGCCGCCGCTGTCGGCGAGGCGGACCGGCGCGGCAGGCGCCGCCACGGGCCCGGCGTCGAGGGTGGCGGCGGGCCAGACCCATGCGGCCAGCACGGCGAGGCCCGCGAGGCCCGCGAGCGCCCGGGGGACGGGACGGCTCGCGGCCAGCGCCGACGCCAGGGGGCCGAGGCGCGCCCTCATCGGCCCGTCTCCGGCCGGGGCGGCGCGTCGGCGGGCGCGAGCAGCCCGCGCACGGTCAGCGACAGGCGCAGGAGGGTCGGCCGCTCCTCGTCCGCATCGGCCGGGCTCGCGACCGCGATCTCCGCCGTCTCGGTGCGCACGCGCGGAAGCCCCCCGTCCAGCTCCGCCAGGACGCCGTGCAGCCCCTCGGCCGTCCCGCGCAGGGCCGCGTTCAGGAGCGGCAACCGCACCTGATCCGGATCCGGGACCACGGTGACATCCTCCAGGATGACGGCGCGGCCGGCGATGGCGGTCTCGATCCGGGCACGGAACGCGGCGGACACGGCGTCCGCATCGACCCCGGAGAAGGGCGTCGACGGGACCGGCCGGGCGGCGGCCGCACGGGTGCGGGCCAGGCGGTCGCGGGCCTCGGCGATCCCGTTCCCGAGTTCGCGGATCTCGGAGACCGGCCCGGCGACGGCGAGCCCCAGGACCGCGAGGGCCCCGAGGGCGAGGAGGACGGGCGCGCGCGGCATCCAGCCGGAGACGCGATCGGACAGGGCGGCGATCATGGCATCGGCTCCGGAGCCCGGTGGGGAAGCCGCACGGTCAGCCGGCGCGGCGCACCCGGCGTCTCGGGCGCGTCCAGCACCGCGGCGGGCCCGAAGCCCGGAAGGGCCGCCAGGCGGGGCAGCGGATCGGTCGCGTCCCGGACCAGCAGCGTCAGGGTCAACCCCTGCGCGTCGAGGCGCAGGGCTTCGGCCGAGACCGCATCGGGCAGGGCGTCGGCAACGGCGCTCCAGACCGGGGCGAGGGACGGCCGAGCCGCCGCACCCGCCAGGATCGCGGCGGCGCCGGCGGGAAGCGGGGCCCGGCGCAGGGATGGGGCTCCCCGCGCGTCCAGGATCGCATCGTCGAGGGCGGCCAGCGTCGCGCCGCGATGGTCCCGCACGAGAACGAGGCTGCCGAGAAGCAACAGGCCCGCGAGGGCCAGGAGCGCGAGGTCGCCGAGGCCGAGCCCGCGCAGCAGCGGCGGGATCGCCCGACGCCCCCCCGACAGGAGGTCCACCGGCATGGCGGTCGTCTCCGCGCGCCCGACGGCGACCGGACCCGGCACGAGGCCGGCCCGGCCCATGGCGGCCAGCAGCGGATCGAGGCGCACGCGCTTGATGACGACGTGGCGGACGCGCAGGGTCCGCGTCGCGGCGTCCTCGCCCTCGACGTACCAGTCGCTGTAAACGCCCTCGGCCCGGAATGGGGTCGCCGCCTCGAGTTCCTGCACCAGCACCTCGCGCATGCGCGGCAGGGACGCCGTCGGCAGGGTCAGGGTGCGGACGAAGCACTGCGCCGGATCGAGGAGGATCTTGGCGCCGAGCCCCCGGCCGCCGCCCCGGATCGCGCTCAGGCGCTCGGCGAAGTCGTCCGCGTCCGTGTCGAGGCGATAGGTGCGGGGCTCCGGCCCGCGCCGGTCGGTGAGCAGGAGGTTGCGGCCGCCGGGTTCGGGACTGAGGAGGATCCCCGTCGTGGGCCGGTCCGACCGGACCTCGGCGAACCCCGCGCGGGCGGCCCAGCCGGCGAGCCGGCCCCGGATCCCCGGGAGGTGGCCGGACGACCCGGCGGCCCGCAGGGGTGCGGAGGGCGTCACCGTGTCCATGAGATCCGCCTCCATGAACCGCGCCTTCGATCGCATCCGCAAGCGAGGGGCCGCTCCGGGAGACACGTTGTTAACCCAACGTCGGTTTCTATCGGCTTAAGAGCGACTCACGACGGCTCCTCCTCCGGGGCACCCGAGAACGGACATTCGTCATGCTGAACATCTGGGCCGGAAAGCGCCGCCCGAGGCGCGCCCGGCCCGACCGGCGGGCGCCCGAACGCGACGCCCGGGATGCGGCCCGGGATGCGGCCCGGGCGTTCGTCGCGGACCTCGCCGAGATGCAGGTGCTCGATGCCGCCGGCCTGGAGCGGGCGCTCGCCGCCCTCGACCTGCCGGGGCGGCGCCCGGTTCCGATCCTGCTCACCGAACTCGGCCTCGTCCACGAGGCCACCCTGGTCTCGGCGCTCGCCGCCTCGACGGGCCTGCCGTTCCTGCGCGACGAGGAGGTGCCGGCCGCCCCCGTCCTGCCGGCGGAGATCGGCGCCGAGTATTGCGCCCGCGTCCGGGCGCTGCCCATCGCGGTCGACGCGGACGAGCTCGTCGTCGCGGCCGTCGACGTGTTCGACAGCGAGATCGCGCTGGCCCTGGAGCATCTCACCGAGCGGCGGGTGCGCCTGTGCATCGTCGGACCGGCCGCCTTCGAGCGCGTCCATCGCGCCGTCTACGGCGACGCCGCCCCGGATTCCGAGGCCGGCCTCGACGACGACCTCGCCCGGCTGCAGGATGTGGCGAGCCAAGCCCCCATCGTGCGCCTCGTCGCCCGCCTCGTGCGCGACGCGTTCGCGCGCGGCGCCTCCGACATCCACGTGGAGGCCGAGGAGACGGACGTGCGGGTGCGCTACCGGGTCGACGGGGTGCTCGTCGAATCCGAGCGCCTGCCGAAATCCGTCCAGCTCGCCCTCACCACGCGGGTGAAGATCCTGGCCGGCCTCAACATCGCCGAGCGGCGCCTGCCCCAGGACGGGCGCATGCAGGTGCCCGATCGCGGCCACGACATCGACATCCGCGTCTCGACCCTGCCCACCGCGCACGGGGAGAGCGTGGTGATGCGCGTCCTCGACGGCTCGCGCCGGGTCGACGATTTCTCCGGCCTCGGCTTCGACGCCGCCGCCATCGCCGAGATCGGCGCCATGACGGCGCGGCCGAACGGCCTCGTCCTCGTCACCGGCCCCACCGGCAGCGGCAAGACCACGACCCTCTACGCGTCCCTGCGCGCCATCAGCGGCGCGCACCTCAAGGTCGTCACCGTGGAGGACCCGGTGGAGTACCGGATGGCCGGGATCAACCAGGTCCAGGCCCATCCGGGCATCGGCCTCGACTTCGCGGCGGCCCTGCGCTCGATCCTGCGCCAGGACCCCGACGTGGTCATGGTCGGCGAGATCCGTGACGGCGAGACCGCCCGCATCGCCGTGCAGGCCGCGCTCACCGGCCACCTCGTGATCTCGACCCTCCACACCAACTCGGCCCCCGCCACGGTCACGCGCCTCGTGGACATGGGCGTCGAGCGCTTCCTCATCGCCGCGACCCTGAACGGCGTCATCGCCCAGCGCCTCGTGCGCCGGGTCTGCGCCGATTGCGCGGCGGACGAGCCGGCCTCGCCCGAGGCCTGCCTGCGGCTCGGCCTCGACACCGCCGCGCCCCCGACCCTGAAGCGGGCCCGGGGCTGCGCGGCCTGCAACGGCACCGGCTATCGCGGCCGCATGGTGGTCTCCGAGATCATGACCCTCGACACCCCCCTGCGCACCCTCATCGCGGAGGGCGCCGACGAGCAGCGCCTCGTGGCGCAGGCCCGCGCCTCCGGCATGGCCACCCTGGCGGAGACCGCCCGCGCCCGCGTGATGTCCGGCGAGACCACCCTCGACGAGATCGGCCGCGTGTTCGAGGGGCTGGTCTGATGCCGGCCTTCGCCTACAAGGCCTACGCCCCCGACGGGCGCCTGCGCACGGGCCGGATCGAGGCGGAGGGCCGCGAGCGCGCGGTGTCCGCCCTGCGCAACGACGGCCTGCAGGTGTTCGAGATCGCGCCGGCCGCCGCCGGAGGCGTTCCGTTCTGGCGCCGCGACCTGTTCGGGCGCGACCGCATCAACGATGCCGGCCGCATCGGCTTCCTCAAGGAATTCGGGACCCTGCTGGGTGCCGGCCTCACCGTCGACCGGGCCCTGCGCCTCGTGGAGCGGCAGGCGAGCGGGGCGCTCCGCCCCGTCCTGTCCGATCTCCTCGAGCGGGTGATGGCCGGCGCCGCGCTGTCGCGGGCGATGAGCGCGCACCCGCAGGCCTTCCCGCCCGACATGATCGACGCCGTGCGGGCCGGCGAGGCGACCGGCACCCTGGTGGGCGTCCTCTCCAGCCTCACGGCGTCCCTGGAGCGGCGCGACGCCGTGCGCCGCCACCTCACCTCGTCGATGGTCTACCCGGCGATCCTCATTCTCATGGCGATCGGCACGCTGGCCATGGTGATCGGCGTTCTGGTGCCGGCCCTGGCCCCCCTGTTCGACGGCACCGGCAAGCCCGCGCCCCTGGCGATCCGCGCCGCGTCCGCCCTCGGCGACGCCCTGGCCGCGTGGTGGCCCGTCCTCCTCGGCGGCGTGTTCGTGACGGGGGCGCTGCTGGCGAAGTTCTGGGCGAATCCCGCCTTCGCGGCCTTCCGCTCGCGGACGGCCCTGAGCCTGCCCATCGTGCGGGAGATCGTGGTCGGCGCCGAACTCGGCCGCATCTGTCGGGTGCTCGGGACGCTCCTCGAAGCGGAGGTGCAGATTCCCGACGCTGTGGCGGCCACCCGGCCGCTGGCGCGCAACGGCCTGTTTCGCGAGTCCCTGGCCCAGGCCTCGCGCCGCCTGAGCGAGGGCGGCAGCCTCGCCTCCGGCCTCGCGGGCTTGCGCCCCTACGCCGCCTCCACCCTCAACCTCATCGCCAGCGGCGAGCAGGTGAACCGCCTCGGCACCGTACTGCTCCACGCCGCCGAGATGCACGAGACCCGGACCCGCGAGCAGATCGACCGATTGCTGGCCCTGCTGACGCCCCTCGTCACCGTTACCATCGGCGGCCTCATCGGCGGCCTGATCATCTCGGTGATGAGCGCGATCCTCAGCGTCGGCGACCTCGCGCAATGACGGAAGGACCGGCCCCGGGAAGCGCCGGGATCAGGCGCGGGCGCTGACCGTCTCGATCATGCGGGCGATGGACCCGACGGAGTAGAAATTCTTCGGGTTCAGCTGCGCCGGCGGGATCATGATGTCGAACTCCGCCTCGACGGCGATCATCAGGTTGACGAGGTCGAGGGACGAGAGCCCCACGTCGACGAGGGGGTCTTCGGGCTGGAAATCCCGCGCCTGCGACTGCTGCGCCAGGATACCCTTGGCGAGGTACATGGTCCGATCTGTATAGTTAATGGTATCCAAAGCAGGGCTCATGACGATGCGTCCATGTTGAAGCCGGGTCCGCGCACAGAGGCCACGCAACCGCGACGGTCGTCCAGCATCTTTGGATCGCCGCCCAGCGCCGGTCAACGTTCGGTCGAATCCGAGCGTTATTGGCGTTAATTTTAATCATATCCTCAGGGTTCCGATTCCGCTTCCACAAATAAGCGCGCCTTAATGTCTTCCCTATATTGCTGCATCCCGTGCCGGACAGCACGTTGGGCCCTCGGGTTCCGTGGCACGTGCCGTGACTGAACCGGAATGCTTGCGGGCGGAAGGCTCGGAAGCGGAATGCTTTCGAGGATGACCATGACGATCCAGCAAGGAGCGATGTCCGCCGGGGCCGTGGGCGAGGCCGCCGATCTGCAGGCCCGGGCCGCCGCCGTGGCGGCCGTGGCCGCCGCCCACGCGGAGGCGGTGGACCGCGAGGGCCGCTTTCCGGACGAAGCCCGGGACGCCATGCGGACGCACCGCCTGCTCGGTGCGGCGATCCCCATCGATCTCGGTGGCGAGGGCGCCTCGATGCAGGCGCTCGCCGACATCTGCTACACCCTCGGACGCGCCTGCGCCTCCACGGCGATGATCTTCGCCATGCACCAGACCAAGGTGGCCTGCCTCGTCCGCCACGGCCGCGGCGCGGCCTGGGTCGAGGCGGTGATGCGCCGCATCGCCAGCGAGCAGCTGCTCATGGCGTCCTCCACCACCGAGGGAAACAACGGCGGCAACGTCCGTGTCTCGGCGGCCGCAGTGGCGCGGGACGGCGAGGACATCGTCCTCGACCGCGCCGCTACGGTGATCTCCTACGGAGCGCAGGCCGACGGCATCGTCACCGTCGCGCGCCGGACGGACGAGGCCGCCGCGTCGGACCAGGTGCTGTGCGTCTTCCTGAAGGCCGATTACACCCTGGAACGCCTCGGCGGCTGGCAGACGCTCGGCATGCGCGGCACCTGCAGCAGCGGGTTCCGCCTCCTCGCCCGCGGCCGGGCCGAGCAGGTGCTCGCCGCCCGCTACGCCGACGTCCACAGCCAGACCATGACGCCGGTCTCCCACATCCTGTGGTCGAGCGCCTGGACGGGCATCGCGGCCGGGGCCGTCGACAAGGCCCAGGCCTTCACCCGCACGGCCATGCGGGGGGCCGGCGGCGTCGCCCCGCCCGGCGCCCTGCACTACACCCGCGCCGTGTCCGGCCTGAAGCAGGCCCGCGCGCTCATCGGCCAGAGCCTCGACCGGTTCGAGGCCGCCACCGGCGATCCCGCCGCCCTCTCGGCCCTGGATTTCCAGACCGCCATCACGATGCTCAAGGTCGAGGTCTCGGAACTCGCCGTCTCGACGGTGATGAGCGCCATGCGGGCCAACGGCCTCGCCGGCTACCGGGAGGACGGCGACTTCGCCATCGGCCGGCACCTGCGCGACGTGCTGTCCGCGCCGATCATGATCCACAACGACCGCATCGTCGCCAACCTCGCCACCGCCACCCTGATGGCGCCCGTCGCCGCCTCCCTGCGCGACTGATCGTCGAGACCCGTCGCCCTCCCGCCGAATCCGCCTTTCGCGAAAGTCGAGTCCCATGAACATGAATGTCGGCCGCGCCCCGGCCTCGCCCCCGGCCACGGATCCCCTCGACGCCCTGTTCGACACGATGTTCCGGCCCATGGACGCGCAGGGCGTCTACGCCCGGACCGGCGCCTACGAATCGGTGGTGGAGGCCCTGACCGCGCTGATTTCGTCCAAGCGCGAGGCGGACACCGAGGTGTTCCGGTTCCCGCCGGTGATGAGCCGGGCGCATCTGGAGCGGCACGGCTACCTCAAGAGCTTCCCGAACCTGCTCGGCTGCGTCTCGTGCCTGGAGGGAACCGAACAGGAGATCCTCGCCAAGGCCGATCTCCAGGCGAAGGGCGGCGACTGGACCAGCGGCCTGGAGACCGCCGACCTCGTGCTCACCCCGGCGGCCTGCTACCCGGTCTATCCCATCGCGGCCGCGCGCGGCGCCGTGCCGGCGGCGGGCTATCGCTTCGACGTCGCCTGCGACTGCTTCCGCCGCGAGCCCTCCCCGCACCTCGACCGGCTCCAGTCGTTCCGGATGCGCGAATACGTCGTCATCGGCACGCCCGATCAGGTCGCTGAATTCCGCGAGCGCTGGATCGGCCGCGCCACGGCGATCGCCGACGAACTCGGCCTGCCCTACGTGATCGAGCAGGCGAGCGACCCGTTCTTCGGGCGGCTCGGCCAGATCAAGGCGTTCAGCCAGCTCGAGGCCGCCCTGAAGTTCGAGCTGCTGATCCCGCTGCGCGGCGAGGCCGCCGGCACCGCCTGCATGAGCTTCAACTATCACCGCGAGCATTTCGGCACGACCTGGGATCTGCGCCACGCCGACGGCGAGCCGGCCCATACGGGCTGCGTCGCCTTCGGCATGGACCGCCTCGCCGTGGCGATGTTCGCGACTCACGGCGCGGCCATCGCCGATTGGCCGGTCTCCGTGCGGGCGGCCCTGTCGCTCTGAACCGAACCCGATCGAAGGCGAGCGTGATGGGCCTCGACCCCGCCGTGCGGCGGTTCCTCGACATGATGGCGCTCGGCGGCACTGGCGCGCGCGGCGTCGCCGAACGACGCAAGGGCCAGCAGGTGCTGGCCCAGCTCGCGGGCGCGACGCCCGTCGCCGTCGCGGCGCGGGATCTCGTGCTCGATCTCCCGTCGGGGCCGTGCGCCGCGCGGGCCTACGCGCCCCGCGACGCCGGGGAGACGGGGCCGGGGCTCGTGTTCTTCCACGGCGGCGGCCTGGTGTCGGGGGACCTCGACACCCACGACGCCATCTGTCGGATCCTCGCGGACTCGGCCGATTGCCGCGTCGTCGCCATCGCCTATCGTCTCGCCCCGGAGCACCCCTACCCCGCCGCCATCGAGGATGCGGTGGCGGCGTTCGCCCACGTGGCGCAGGCGGCGGAAGCCTTCGGCCTCGACGCGAGCCGCCTCGGGATCGGCGGGGATTCGGCCGGCGCGGGTCTCGCCGCGCGGACGACCCAGATGTTGCGCGGCCGCGCGGCCATCGCCGGTCAGCTCCTGATCTGCCCGGTCCTCGATCTCACCTGCGCGACGGAGTCCCACCGCGCCTTCGCCACCGGCCACTTCCTCGACGCCGAGACCGTGCGCCACGACATCGCCGCCTGCGGCGTCGCGGACGTCGTGGCGGATCCCCGCGTCTCGCCCGGGCGCGAGCCGGACCTGACGGGCCTGCCCCCGGCCCACATCCACACGGCGTCCCACGACATCATGCGCGACGACGGCGCCGCCTACGCGGCCCGTCTCGCGGAGGCCCGCATCCCCGTGGTCCACACCTGCCACGCGGGCATGATCCACTACTTCTACGGTCTCGGCCGCCTCATCCCCACGGCGCGCCCGATCCTCGCGGAGATCGGTGCCGCATTCGGCGCTCATCTGCGCGGCGATCCGGCCCGAACCATTCCCCAATCCCCGCACCGGAGAGCATCATGAGCGTTCGTTCCACCCTCGTTTCCGAGATCGAAGCCATCACCCGCGATCACGACAAGGCGATGCCGCCGCTGACCGACGACCTCGTGCTCCTCGACACGCCGTTCGATTCCCTGTGCTTCGCCCTGCTGGTCGCCCGCATGGAGGATCTCGTCGGCGTCGACCCGTTCAGCACCCTGGAGGTCGCCGACCTACCGGTGACGCTGGGCGACCTCGTGGCACTCTACGAGCGCGCCGCCGTCGCGGCCGCGGCCTGAGCCGATGACCCTGCGTGACCGCCTGACGCGCGCGGGCAGCCTCGACGGCTTGTTCCTCTCGGACCGAACCGCGCGCCGGTCGCTTCCCGCCCTGATCGCGTCCCAGACCCGGACCGACCTCACGGAGCGCCTCGCCGGGCGCGCGGTCCTCGTCGCCACGGGCGGCCAGATGAACGCCGCCCTGGCGATGCTCGCCCTCGACGGGCTGGTGGGCCGGATGGTGCTGGCCCCTCCGGGCCTCACGGGAGAGGAAGCGGCGCAGATCCTCGCCACCGCCGAGATCGACCTCTGCGTCACGGACGCGGCCTGTCCGTTCCGGGCGGCGCTGAACGGGCTGCCCTGCGTGGAGGCCACGGAGGCGGCCCTGGCCGCTCCGCTCCCGGCCCCCCGCCCGACCGAATGGGTGCTCGCCACCTCGGGCACCACGGGTGCGCCGAAACTCGTGGTCCACACCCTCGAGGGCCTCGCGGGCGGGATCAACGTCGCGGCGACCCCCGAGCCCGGCACGGTCTGGAGCACGTTCTACGACATCCGCCGCTACGGCGGCCTCCAGGTGTTCCTGCGGGCGATCCTCGGGCCGACGCCCCTCGTCCTGTCGGAGGCGGACGAGCCGGTCCGCGACTACCTCGTGCGAGTGGCCGAGGCCGGGGTCACCCACATCCTCGGCACGCCCTCGCACTGGCGCCTCGCCCTCATGAGCACGGCCCTCGACCGCCTCGCGCCGCGCTACGCCCGCCTCTCCGGCGAGATCGCCGACCAGGCGATCCTCGACCAGATGCGCGCCGCCTTTCCCGAGGCGCGCATCGCCCACGCCTACGCCTCGACGGAGGGCGGCGTCGGCTTCACCGTCGAGGACGGCCGCGAGGGGTTTCCCGCCGGGTTCGTCGGCGCGCGCACGGGCATCGAGATCGTGGTGCGCGAGGGGACCCTCCAGATCCGCTCGCAGCGCACGGGCCGGCGCTATCTCGGCGCCGACGCCGCCGCGCTGACCGACGCGGACGGGTTCGTCGACAGCGGCGATCTCGTGGAATTGCGCGGCGCGCGCTACCACTTCCTCGGCCGGCGCAGCGGCATCATCAACGTCGGCGGCGCCAAGGTTCAGCCCGAGGAGGTCGAGACCATCCTCAACAGCCACCCCCGCGTGTCCATGTCCCGGGTCCGGCCGCGGCCGAACCCGATCCTCGGCGCCGTGGTCGAGGCCGAGATCGTCCTGCGGGAGGATGGCGGCGCACCGGACGATCCGGCCGGCCTCAAACAGGCGATCATCGCCCATTGCCGGCCGCATCTGGCCAAGCACAAGGTCCCGGTCAGCGTGAAGTTCGTGCCCGCCCTGCCGATCTCGGCCGGCGGCAAGCTCCTGCGGGGCGTCTCGTGACCGGGCCGAATCCGACCGAACCGACCCCGACCCAGCGGCGCACCGTCATCGTCACGGGCGGGAGCCGGGGCATCGGGCTTTCCATCGCCACCGGCCTGGCGGCGGAGGGCTTCCGGGTGGTGGCCGTCGCACGCCGCCCCTCGGAGGCGTTCGAGGCCGCGGCGCGGGCGGCCCCGGACGGGGCGATGCATTTCTCGGCCTGCGATCTCGGGCAGACCGAGGCGCTGCAGCCCCTGGTGCGGGGCATCCGCGCCGCGCACGGCCCGATCTACGGGCTCGTCAACAACGCGGCCATCGGCACGCCCGGACTGCTCGCCACCATGCCCGACCGCGAGATCCACGACCTCGTGCACATCAACACCGTGGCGCCGATGCTGCTCACCAAATACGTGGTGCGGGGGATGATGGCGGCGGGCGCCGGGCGCATCGTGAACGTGAGCTCGATCATCGCCTTCACGGGCTACAACGCGCTCTCGGTCTACGCCGCCACCAAGGCCGCCTCCATCGGCTTCACCCGCTCACTCGCACGGGAAGTCGGCCGGCTCGGGGTCACGGTGAACGCCGTGGCACCGGGCTTCGTCGAGACGGCGCTGACCGAGGGGATGGACGCGGCCGAGCGCGGGCGGGTGGCCAACCGCGCCGCCCTGCGCCGCCTCGCCGACCCGGAGGATGTGGCCAACGCCGTCGCCTACCTGATGTCGGACAAGGCCCGCAACGTCACCGGCACGGTTCTCACCGTGGATGCCGGCAGCACCGCCTGAGCCTCACGCGCTCCGGGGACGGACGCGCTTCACCATCCGGCGGGGCGAGACGCGCGGGGCCCGGGCGGAGCCGTCGATGAATTCGAAGCCGCCGGCGGCGTTGAGCGAGTGCAGCCGCGAGCCCGGCCAGAGGGGGCCCGCCTCGATCCGCGACAGGAAGCTCTGGGCGAAGCCGTCCTCGTCGAGGCGGTCGATCCGCATGAGTCCGAGGGCCCAGCCGTAACCGCGGCTGCAATCCTGGACCGGGCGCACCGCCTGCCCGTCATGCACCACGACGCGGCCGGCGGGCCGCGCGGCGGCGGTGTCGACGAGGACCGGGTTCGCCCGGTGCGGCGCCCATGGTCCGCGGAAATCCGGCGCGCTCCAGAGGTAGAGCGCGTCGGAGAACGAGCCGTGCCCGAGGGGGGCCGCCGCCGGTGCCTCGCGCACGGTGGCGAACAGCCACCAGCGGCCATCGTGCTCGAACAGGGTCGGGTCGCTCGCCGCGACGTCGGCGACGAGGGTCGCCTCCTTGACCCAGCCGCCGGGGAAGTCCGTCGCGCGGTAGAGGTCGATGGTGCCGGCGGCGCAGCACTCGGGCACCATCCAGACGGCGCCGTCGCGCGCGAAGACGAACGGATACGACAGGTGGTGGGCGGTCTCCAGCACCCGGACGGGCGTGCCGACGGGCCCGGTCTCGTCGAAGGCCACCGCGGAGATCACGCCCTTGGCCGAGGCGTGATCGTACTCCTCCACGAACAGCCAGCACCGGCCCGCGTGCACGATGGGGAAGGGATCGGCATAGAAGCGTCGTCCGTCGTCGGGGAGTTCGTGCCAGCCCGAATCCGGGTGGCGGCCCAGGGCGACGAGGTCCGGTCCGTCGAGGCGTCGCCAGCCGATGCGCCAATGCGGGGCGCGGTAGCCGAGGTGATAGAGGCGCCGCACCGCGCTGCCCACGGCGATGCGGGCCGCGCGCCGGGCGAGGTCGCGGGCGCCGAGACCCGCCCCGGACGCGGGCGGCGGCGAACCGGCGGGGATCGGCGCCGCGCCCCCCACGAAGGCGGCGGCGATCATCGTCACCGTCCGGGCGAGCCCGTCCTCGAAGGTGGTGCGGACGACGCCCCGCACTTCCGTGCCGAGGCGCGCCTCGCAGAGGACGCGGCCATCCGCGACGAGGCTTGCGACCGGCACGCGGCCGGCGAGCAGGCTCGCCAGAAGCGCCGCCTCGCCGGGTTGTCCGTCGTAGAGGAGGCGCCAGACCGGGACGCCGTCGGGCGCATCGCAATCGCCGCCTAGATCGATGACGCAGTCGGGCCGCACGGCCGCACGGTCGGCCGAGGCCAGCCACGGCAGAGCCGCCGCCTCGGCCTCGTCCAGGCGGGCGGCGGGACCGCCCGGCGGCAGGCCGTGAAACAGGGTCTCGATCCGGAACAGCCGGTCGGCGTTGGCGGGCCACGCGGCCACGCGCGAGCGGGCATCGACCACGACGCGGCAGCCCGGCCGGGCACCGAGGCGCGCGACCAAGGCGGCGTGCCACCCGCGGGGGCCGCGCCCGTCGAGGCAGAGCCTTACGAGCACGACGGATCCCGCAGGCGGATCGGGTTTCGAAGGCCCGACGAATTTCGAAGGCCCGATGGATCTCGAAGGCACGCCAGGTTTCGCATCGTCGTCACTTCCGCTGCCGGGGCATCCCGGTCCACCGCGCGACCGGGCGCATCGACGGGCGGGGTACGGGCGCTGCTCGGCGGGATGGGCCGAGGGCCGGATCGCCGGCGGCCCGTGACGAGCCTGCGGAGACGAAGTAAACTTTCCCTTTCCGGCTGAAGTCTTCCCCAATTCTTCACGCCCCGCCGACGAAACGGGCGCGGGACGTGACGATCAATTAAGCATCGATCGATTAACTCTGGGCACGGGCGGGAGCCGGGCCCGCTCCGGGTCGGGCCTTCACCGACGTTTGACCTCCTTCGCGCGGAGTATGGGCCGGGTCGCGGACGCATGCATGGAGTTCCGCCTGTGAACCATCAGTGGCCAAGCGTCCGACCGGCCGAGCGCGACGCGGGCCGCGCGGCCGTGCTGATGCCCTACGTCGCCGACCGGCCCGAGACCGTGGGCAAGGACACCGCGGCCGACATCGGCGACCTCTGGCGCATCGTGGTGCGCCGCCGCTGGATCGTGCTCGCGACGACGGCGGCCTTCACGGTCGCCGCCCTGGTGTACGGCCTCCTCGCCACGCCGCTGTACTCCGCGAATTCGCAGCTCCTCATCGATCCGCGCAACCGGCAGGTGGTCAACCACGACCTCAACGAGAGCGCCGCCGCGGCGGATGGCGGCGTCACCATCGTGGAGAGCCAGGTCAGGGTCATCGAGTCCGACGCGGTGCTCCTGCGCGCCATCGCGGAGGTGGGCCTGGAGGACGATCCCGAATTCGGCGCGCCGGCGGCGGGCCTGGTGCAGCGGACCGTGCAGAGCCTGAAGGATACGCTCCTCGGCCCCTCCGAACCGACCCTGCGCAACCACAAGACCCTCGCCCTGCAGAAGCTCCGGCGCAAGCTCGCGGTGAAGCGGGCCGACAAGGTGTTCGTCGTCGACATCGTCGTGACGGCGTCGACCCCCGACAAGGCCGCCGACATCGCCAACGCCATCGCGCGCGCGTACCTCGCCGACCAGGCCGAGGCCCGCTCCAACGGGGCCAAGCGGGCCGCCGGCGAGCTGCGCGACCGTCTCGAGGGCCTGCGCGCCGACGTCGGCGCGGCCGAACGGCGCCTCGAAGCGTTCAAGGCGGCGAACGGGCTGATCTCGTCGAGCGGCCGCCTCGTCAGCGAGCAGCAGCTGACCGACAGCAACGCCCGCCTCGTCGCCGCCCGCGACCGCACGGCCGAGGCGAAGAGCAAGCTGCAGAACATCGCCACGGCGCGGGGCGCGGCCTTCGACACCAGCACCCTGCCGGAGGCGATCCGGTCGCCCACCGTCGAGCGCCTGCGCGCGCAATACGCCGAGCTCGCCGCCAAGGAGGGCGACCTGCGCACGCAGCTCGGCCAGCGCCATCCCTACATGGCCGCCATCCGCACCCAGATGGGGGACGTCAAGCGTCTCATCGATGCCGAGCTCGCCCGGATCACCAAGGCGGCCGAGATCGACGTCCAGCGCGCCCGGGCCGCCGAGCGCCTGCTCACGGACAACCTCGAGACCCTGCGCGGCGAATCGGTCCAGACCAGCAAGGCCGCGGTGCAGCTGCGCGAACTCGAGCGCACGGTCCAGGCGAGCCGGTCGGTCTACGACACCTATCTCGTGCGCTCCCGGGAGATCGCCGAGCAGGCCACCATCGATACCGCCAACACGCGCGTGATCTCCTGGGGCCTGCCGCCGGAGGAACGCAGCTGGCCCCTGCGCGGCTTCCTCCTGGCGGCCGGTTTCGTCGGCGGCCTCGGCGTCGGGGTCGGCGTCGCGATGGTGAGCGAGTACCGCCGGCCGACGCTGCTCTCCGCCCGGCAGTTCGAGCGGCTCTTGAAGGCGCCCGTGCTGGCGACGTTCCCGCCCGCGCCCGCGTCCGACTCCGCTGCCTGTCAGAAGGAGGCCACCGTCGCCCTCGACACCCTGCGCAGCCACGGCAGGGTTCAGACGAGCGTGAATCCGAAAGGCATGACTCCGAGGAGCATCGGGCAGAACGGCATGGAGCGCGCCCTCATCGTCGCCGTGGCGGCCGGTGCGGGTGACGGCGCGGCGCAGAAGGCCGTGATCGAAGTCCTGTCGGCCACGGCGGCGGCACAGGGAGACCGGGTCCTCACCATCGAGGCCGATCTCGGCGGCCGAAGCCGCGGCAGGAGCGGGCTCCTCGACGTGCTGAGGGGCGAGAAGGGCCTCTACACCGTGGTCTCCACGGATGCGGCCACCGGCGCGTGCTGGCTCGGGATCGGCAACGGCAACAGGGCGACGCGGGGAACCTTCGACCGCGCCAAGGTCGAGGCATTCCTCAACGAGGTCGGCGAGCGCTTCGATCTCGTGCTGATCGATTGCGGCATCCTCTCCTCCAACACGCGCCTCGGCGCCGTGGTCGGCGCGGCGGACCGGCTCGTGGTCGTGGCCCGGGCCGGACGCACCCTGCAGGCGGACCTCGTCGACCTCGACCGGGTCGCCGCGGCCATGGGGCGACCGGCCTTCGGCGCCCTGCTCATCGACGACCGGGCCTGAATGTCGAGCCGCGAGGGGTTACGCGGCGAGGTCGCCGGGCGGGGCGGGAGCCCCGGCTGGAGCCCCGGCGCCCGCGCGCGCCTCCGGGCCCTTCCGGACCCTGCCGTCGCGGTCCTGACGGTTCTGGTCTTCTGCCTCTCGGGCGGAATGCTCTGGACCATCGCCGGCATCAATTACGACGGCCTCACCGGCTCGCCCGTCCAGAAGATCCATCCGGCCACCTACGCCGCCGTCCTGCTCCTCGCGTGGACGCTCCTGCGTGCCGGCAATCCCGTGGCCAACGCGGTCACGATCCTGGAGCACAGGCCGGCGAGCGCGTTCCTCGGCCTCATGGGCACCGCCCTCGCCCTCCAGATCAGCCTGCGCGGCGGCGCGGGCATCGCCGGCGCCATCGACACGTTCCTGCTGCCGAGCCTGACGCTGATTCTCCTCGGCGGCTGCGACGGGCGCAGCCTCGCCCGGCTGGAGACCCTGGTGCACGTGCTGATGGCCGCGAATGCGAGCCTCGGCCTCGTCGAATTCGTCGTCGGCGGGCCGTTCTTCCCGTTCCGCCTCGACGGCCTGCTTCTCGAGAACGACACCCGCTCGGTGGCCCTGCAGGGCCACCCCCTGACCAGCGCGACGCTCACGGCCTGCTACGTGATCGCCCTGGCGGCGGGCGGCGGGTCGCTCGATGCCGTGCGGCGCCTCGCCATGCTCGGGTTGCAGACCGTCGCCCTCGTCACCTTCGGGGGACGCTCGGCCATCGTCGTCACCCTGGCCCTCGGCGGCATCCTGGCCGGCCGCGGCCTGATCCGGGCCGTGACGCGCGGGCGCATCCCGCTGCTCGCCGTCGCGGGCGCCGCCTTCGCCATGCCGCTGTTCGCCCTGGCCCTGGCCGGCCTCGTCGGCCTCGGCTTCTTCGACGCCCTCATCGGGCGCTTCGTCGACGACGGCGGCAGCGCCAACGCCCGCGTCCTCGTCGTCGAGCTGTTCAACCGTCTGTCCTGGCGCGAACTCGTGGTCGGCCCGGACCCGACCATCATCGACAGCCTGCGCCGCATCAACGGCCTCGCCCTGGGGCTCGAGAACCCCATCGTGCGGATCGTCCTCTACCAGGGCGCGATCATGACCGCCCTGCTCACCGTGGCCGTCGCGCTGTTCCTGGTCGAGCTCGCGCGCCGGTGCCGCCCCGGCATCGCCATGCCGATGATCGCCTTCGTGTTCCTCGTGAACACCTACGAGAGCCTCGGGGGCAAGACCACCCTGATGGCGAAGTTCGCCATCCTCCTCGTCGCCCTGTACCGGCCGACGCCGGCTTCGCGCCGCGCCGGATAGGCTCGCGTCAGGGCGAAGAGGTCCCGGATGGCGATGCCCCGGATGGCGATGCCCCGGATGGAGCCCCCCCGGGTGGAGCGGGGAGGCCGAGGGCGCCGAGGAGCGCCGGATCGAGGCTCCGCGTCTCGCCCTGCACGAGGCCCATGCCGTCGAACAGGTTCCAGAACGCCCAGGGGAAGCCCGCCGCCTCTGCGCTCCGGCGCACGTCGCCGACGTAGCGCGCCCGGTCGGCCGCCCCCGAGGCGACGTAGCGGTGATCGCTGCGCAGGGCCCCGAACTCGCCCAGGAGGATTTCGCCCGTCGGGATGCCGTGGCGCAGGGCCCAGGCCCGCACCGGGGCGAGCCCCCGGTCGAGGAAGCCGCGATCGGGCCGGGCGGCGAAGTATTCCGCGAGCTTGAGTTCGGTCTCGGCGTAGGCCGTCGCCTTGCGGGCGGCCGGGAGCGCGGCATCGCCCGCCATGCGGCGGCGAACGGCCGCGAGGGTCGCGTCGAGGCGGCCGGCGGAGGCCGGCCACGGCACGGCGTTGAGGGCGCGGTAGACCGGCTCGTCCATCCAGGGCGCGCCCTGGTGGCTGAACAGGTAGGGCTCGTAGAAGTGGAAGGTGTAGAGCAGGGGCCGGAACGCCGTCAGGGCGGCCGGATCGAGGGCGGTGAGCCCGTCGACCAGGCTCCCGCAGGCGCCGGTGGCGACGAGGGTCAGGGCGGGCGCGGCGGCCCGCGCAGCGCCGAGGAGGCCGGCCTGGATGCGCCCCCACGCCTCCGCGCCGCAGGCCTGGGGCGGCTCGTTCACGGGCTCCAGGGCGACCCGGCCCTGCGGGTGGCGCGCGAGGGCGCGGGCGAGTTCCGCCACGAGGTCGCGGTAGGCGTCGAGCAGGGGCGCGTCGGGGCCGCCGTACAGGGCCTCCGGCGTGTAGTGATGCGTCGCCGCGTTGGCATGGAGGTTGAGGACCACGGTGAGGCCCTCCGCCAGGGCCATCGCGACGGCGGCGTCGAGCATGCCGAACAACACGGCGCGGGTCCGGCCCGTGAAGAACAGGAACGGTCCAGGATCGATGGGCAGGCGCACGAAGTCGAAGCCCGCACGCGCGAGGCCGGCGAGGTCCGCCCGGGTCGGGACCGGGCGGTCCGGATCGAAGGCCGGCCAGGCGTAGTCCGTGCGCGGGGCCGGGTACTCACGGGTGAGGGAGAACCACGGCCAGAGGTTGATTCCGCGACGCAGGACGACGGGCTTCGCCGACGGGGTCTCCCTCGGCGCAGCAGGCCCGGGCGAGACCGGTCTGGCCCGCACGGGCTCCCGCCCCAGGGCCGCCGGCATGGGGTGTCCGGCGAGGCCGCCGGCCGCGAGTCCGGCGGCGATCACGCCGCGCCGGGTGGGCGGCACGCGCCCGGTCATCGGCCCCGATTCTCCCGCGGACCTAGACGGAGGTCCGCGACGCACCGGAGCCGAGGCGTGCGGCGGCGACCTCGGCGGAGCGGACGGGCACATGCGGCGCGCCGACCTGGCGGATCATGGTCTCGTAGGCTTCGAGAATGTCCGTCCACGTGAAGTTCAGGGCCTGGCGGCGCGCCCCCGCCCGCGCCCGGTCCAGGGCCGCGTCGTCATCAAGGAGACGGGTGATCTCGGCCTCGCACCCGTCGGCATCGCGAAAGTAGCTCTGGTCCGCGCCGGCGGTGACGCGGTTGAACGGATTGTCGTGGGCGATGATGGCGCTGCCGGCCCAGAGGGCCTCGACCAGGGACGGGTTGGTGCCCCCCACCGTGTGCCCGTGCAGGTAGGCCCGGGCGTGGAAGCGCAGGGCACCGACGATCCCGGCCTCGTAGATCGCCCCCGGGAACACCACGTCGGCGCTCGCCGCGGCCCGGATCCGCCGGTGATAGGGATTGTCGTCGCGCAGCTCCCCGACCACCACGAGCTTGGCGTCCCGACGCTTGCGCGAGAACGCCTCGACGATGGTCAGGATGTTGTTGTCGGGTTCGATCCGGCAGATCGAGACGAGGAAGCGTCCGGGCTCGACCCCGAAGGCGGCCAGCGGCGCGCGCGGAGCGTCGGTCACGGGGTCGCCCCCATACGGGATGGTGCTGATCGCACTGCGCGACCGGCGGGTGGCGACATGGTCGGCGATGGCCGGATGGTCGGCGACGAGGTGGTGCGACGACCAGGCGGCGATCCACTCGTTGACCCAGAACCAGGCCCGCACGGGCAGGGACCATTTCGGCCGGCGCCACTCGATGCCGTCCATGTTCGTGATGATGCGGCGCTTGGCGAGGCGCAGGAGCGGCAGGAACACGGCGCCGTTGTAGCCCAGCACCAGGCTGACCGCGTCGCGCTCGGCCGCGTGGCGGACGCATCGGTAGTCGAAGTCGAGGGTCGCCTTGGGGCCGCGGGTGGCGACCTGCACGTGGATGAGCTCGATGCCGCGCCACGTCTCGCTGCGGAACCGCTCGGTCACCGTCTCGACCTCGTCCTGGCAGTAGACGCCGACGGACCAGCCGCGCGCGACGAGGAACAGGGCCAGGCGCTCGGCAAACGTCTCGAAGCCACCGTGATCGGCCGGGAGTCCGCGCGTTCCGAGTATCAGGAGCGCGGGAGCGGGCGGGGTGGTCATGGAATGTCACCTTTGCCGGATTTGCAGGATCGTGCCGGGGTTTCACGATCGACCGCCGTCTGTGCGCGGGCATGCCCTCACGGCACCGTGCTGTGTCATTCTTTAACAAAGGATCCATAGAGACCGATCCAACGAGGTCTGTCCTGATCTCTCCGGCGACGCCCGATGTCGGAAACGATCCGTGTCGGAAACGATCCTCGGCATCCCGGGAAGAGTTCCCCCATGCGTATCACGTGCGTTCACCAGGGGTTCGAACTCTACGGGTCCGACCGCAGCTTCATCGAGACGGTCCGGGTGATGCGGGCGACGTGGCCGGACGCCGTCATCGACGTGGTCCTGCCGCGTCACGGCCCGATCGTCGCCGCCCTGGAGCCCCTGGCGAGCCGCATCCACGTCGAGCCCCTGTGGATCCTGCGCCGCCGCGACCTGCCACGGCTCGCGACCCTGGGTCTCCTGACCCTGCCGGTGGCCGTCGGCCGCGCGATGCGGCGGATGGCGCGCAGCGACCTCACCTACGTCAACACCTCCGTGGTCACCGACTATCTGCTGGCGGCCCGATTCTTCCGCCGACGCTGCCTCGTCCACGTCCACGAGATCCCGCAAGGCCTGGTGCGGACCGTGCTGCGCGGACTGATCGGGTGGGCCGGCTGCGGCGTCATCTTCAATTCGCGGGCGACGCAAGCCGCCTTCGCCCCCCCGCCGGGCCGCCCGGGGACCGTGGTCTACAACGGCATCGCCGATCCCGGCCGGCCGAAGGCCGCGACGTATCGGGGCGACCGCCCCTTGCGCGTGCTGATGCTGGGCCGGATCAGCCGGATCAAGGGCCAGGACGTCATGGTCGAGGCCCTCGCGCGCTTGCCCCGGGGAACCCGCGACCGGATCGCGGTGCGGATCGTCGGCAGCGCCTTCGAGGATGAGGCGCGGGAGCACGCCCTCGCGGCGCGCATCGCGGAAGCCGGCCTCGCGCGGACCGTCGAGCGGCTGGCGTTCACGCCGGACCCGGCGGAGCATTTCGCCTGGGCCGACATCGTCGCCGTGCCCTCGCGGCTGCCGGAATCCCTGGGCCGGGTCGCCATCGAGGCCATGGCCTCCGGCATTCCGCCCGTGGTCTCGGACATCGGCGGCCTGCCGGAAGTGGTGGAGGACGGGGTCACCGGCTGGCTCGTTCCGCCGGGCGACGCCGCCGCCCTCGCCGAACGCCTCGCATTCCTGGTGAGCGAGCCCCAGGTCTGGGCCGGTTTTCCCCGGGCCGCGCGGGCGCGCTACGCCAACGTCTTCACCGAGGCGGCCTCGGCCGCCGGCATGGTGGCGTGCTTCCGCGGGGTTCTCGAGGGCGGCGCCCCGCTGGATCAGGCCAGCGGCAGGCTGCCGAAGCGGCCGAGCCGGTAGACCAGCGCGTCCGCGTCCTCGTTCGCGATCCGCACCTCGCCCACGGCACCGAGCAGGATCGCGTGGCTGTGGCGCTCGATCACCTCGTCGAGGGTGCAGTCGAGGATGGCCTGTGCCCCGGCGAGGCCCGAGGCCCCCGACGGCATGGCGACCCAATCGGCATCGGCGTAGCGGGCCGCGCCCTTGAGGCCGCCGATTCCGGCGAAGCGCTCGGCCACCGCCTGGTGCCCGGCCCCCAGGATGTTGATGCAGAAGTGCCGCCGGCGCGCGATGACGGGCCACGCCGAGACCGCCCGGTTGATGCAGACCAGCATGGTCGGCGGCTCGACGGAGAGCGAGACCGCCGAGGTCGCCGTCAGGCCGACGCGCTCCTCGCCGGAGCCCGCCGTCACCACCACGACGCCGCCGGCGAGGCGCCGCATGGCCCGCTTCATCAGCGCGGCGCCGGCGAGCGGCGGGACGTCTCGGACCGGACTGCTCAATGTGCTCTCCTGCCCGGGCACCGCGCCCGCTCTCTGTTCATCCGCCGCCGGCCCGGGAGACGCGATCCCCCGGTCGCCGCGCGGCGCGACGGACTCACTCTGTTTCAGGGGCCGGCGCCCGCGTCACATGGGAAAATCGCCGCGCGCCTTCATCCGGATTCGTCGTGCGGCATACCCCATTTCGTCGCGCTGGCTACCCGTTCAGGTCCGCACGGGCGCGCGCCCGTTCCGAAGCCCCGTCCGCGCGGGGGCCGCCGGATCGCCCTCGCGGGGCGCCTCCGCCTCCGACACGATGGCGGCGGCGGCCAGCACGGCACCGTCGGCGCGGCGTGCGAGGCGGCGGAAGTTGAGGACGTACCACAGGCAGCTGGCGAGTTCAGAGGCGATCAGACCCAGCAGCGCCGTGTGCGACGGCAGGCTCAGCAGCATCGGGATCATGATGGAGAACCCGAGCAGGGCGGCGCCGATGGCGCCCCAGGCGATGGAGCGGAACGCGGCCGAGGCTTCGAGGTAGGTGCGCGGAATCGCGTAGAGCAGGGAGATCGTCGTCACGGCCCAGATTCCGAGCCCGATCCAGGCCATCGGCTCCTGGCCGAACCGCCCCTTGAAGAGAACCTGCTCGATGAGCGGCAGGGCGAACCACATGGCCGCGCCGTAGACGAGGCAGCCGAGCGCGATCACCGCCGTCGAGCGGACGACGATCCGGTCGGCCTGCCTGGCCTGCCCGGTGGCGAGCAGCCCGGTCACCTCCGCCAGGACCATGTTGACCAGGGCGTTGGTGGGGATGCGCAGGGGGGCGAACAGCACCAGGGTGGCGGCGATCGGCGCGTAGGCCGCCGGGCCGACGATGGCGGCGAAGGCCAGGGTCAGGCCCTGGCCCTGGACGATCATGCTGGTGACCCCGGTCAGCGACCACAGCAGCGTCCGCCAGAGGCCGACGTAGCGCCGCCACAGGGACCGGCGCAGGGTGATCCGGAGGGGCTGACGCAGGGCGACGTAGGAGACCACGATGCCGCAGGCATGGGCGAAGGCGAGGGCCAGGAAGGCGTGATCGAGGGCGGACGCATCACCCGCGTACAGGATGGCGAGGGTCAGGGTCAGGCCGACGCCCGCATAGACCCCGTCGCTCATCCCCGCGATCCGTGCGGATTTCCGGGCGAGCAGCACGAGGCGCAGGTAGCTGCGGAACGCGTAGAGGGCGACGAACGCGCCGGCGCCCAGCGCCCCGGCGACCCCCATGACGGGGATGAGGAGCGCCAGCGCCAGGGCGGCCATGCCGAGGCAGAGCGCCAGGGCGCCCGAGCCGAACACCACGTCGTAGCCGCGCTCAGCCGGCCGGCCGAGGCTGCGGGCGATGTGCAGGGTCGCCGGGACGGCGACGAGGGCCCGGATATAGGCGAGCCCCACGGCGCCCCCGGTGAACACGATGGCGAACAGCCCGTAATCGTGCTGGCTCAGGATCCGCACCAGGGCGATGTTCAGGGCGAAGTGGAACAGGCTCTGGATCAGCTCGCCCGACAGGATCACGGCGAACCGGCCGCCGAACCCGCCCCGCGCGACCGGCGGCGCGGCCGTCTCGCCCACGGGGCTGCCGGCCGCACGGGGCGCGCGTCGAGTCGGCAAAGCGGATTTCAACGCTCGGATCATGATGCAACGGTTCGCGTGGGCTCGCGGGTCTCAGGTTCGCGTGGGCTCGCGGGACTTACGCGCGAATCTTGGCGCGGGACTCGGCGCGGGTCTTGGCGCGGCTCTCATCGGCTCCACCACCGGCGAAAATCTTTAAGGATGCCTCTCTAGGATCGGCAAATCGATCGGAGACCGACGTTCCGCCCGGACGCGGGCATCGCCACGAGAGCCACGCCGAACCTCGGCCGGTGCGACGTCGCGGCTGCGCCCGCCACCGAACCCGCCCCCACGCGACGCCGTCGCCCGCGATCCGGATTGCCGCATGCCCGCCCCCATCTCAGACGCGTCCCCCCGGTCCGCCGCCCGGGCCCTGGTCGACCAGCTCGCCGTCAACGGCGTCGACCACGTCTTCACCGTGCCGGGCGAGAGCTTCCTGCCGGTCCTCGACGCCCTCTACGAATCGCGCATCCAGGTCACGGTCTGTCGCCAGGAGGGCGGCGTGGCGATGATGGCGGAGGCCTACGGCAAGGCGACGGGCCGGCCGGGCGTGTGCTTCGTCACCCGCGGCCCCGGCGCCACCAACGCCTCGGCGGGCATCCACGTGGCCCAGCAGGACTCGACGCCGATGATCCTGTTCGTCGGCCAGATCGAGCGGGCCTTGCGCGACCGCGAGGCGTGGCAGGAGATCGACTACCGCGCCGCCTTCGGTCCGATCGCGAAATGGGCCGCCGAGATCGACGACGCGGCCCGCGTGCCCGAATACGTCTCGCGCGCCTTCCACGCCGCCACCGGCGGCCGGCCCGGTCCGGTGGTTCTCGCCCTGCCCAAGGACATGCTGAAGGACACGGCGACCGGGCCGCTCGCCGCCCCCTGGGTCGCCGTCGAAGCGGCGCCGGGCGCGGAGGAGATGGAGCGTCTCGCGCAGCTGCTGGCCCAGGCCGAGCGCCCGTTCCTGCTGCTCGGCGGCAGCCGCTGGAGCGAGGCGGCGTATCGCGACATCCACGCCTTCGCCGACCGGTTCGACCTGCCCGTCGCCACGAGCTACCGCCGCCTGCCGCTGTTCGATCCGCTCCACCCCGCCTATGCGGGCGATCTCGGGTTGGCGGCCAACCCGAAACTCGTCGCGCGCGCCCGGGCGGCCGATCTTCTGATCGTGGTGGGCGGGCGCCTCGGCGAGGTCCCGAGCCAGGGCTACGATCTCCTCGCCATCCCGAATCCCGCCACCCGTCTCGTCCACGTGCATCCGGGCCCGGAGGAACTCGGCCGGGTCTACGTCCCGCACCTCGCCATCAACGCCGCGCCCACCCGGATGGCCGCCGCCCTGGCGCGCCTCGCCGCGCCCGCAGCCCCCCCTTCCTGGGTGGCCCAGACCCGGGCCGGGCACGCGGAGTACCTCGAGTGGAGCGAGGCGGCGACGCCGCAGCCCGGTACCGTGAACCTCGGCGCCGTGATGGTGCACCTGCGCGAAGCGCTGCCCGCGGACGCGATCCTGTGCAACGGCGCCGGCAACTACGCCGCCTGGATCCACCGCTTCTACCGCTTCCGGCGCCCGGCCACGCATTTCGCCCCGACCTCGGGCTCCATGGGCTACGGCGTCCCGGCGGCGGTGGCGATCAAGCGGCTCTACCCCGACCGCACGGTGATCGCGCTGGCGGGCGACGGCGATTTCCTGATGACCGGGCAGGAATTCGCCACCGCCGTGCAGTACGACCTGCCCCTCGTCTGCATCGTCTGCGACAACGCCAGCTACGGCACCATCCGCATGCACCAGGAGCGGGATTTCCCCGGCCGGGTCTCGGCCACCGACCTGCGCAACCCGGACTTCGCCGCCTATGCCCGCGCGTTCGGCGGGTTCGGCGTCACGGTGGAGCGCACGGAGGACTTTCCGGCGGCGTTCGCGGCGGCCCTCGCCTCGGGCCAGCCGGCCATCGTCCACCTCAAGATCGCGACGGACGCGATCTCGCCGGGCCTGAGTCTCACGGCGATCCGCGAGAAGGCGCTGGCGGCCGGGTGAGGCGCGCCGCCTACCGGCGCCCGTGGGCGAAGTCCCAGTAGAGAGCGCGGGCGCGGCGGAACACGGAGCCTGGCTCGAAGCGGACCTCGTCGAGGCCGGTGACGGGGGCGACCTTGGCGAAGTTGCCCGCCGTGAACACCTCGTCGGCGGCGAGGAAATCGTCGTACGACAGGGTCCGCTCCACCACGGTGACGCCGTCCGCCCGCAGGAGCGCGATCACCCGGGCCCGGGTGATGCCGGCGAGGAACGTGCCGTTGGGCACCGGCGTGTGCACCACGCCGTCCCGGGCGAGGAACGCGTTGGCGTTGGCGAATTCCGCGATATTGCCGAGCCCGTCCCGCATGAGGCAATTGCCGAAGCCCCGCGCCTGCGCCTCCATCAGCGCCCGCGCGCCGTTGGGATAGAGGCAGCCTGCCTTGGCATCCACCGGCGCCACCTCGATGGACGGCCGGCGGAACGGCGAGAGGGTCGCCCGCACGCCCGTCGGCACCGGCATCGGCGCGTGGTAGAGCGACAGGCACCAGTTGGTGGACTCGGGGTCGAAGCGCACGCCGCCGGCGAATCCGAGTTCGGCCCAGTACATCGGCCGGATGTAGAGTTCCGCATCGTGCGGGAACCGCGCCAATCCCTCCCGCACCAGCGCGTCCCAGCGTTCGACCGCGACCTTGGGCTTCAGCCCGAGGGCCACCGCCGAGCGGTTGACCCGTTCGAGGTGGAGGTCGAGGTCGGGCGCCACGCCCTCGAAGGCGCGCGCGCCGTCGAACACCGTCGACCCGAGCCACGCCCCATGCGTGCGCGGCCCCATCATGCGGACGTTGCCGGGATGCCAGGCCTCCTCGAAGTAGGTCCAGGTCTCCTCGAAATGGGTCCGGGTGTCGGGATCGGGCGCCGTCATGGCTCGGGGTCTCGGGCGGGCTGGGAAGGCGGGATGGGGCGGCGTTCTCAGGCGGCCTTGGCGGGGCCGACCTGGAAGCCGCCGGAGGAGCCCTTCATCATCCTGACGAGGCGGTCGAACGCCCGGATCACGAAGGCGGCGGGCCGCGGCAGGGTCCGGCGGCAGAACGCGACCTTCTTGACGTAGGTCTCGACGTGCCAGTGACACACCGAACCGTGGGGCAGGAACAGCACGTCGCCCGGCCCGTAGGTCTTGGCCGGGTTGTGACCGTCCGAGATCGTCGCCGAGCCTTCGAGGAAGTAGATGGTCTCGTCGATGTCGTAGATCCACTCGAACTCGCCGGCGGTGCAATCCCAGACCAGGGTGCTGGCGAGACCGTCGGCGCTGCGCGACAGGGTGGCGTTGCGGGCGAGCGGGTTGCCCACCCGAATCCAGCCAGGCTCGATGGGGGCCGCCCGCAGCTCCACGGACGTCACGGACGGAATGATCGGTTTCGTCGCCACACGCGCTCTCCCACACCACGATCGGATCGGCACTCGTGGATCGTCACGAGGCTGTTGCGAAAGCAAATGCCATAGTTCCACGCCACGGCAAGTCCGCATTCGCCGGATACTTAATGGATGAACAGAGATCGCAAAGCTTAAACCATGACCGGTCGCAGTTGTCGCAAATCAAGACTCCCGCCCCATCGGGACCGTTCCGACACGGGACGGTCGAATCCGGCGGGGCCGTTCCGACACGGAACGGTGGAATCCTAGAGGACGACCGCCCGCCGCGAGTCGGCGGCCGGCGGGTCGTCGCGGATCGGCGAACGCGCCTCATGCGAGAAGGAAGATTTAACCAAGTCTTCGACGCGTTTCCGTTCATCGTCTTTGTCAATGATATGTCCCGATTCGACGCGCAAAAGCTTGGCCTGCACCTTGCTGTGAGGTCGCCGAGCTCATCGTGCCGAGACGGACACGCTCCATGCGCAGTGAAACCATCGCCGTCCATGCCGGCTTCGATCACGATCCGACCACGCATGCCGTGGCGGTCCCGATCTACCAGAGCGTGGCCTACAGCTTCGACAGCGCCGATCACGGCGCGGCGCTGTTCAACCTCGAAGAGGAGGGCTACCGCTACAGCCGCATCGCCAACCCGACGGTGGCCGTGCTGGAGAAGCGCGTGGCCGAACTCGAGGGCGGGCACGCGGCTTTGGCCGTGGCCTCGGGCCAGGCCGCCCTGCACTACGCCCTCGCGACGCTGGCCGACCACGGCGGCAACATCGTCTCCGTGCCCCAGCTCTACGGGACCACGCACACGCTGCTGGCCCACGTGCTGCCGCGCCAGGGCATCCAGTGCCGCTTCGCCGCGAGCGACGATCCGGCCGAGATCGCCAAGCTCATCGACGACGACACCCGTGCGGTCTACTGCGAATCCATCGGCAACCCCGCCGGCAACATCTGCGATATCGAGGCGCTGGCCGCCGTCGCGCATGCCCGGGGCGTGCCCCTGGTGGTCGACAACACCGTGGCGACGCCGATCCTCCTGCGCCCCATCGATCACGGCGCCGACATCGTCATTGCCTCGCTGACGAAGTTCATGGGCGGCCACGGCACCACCATGGGCGGCATCATCGTCGATTCCGGCCGGTTCGACTGGGCGGCGCAGGCGGAGCGGTTCCCGATGTTCTCGGTGCCGGACGTGTCCTATCACGGTCTCGTCTACGCGACGCATTTCGGCAAGGGCGCCTTCGTCGCCCGCGCCCGCAGCGTCTACCAGCGCACCACCGGCGCCGTGCTGCCGGCGCTCTCCGCGTTCCTGCTGCTCCAGGGCATCGAGACCGTGGCCCTGCGCGTGGAGCGCCACGTCACCAACGGCCGCAAGGTCGCCGAATTCCTGCGCGCCCATCCGGGCGTCGCCTGGGTGAACTACGCCGGCTTCCCCGAGAGCCCGCACCACGCCATGGCGCGGAAGTACCTCGGCGGCGAGGGCTCGTCCCTGCTCACCTTCGGGCTGCACGGCGGCTTCACGGCCGGCAAGGCGTTCTACGACGCCCTCAGGCTGGTCAAACGCCTCGTCAACATCGGCGACGCCAAGTCGCTCGCCTGCCACCCGGCCTCGACCACCCACCGGCAGATGACGCCGGAGGAGCAGCGCACGGCCGGCGTGTTCCCCGAGATGATCCGCATCAGCGTCGGCATCGAGCACATCGACGACATCGCCGCCGATCTCGATCAGGCGCTCCGGGCCGCGACCGCCCTCGCCCACGCGGCCTGAGCGCCCCTCACCGTTCGCCCCGGAGTTGCCGTCGCGATGCTGGATCACGCCCTTTCCGAAGTCCCCTCCCCCCGCCCGGGCGACGGTTCGGGGCTCCGCGCGGACATGCCGTCGCGGGCGGTCCCCGTGCCGCCCCTGCGGATCGGCCTCCTCAACAACATGCCGGACGCCGCCTTCCTCCAGACCGAGCGGCAGTTCCGGCGCCTCGTCGGCCCGCAGGCGGTGCTCAGTCTGTTCGCGTTCCGCGACCTCCCCCGCGCGGGCCTCGCGGCGGCGCACGCGCGGGCCCACTACGAATCCCATCGCGCGCTCCCCGGGGCGGGGCTCGACGCCCTCGTGGTGACGGGGTGCGAGCCCGTCGCCCCGCATCTCGAGGACGAGCCGTTCTACGCTCCCTTGAGCGCCGTGGTGGATTGGGCGGCGGAGAACACGGTCTCGACCCTGTTCTCCTGCCTCGCCTCGCACGCGGCGGTGCTCCACTGCGACGGCATCCGGCGCCGCCCCCGCACCGCCAAGCTCTCCGGCGTCTACCCGTGCGCGTGCACGCCCCATCCCCTGCTCGCGGGCCTGCCGAACTCCGTCGCGGTGCCGCATTCGCGCTGGAACGACCTGCCGGAGGACGAGCTCGTGGCGGCGGGCTACACCGTGCTGCGTCGCTCCGACGCCATCGGGGTCGACCTGTTCGTGCGCGAGGCCGGCAGCCTGCTGGTGTTCCTCCAGGGCCATCCCGAATACGACACCGCGAGCCTCGCGCGCGAGTACCGCCGCGATGTCGGCCGCTTCCTCGACGGCCAGCGCGCCACCCTGCCCGCCCTGCCGGAGAACTACTTCTCGGACGCGGCCGCCGCCCGCCTCGACGCTTTCGCCCGCCGGGCCGCGGCCGAACGCCGGCCGGACCTGTTCGCGGCGTTTCCGAACCTCGCCGACACGCCGCTCCGCCCCCCCGCCTGGCCGGACGACGCGGACCGATTGTTCCGCAACTGGGTCGCCTACGTCGCCCGCCACCGCGCCGACAGCCGGGCCGTCCGATGAGGTCCGGCGCCGTGACGCGGCCTCCGTCGGCCGCCATCCCGCTTGCGCCTGCGCCCCGCCCGCCCTCGGCCACGTCCGGCTGGGTCGCGGCCCTCGCCCGCACGGCGCGCATCGAGGCCGAGCCCGAGCGCACCTTCCCGCGCGTCATCGACGAACTCGCCGCGCGTTACGGCGCCGCGCCGGCCCTGATCGGCACCGACGAGACCCTGAGCCACGCGGACCTCGCGGCACGCCAGAACCGCTACGCCCGCTGGGCCCTCGGCCGGGGCCTCGCCAAGGGCGAGACCGTCGCCCTGCTCATGACCAACCGGCCGGATTACCTCGCGATCTGGCTCGGCCTGACCCGCGTCGGCGTGCGCGTCGCCCTACTCAACACCAACCTGCGCGATCGCGGCCTCGCCCATTGCGTCACGGTGGCGGCCCCCCGCCTCGCCATCGTGGAGGCAGGTCTGGCCGAGGCCTGGGCGAGCGCCGCGCCGCATCTGGCGGCGGCGCCCGCGATCCTGTGGCAGGGACCGGGGGCGGGGTCCCTCGCGGACGCGTCCGCCCCCCTGTCCGGTGCTCCCCTCGAGCCCGGCGAAGCCCCCGCCGTCGGCGTGCGCGACGAGGCCCTGCTCATCTACACCTCCGGCACCACCGGCCTGCCGAAGGCCGCGCGGGTGAGCCATCACCGGGTGATGATGTGGACCCACTGGTTCGCCGGCCTCGTCGACCCGACGCCGGACGACCGGATGTACAATTGCCTGCCGCTCTACCACAGCGTCGGCGGCGTGGTGGCGCCCGGCAGCGTGCTCGTCGGCGGCGGCGCGGTGGTGATCCGGGAGAAGTTCTCGGCGAGCCGCTTCTGGCGCGACGTCGTCGAGACCCGGTGCACCCTGTTCCAGTATATCGGCGAATTGTGCCGCTACCTCGCGGCGGCCCCGCCCGACCCGTTCGAGGGCCGCCACACCCTGCGTCTGTGCACCGGCAACGGGATGCGGCCGGACGTGTGGACGCGCTTTTCGGAGCGCTTCGCCGTGCCGCGCATCCTCGAATTCTACGCGGCCACGGAAGGGACGGTCTCGCTCTACAACGTCGAGGGCAAGCCCGGCGCCGTCGGCCGCGTGCCGCCCTTCCTCGCCCGGCGCTCGCCCGCCCTCATCGTGCGGCACGACGTCGAGACGGGACTGCCCCTGCGCGACGCCGCCGGGCGCTGCGTGCCGGCCGGGCCCGACGAGGCGGGCGAACTCCTGGGCCGGCTCTCGGCCAAGGCCGAGCACAGCTTCGAGGGCTACACGAGCGTGGGCGAGACCAGCGCCAAGATCCTACGCGACGTGCTCGCCCCCGGGGACGCCTGGATGCGGACCGGCGACCTCATGCGCCGGGACGCCCAGGGGTTCTTCTACTTCGTCGACCGGATCGGCGACACCTTCCGCTGGAAGGGCGAGAACGTCGCCACCACCGAGGTGGCCGAGGCCCTGGGCCACTGCACCGGCGTGATCGAGGCCAGCGTCTACGGCGTCGCCGTGCCGGGTGCGGAAGGGCGTGCCGGCATGGCCGCCCTGACCATCGGCCCCGGCTTCGACCTCGCCGCCCTGCACGCCGCCCTGACCGCCCGCCTGCCGGCCTATGCCCGGCCCCTGGTGCTGCGGATCGTGGCCGATTTCGCCCACACGGAGACCTTCAAGCAGAAGAAGACCGTGCTGGCGGCCGAGGGCTTCGACCCGGCCCGGATCGTCGATCCGCTCTACCTCGACCGCGAGGGCGGCTACCGCCCCCTCGATCCGGCCCTGTTCGGGGCGATCCGCGCGGGCACCGTCCGCCTGTAGAACGGGATCGGCGCCTCAACCGGGGTGGCTGATCCGGTAGATCACGCCGTTCTGGTCGTCGCCGAGGTAGAGGCTGCCGTCCCCGGCCACCGCGAGGCCGAAGGGCCGGGCGAAGCGCTGCCAGCCGCTCGGGCCGCCCTCGGTCAGGAAACCGGACACGAAGGGCTCGATGGATTTCGGCGCGCCGTTCTCGAAGCGCACGCGCAGGACCTCGTACCCGCTCGGCGGCTTGCGGTTCCACGAGCCGTGCATGGTGACGAAGCCGTCGCCCTTGTAGTCGGCGGGAAATTGCGCGCCGTCGTAGAACACGAACTGCATGGACGAGGCATGCGCCGTCCAGGTGAGGACCGGGCGGGCGCTGTCCCTGTCCCATTGCTCCAGGGAGCTTTTCGGGACCTCGCGGTAGAGGTTCTTGATCCCGTCGCCGAAGATGTAGGGCCAGCCGTACTTCTTGCCCGGCTCGATCCTGTTGAACTCCTCCGGCGTGGCGTCGTCGCCGAGCCAGTCGACACCGTCGTCCCAGCCGTAGAGCGTGCCGGTGCGGGGCTGCCAATCGAACCCGATGGTGTTGCGCAGGCCCGAGGCGACGGTCTCCCGGCCGGTGCCGTCGGGCCGCATCCGCACCAGGGTGGCGTTCTCGGGGTTGCGCTCCTCGCACTCGTTGCAGGTGGAGCCGAGGCTGGCATAGAGCCACCCGTCCGGCCCGAAGCGGATGGTGCGGTTGGGGTGCTGGCCGGCGTCCGGCAGGTCCGAGACCAGCGCTGTCTCGGGGCCAAGGCTGCCGTCGGGCTTCAGGGGGGCGGAGAAGATCTGCTTCACCGTCACGAAGAAGAGCCGCCCGTCATGGATCGCGAGGCCGTGCACGTCGGCCTTCTCCAGGACCACACGGCGCTTGGTGCCGTCGGCGGGGTCGATGCGGGTGACCGTGCCGGCGTCCCGGTCGCTGACGTAGAGGGCGCCGTCCGGCGCCACCACGATGACGCGCGGGGCGCCGAGGCCCGTGGCGAAGGCCTCGATGCGGAACCCCGGGGGCAACTTGAGGGCCGCGATGCGCTCGGGCGTCGCCGCCAGGGGCGCGGCTTTCACCACATGCGCCGTGACGGTGGCGGTGCCGGGGTTCTGGAGGGCCTGGGCGAAGGCCGGCACCGGAGCCATGAGGGCGAGACAGAGGACGAGGCGGCGTGCCGGATGCATGCGGGTGGGGTCCGTTGAGCCGGGAGGGGACGCATCGGGAACGCCCCCCTGGAATCGCCGGTTCCGCCGCGCGGCCCGTCCGACCCGTCCGTGCGGCCTTTCGAATCCGCACCGGACCCGAAACGCCGGAGCCGATCTCACCAGGCGACGCGGGCGGTGACGAGGGCCTGGAACGGCTCACCCACCGCCACCAGCAAGGGGCTGGCCCCGGAGGAGGCGTAGTAGGTTTCGTCGAAGAGGTTCTTCAGGTTGAGCTGCAGGGTGGTCGGCAGGCCGTTCACCTGGGTCCGGTAGGCCAGGAAGGCATCGCTGACCATGTAGTCCGGCAGGCTGAAGGTGTTGGCGGCGTCGCCCGGCCGTGCGCCGACGTAGCGGGTACCGACACCGACTTCGAGGAAACCTGGGCCGAGGCGGGTCGAGCCGAACTCCGTCGCCTCGGCCACGGCACCGAGCTGATGGGTGAGGAACAGCGAGGCCGTGACCCGCGGGGTGTTCTGCAATTCCCTGCCGACGAGGACCGGGTCCTCGGTGACCACGGCCTGGGTGAAGCCGTAGCTGCCGATCACGGCCCAGTCCGGGAGGATCTGACCCGCGAAATCGAGCTCGAAGCCGCGCGAGCGGACCCGGCCGGCGGTGGAGGCGAAGCGCGTGCCATCGATGACCTGGGTGATCAGCACGTTGCTCTTCTCGGCGTCGAACATCGCACCCGTGACCGTGAGCCCCTCGGCGATATCCGCCTTGACGCCGACCTCGTAGGCTTCGCCCTCCTCCGGCAGCAGCGCACCGGTGACGTCGAGGTCGGTGACGTTCGGACGGAAGGATCGCGTGTAGCTGCCGTAGACCGAAAGATTGGGCGCGAGTTTGTAGACGAGGCCGGCGCGCGGCACCGGCTTCACACCGTCGATCGCCGTCGAGATGACGGCCGGGCGCCCCGCGAAGGCCAGCTGATCGTAGATCTGGACACCGACCCCGCCCACCAGGATCAGCCGGTCGGTGAGGTGGAGCGAATCCTGCACGTACAGGCTGGTGTTGCTGAGCCGATCGCGGTTGTTGCTGGCCGCGAGCGAGATTCGGTCCGAGGGGCCGAGCAGACCGTAGACTGGGTTGAACGGGTTGAAGCCGCTCACGTTCGGCCCGCGCACGGTGGTGCGCCGGTAGTAGTCGATCCGCTCGTGCATCACGCCGGCCAGGAGGTCGTTGCGCAACCCGAAGGTATCGAACCGTCCCGTCAGGTCGAGGCGCGCGATGTTCGCGTTGAAATCGCCCCCGCGCGTCGCATCCGCCCGCCGCGTGAGGATGCCGGTATCCGAATTGTAGGAAACCGGGCGGATCTGGTTGTCGTCGTAGCCGAGATGGGAATGACTGTAGCCGAAATGCAGCTTCCAGTCGTCGTTGAACCGGTGGTCGACATCGATGGAAGCGAGATGGCTCGTAGCGTCGACCCGGCTCACGCGCTCGTCGAAACGGCGGTCGCGCGGCACCCGCAGGGGGCGCCCGGTGCGTGGATCGAAGGTGGTGCCCCGGTCGAACGGGATGGTGTAGTGCGCGAACTCGTAGCCCACCGTCACGGTGGTGTCGTCGCCACGCCAAGTGACCGACGGGGCCACCACCTGCCGCTGGATCCGGCCGAAGTTGCGCCAGTATTCATAGTCCTGGAAGTCCCCCACGACCCTGTAGGCGAGGTTGGTGCCCGCGATCGGCCCGGTGAGATCGGTCTGGACGAGACCGCCGCCGAAGCTCGTGCCGGTCAGGTCGAGGGAGCCCCGTTGAGTGAATTCCGGCCGCTTGGAGACGAGGTTGATGAGGCCGCCGGGCTCCGAGATGCCATAGAGCAGCGAGGCCGGCCCCTTGAGGACTTCGACGCGCTCGATGGCGTGGCTGAAGTTCTGCTGCAGAACCGTGCGGCGCCCGTCACGCAGGATGGAACTGTCGCGGGAGAACCCGAAGCCGCGCCGGACCACCGCTTCCTGCGTCCCCCCGAGGCTATTGGTCTGCACCACGTTGCTGACGTTCCGGAGCGCCTCGTCGAGGGACAGCACCCGCTGGTCGCGCAGGACGGCGTTCGGCACGACGGCGACATTGGTGGGCGTATCCAGGAACGAGGTGTCAGAGCCCGCGCCGAAGGTGGAGCGTTTCGTCTGGTAGCCGATCCCGTTCGGGCTTTGCCCGGCCACGTGGATCTCCTCGAGGGCGGTATCGCCGAGATCCGCCCGGCTCGGTTTGCCGGATAGTCCCTGTGCCAAGGCAGAATTGAAGCAAAAGAGACTTATGCTTCCAAACAACATGCCCGCCAAGCATCGTCGGGAACCAATATTCCGTTTGCCTCCGATGAGATTTAATACAAGTACGTCTATCAATGGAACTATCCTTCGGCTATATCCGATGATATCCCAATATCTGACAATAAAACAAATCTATTTCGAATATTGAAGTAGTTCTAAAATGTAGAACGATAGGATAGCACGAGGCGATACGGCCCTGTGCTGGCGCTGCCTCGGATCCCATCCCGTGCGCGGGGATCGGGCGGAGAAGCCGAAGCCGGACGGACGCCGCGTGCGTCGGCGCGAAGGTTTCCCGGGCGGCCGTAATGTCCCGCCGCCCAGGCGTCGAGACCGGCGGCAACCTCGCGACGGCGCGAACGGAGGATCGGCCCCGCACGGCGACAGGCTTTGGCCGTAACGGGCGACCACGCCCGGGCCGAGGGCCGGCTTCGCCACACCGGCGCGGCCATGCTTGCGTGGCCATGCCGGGTGGCGAAGACGCGGGCGCGCGGCGTTCGGAGCGTTCGGGCCTGGGGCACCCATGAAAAAACCCTCCGGCGCGGGGCGCCGGAGGGTCGAGGCCCAGAGTTGGGCGTCAGGATCAGACGGCGGGCTGAAGGCCCGCGGCCGCCGGGAGTTCGGAGTCGAGGGGCATCGGGTTGCCGCCGAGCGCCGCCGCGAGCTTGACCTCGTCGACTTCACCTTCCCAGCGGGCGACGACGATGCAGGCCACCGCGTTGCCGATGAAGTTGGTGAGCGCACGGCACTCGGACATGAAGCGGTCCACGCCGAGGATCAGCGCCATGCCGACCACGGGAACCGAGGGCACCACCGCGAGGGTCGCCGCCAGGGTGATGAAGCCCGAGCCGGTGACGCCGGCGGCCCCCTTGGAGGAGAGCATCGCCACGAGGAGCAGCAGGCCCTGCTCGCCGTAGGTCAGCGGCGTGTCCGTGGCCTGCGCGATGAAGAGCGCCGCCATGGTCATGTAGATGTTGGTGCCGTCGAGGTTGAACGAGTAGCCGGTGGGGACCACGAGGCCGACGACGGGCTTCGAGCAGCCGGCGCGCTCCATCTTCACGAGCAGCGAGGGCAGGGCCGACTCGGACGACGAGGTGCCGAGCACGAGCAGCAGCTCTTCCTTGATGTAGCGGATGAGCTTGATGATCGAGAAGCCGTTGTAGCGGGCGACGAGGCCGAGGACGCCGAGCACGAAGATGGCGGACGTCAGGTAGAAGGCGCCGACGAGGTAGGCGAGGTTGGCGAGCGAGGCGATGCCGTACTTGCCGATGGTGAAGGCCATGGCGCCGAAGGCGCCGATGGGAGCGACCTTCATGATGATGTTGACGACGCCGAAGATGGCTTCCGACAGCACCTTGATGATGTCGAGCACCGGCTTGCCGCGGTCGCCCAGGAACGCGAGGCCGAAGCCGAACAGCACCGAGAAGAACAGCACCTGAAGGATCTCGCCGCCCGCGAACGCACCCACCGCCGTGGACGGGATGATGTTCATGAGGAAGTCGGTGATCGTCTGCGTCTTCGCCTTGTCGGCGTACATCGCGATCGCCTTGGGATCGAGCGACTTCGGATCGATGTGCATGCCCGCGCCCGGCTGGACGAGGTTCGCGACGATCAGGCCGACGATCAGGGCGAGGGTCGAGAAGGTGATGAAGTAGATGAGCGCCTTGCCGCCGACGCGGCCGACCTTCTCGAGGTTGGTCATGCCGGCGATGCCGGAGACCACGGTGAGGAAGATCACCGGCGCGATGATCATCTTGACGAGCTTGATGAAGGCGTCGCCGAGCGGCTTCATGTCCGCACCGACCTGCGGGTAGAAGTGACCGAGCGTGATGCCGATGGCCACGGCGACCAGGACCTGGAAATACAGGGTCCGGTAGATCGGCTTGGGCTTGGGTGGGTCGTGCGGAGCGTTGAGCGGCAGCGGTACGGTGGCCATGAGGGCGTTCTCCCGGTTGGTGTTGTCGATCCTGCCGGTTGGGACCGGGGCTTCCCCCGTTCCGTCCGATCTTGATGTTGGCCGGCGGGCTTCCCCTCCGGTACCCAGCCCTGCAAGGGATGCAGGCCTGCGCTTCCCTCAGTGAATGGCAACCGGCGTGCCAGCGGCGGAACCGATGGAACTTTTCGTTAACACCTTGATCGAAAGCTTATTTTTCCGATGCATCGTCCGCCCGCTTCGAGGCCCGATCCGAGAACCCGCACGCGGCCGGTGAAACCGGTGCGGGATTCCGCACGCCCCTGCGTGCCGTCCCGCACGTCATGAGAACGGCCCGCCCCGATCCCGCCGGCCCCGATGCGGCGCGGCGCGGCAGCCTCGTTCTGGCGGCGAGCCTCGCCATGATGCTGCTGGCGGCCTGGATCGCCGGACGGGCGGCGGAGCGCTGGGCGCTGTCCGATCTGCACCGCACGGCCCACACCGCCCTCGCTCTCCAGGTCGCGGCCCTGCGCGCCGAGATGCAGAAGCAAGCCTCCCTGCCCCTCGCCCTCGCATCCGACCCGGAGATGGCGGCGGTCGCGGGCGAATCCCCGCCACGGGACCTGGTCGAGCGGGTGAACCGGCGCCTCGCCCAGGTTGCGGCCGCCACGGGTGCCGCGGTGATCTACGTGATCCGCCCCGACGGCATCACCGTGGCGGCGAGCAACGCCGAGGCCGAGCGCAGCTTCATCGGCCGGGACTACGCCTTCCGGCCCTATTTCCGGCAGGCCGTGGCCACGGGCGCCGGCTCGCAGTTCGCCCTCGGTACCGTCAGCGGCCGGGCTGGGCTCTACCTCTCGCGCAGGATCGCCGGGGCCGGCGGCGTCGTGGTGGTCAAGATCGAGTTCGACGAGATCGAGGCCGCATGGCGGGCGGGCGGCGACGGGGTGTTCGTCGCCGATGCCCGGGGCATCGTCCTCGTCGCGAGCGATCCCACCTGGCACTTCTCCACCCTGCGGCGCATCGACGAGGCCGAGCGCCGCCGCATCCGCGAGGCCCTGGAATTCGGGGCGGCTCCCTTGGGCGAGATGCCGCTGCATCCCGTCCCGGGCGCCCACGACCTCGTGCGGGTGGGCCAGGGGGCGGCGCCCGCGCGCGCGGCGCTCGCACTCGATGCGGCGATCCCCGGAACGGACTGGCGCCTGCACACCCTTACGCCCACGGGCGGCGCCCTGGAGCGGGAGCGGGCACAGGCCTGGATCATCGCCGCCCTCATCACCGGTCTCGCCTGCCTCGGGCTCACCACCCTGGCGGGCCGGCGGCGACGCGAGCGCTGGCGCCTCGCCGAAGCGGCGGCCCGGCGCGAGGAACTCGAAGGCTGCGTGCGCGAGCGGACCCAGGAACTCACGGACGCCAACCGGATGCTGCGCCTCGAGATCGAGGAGCGCCGGCGCGCCGAGGCCGAGCGCGAGCGGGTGGAGGCCGAACGCGAACGCGCCGAAGCCGAGCGCGAGCGCCTCGGCCGCGAACTCGCGCAGGCCGGCCGGCTCGCGGCGCTCGGCCAGTTCGCCGCCAGCATGGCCCACGAGATCAACCAGCCGCTCGCCGCCATCCGCTCCTACGCCGACAACGCCGCGATCCTGATGCAGCGCGGCCGCACCACGGAGGCCTCCGAGAACACCATCGCCATCGGCCGCCTCACGGACCGCATCGGCGGCCTCACCCGCCAGCTCAAGGGCTTCGCCCGGCGCGCCTCGCCCAAGCGCGAGCCCGTCGCCCTCGACGCCATCCTGCGCAACGGCCTCGAACTGGTGGAGGGCCGCGCCCAGGCCGCCGGCGTGCCCCTGGTGGTCGACGCCCCGTCCGCCGGGCTCCACGTGCTCGGTGACGGACCGCGCCTCGAACAGGTTCTGGTCAATCTGCTGCAGAACGCCCTCGACGCCGTCGCCGGACGCCCCGATCCGAAGGTGACCCTGCGGGTGACGCAAGAGGGCGACCGCGTCGGAATCGCGGTGCACGACACCGGTCCGGGCCTGCCCGAGGCCTTGCGCGCGCAGGTGTTCGATGCCTTCTTCACCACGAAATCCGATGGCCTCGGCCTCGGCCTCGCCATCGCCCGCGGCATCGTCGAGGATTGCGGGGGCAGCCTGACGGCGGGCGACGATCCGGCGGGCGGCGCCGTCTTCCGCATGGACCTCGCCCTGGCGAATCTGGACCTCGCCCGGGCGAATGGGAGGGCGGAGCCGAAGGCGGCTGGACACCGGGGGGCGGGACGTTGAGCGAACCAGCGCAGGAGCGGCCGTCGCCCGAGCGGGTGGTCTTCATCGACGACGAGGCGGATGTCTGCCGGGCCAACCGCCAGAGCCTCGAACTCGACGGGTTCATCGTCGAGACCTTCGGGGCCGCCGGGCCGGCGCTCGCCGCGATCATGGCCGACCCGCCGGGCCTCGTGGTGACCGACGTGCGCCTGCCGGACCTCGACGGCGTCGCCCTGTTCGCGCGCCTGCGCGGCCTCGATCCGGATCTCCCCGTCATCCTCATCACCGGCCACGGCGACATCCGCATGGCGGTCGGCGCCATGCGCGACGGCGCCTACGACTTTCTCGCCAAGCCCTATCCGGCCGAGGCCCTCATGGCGTCGGCGCGCCGCGCCCTGGAGCGGCGCCGCCTGGTGCTGGAGAACCGGGCCCTGCGCGCCCGCCTCGACGCGGCGGTGGAAGAGGACCCGGCGTTTCTCGGGATCTCGCCCGAGATGGTGCGCCTGCGCAGCCTCGTGCGCGAGGTGGCGAACGCCGATGTCGACGTGCTCGTGTTCGGCGAGACGGGCTCGGGCAAGGAGGTGGTGGCGAGCGCCCTGCACCGCTGGAGCCGGCGGGCGCGGCGCAACTTCGTCGCCATGAATTGCGGGGCGCTACCCGACAGCGTGGTGGAGAGCGAGCTGTTCGGCCACGAAGCCGGGGCGTTCACCGGCGCCCTCAAGCGCCGGGTCGGGCGCATCGAGCACGCGCAAGGGGGCACCCTGTTCCTCGACGAGATCGAGAGCATGCCGCTGAACCTGCAGGTGAAGCTCCTGCGGGTCCTGCAGGAGCGGTCGGTGGAGCCGCTCGGCACCAACGAGGTCCGGGCCATCGACATGCGGGTGGTGGCGGCCACCAAGGTCGACCTCGGCCAGGCGGCGGCGCAGGGCACGTTCCGCGACGACCTCTACCACCGCCTCAACGTCATCACGATCCCGATCCCGCCCTTACGCGACCGACGCGAGGACGTGATGCTGCTGTTCCAGGAATTCCTGCGGCGGGCGGCGGCGCGCTTCGGCCGTGAGGTGCCGCCGATCACGCCGGACGTGCGCGACCACCTGCGCCGCCACGACTGGCCCGGCAACGTGCGCGAACTCGGCCACTTCGCCGAGCGGCACGCGCTGGGCCTCGGTCGGGCCGAGACCGCGCCCCCCGGGGCCGCCGCCGCCGGGACCCTGGCCGAGCAGGTCGACCGGTTCGAACGGGGCCTCATCCGCGAGGAGCTGTTCATGGCCGGCGGCGACGTGCGCCTGGCCGCCGAATCCCTCGGGACCCCGCGCAAGACCCTCTACGACAAGATCGCCCGCCACGGCCTCGCGCCCACCGATTACCGCTAGGCAGGGCTTCGCTGCTTGCCCGACGGATGGGACACACGCTCGCTCTTGTCGAGCGCGATCATGCTGCCCCCGAACCGGGCCGCGGCCTGAGGGCAGGATGCAACCCTCGGCCACAGCGGCCGCGACACGTTCCCCCCGGTCCACGGATAACCGCGACGGCACCGGCTCATTCCTTGCCCGTCAACGCTCATACCCAAACCCGTCGCAATGCGCTCGAAAACCGCTCTGATCCGGCCCGTCCGGTGCACACGATGCCGACGCCGCTCCCGGACATCCAAGTGTCCAGAGAGTGCTAGTGCCATTTTCGTGTTCGTCGCGGGCTCGTCCAGGAACACGAGCCTGACAGGGCTGGGGGCATCCGGCGCTCCTCCGCGGAAAGTCCCATTTCGAATCACATCTGCGGCGCCCTCGAAGCCCAGATCGATTCAAGCCGATCGGACACCGCTCCAGCACGACCCGGGCACTATGCCCACGTCGTGCTCGCGGCCATCCTCTCGCGGAGGGCCCAAAGCCGTTCACCGGCGAGCAAAGGGCGTTCTTCGGTTCTGTGTGCGGCGGGCGGGACAGCTTGCCGTCCGAGGAGGTGAAGAGGCTTCACGTGGCGTCTGCTCCGGGCGGCGGCTTCCTCGCCCCGCCCGAGCGGGGCACTGAAAGGCTCCGCTCCTCGGTGCGGATGAACCCTGTCCCTGCGGCCGCACGCGTCGGCTCGATGTCCGCCGGTGGCCTCTACAGCTTCAAGCGAACCGGCACGGCGCGGTGGGTCGGGGAAGTCGAGCAGCGCTCACCCACGCGGCCACGGTTCGGCCGGGTAGAGGGCGTGGCGCACGACGCCGCGGCCCTTGTCGATGTGGGGCCAGAGGAAGGACATCGGCGGGTCCGAATTCCTTCAGGCCGGCGGCTCGGTGGCTCAGGAACGCGCCCTGTTCTGGGTCCCATGGCGGCCGGACCCGACCACGGCACACCGCCTCCGTCACGAAGGGCTGGTCTGGACCGTCGAGGCGTTCCGAGAGCTGTCCGGGCGCCGTCGCCATCTCGAAATTCAGGCATCGACGACGCAGGCCAGTGCGCAATGAGCGGGCTGAGACTGGTGCCGCAATCGGTCGCCCCAACTGCACCGCGTGGCCGCTCGGAAGCGGCCGGAGCCGAGTGGGATCGCCTTGCGGGGGTCAAAGTTGCACGTCGAAACACAGCTCAGCGCGCTGTATGGATGGACGCTCGGAAGTCGGGAAAGCGCGGCCGATACAGGGACCGCTAACACCGCGCGACTGGCGCGTTTCGCACCCGTTTGCCCCTCACCTCACAGCCCGATGCGGGCATAGAGGAAAAAGGCTGTAAAGTCTTGGGAACTCTGGAAAAACGAATGGTGCCCAGGGACGGAGTCGAACCGCCGACACTGCGATTTTCAGTCGCATGCTCTACCAACTGAGCTACCTGGGCAGCGGGCGGTTCGCTTTCGCGGCACCGCCTGTGGAGCGGGGGTATAGAGAGGGTTCGGCGGCCTGTCCAGCGGGTTTCGGGAGAGTTTTTTCGTCGGCTCCGGGGCGGGCGCCGGGGGCCTCAGTCGACGGTCGTGCCGTGGCGTTCGGCCTGAGTGAAGCGGGTCTGCTCCTCCATCACCAGGGTGGCGAGTTCGCGCTTGAGGGCGTTGAACTCGGGCGCCGCTGTGTCGCGGGGGCGGGGCAGGGGCACGGCGATGTCGCGCTTCAGGCGGCCGGGGCGGTAGGTCATCACCAGGATGCGGTCGGCGAGGTAGAGCGCCTCCTCGATGGAGTGGGTGACGAACACGATGGTCTTCTCGAACTCGGCCCAGATGCGCAGGAGTTCGTCCTGCAGGGTGCGCCGGGTCAGGGCGTCGAGGGCCCCGAACGGCTCGTCCATGAGCATCACCGGGGGATCGAGGGCGAGGATGCGCGCGATGGCGACGCGCTGGCGCATGCCGCCCGACAGGTCCTTCGGGTAGCGCTTGCGGAAGTCCGAGAGGCCGAGGGTCGCGACGATGCGGTCCACCGTCACGGTGGCGTCGGCCTTCGGCACGCCCTTGATGTCGAGGCCGAAGCGGACGTTGTCCTCCACGTTCATCCACGGGAACAGGGCGTATTCCTGGAACACCATCCCCCGGTCGGGCCCCGGCTCGGTCACCGGGCGGCCGCCGAGGGTGATGCGGCCCCCGCTCAGGGGGGCGAAGCCCGCGATGGCGTTGAGCAGGGTGGACTTGCCGCAGCCCGAGGGGCCGAGCAGGCACAGGAACTGGCCCTCCGGCACCGTGGCGCTGATGTCCTCGAGGGCGGTCACCGCCCCGGGCCCGCTGCCGAACACCTTGCTGGCGTGGGCGACGACGATTTCTGCCTGCATGCTGGGGGTCCGGGGGTTCAGCGCTCGAGGCCGCGATGCCAGCGCAGCAGATGGTCGTTGAGGCGCGACATCGCCCCGTCGATGATGAGGCCCAGGATGCCGATGGTGAGCATGCCGCCGATGATCTTGTCGGACCACATGTACTCGCGCGCTTCCAGGATGCGGTAGCCGAGGCCGTCCGAGACTGCGATCATCTCGGCGACGATCACCACGATGAAGGCGGTGCCGATGCCGATGCGCATGCCGGCGAGCACGAACGGGCTCGCCGCCGGCAGGATCACCCGGCGGAACATCGTCCACGGCTTCGCCCCGAGGTTGCGCGCCGCGCGGATGTAGATGGAATCCACCTGCCGCACCCCCGCGATGGTGTTGACCAGCACGGGAAAGAACGTGCCGAGCGCGATGAGGAACAGGGCCGGCGGGTTGCCAAGGCCGAACCACACGATGGCCAGCGGAATGTACGCGATGGGCGGGATCGGCCGCAGGATCTCGAGCAAGGGGTTGAACAGGGAGAACAGCCGGTCGCTGGTGCCCAGCAGCAGGCCGACGGGCACGGCGAGACCGGCGCCGATGCAGAAGCCCGTGAGCACCCGGGCGAGGCTCGCCACCGCGTCGTGGGGCATCTCGCCGGAGAACAGCCAGGAGAGGTAGCTCTCCTGCGCCGGATCGTGCGGCAGGGCCGGGACCATCCCGGACACCCACTTCACCGCCACCGAACTCGGCGGCGGCAGCACCACGGCGGAGAAAACGCCGAGACGGCTCAGGATCTCCCACAGGACCAGGAGGGCGATGGGAACGATGGCGCCGCGCAGCCGGTGCATGGCGGCCTCAGCGGGCCACGAGTTCGGCTTTGGCCTTCTCGAGCAGGTCGGTCTTCACCCACTCGGCGTCGGATTTGGGCGGATTGACCATCTTGCCGAGGCCGTACTTCATCATGGTGTCGGTGGTGATCTGCATGTGCCCGGCCGGCACGTCGTAGGTGTACTTCGCGTTGGCCATGCCATCGCGAAAATCCTGGGCCGTGAGCTGGCCCTTGAACACCGTCTCGCGGACGTACTTCTCGGCCAAGGCCGGATCGTCGATGAAGGCCTTGGTGGCGGCCACGAACAGCTTGAGGACGCGGCCGGCGACCTCGGGGCGCTCGTTGTACATCTTCTCGGTCATCACTAGGGGGCGCACGGGCCGGCCGATGGGGGTGTCGTAGGGTTTCACCACCTCCGTCGCGTAGCCGGCGCTGATGGCTTGCGTAGATTGCGGCTCGCTCTGGCAGATCACGTCGACGTATTTCTGCGCCAGCGCCTGGTTCAGGTCGGCGTAGTTGTTGAAGTAGATCAGCTGCACGTCCTTGCCCGGGCGCTCGCCCCAGGTCATCCCGTGCTTGTCGAGTTCGGCGAGCAGCATGAGATCCTGGGTGCCACCCCGGACGGAGGCGACCTTGAGGCCCTTCACGTCCTTCAGGGTCTTGACCGCGTCGAGGTCCGGCCGCTTGAGGATGCGCACGCCGCCGTCCGCGAAGCCCGCCACCACGTAGAGCTTCACCCCGTTGCCGCGCGCGGCCACCGCCCCGTCGGCGCCGGAGGCCGAGATGTCGATCTGGTCCACCGCCATGGCGGGGTAGATGTCGGCGCCCTTGGCGAAGACGCGCTCGTCGATCTTCAGGCCGAATTTCGGGGCGAGCTCCTTCATGTAGGAGACGGCGCCGTAATGGGCGAACTTCAGATTGCCGAGGCGCACCACGTCGTCGGCCCGCGCCGCGGTGGCGGAGACGGCCGCCAGGATCAGCAGGGCGGCCCGCGCCGCCGCATTGCGCATGAACATCGGTTTCCTCCACGTCGCGGGTCGTTCTCGCCCGCGTCCGGTCCTTCAACGAACCGTGATGGATTGAATAAGGCGTGCCCAAAGCCGAAAGTAAAGCCGCGGAGGGCGACGAATTGACAGAGGTCTATACGGATGAAAACGGCCCCGTCGCCGTGATCGGTTGCGGCACCCTCGGGGCGAGCTGGGCGGCCCTGTTCCTCGCCCACGGCCTCGACGTGGCGGCCTACGATCCGGCCCCGGATTTCATGGATCGCCTCGGGCCGGCGGTGGCGCGGGCGCGGGCCCAGCTTGCCGAACTCGGGCTGACTGGTGCCGGCCGCCTCGTGCCGCACGACCGGTTGGCCGACGCGGTGGCGGATGCGCGGTTCGTTCAGGAGAACGCCCCCGAGGAGTTGGCGGTGAAGCGCGCCGTGCTCATCGAGATCGACGCGCATGCGGCCCCGGGCATCCTCATCGCGTCGAGCACCTCGGCGATGCTGCGCAGCGCCATCGCGGCCGAGTGCGCGACCCCGGAGCGCGTGCTCGTCGCCCACCCGTTCCATCCGCCCCACCTCGTGCCCCTGGTGGAGATCGTGGCGGGGGACGACGCCGTCGCGGCCCGGGCGGCGGCGTTCTATGCGCGGCTCGGGCGCCGTCCGGTGATCCTGCGGCGCGAGATGCCGGGCCACATCGCCAACCGCCTCGCCTCGGCGCTCTACCGCGAGGCGGTGCACCTCGTGGCCGAGGGGGTGGCCAGCGTCGCCGACATCGACGCCGCCCTGTGCAACGGGCCGGGCCTGCGCTGGGCCACCATGGGCCCGCACATGACCTACCATCTCGGCGGGGGCGCGGGCGGTATCCGGCACTACCTCGACCATCTCGGGGCCAGCCAGGAGCGGCGCTGGGCGAGCCTCGGAACGCCCAGCCTCGACGCGGCCGTGAAGGCGCGCATCGTCGCGGGGGTCGAGGCCGAGGCCGCCGGGCGGACCCTTCCGGAGCTGGAGGCCCGCCGCGACCGGGCGCTTCTGGAGATCCTGAAGGCGCGGATCGAAGTGGCGGGTCACGGCGGATGAGGCGGCTTGGCCGGTCGGTTTGGCCGGGCCGTTCGCCAACGAAAAAAGCCCCCTCCGGAGAGGGGGCTCGATGGCATGTCGCGCGGAGGCAGCGATCGGAAAGTGCGGCGATCAGAAGGTGATGCCGGTCTCGATCATGTAGCGTTCCTGCGAGGTCTTCAGGCCGGTGCGGCCGAAGCCGAGGCCGGGCGTGATGTCGTAGAGCTGCACCGTCGAGAACTCGCCGCGCAGGAAGTAGCGGTCGAAGGTGAAGGTCGGGGTCACGGTGAAGGAGAGCGCCGAGCTGCCCGGTCCGTAGAGGACGGAGGTGGTCTGGCCGAGGCCGAAGGGGCTCGCGCTGTTGCCGCTCTGGCTGATATACTCGAAACGGCCGGCGAGGGCGAAGTTGTCGGTGAAGGCGTAGCTGGCGAGGATCGCGCCGCCGATGGTCTCGGCACCGCCGAGGCCGAGGACGGCGTTCCTCTCGACGTTGGTATACTGGACGTACGGCGTCACGATGACGGGGCCGTCGGCGTAGGTGTAGTTGGCGCTGACGATCGAGCTGTTCTGCACCGAGAGCGGCGTGGCGAACTGGAAGCGCGGGTTCTGCAGGGCCGAGTTGAAGTTGTTGAAGTGCGTCCCGCCGTTGATGCCGATCGTGTTGGCGGCGTCGATTTTGTAGACGATGGCGCCCGTGACCCAGTTGATCTCACCCGAATAGAAGCCGTCCGTGGCGGCGAAGGAGGCCGACCACGGGCCGTCGCTGTAGTTCACCTGAACGCCCTGGTTGATCACGTTCTCCTGGTTGAACAGCAGACCACGGGAGATGTTCAGGTTCTGATAGGTGAAGGGCAGCTCCGAGCCGATGAGGGTCGGCATGCGACCGCCCTGGATCGACCAGTTGTCGTTGAAGACGTACTTGCCGAACACGATCGGGATCGGCGAGTAGAGCAGGTTGGTCTGGTCGAAGGCGCTGAGGATCGGCAGGCCGAGGCCCGGGATCGTGTAGGCGCCGAACGCAGCGTAGAACTGGAACGGGCCGTCGGCCTTCTGGATGGTGCCCATCAGGTTCGAGAAATCGACGCGGCCGGCGCGATCGCTGGCGATCTGGGGCACGGCCGAGAAGGCGAACTGGTTGGTCTGGGTGTAGGCGTAGCCCGTCACCGCGCCGCCGAAGTAGATGTCGCCGAGGCCGCCGATGGTGAGGCAGGCCGGGTTGGGGTTCTGCTTGATGATGCCGCCGTAGGACGGGAACGTGATCTCGGCCTTGCACGACGCCGGGACGACGGGCACCGGGGCCTTCACCGACAGATCGGCCGCCTGAAGGTAGGTCGACGACAGGAGGAGGGTCGTCAGTCCGAGGAGCGCGCTGCGGCGGGCCATATCAAGTCTCTTCTTGTTGGGTTGTTCCGTTGATTGGAGGTTCTCAAAGAATGCCGGCCAAGCCAAAGTCATCCTTTATGCAGTTGCACATTTTTTAGACAAAACCCTTGCCCAGGAGGGACTTGCGACGTTCGTGTGGCATTAAGGAAACATCCACAAGGCAGACCCGGATAGACGCTAAGATTTCGTAAACCATATGCCGCGCACGGCACGCACACCTCGTTTCCGGCCCGATCCCTGTCGTCGCCTCGCACCGGAACAGTCTTGCCAGGCACCTTGCCAGGCATTTGATCGCGCCCTGGTTTCCGGAGCACAGACCGGCAGCCGTGTTCCGTCCTGCAAGCGACCGGCCGACGACGGCTTCGACCGGATCCGTGCTTGCCTCCCGCCTCATTTTTACGCCGCATCGACGCCGCGGCTTTACCGAAGGACGAGCAGGGTCCTGGGAAAACGCCCGCGGAGCGTCCCGGCGCCGAAACCGGTCGCCGGGTGGTTGCGCTCAATCGGAACCCGATGCGCCCCGGCGATCCATCCGGGCGACGCCCCGTGTTAAGGATGCGGGGACACCGAAACCGCTCCCGCCCGTCCCGCTCCCGCATGCCCACCGAGCTCTCATGAACGCCGTCAGCATCATCGCCCCGGTCTTCGGGATCATCGTGATCGGCTGGGGCGCGGCACTCGCCGGCCTCCTGTCCGAGCGGGTCAGCGACGGCCTCTCGGAATACGTGTTCGCCATCGCGGTGCCGGCCCTCATCATCGGCACCCTCACCCGGCCGGGGCTCACAGGCGAGGTGACGTGGTCGTACTGGATCGCGTATTTCGGCGGGGCGGCGGTGTCGTGGCTCGCCGGCTCCCTCATCGCCACCCGGCGCAAGGGCATCGGCCGCCAGGGCGCGGTGCTGCACGGGTTCGCCGCGAGCCAGTCGAACACCATCTTCGTCGGCGTGCCGACCATCCTGCAGGCCTATGGCGAGGAAGGCGCGTTCCCGCTGTTCCTGCTGCTGGCCGTGCATCTCCCCCTGATGATGGGCTGCGCCACCTTCCTCATCGAGGCCGAGGGTGACCGCACCCTGGTCCAGCGCCTGCGCGGCCTCGGCTTGGTGCTCGTCAAGAACCCGATCTTCGTGTCCCTCGGCATCGGCATGGCCCTGCGCCTCGGCGGCGTGGTGCCCACCGGCATCGCCCGCTCGCTCATCGACGGGTTCGGCTCCACCGCCTCCACCTGCGCCCTCGTGGCGCTCGGCGCCGGCCTGACCCGCTACAAGGTGCTGTTCGACCTGCCCGGCGCCCTCGTCATCGCGGTCCTCAAGCTCGTGGTGCATCCCCTCGCGGTGTGGCTGCTCGCCACCAAGCTGTTCTCCATGCCGCCGGCCTATGCGGGCGTCGCCACCCTGTTCGCCGCCATGCCGGTGGGCATCAACGCCTACCTGCTCGCCGTGCGCTACAAGGCCGAGACCGGCCTGGTCGCGGCCTCCGTCCTCGTCTCGACCCTGCTCGCCCCCCTCACGACCGTGCTCTGGCTGACGCTCCTCGGGCGGGCCTGACCGGCTGGACGGGACCGACCCTCCGGGTCCATGCTCGTCCCCAAACGACGGCCGGCACGACCGGCCGCAACAGGTTCGAGGAAGCTTCCATGAACGCGCCCATCGCCACTCCCCTGCGCGCCGCCGGATTCGTCTGGGACGATCCCTTCCTCCTCGACGACCAGCTGACCGACGACGAGCGCGCCATCCGCGACACGGCCGAGACCTTCGCGCAGGAGCGTCTGCTGCCCGGCATCGTCGCGGCCTACGCCGAGGAGCGGACCGACCCCGACCTGTTCCGGGCCATGGGCAGCGTCGGCCTCCTCGGCCTGACCCTGCCGGAGGAGTACGGCTGCGCCGCCGCGTCCTACGTCGCCTACGGCCTCGTGGCCCGGGCCGTGGAGCGGGTCGATTCCGGCTACCGCTCGATGATGAGCGTGCAATCCTCCCTGGTGATGTACCCGATCCACGCCTACGGCTCCGAGGCGCAGCGCCAAAAGTACCTGCCGAAGCTCGCGTCCGGCGAATGGATCGGCTGCTTCGGCCTCACCGAGCCCGATGCGGGCTCCGACCCCGCCGGCATGACGACGCGGGCGGAGGCCATCGACGGCGGCTACCGGATCACCGGCGCCAAGATGTGGATCTCCAACGCGCCCTTCGCCGACGTGTTCGTGGTCTGGGCGAAATCCGACCGGCACGACGGCGCCATCCGGGGCTTCGTGCTGGAGCGGGGCATGGCCGGCCTCTCGACCCCGACGCTCCACGGCAAGCTGTCCCTGCGCGCCTCGACCACGGGCGAGATCGTCATGGCGGGCGTCGAAGTGCCCGAGGACGCGCTGCTCCCCGACGTCTCGGGCCTGAAGGGGCCGTTCGGCTGCCTCAACCGGGCGCGCTACGGCATCTCCTGGGGGGTGATGGGCGCGGCCGAAGATTGCTGGCACCGGGCGCGAAGCTATACCCTGGAGCGTAAGCAGTTCGGCCGGCCGCTCGCCCAGACCCAGCTCGTCCAGAAGAAACTCGCCGACATGCAGACGGAGATCGCGCTCGGGCTCCAGGCGTCCTTGCGCGTCGGCCGCCTCATGGACGAGGGTCGGATGGCGCCGGAGATGATCTCCCTGATCAAGCGCAACAATTGCGGCAAGGCCCTCGACATCGCCCGCACCGCCCGGGACATGCACGGCGGCAACGGCATCATGGGCGAATACCACGTCATGCGCCACGCCCAGAACCTCGAGACGGTCAACACCTACGAGGGCACCCACGACGTCCACGCCCTGATCCTCGGCCGGGCGCAGACGGGGCTGCAGGCGTTCTTCTGAGAGGAGGCGTTCTTCTGAGAAGACGCGCCTATCGCTTGGGAGCCGGCTTCGGTGCCCGCCCCCGGCGGACCAGAATGGGGCCATCGGATCGATCGGCCCGCTCCATCATGGCGTCGGTCAGCTCGGGAAGTTCGTCGTATTCCTCCGGTTGGATCACGTGGGCATCGACCCTGGCGAAATCGGTCTCGCCGAACGCGGAGGCGGGGAAGGCGGACGGGACAGCCTCGGCCCGGCGGCGGGCGGCGCGCTCGCCGGCCTCGGCGCTGCATTTGGCGACGTGGACCACGCGGTTCACCACCTGGAGGTTGGGGGCGCCCCAGTAGCCGAGGAGTTCGGGCCAGGGCGCGGTGCGGTGCTCGCGCCAGACCCGGTAGAGCGGCACCCGGTGATCGACCTCGGCGGTCTTGAACAGGCGCTTGCCGGATTCGGTGCAGCGGTGGCGCTGGTGGCGTTTCAGCACCGTCACCTGCTCGGCGGGCGCGCACCACAGCTTCCACGCGGTGACGCAGGCCGAATGCCAGGCCGCGTTCTTGTTCGGCGTGCCGGTTCCCCACAGATCGTTGTGCCAGCCGAAGCGGAACACCGGCTGGCCGCACAGGCAGCAATGGCCGCGGCCCCGCGTGTGGGCGGGCTCACGGTAGGGCGAGGGCGGCAGGCGGAAGCTCGCGGCGAGGCCCGGCTCGGTGCCGAGGCGCCAGGTCCAGCCCTCGGGCGCGCCGGAGCGGGCGGCGAGCGCCCGGGCGAGACGGTCGGCCCGCAGGATGTGGGCGCGCCAGTAGCTCTCGACGGCCAGACGCGGCGTCGGCGGCAGGAGCGGCCGCGACAGGGCGTGCTGCAGCACCGGGACGGGGAAGATCGCTGGTAAAGCCCGGTCGAGGCGTGCCCGGGACCGCGTGTTGCGGGTGTCGCGCCAGATCGAGCCTGAACCTGTCGCGCTGGAACCTGTCGCGCTGGAACCTGCCGACCCGTCGCTCACGGATGGGCGGCCGGCGCCGGAGCCGCGCCCGTCTGAACCACAGGGGCCTGGACCACGGAGGCTTGCGTCGCCGGAGCCTGGGCCCCGGGCGCCACCGCCGGGCGGCCCGCGACGGCGTCGGACAGGAGGTGAAGGCGCCGGGCCAGATCCGTCACCTCGTTGAGGGCGATGGATTTCTCGCCGTTCTTGACCGCCCGGGTGATGTCGCTGAGCTGGAGCTTGGCGATCCGCGTCAGTTCGGCGGCGAGCTGGTCTCTCGTCATCGTCGGGTCTCGGCCTTCAAGGGAGGGGGGTCCGATCGGGGTTAAGCCGGAACGGTTACCGAGACGTTCACCTTCCGTCCACCCGTTGGGCCAGGCGGGACCCGCGATTGCCCCGGACGCGTCGGCGATGCGAGACTGTCGCCGTCCCAACGGCGGCGGCCGGGCGACGGGGCGGAAAGCGCATCATGGAACTGAAGTGGGTCGAGGATTTCCTCAGCCTGTCCGAGACGCGCAGCTTCTCCCGCTCGGCGGAACTGCGCTGCGTCACCCAATCGGCGTTCAGCCGGCGCATCCGCTCCCTGGAGGTCTGGCTCGGCACGGTGCTGCTCGATCGCAGCACCTACCCCATCACCCTGACGGCGGATGGCCGCCAGTTCGTCGAGACCGCCGAGGAGGTGGTGCGCCTGCTCTCGCAGAGCCGCGCCGATTTCCAGGCCCGGGGCGAGCGCTCGCACCTGCCCGTCGTCACCATCGCGGCGCTGCATTCCCTGTGCCTGTCGGTGCTGCCGCGCTGGCTCACGGGCATCCAGGGGGTGCTCGGGCCCATGGCGAGCCGGGTGCTGCCCGACAATTTCAACATCTGCGTCCAGGCCCTGGTGGAGGGCGGCTACGATCTGCTCCTCACCTACCACCACCCGAGCGTGCCGATCCCCGTCGATCCCGAGCGCCATCCCTGCCGGGTCATCGGGCGCGACAGCCTCGTCGCCGTCGCCGCGCCGGGCCTCGAACCCGATGCCGAGGGGCGCCTGCCCCTGCTGCAATACTCGCGCGGCTCGTTCCTCGGGCGCCTCGCCGCCATCGCCCAGGCCAAGGGCGGGGCGCCGGCGACCTACCCGGCCCACACCAACGAGAATTCCATGGCGGAGGCCCTCAAATCCATGGCGCTCGGCCGCCACGGCGTGGCTTGGCTGCCCCGCAGCCTCGTGGCGAGCGAGATCGGCCACGGGGCCCTGGCCGCGATCAGCCCCGAGATGTTGATGGAGATCCGCCTCTATCGCAGTGCCGGGCGGGCGCGGCCGTTCCTCGACCAGGTCTGGGCCGCCGCCGCCCTGGATGAGCCAAACTATGCACTTGCCGAATAGTTCGGCGCGAACTTAGCATTGGCCTGCGCTGGGGGACGGGACTATCCCCATCTCCATCGGCGAACGCCGCCCGCCCCGCCTCCGGGGCGACGGGCGCCCGATCGAACCGGACTTCCACGAAGCCCCCATTCCCACGAAGCCATCGGCGCGCCGCCCCTGCGGCTCCGCCGCCGCGTCCGCATACCCGCCGCGTCCCCACGCGCCGGATCGCGGCCGCACATCCCAGATCCTTGCCAGCCCCTCGCCCGCCCTTTGCCAGGAGAACACCGTGACCAGCCCATCGACCCGCAGCGAGCATGACCTTCTCGGCGACCGCACGGTGCCGGAGGCGGCCTATTACGGCATCCACACCCTGCGGGCCGTCGAGAACTTCCCCATCAGCGGCCAGACCCTGGCGACCTGCCCCGATCTCATCGTGGCTCTGGCCGCCATCAAGCAGGCGGCGGCGCTGGCCAACCGCGAACTCGGCCTCCTGGACGAGGCCCGAATGAACGCCATCGTGGCGGCCTGCGAGGAGATCCGCGCCGGCGCCCTGCACGACCAGTTCGTGGTCGACCTGATCCAGGGCGGGGCCGGCACTTCCACCAACATGAACGCCAACGAGGTCATCGCCAACCGGGCCCTGGAGCTGCTGGGCCACCCTCGCGGCGCCTACGCCCACCTGCACCCCAACGAACACGTCAACATGGGGCAGAGCACCAACGACGTGTACCCCACCGCCCTGAAGATCGCGGCGGCCGGGGGCATCCGCCGCCTCGTCGCCGCCATGGCGGACCTGCGCGGCAGCTTCTCGGCCAAGTCCGCGGAGTTCTCGGATGTCCTCAAGATGGGCCGCACCCAGCTGCAGGACGCGGTGCCGATGACGCTGGGCCAGGAGTTCGGCACCTACGCGCTGATGCTGCGCGAGGACGAGGCGCGGCTGGCCGAGGCCGCCCTCCTCATCCGCGAGATCAACATGGGCGCCACCGCCATCGGCACCGGCATCACCGCCCATCCGCGCTACGCGGCCCTCGTCTGCGCGCGCCTGTCCGAGATCACCGGCATCGCCCTCGTCACGGCGGAGGACCTCGTCGAGGCGACCCAGGATTGCGGCGCCTTCGTGCAGCTCTCCGGCGTGCTGAAGCGGGTCGCCGTGAAGCTCTCCAAGACCTGCAACGACCTGCGCCTGCTCTCCAGCGGCCCGCGCGCGGGCTTCGGCGAGATCAACCTGCCGGCGCGCCAGGCCGGCTCGTCGATCATGCCCGGCAAGGTCAACCCGGTGATCCCCGAAGTGGTCAACCAAGTCGCCTTCGAGGTCATCGGCAACGACGTCACCATCTCGTTCGCGGCCGAGGCCGGACAGCTCCAGCTCAACGCCTTCGAGCCGATCATCGCCTACAGCCTGTTTCGCAGCCTCACCCACCTGGAGGCCGCCTGCCGGACCCTCGACGTGAACTGCATCCGGGGCGTCACCGCCAACCGCGAGCGCCTGCGCGCCTCGGTGGAGCAATCCATCGGCATCGTGACGGCGCTCAACCCCTATATCGGCTACCGCAACGCCACCGCCGTCGCCCTGGAGGCCCACGCCACCGGGCGCGGCGTCTACGAACTCGTGCTCGAGAAGGGGCTGATGGCGCGCGAGCACCTCGACGCCGTGCTCCAGCCCGACCGGCTGACCCGGCCGCAGGACATCACTGCGTTCTGAGGGAGCCGATCCGGCTCGACGCCGGAGAAGGCATCCAGAGATCCGGGTCACGCCATGACCCGCACACCATGACCCGCACACCATGACCCATACGCGCGCCCGGCCGCGAAGGCCGGGCCGCACACGTATCCAAGGGGGAGGACATCATGAAGAAGAGCAGCACAGCCAGCGGCGACACGGCGGCCCGATCGGGCCGGCTCACCCTCTACACCGGCATCGGGCTCGCGCTCGGCATCCTCGTCGGCGCGGTGCTGCACGGGCAGGCGGCGAGCCCGGAGGCGGCGAAAGAGATCGCCGGCTCCTTCACCCTGGTGACGGACATCTTCCTGCGCCTCATCAAGATGATCATCGCGCCGCTCGTCTTCGCCACCATCGTGTCGGGCATCGCGAGCTTCGGCGACACCCGGACCGTGGGCCGGGTCGCGGCGCTCGCGATGGCCTGGTTCCTCACGGCCTCCGTGGTGTCCCTGTCCCTCGGCTTCCTCGTCGCCAACCTGTTCCAGCCGGGGGCGGGCCTGAACCTGCCCCTGCCGGACGCTGCGGCCCAGACCGGCCTCAAGGCCGCCTCCCTCAACGTCCGCGACTTCCTCACCCACGTGTTCCCGACGAGCATCGTCTCGGCCATGGCCACCAACGAGGTGCTGCAGATCCTCGTGTTCTCGATCTTCTTCGGCTCGGGTCTCAGCGTCATCGACCGGCGCTATGCCGAGCCGATGATCCACCTCATCGACGGGCTCGCCCGGGTGATGTTCGCCGTCACCGACACGGTGATGAAGCTGGCACCCCTCGCGGTCTTCGCCGCCATCGCCGCCGTGGTCACGGTGCAGGGCCTCGGCGTGCTCGTCGATTACGGCAAGTTCATCGGCAGCTTCTATCTCGGCCTCGCCGTGCTGTGGGCGGTGCTGATCGGCGCCGGCTGGCTGGCGCTCGGCGGCGGCGTGGTGCGCCTCCTCGACCTCCTGCGCTCGCCGATGATCGTCGCCTTCTCCACGGCCAGCAGCGAGGCTGCCTTCCCCCGCACCATCGAGGTGCTGGAGAAGTTCGGCGTGAAGAGCCGCGTCACCGGGTTCGTGCTGCCGCTCGGCTACTCCTTCAACCTCGACGGCTCGATGATGTACCAGGCCATGGCGGCGCTGTTCATCGCCCAGGCCTACGGCATCGAGCTCAGCGTCGCCGAGCAGTTCACCATGCTGCTGGTGATGATGGTCACGAGCAAGGGCATCGCCGGGGTGCCGCGCGCCTCCCTGGTGGTGGTGGCCGCCACCGTGCCGATGTTCGGCCTGCCGGCGGCCGGCATCCTGCTCATCATGGGCGTCGACCAGATCCTCGACATGGGCCGCACGGTCACCAACGTCCTGGGCAACGGTCTCGCCACCGCGGCGGTGGCGCAGTGGCAGGGCGAGATGGAACCGGACGGCGTGCCCGCGGACGCGCCCGCCGGCCCCGGCATCGCCCCCACCGCGACGGCCGCCTGAGCCCGCGGCCCGTGACGCCCGCCTCCGGGCGTCACGGGCTCGTCACGGCGGGATCCTCGCGCAAGGCCCTCATGGCAAGGCGCCGTCCCCCGCGCCCGGCCGGCCCGCCCGGTGGTGGAGCAGGTTGAGGATGAGCGCCGTCCAGCCGGTCTGGTGGGAGGCGCCGAGGCCCCGGCCGGTGTCGCCGTCGAAGAACTCGTGGAACAGGAGCGCGTCGTCCTCGCCCGGCGCCGTCGGGATCGGTTCGCGGTTCCCGAAGATCGGCCGGCGCCCGTCGGAATCCTTGGCGAACAGGGCGATGAGCCGGTCTTCCAGGGCGTCGGCGATGGCCGCCAAGGTCAGCGAGGTGCCCGACCCGGTGGGGTACTCGACCAGAAAATCGTCGCCGTAATAGGCGTGGAAGCGGCGCAGGGCCTCGATGATGAGGTAGTTCATCGGCATCCACACGGGCCCGCGCCAGTTGGAATTGCCGCCGAACATGTTCGAGGTCGAATCGGCCGGGTCGTAGCGGACCGTGAACGAGGCGCCGAACTCGTTGAGCGCGTAGGGCCGGTCGCGGTGGGCCTTCGACAGGGAGCGGATGCCGTGGTCCGAGAGGAACTCGGCCTCGTCGAGCATGCGCCGCAGGAGCGCCTTCATCCGGTGGCCGCGCAGGAGCGACAGGAGCTTGCGGTCGCCGACCCCGCCCTCGGTCCAGCGCGAGACGAGGCAGGCGAGGTGCGGACGGTTCTCCAGCACCCAGTTCATCCGCCGGGCGAAATCCGGCAGGCGCTGGAGCATCGCCGGCTCGATGACCTCGACGGCGAAGAGCGGCACGAGGCCGACGACGGAGCGCACCCGCAGGGGGAGCATGCCCCCGCCCGGGATGTCGACCTCGTCGTAGTAGAACTCGTCTTCCTCGTCCCACAGGCCGAAGCCCTCGCCGCCCATGTCGGTCATGGCCTCGGCGATGAGGAGGAAGTGCTCGAAGAACTTCGACGCGGTGCTTTCGTACACGTCGTTGTGGAGCGCGAGTTCGAGGGCGATGCGCATCATGTTGAGGGCGTACATCGCCATCCAGGCGGTGCCGTCGGCCTGGTGGATGCGGCCGAAGCCGGGCGGCGGGCGCGAGCGGTCGAACACCCCGACATTGTCGAGGCCGAGGAACCCGCCCTGGAACACGTTGCGGCCGTCGGCGTCCTTGCGGTTGACCCACCAGGTGAAGTTGATGAGCAGCTTGTGGAAGACGCCCTCGAGGAAGGCGATGTCGCCGCGCCCGCCGCGCCGGGCGCGGTCGATCTCGAACACCCGGAAGCTCGCCCAGGCATGGACCGGCGGGTTGGCGTCGCCGAATTCCCACTCGTAGGCCGGCAGCTGGCCGTTGGGGTGCATGTACCATTCGCGGGTGAGCAGCAGGAGTTGCTTCTTGGCGAAATCCGGGTCGAGCAGCGCCAGGGGCAGGCAGTGGAAGGCGAGATCCCAGGCGGCGAACCACGGGTATTCCCAGGTGTCGGGCATGGAGAGCACGTCGGCCCCGGCGAAGTGGCGCCAGTTGGTGTTGCGGCCGCCCTCGCCCTTGCGCTCGCGCGGCGGCGTCGGCTGGAGCGGGTCGCCCTGGAGCCACAGGCGGACATCGTACGAATAGAGCTGCTTCGACCAGATCAGGCCAGCGGCGGCCTGCCGGAAGATCGTGCGGGAATCCGCGTCCGCGATGCCGTCCTGCAGGCCGTCGTAGAACGCGTTGGCTTCCGCCATCCGGCGGTGGAGAATGGCGCCCTCGTGGTCGACGGGGCGCTGGCGCCGGCCGGCCGAGAGCCGGAGGGTGACGCGCTTCGCCTCGCCGGGCTCCAGCCGCAGGGCGTAGTGCAGGCCGAGCTTGGTCCCGCCGTCACGGCGGATCGCCGATTCGTCGCCGTCGACGATCGCCGCGTGCAAGCCGTCCTTGAACGGGCCGGTGGCGTCGGGCTTCCAGCCGTGCAGGCGCAGATTGGTGTCGTTCTCGCAGAACAGCACCTCCGGTTCGCCGTCGAAGGCGAGGCGGTAGGCCCCGAGGCGCGGATGGGTGGCGAGGATCCCGCCATCGGCCGCCCTCGCGAGGCGCGGACGCGCATCCTCGCCCCGCGATCCTTCGCGCCATGACCAGGTGTTGCGGAACCACGCCTGCGGGACGAGGTGGAGGTCTGCGGCCTCGGGCCCGCGATTGACCGCCGTGATCACCGCGTGGATGTCGTCGAAATCCTCCTTGGCGTACTCGACCGTGACGTCGAAGAACCGCATCCCGTCGAAGATGCCCGTGTCCTCGATCTCGTATTCGGGCTCGTCGCGGCCGCGCCGCCGGCCCTCCGCCACGAGGTGGTCGTACGGGTAGGGCCCTTGCGGGTAGCGGTAGAGCACCTTGAGGTAGGCGTGGCTCGGGACCGCGTCGAGGTAGTGGTACACCTCCTTCACGTCCTCGCCGTGGTTGCCCTCCTCGTTGGTGAGGCCGAACAGGCGCTCCTTCAGGATGTGGTCGCGCCCGTTCCACAGGGCGAGGGACAGGCAGAGCTGCCCGCGCTCGTCGCAGATCCCGGCCAGGCCGTCCTCGCCCCAGCGGTAGGCGCGGGAGCGCGCCTCGTCGTGCGGCAGGGAGCGCCAGGCGTTGCCGTCGCGGCTGTAATCCTCGCGCACGGTGCCCCATTGGCGCTCGGCGAGGTAGGGGCCCCACAGGGACCAGGCCCGCTCGCCGCGCCCCTGCTCGGCCAGCCGCCGGCGCTCGGCCCAATCGTCGAGCTCGCTCAACGCCGCGCCCCGGGAACGGGGACGGCCGAGAGGGGGAGCGCGGGCAGGCGGGACGGGTGAGGGTCGGTCATGGGTCCCGGCGGGGTGTGGTTCGGTGGCCGACGGGATGCACTATCGGCGCCAAGCCAGGCAGCCCCCCGGAACGCATGCCTCGTGGACCCGCGCGCCGCCCTCAGGCCTGCGGCTCGCCCGCGAAGGCCGCGAGCGGTGCGACGAGGATGCAGGCCACGCCCTCGGGCCGGTACTCCAGGGACAGGGTGCCGCCGACCTGCGAGACGAGGCCGCGTTCGATGAAGCGCGAGCCGAAGCCCTTGCGGGTGGGCGGCACTACGGGGGGCCCGCCGGACTCGATCCAGGCGAGGCGCAGCTCCGGCTCGGTCGTGTCCCCCGGGGTCTCCTCCGGGGTCTTCTCCAGGATGTCCCAGGTCACCGCCACGTGCCCGGAATCCGTCGAGAGGGCGCCGTACTTCGCCGCGTTGGTGGCGAGTTCGTGCAGCATCAGCGCGAGGGAGACGGCCCGGTCCGCCCCGATCTCGAGGCTGGGGCCGGAGACCTGGAACCGCGCCAGCCCGTCCTGATGGACCTGCAGGGCGCCCTGGACCACGGGCTCGATGCGGGTGCTGGTGAGTGCCGCCCCCATGAGGAGGTCGTGGGCGCGGCCGAGGGCGATGAGGCGCCCGGCGAGCACGTCCTTGGCCTCGTCCACGTGGGTGGCGTTGCGCAGGGTCTGCGTGGCGATGGACTGCACCATCGCCAGGAGGTTCTTCATGCGGTGCGAGAGTTCGTGGTTGACGAGGTCCTGCTGTTCCTCGGCCTTGAGGCGGGCCAGCGCCGCGTAGGTCCGGTCGGCGACGCCGCGGGTGAACGCCACCTCCTCGATGCTCCACACCCGGGGGGCGGCCTCGTGCACGAGAATGAGGCCGACGAGGGCCCCGGCCTTGAGGAGCGGGACCATGATCTGCCCGCGCACGCCGAGGGCGCGGTAGGCCGCGGCATCGTCGGCGAGGCGGACCTCCGCCAGGACATCGGCGCAGACGACGGCCCGCCCGGTGCGCAGCCGCTCGACGGTGCGCGGTAGGTCCGCCAGCGGGTAGGTGCCCCGGAGGCTGGAGAGACCGGGCGCGGCCCAGTCCCCCGTCACCGTGAAGGTTTCCCGCCCGGCATCGAGGGTGCCGTAGGCGGCGCGGCCGGCGCCCAGGGTCCGCCCCAGAACATCGGCCGCGATGGTGACGGCCACGGCGGCGCTCGTCGCCTCGCCCAGGCGGTCGCCGAGGTCGAGGAGCGCCTCGATGCGGTCGCGGGCCGCGCGCTGGTCGGTGACGTCCGAGACGGTGCCGAACAGGCTCGAGACCCGGCCGGCGGCGTCGCGGGCGAATTCGGCCCGCCGGGCGATCCAGCGGATCGCGCCGTCGTCGGCGCGGCGGATGCGATACTCGATCTCGGGCAGGGCGGTACCGGTGGCGCGGCGGGCGGCCTCCGCGCGCAAGTGGGAATCCTCCGGCAGGATCAGCCCCTCGATGACCGCGACCGGACAGGTCCGCGCGTCGGCCAGGCCGAACAGCCGGCAGAACTCGGCCGAGACCACGATGGATTCGGCGCCAACATCCGCCTCGAACGTGCCGATGCCGCCGGCCTGCTGGGCGCGCCGCGAGCGCGCATCGCTCTCGCGCAGGGCCGCCTCGTCGTCGAGGCGCTCGCGGGCGACGGAGAGGAAGCGCGCGAGGGTGGCGAAGAATTGCAGCGCCTCGCGGTCGAAGTCGGGCGCGTCGCGGCGCGCGAACGAGATCACGCCGGCGAGGCCCCCGCGCCCGGTGATGGGAAAGCTCGCATAGGCGTCGATGCCGGCCTCGCGCGCGCTGCGGTAGCGCGCCGTGCCGTCCGCCTGCAGGCCGGACAGGATCAGCGGCCGGCCGGTCCCGGCCACGATTCCGCAGAGCGGTTCGTCGAAGGGGGCGCGGTTCAGGGCGGCCCGCGCCTCGGGCGCGACGCCCAGCGCCTGGGCGAGGTGCAGTTCGGCGCGGTTCGGCACCAGGGTCCAGGTGTAGCTCTGGTCGAACCCGAGGGTTTCGGCCCCTTCCTCCAGGATTGGCAGGAGCTCGGCGGTCGGGTCCGCGGCGGCCAGCAGCGCGGCGGAGGCCCGGCTCAGGAGGTCGAGGCGCTGCTCGCGTCGCCGCTCCGTGGTGCGGTCCTGCAGGATCTTGAGGAAGCCCCGGACGCTGTCGTCCTCGTGGCGCAGGGTCATCATGCGGCCCACCGCCCAGAACCGCCCGCCGTCGCGGCGCTGGTGCCAGCGCACGTCAGACGACGAGCCGGCGGCGAGGGCGATGCGCGCCTCGCGCTCGGGCACGCCGTCGCGTTGGTCCTCGGGGGTGAAGAAGGTGTCGAGGAGCCGGCCCTTCACCTCGTCGGCCGACCAGCCGATGATCTGCTCGGCGCCGGTGTTCCAGTCGGTGATCCGCCCGTCGGAATCGGCGGCCACGATGGCGAAGTCGATGGCGCTGTCGAAGATCGCCTTGTAGCGGTTCTCGGCCTCGCGGAGCGCCTGCCGGGTCTCGGCCTCGGCGACGTCGCCGAAGGCCGACCCGGCGAGCCCCGCCAGCATCTGGGCCATGAGGATGTCGCGCGGGCCGAAGGGACCGTCCGCTTCCGAGCGGATCTCTAGGATGCCCACGGCGAGGCCGTGGCGCTGCACCGGGACCGCGACGACGGCCGGGGGCGGGCGGTCAGGGTCGGTCCCCGGCGCGCCGGTGGTGCCGACGAACAGCCTCTCGTCCGTGAAGGCCCGGCCCGACGGCGTGTCCGCCATGGGCATGCGCCGGCCGATCCATCCGCCCGCCCGCCCGGCGCCGGCGCGGCAGACGAGGTCGTCGCCGTCGCGCAGGGTGACGACCGCGCTGTCGGCGCGGTCGATGATCGACAGGGCGGCATCGACCACGGCCCGGAACACCGTGTCGAGGTCGGAGGTCGCGGAGGCCACGACCTGCTGGGTGGCGATCATTGCCTCGAGGCGCGCGGCGTCGGCCACCGCCTGAGCCTGTCCGCGCCGCTCGCCCGTCAGGGCCGCGTCGCGCTCCATCACGGCCCGGCGCAGGTCGAGCTGGCTCATCACCTGCTCGGCCAGGGCCGTGAGGGCTTCGGCCTGCTCGGCCGTGAGTCCCTCCGGGCGCGCGACCTCGTCGATCACGCACAGGGACCCGAGGGTGTGGCCGTCGGGCGTGGTCAGGGGCGCGCCGGCATAGAACCGGATCGCCGGCGCGCCGGTGACGAGGGGGTTGTCGCGGGTGCGGGGGTCGAGGGTCAGGTCGGGGATGACGAGAAGGTCGCCGCGCCCGAGGACATGGGCGCAGACGGACGCGTTCAAGTCGGTCTCGCAGGGGGCGAAGCCGGAGCGGGCCTTGAACCATTGCCGGTCGGCGGTCACCAGACTGACGAGGGCCACGGGCGCGGCGCACAGGGTGCGGGCCAGGAGCACGATGCCGTCGAAGCCCCGCTCGGGCGGCGTATCCAGGATGCCGTGGGCCTCCAGGGCCGCGAGGCGGTCCGGATCGGCAGCGAGCGGGGGGAGATCCGTCACGGGCTCGCCAGGGGCTGAAGTCTCGCCGGGCACGCGGTCCCGGCCCGTCCGGCCATACCTGTCCGTACCACGCCGGGGACCGGCGCAGGGAAGGCGCCTGCGTTCGTCGCGATGCGCGCGAGGGGGTATTTCGGACCGGCCATCCCGGGCCTCATAGCACAGGGATGGCCGGCTGGGATGCCTTCACGGGTCCACGAGGCCACGATCGTTCGCCGGGGGCGGCCAAGCCCCGTCCCGGTTCCTCCACAGGCCGAAAATATCGCCGGGAGCCGACGTGGGAGGGACGCGTTGCCTGCCCACGAACCGCCGAACACCGTGTCCAGCGCACGCTCGGCGCCCCCCGTACAGGCAAGGAATCGATCCATGGCGACCAAGGTGAAGACCCTGAACGATGCCTTCTACGAGACCCTGAAGGACGTCTATTACGCCGAGAAGCAGTCCGTGAAGGCGCTCAAGAAGGCGGCCAAGGCGGCCGAGCACGACGAGCTGCGCCAGGCGTTCGAGACCCATGCGGAGGAGAGCGCCGGCCAGGTGGAGCGCCTGCAACAGGTGTTCGAGATCATCGGCAAGCCGGCCCGCGCCAAGACCTGTGAGGCGATGCAGGGCATCACCTCCGAGATGGAGGAGGACATGGACGATTTCGGCGACAGCCCGGCCGCCGACGCGGTGCTGGCGGCCTGCGCCCAGGCGGTGGAGCATTACGAGATCGCCCGCTACGGCACCCTGAAGACCTGGGCGGCCCAGCTCGGCCACGCGGACGCCGCCGCCCTCCTCGACGAGACCCTGCAGGAGGAGAAGAAGGCCGACGCCCTCCTGTCGAAGATCGCCGAGATCCTCAACTCCGAAGCCGACACCGGCGAGGGAGAGGACGGCGAGGACGCGGATGCCGCCCCGAAGGCGACCAAGGGCAAGACCGGCCGCAAGGCCGCGTAGGCTCGGAGAGGTTGGGCTCGGCGAGGTTGGGCTCGGCGAGCCCGCGACCCATGGTAAAGGCGGCCGGATCGGCCGCCTTTTCAACGTTCGGGGTCGGGTTACGGTGCGGGCCGCCGGACGGGTTCAGGCCGCCTTCACGCCCGCGAGGAAACGCGTCACCTCCCCGCTGAGGCTCTCGGAGTAGCGCGACAGTTCCCGGGCCGCGCCGAGCACCTGGGTGGCGGCCGCACTCGTGGTTCCGGCGCCCATGCGGACATGCTCGATGTTGTTCGTCACGTTGCGGGTGCCCTGGGCGGCCTCCTGCACGTTGCGGGCGATCTCCTGGGTGGCGGCGCCCTGTTCCTCCATCGCCGCGGCGATGCCGGAGGAGAAGCTGGACATGTCGGCGATGGTCTTGCCGATGCGCCCGATGTCGCTGACGACCTCGCCCGTCGCACCCTGGATCTCGCCGATCTTCAGGCGGATGTCCTCGGTGGCCCGCGCCGTCTGACCGGCGAGTTCCTTCACTTCGGTGGCGACCACGGCAAAGCCCCGTCCGGCCTCGCCGGCCCGCGCCGCCTCGATGGTGGCGTTGAGCGCCAGGAGGTTGGTCTGGCCCGCGATGGTCTGGATCATGGCGACCACGTCGGTGATGCTGTCGGCGACGACGGCGAGCCGCTGCACGGTGGCCTCGGTCCGGCGGGTATCCGCCACGGCCTGGTCGGCGTAGGTCGAGGACTGGCTCACCTGGCCGACGATCTCCTGGATCGAGGCCGACATCTCCTCGCTGGCCGCTGCCACGGTCTGGACGTTGGCGGAGGTCTGCTCGGCCGCGCCCGCCACGGACACCGCCTGCTGGATCGCCTGCTCGGCGGTGGCGGACATGGACTGAGCCGTGGCCTCCATCTCGGTGGCCGCACCCGCCAGGCCCTGGGTCAGGACCGAGACGTCGGATTCGAAGCGCTTGGTCAGGCCGTCGAGGATCTCGGCGCGGCGCATCTTCGCGGCGTTCTCGACCTCCTGCTCGGCCGCGAGGCGCCGGGCCGTCACGGCGTTGACCTTGAACACTTCGAGGGAGCGCGCCAGCAGGCCGATCTCGTCCTTGCGCTCCACACCCTCGACCGCGATGGCGAGATCGCCCCGGGCGAGCCGGTCCATGGCGGCGGTCATGCGGCCGATCGGACGCGACACCCCCATCACGACGATGGCGGCGGCGAGACCCATGGCGGCCAGCAGGCCGAAGGCGGCCGACACGATCAGCAGGGTGGTCGACGTGGCCGCGAGGCGCTCCGCCTCACCGGAGGCCACCGCGAGCTGCTGCTCGATGACGCCACTCCGGGACTGAGCCTCCTCGCGAAGTTTGGTGCGGCGCGGCGCGGCCTCCTCCTGGGAGATCTTCATCCCCTGGGCCGACTCGCCCTTCACGCCGTGGTTGGTGGACCGTTCGAGGACAGCATAGTAGGCGTCCAGGCCAGCGCGCAGGCTCTTGTTCGCCGCCGTCCGCTCCGCCGAATCCTCGAGGGCCACCAGGCGGTCCAGGGCCGCGTGGCTCGCCTTGATGGCCGCGGCCTGCTTGGCCTGATAGCCGCTCATCTTGGCGAGATCGGTCTCGACCAGCGTGTTGCGGTTCTGCACCGCGGCCTCGGTCATGGCGACCTGCATGGTCAGGATGTGGGCCTGCCGTGCGGCCTGGACCTGCGCGATCTGGTGGGTCTGCCCGGCGAGGGAGATCAGGGCCGAGCGGGCATAGGCGACGAGCCCGGCCGCGACCACGGCCATGATCGCCAAGGGAAGAGCGATCTTCGTCAGCAGGCTGAGATTGCTGAAGGTTCTCATGAGCAAGGACTTTCCGGCTGACCTGTCGAAGCGGTCATACGGAAACGTTACCGCAAGCAGTTAAATCGTTCCTTAATAAAAGCAAATATCCAATCGAGGGGATTCTGAAAAAGCCTGCAAGACAAACAGGATTTAGATGGCCATATGTCCGTCAAAGGGTCGTATTTCGACGCCATGGTTCGGCTAAACTGCATCTATCGGTTCGGTATCGGATGCAACAAGCAAGCGCTTCTCGCATGCGAAGTCTCGGTCCGGTCATGATATTGGTCGGGCGGAGGCCCGTATCGCCCTCCGAAAGAGAGCGCTGCGGCATCGGACACGCTGGCGGCTGCCCTGAATACGATATCCGCATGCCAACGACAGGAGCGGGGGCGGTCCCTAGAGCCGTGCCCGAGGGTATTACGGGTGATGCGTTGACGGGCGGAGGCATGCTCGATGCCGTCATGAGACCTTCTTGGCCAGATCCAGGCCGATGGTGCCGACCCCTGGCACGGACGCCGCCCTCGGGTGGTTCACATCACCACCACCTCGGCCCATCGACGCCGTCGGGGCGACCATCCCATCACGACAAGACCATCACCGTCACCGCCGCTTTGCGCAGCAGCGGCCCTACCGCCATCGCCCTGTTCGACGGGTCCACGAATGGCGCGCGCTTCCGCGCTCAACGACCGACACGCTGGTTCCGGTGCTGAAGCCGGGCGATACCGTCATCCTCGACAACCTGAACGTCCACGAGGTGGTCGGCGTGCGTGAGGCCAGCGAGGCGGCCGGCGCACGGATCCGCGCCCTTCCCGCCTGCAACCCGGACCTCGATCCGATCGAGCCGACGTTCGCCGAGCTCAAAGCCCTGCGGCGCAGCGCGGCGGCCCGCACCGTCCCCGACCGCCACGCAGACATCGGCAAGGCGTTCGGCCGCTTCACGCCCCAAGAGTATCGAAACTCCATCGCCGCCGCCTGGCACGAATGCGACTTGGCCGTCGCTGCATGGGCGGGAACGGCTCTCGCAGCTGGGCGCGGCGATTTCGAACCGACGGATCGGGGCCGACCGGTCCACGGCGCGAGGCCAGGCACCCACGTCGCGCGACCGGCCCGGAGTCTCCGCTCCCGCTTCCGTCTCCGATGGGCTCGGTTCGCATCGGGCTCGGTTCGCATGGGCTTGGATGTTCCGAGAGCTCACCCGCACGCCCGCAAAAATTTCTCTAGGGTTGTTTTAAACGAGAATATTTCACCTCTGAGCCTGTTTGAGGTCTTATTGTCAGGCTGGATTGTTGAGGGCGTTGGCGGCCATGAGGCTGGCGGCGCAGGCAAGACGCCCTGTTGCGACATCGAGCCGACCGGCGCGCTCGCGGTGCAAGCCGCCCCGATGGCTCATCCAGCCGAAGCTGCGCTCGACCACCCAGCGGCGCTCCCGCACGACGAAGCCCTTCTGGTCCGGCTGCTTCTTGACGACGCGATGGCGCATGGCGTGCCGGTGGCCCCACTCTTGGCCCCCCACTCTTGGCCCCCCCACTCTTGGCACCGCTCTTGGCCCCATCGTAGCCGCGCCGCCCGCGCACACCGAGGCACTTGACGCTTTGGGTGTCGACGATCGCCGGCCGCGGCTCCGGGCGGCTCCGGGCGGCTCCGGGCGGCGTCCGCAGCGCCGTCGCTGGCGGCGGGCGAGAGCCCGCATCAGCGCCTCGAACAGGCCTTTGTCGGTCCAGCGCCGGAACCAGCCATAGACCGTGCGCCAGGGTGGAAAGCCAGCCGGCAACCCTCGCCGGGCGCCACCCGTCCGCAGATGCCGGGCGATATGTCCTTCAGGCACGTCTCGTGACGCGTCCGATGTGGGTCCACCCACATCTGCTCTCCACGCCACCCCGCCAGGCGGACGTCGTGTTTGCACACGAGACAGATGGGGACGACCGGCGGAGGACCTCAAACAGGCTCCTGATAAGATGTGCGGCGCCTGAACACCGCCCGGATCCCGGCAACGGTCATCTGCGAGTGAAGGTGTCCGATCCCGCGTTGATCGATGCCCATTCCTCGCAGGAGTCGACCTGCTTGGTCATCTGCCAAAGCGTCTTGATTGTCTCCCTTGACGCGTTCGGAAGAAGCTGCCCCACCCAGGAAGTGATCGCCTGAAAGGCCTCCCAGTGCACGGTGAAGGCGATCAAGTCTCCATCGACATAGCCGACGAGGGTACCGGCGGTCTTTATACCTCCGCTGCTGACGGCGCTCTCATATGTGCCGGAAAGCGCATCGTTCGTCTGAACAAGGACGACTTCCGAACCCACTTCGTTCACCCACGTCCCCGCGAAATCGACCGAGGTTCCCGTCCTTGCCGTCGCTCGTGCCAAAGCCTTTTCTTATGGCATCTCGCTCCCCTTTCTCCGTCGACCAGCATGATCGACCACAAGCCAAGATAGCAAAGTCGCGCAGGCTTTGCGTTGGAAACCAGGAGACGCCGATACCATGCCGAACCGGGGGAGCGCTCATCGACCGCTGCGCGCCTCGGTAGCCAGCCGAGGAAGCGAGCAAAGTCGAGACCATTATCGAACGCTGTAGTCTCACTCCGGTTCGCCGGTCCCCGCGATCCGTGCCAGGCTGGTGTCGTGGGCAAGCGCTGTGTCGCTCACGATCAACAAGTCCAATCCTTCATCTCGGTCTGGTCCAGGCCGTGTCAAAACTCGGGGATTGGGGCTTTTGCGATCGGGAGACGTCCCGGTCTCGCGAGAACGGGCTGTTCATCGCGTCGAACAGGTTCTTACGGTCGGGAGACGGCCAGTTCTTGGTGGAAAAGGTTTCCTGGGCGGTCTCTCGGCCTCTTCGGCGAGCGATCCAAGCCCCCGCTCAGGTGGGGATCGCCGCCAGGAGCTTCCGGCTTCCCATGATGTTGAGAACCCGCGTCAGATTGTAGGCCAGGACCTGGAGCGCCATCTCGGTCGAGACGCGCGGCAGCGTCTTGGTCAGGAAGTGCGTGGCCCCCATCCGCGCTTTGAGCGTGCCGAAGGGATGCTCGACCGTCTCGCGCCGGACCCGCATGGCCAGCGGGTCGCCGTCCAAGCGGCGCGGCACCGTCTCCAGCACGTCCTCGTGCTCCCAGCGCGTCACCCGGCGCTCCTTGCCCGTCGTACAGTCCGTCTTCATCGGGCAGGCCGAGCAAGCATTCGTCCAGTGACGATGCAGCGTCAGACCCTTCTCCACCGTGGTGCAACGGTGGGGCAGCGCCTCGCCCGCCGAAGACCGGTAGACGTCCTCCTGTGGGCGATAGAGAAAATTCTCCTTGCCGAAACGGCCGGCGGCCCTGGCGCCCGAGGTCATCGGCCGGGGCAGCGTGACGGAGATGCCGGCGCGTTCGCAGGCCAGAATCTGTTCACCGGAATAATAGCCCCGGTCGGCCACCGCATCGAGCGTATCCGTCTCTGAAGCCTGCTTGGGCCGTACTGCCATGCCACTGAGTTGCGCTCGGTCCGAGCCGGCATTGGTCACCCCGTGCGCCACGATCAGATGATGCTCGGTCTCGACCACCACGTGGACGTTGTAGCCCACCATGCCCGACCCGCGCCCGCTGGTTGCCATCGATCGCGCGTCGGGATCGGTCAGCGAGATCTGCCGGTCGGGCGCCGCCTTCACCTGCTCCTCCAGGCCGGCCAACCGCTTCATCTCCTGCCCGAGGCGGGCGATCTTCTCCTTCAGCCGCACCACCTTGGCGGCCAGTTCAGGTGTGGGATCCTGACGATCGGCCGTGTCGAGCTGCGAGAGGTAGCGCGACACGCTCTCCTCGATCTGCTGCGACGCCGGTAGAGCTTGCCTTGTGTGAAATTGCGGTCGCGGTTGTTGACCGCCTTGAACCTCGAGCCGTCGATCGCGACGCGCGTCCCCGTCAGAAGGCCCATCTCGCGGCACAAGGCGACGAAACGGGCACAGGCACGCCCGATGGCCGGTCCGTTCTGACGGCGGCACTCGGCAATGGTCTTGTGATTGGGCGACAGCTGACCCGTCAGCCACATGACCTCGACGTTGCGGCCCGCTTCGCGCTCCGGACGCCGGCTCGACGGGACCCGGTTGAGATAGCCGTAGACATAGAGCTTCAGGAGGGCTGCGGGATGGTAGCCCGGTCGTCCCGTCCGTGCCGCATCGACGCCCGCGAAGCCGAGCGCACCAAGACCCAGCGCATCCACGAAGGCATCGACCACGCGGACCGGGTTGTTCTCGGCGATCCAGTCTTCAAGACACGGCGGAAACAGCGTCGTCTGATCGCGCTCGGCACCGACAACAAACCGTCCCATGCCAGCCTCCGGTCGACCAGGAGAAAGCTACCATCATCGGCGTTTTGACACAGCCAGGGGCGAGAACCGACGGTTCGGTCCACGAGCGGATGGACCAACGCTGCCGGTGCGCGAGGTCGGACATACGGTCATCGTCCGGACGCGCGTGGACCAGCCTCCGTGCGCGCTCCTCTCGGCCGGGAGCCGCTCCGATCCCCGAGGGGCATCCCGATCCCAAAAAAGCCTGCCGATCCCGAAAAAGCCTGCCGATCTCGGAGGGACTCGACGGTGGGAGCGGATCCATCCGACCGCCGTCGTTCCATCGAATCGATCTCGTAGCTCAACAAGGCCGTCGCAGTCGGCGCACGAGCATCGACCGACCCGCGTTTTCCCGGCGCGGGACACGGGATAGTCTTGGATCGGAAAACGGCTGTGGAGCCCGGGCATGAAGCTCTTGGTCACGACGAAGAACGTCCCGCTCCATCGGAAATTCGACCTCTGGCGCGACGTTTCCTACGAGCGCCTGATCCCGAGCGAGGCCCGGAAGAGTGGGGACGGTCCGTTCGAGGGCACGCTCGAAGCGGCGGACATGGGGGGTGTCCTCATCACCCGATCGACGTTCGGAGCCCTGACGACGGACGTGACGCCGACGAACATCAGGCGGCACGGCAAGCAGCATACCCTCTCGGCGACGATACGCTTGTCCGGGACAGCGGCGAGCGCGCAGAACGACCGGTCCCTGATCCACAACCCGGGCGACATCGTCATCGTCGACCGATCGCAGCCGGTTCGCCTGGATTTCAAAGCGCCGACCCAGTCGCTCGTGGTCGAGATCAATCGCGATCGCATCGAGAACCTGCTCGGACCCGCGATCCTCTACAGCGCCCTCAGGATCGATGCCGGCTTGGCCAGCACGACCCTCGCGGTCAGCTTCTTCAAGCAATTGATCACCCTGCAACACACGCTCACGCCCGATACGGCGGCGCGGATGTCCTCCATCGGTGTCGATCTCCTGGTGGCCAGCATCGCCGAACGCATGGCCCTCGAAACGCCGAAGCCCCTCTACGGAACGGTCCTGGTTCAACGCGCGAAGGCGTATGTCGAGGCGCATCTCGGAGAGCAGACCTTGACGCCGGCGGAGTTGGCGCTGGCCATGGGCGTATCCCTCCGGCGACTCCAGGAGTTGTTTCACGAGCGCGGCCGCAACATCTCCGACTGGATCTGGCAACGCCGCCTGGAGGTGGCCGCGGCCCGCTTGAGCGATCCGGGCGGCCTTCCCGTGTCGATCGGGGCCATCGCCTACGGTTGCGGTTTTGCGGACCAGGCCCATTTCTCGCGTCGCTTCAAAGAGCGCTACGACCTGTCCCCGAGCGCGTACAGGCGCGCGGCGGCGCGACGGCAGCCCCCGTCCTAGTACGCGACGGGCCTTGCGGGCCGCGCCGGGGCCTCACGGGGTCGGGACCCCCAGGGCGGCGGAGCGATACTCGCGCGGCGTCAGGCCGAAGCGGTCCTTGAAGCGACGGCTGAAATGGGCGGAATTGGAGAAACCGCAGCCATACGCGATCACCGCGATGGCGAGGTGGCCGCAGGCGGAATCGCTCAGGCGCTGTCCGGCGGCCCTGAGCCGGCGCTCCCAGATCCAGTCCGAGATGTGCTGCCCCTGCTTGTGGAACAGCTCCTGCAGCCGGCGCAGGGAGAGGCCCATCGCGGCGGCGAGCTGGCGGGGGTCGAGGGTCGGATCCGCGAGATTCTCCTCCACGTAGGCCTTGGCGCGCTGGATGATGACGGTGCCGTAGAGATCCTGAGGCAATTCCTGTGCGAGACGTTCGGCCAGGCTCGCCACGATGAGATCGACGCCGATCTTGGAGAGGCGACCGGCCGTCTCGGGGGCGAGATCGTCGGTCATCTCCGACAGGCCTTGGAAGAAATTCGCGGCCAGCAGGGCGCCCGGCGATGTCGGCCCGACCGGAAAAGCCGTGTAGACCTTCGTCGGGCCGAGAAAGTCTTCGAGGCGCTCCCGCGGCAACTCCAGGACGAGCGACCGATCCGTGTGGCTCGACAGGTGGACGTTGGGTCGCCCGCCGAGCACCATGATGTCGCCGGGCCCCTGCACCGCGTCGCGGCCATCCTGCGAACTCTTCGACCGGCCCGCGAGCTGGATCAGGACGAACACCGTCCCGGCGTCGTCCCGCCGTCGCAGCGTCGCCGGCGTCACCTCGGTCCGCAGCCCGCTCTCGGCGACCCGGGTGATCCGAATGTCCCCGACATCGGCGGTCTCGATCCGTCCCTGGAACGGCCGATCGTCGATCTGTTTCTGCTCGACCGGACCGATGCGGTCGAGGAGCATCTCCTGCCACAGCCGAAACCTCAGATGCGGCGCGATGGTTTCCGTCGTGAGCACCGTCCGCATCAACACGTCATTCCGGAAAATTCCCGCACACGGTGCTGAGAATCCTTCGCCGCGCGGATGAGATCCAATCGAGCGGCCAGCCGGCGATAGCACCGACCGCCCCCAAACCACTGGCGGACGCCCGGCCGATGATTGCGGCACGGACAAGACGTTCCTCCGGCCCACGACCGAAGGACACACGGATCGCTCGCCGCTATTGGACCGGATCTCGTTAAATCATCATCGCGGCGAAAGTTGCGCGTCATCGAACTTATGTATCAGAAATTGAGTCCAGATTCATGCGGAAGCTGATCACTAGGGGATCGTGATCTTCCCCGCATCATAAAAATCGATCCGCACCTGCACAGGGGCGATCCTTCCCGGGCCGGAGACCGGAGAAGCAGCCCGCGAACCCGCCGGGAGGACCGGCCCCGGGCCGGCCCGAAGCCACGCACGCCCGCGCCGGGACAGCCGCGCGGCAGGTCTCCGATCGATCCGAGGCCGGTGGAGCCGAGGCCAGGCGACCCCGTACGCGACACCACCCCACAAGCACAGCCACACTGCGTCGAGGCTACAATAGTTCACGTCTCACGCATCGAATTAATCCCGCACGACAGAAGCGCGATCATAAGAAATATTCTTCCCCATTAAGCCGATTCTTTGCAAATCGATAGGGCATCGATCGGATTGATTTAGCCTCGCAACGCATCTAACTCCTTTGCCGTCGCATGGCCAGATCGTGGAATCGGCCTTCACGAGGCCGGGGCGCGCGACGATCCTATGACCCGTCTTGGATTGCAGACCGTCTTGGGTTGCAGACCGTCTTGGGTTGGACCGCACGGGACAGGGCATGACACGCGTACGAACGAGCCTGCTCGCGGGCGTGGTGGGGATGATCGGGGTCCCGGCGGCGGCGGCGGAGCGGCCGGGCCGGGAAACGGACGAGGGCAGGACGGGCACGGACGCGCATGTCCGGATCTGCCCGACCCCCGGGACGGGGTTCTTCGTCATTCCGGGCACGGACACCTGCCTGCGGGTCTCCGGCCGGGCGCGGTTCGAGTATGCCTTCCAGAACGCCTACAGCCGCAATTCGGCCGGCGACATCAGCGGCTACCAGGCCCGCGCCCGCATCAACTTCGACGCCCGGACCCAGACCGATTACGGGGCCCTGCGCGGCTTCACCCGCATCGATGTCGGGAGCCGGACCGGGTTCGCCACCATGCATGCCGGGGCGTTCAACCGGATCGGCAACGCGTTCCCGGCCACCGGCGTCGACACCGCCGGCCGGGTCCAGCAGCAGGTGGCCCTGGACAAGGCCTTCGTGCAGTTCTCCGGCCTCACCGCCGGGCGGGCCTCGTCGTTCTTCGACTTCTACGCCCACGATTTCGAGTTCATCGTCGCGTCCATGGGCTCGAACATCCCGTCGACCAACCTCGCGGCCTACACGGCGAAGCTCGGCCGGGGCTTCTCCACCACCCTGTCGGTGGAGGATCCGCATTTCCGCCAGACGGCGGTCTATTCGACCCAGAACGCCCGGCCCCTGGTGCCGGGCCTCGACGGCGGGTTCGCGCCCCGGGCCGTGTCGCCGGTCTTCGTCGGGGCGAACCCGGACGGCACGCCCACGGGCATCGGCTTCGTCGAGTCGGCCCAGCGCAGCCGCGTGCCCGACCTCGTCGGCGTGCTGCGCTACGACGACACCTGGGGAGCGCTGCAGGGCTCCGCCGCCCTGCACGAGGTCAGCCCCGGCGTGCTCGCCCGCGACGCCTATCTCGGCACCCATCTGGGCGCGCCCGCCACCGCTTTCAACAGCCGCGACGCCGGCCGCGCGCCCTCGGCCTATGGCTGGGCCGTGCAGGGCGGCGTGAAGGTCAACCTGGCCGCACTCGCCCCCGGCGACACGGTCTATCTCCAGGTCGCCTACGGCGAGGGCACCGCCCTCTACACCGGCCTGCCGGCCTATGTCGGCCCCTACGCCCAATCGGCGACGGCGATCCAGGGCGCGCCGTTCACCCAGTTCCTCAACGACGCGGTGCTGAACCCGCTCACCAATCGCCTCGAACTCTCCACGAGCGTCTCGGTGACGGCGGCCCTGCTGCATTACTGGACGCCGTCCGTGCGCTCGGCGGCCTTCGGTTCCTACGGCGCCATGACGTTCGCGCCGGGCGCGCGCGCCGCGCAAGGCCTCGCCTCGGGCGTGACCGGCACCGGGCCGGGCCTGCCCGGCACGCGGTTCTTCGAACTGAACCAGGTGCTGCGGGATTCCTACCGCTTCGTCGTCGGCGCCAACCTGATCTGGTCCCCCGTCAAGGAATTCGATATCGGCGTCGAGGCGATCTACACCCGCTACGGCATGCAATCCGGGCGCGTCCTCGACCTCAGCCGGTTCCCGGCCCAGAACGCCGCCTTCGTCGACAACCCGGCCAACCCCGTCGCGACCATCTCCAGCGTCGACGCCGTCCAGGTCCGGGCCCGGGTGCAGCGGGACTTCTGATACTGTCTCCGGATGATCCATTCGGGGACAGTATCAGGCAGCCCGCGCGGCGCCTGAGCGAAGCCCAAATCCGCATTGCGAAGCGATCAACCGGATTTGGTATGAGGCGGGAGTTCCGGGGCGCGTCCCGCAGGCCAGTCTTGTCCATGTGCGGTCCAGCACACGCTGCCGGAACCGGGCACCCCTGTGCTTGTTGAGCAAGCACAATCGAGACGGACATCGGGTCTGTTCTTGACCGGGAGCCTGGAACTCAAATGAAGACGCGTCTTTCCGCCCTCGTCGCCGCCGTTGCTCTGGGTGCCGCCGCGATGTCGCCGGCGCTGGCCCATGACGGACAGTCGCGCTTCATGTCGTATTCGCCCTACGCACCCGAGACCACCGGCTCCCTGTACGTCGACGAGCGCGGCCCGACCTTCCTCGGCTGCCCCGTGAGCTCGGCCGCCGACGGCAACGCCAACCAGCAGACCCGCCCGGTGATGCAGTACGGCCAAACCGCGGGCGGCTCGTCCTGCTGAACGAACGGGTTGCCGTACGCGGACCACGCTTGATCGCGCAAGAGCGATAGGACGAGAGCGATAGGACGAGAGCGCTAGGACCGGACGGCCGTGGGAGAACCCGCGGCCGTCTTCGCGTGGGCCGCCTTACGCTTCGTCGCGCAGCTGCCGGCGGATGATCTTGCCCGTGGTTGTCATCGGCAGGTGATCGCGGAATTCGAGCAGGCGCGGATACTCGTGGGCCGAGAGCCGGGTGCGGACGAAGGCCTGGATCTCGGTCGCCAGGGCCTCGGAGGGGGAAAAGCCTTCGCGCAGCACCACGTAGGCCTTCACGATCTCCGTGCGCAGGGGGTCGGGCCGGCCCACCGCCGCGGCCAGGGCCACGGCGGGGTGGCGGCTCAGGCAATCCTCGATCTCGGTTGGGCCGATGCGGTAGGCGGCGGACGTGATGAGGTCGTCCTCGCGCCCGACGAAGTGGACATAGCCGTCTGCATCCCGCCGCGCCGTGTCGCCGGTCAGCATCCAATCGCCGCGAAACTTGCTTGCCGTCGCCTCGGGCTGGTTCCAGTACCGCAGGAACATCACCGGGTCGGGCCGCGCGATGCAGATCTCGCCGGGCTCGTCGGCGTCGCACTCGGTGCAGTCGGGCCGCCGGATCGTCACCCGGTGGCCGGGCACGGGCCGCCCGGTGGAGCCGGGCCGCGCCACGCCGGCCGAGGGGCAGGCGGCGAGCACGAGGTTGCACTCCGTCTGGCCGTAGGCCTCGCCGATGGTGAGGCCGAGGGCGGCTTGCGCCCAAGCGTAGGTCTCGGGGCCCAGCGCCTCGCCGGCCGAGGCGATGTTGCGGAGCTTCGACAGGTCGAAGCGGCCGCGCGGATCCGGCACCGTGCGTAGCATCTTCAGGGCGGTGGGCGGCAGGAACGCGGTGGTGACGGCGTGTTCCGCCATGAGCCGCAGCGCCGCCTCGGGCTCGAACCGCGCCGCCGGCTGCGCCACCACGGGCACGCCGAGGCGCAGGGCCGGCAGGGTGGCGTTGAGGAGGCCGCCGGCCCAGGCCCAGTCGGACGGCGTCCACAGGCGGTCGCCGGGGCGCGGCGGGAAGTCGTGCATCATCAGGAAGCCCGGCATGTGGCCGAGCAGCACCCGGTGTCCGTGGAGGGCGCCCTTGGCCTGCCCCGTGGTGCCGGAGGTGTAGATCATCAGGGCCGGATCGTCGGGCCCGGTGTCCACGGGGGTGAATGTCGCGTCCGATGCGTCGGCGAGCAGGTCGGCATAGGCGAGCGCCCCCTCGCCGGCGCCGTCGAGGCTGAGGACGAGGTCGAGGCCCGGCAATCCGGCGCGCAGGGGCGCGACCTTGGCGAGGCCCGCCGCGTCGGTGATCAGCGCCCGGGCGCCGGAATCGGCGAGGCGGTAGGCGAGCGCGTCGGGCCCGAACAGGCCAGCCAGCGGCAGCGCGATGGCGCCGAGCTTGTAGGCGGCGGCATGCGCCACCACCACGGCGGCCGATTGCGGCAGGAGCACCGCCACCCGGTCGCCCGGCTCGACGCCGCGTCGGCGCAGGGCCGCGGCGAGGCGGTCGGACTCCGCCTTCAGGGTGCCGAACGTGGTGGTGGCGACGCCCGCCGCCGTGACCGCCAGGATGGCGGGCCGGTCCGGCTCGCGCGTCCCCCAGACGTCGCAGACCTCCACGCCCATGTTGTACCGGGCGGGAATGTCCCAGGAAAAGCCCGCGACGAGGCCGGCATAGTCGGAGGCGGGCGCCAGCATGGCTGGGTTCAGAGCTTGTGGCCGGGGAAGCCGCCCGCATGGATGAAGTCGCCGATGGGGCGGCGCCCGTTCGGCACCTCCTTCTCGCGCTCCTCCTCGGTGAGGTCTTCGCGGGGCTTGGCGCGGCCGACCGCGTAGGCCGCCTCGACGTGGTTGCCCTCCGGCACGGCGAGCAGGGTCGCGGTGCGGGGCTTGTCGAACCCGCCCATGCCGTGGACGTGCCAGCCCTGGCGGATGGCCTGGAGCTGGAAGTTGGCCGAGGCCGCGCCGGTGTCCAGGGAATGGCTCGGCGTGGGCTTCAGGACATCGCCGACCTTCATGTGCGTGTTCGACACGAGGATGACCAGCGCCCCCGCATCCTTCGCCCATTTCTGGTTGCCCGGCACGAGAAGGTCGAGGAACGGCGCCCAATGGGGCGTGTCGCGCAGGGCATAGAGGAAGCGCCAGGGCTGGGAATTGTAGGAGGACGGCGCCCAGCGCGCGGCCTCGAACATCCGCAGCAATTCGGATTCCGGCACCGCCTCGCCGGTGAAGGCGCGCGGCGACCAGCGCTCGGTGAACAGGGGATCGATGGCATGGTCGGGCTGGCGCGGATTCACGGCAAAACTCCGGGGCGCGGGGAGCGCCGTTTCGCCTTTGCACCGGATGGGGGCCGGGTGCAAACCCCGGCCCCGTGGCCTTTGGTCCAAGGACTCCGCGGAGAGTCCGATCGAGGAGCGGCCTATTCGACGACCTTCGCGACGGGGCGGTCGTTGCCCTGCGCCGTCTCGTCGTGCCAGGCGCCCGCGCCGTCCTGATAGCGGATGCCTTCGGTCGAGCCCGGCACCTGCTGCTCGGCCGCCGCGGCCTGGGCCGCCTGGAGCGCCTCGTCGTGGCTCGGGAAGGTCTCGGAGAACACGTCGCCGACCTTGTAGGCGTAGCCGCCGTCGTGCTCGACGATGCGATAGGTGACGTCCGTCATGGGGTTGGTCCTCGTGTTGTCGGGGGCGAACCGATGCGGGCCGCGGGTGGTTCCCGGTCGGGCCTTTCCCGGCGGGTAGCCGGCGCTTCGGGTTTCGGCGAGGGCCTTCGCCGTCCGGGTGGCCGGATTCACACGGCGGATTCGCGAACTCCGTCGAAGTCACGGAGCCCAACCCCACCGGCGGAGCCGTCGAAGCTGCCCCATCGGAGCGTGTATTCAAAAGGCGCGAATCTTGCCTTGTCGAATTTCGACAGGCGTCGGGCGCGTCCCATGGACCGCCCGGTGCCCTCTGCGAGCCGCGCAACGACGCGTGGTGGCGGGCCGGATCGTTCGCGACGAATCCGGCGGCCCCGCAGGAGCCTCGAACTAGAAGAAGGACAAGCAATGGCCTATCTCGCGCCCGCGGAGTTCGTCACCAAGATGGTGGACGCCGGCGAATCCAAAGTCTTCATGTCGACCCGCGACACCGTGATCCGCGCCTACATGGCCGGGGCGATCCTGGCGCTGGCCGCCGTCTTCGCCGTCACCATCACCCAGCAGACCGGCATCCCCATCCTCGGCGCGGCCCTGTTCCCCGTCGGCTTCTGCATGCTCTACCTGCTCGGCTTCGACCTGCTCACGGGCGTGTTCGTGCTCGCGCCCCTGGCCCTGCTGGACCGCCGCCCGGGCGTCACTTGGCGCGGCGTGCTGCGCAACTGGGGCCTCGTGTTCGTCGGCAACTTCCTCGGTGCGCTCACCGTCGCCCTGATGATGGGCTTCGTGTTCACCTTCGGCTTCACCGCGCCGCCCGATCAGGTCGGCACCTTCATCGCGGGCATCGGCGAGCGCCGCACCGTCGGCTACGCCGCGCACGGCACGGGGGGCTGGTTCACGATCTTCATCCGCGGGATGCTGTGCAACTGGATGGTCTCGACGGGCGTCGTCGGCGCGATGATCTCGACCACGGTCAGCGGCAAGGTGATCGCCATGTGGATGCCGATCATGCTGTTCTTCTACATGACCTTCGAGCATTCCGTGGTGAACATGTTCCTGTTCCCGTTCGGCCTGCTCATGGGCGGCCACTTCTCGATCATGGACTACCTCGTCTGGAACGAGATCCCGACGGTCCTGGGCAACCTCGTCGGCGGCCTCGCCTTCACGGGCCTCACCCTCTACACCACCCACGTCCGCACCGCCCCGAAGCGGAACGTGGTCGGGATCGAGCGCCGCCACGCGGCCTGAGCGTGCCTCACAATACTCCCGGTCACGACCGGTTCTCACGCCGAGCCCTTCGGTGCAGCGGGAGTTTTGTGAGAGACACCGAATCCGGCACGACCGTCCGGGCCTCGCAGCGCGGGGCCCGGCCCACCGTTCCTCGATGATCTCCGGACGATGCCCCAGGACCTGACGCTCTCCCTCGGCCAGCACAGCGAACGCGGCCGCAAGGAGACCAACCAGGATTTCCACGGGGCCGCCCTCCCCGGGCGCCCCGCCCTCGCCCTCAAGGGCGCCGCCATCGCCATCGCGGACGGGATCGGCAGCAGCCCCGTCAGCCACATCGCCAGCGAAACGGCGGTCAAGAGCTTCCTGTCGGACTATTACGACACCCCCGACACCTGGTCGGTGAAGACCTCGGCGCAGCGCGTCATCGCGGCCACCAATTCGTGGCTCCACGCCGAGACCCGGCGCAACCGCCACCTGCACGACCCCGAGGGCGGCCGGGACCGGGGCTACGTCACCACCTTCAGCGCCCTCGTGCTCAAGTCGCGCACGGCCCACATCTTCCACGTCGGCGATGCCCGCGTGTCGCGGGTGTCGGGGCGCTCCCTCGAAGACCTCACCGAGGACCACCGCGTGGTCCTGTCGGCCAGCGAATCCTATCTCGGTCGGGCGCTGGGCGCCGCCGCCCACGTGGAGATCGACCATCGCCGGGTCGGCCTCGAGCGCGGCGACGTCTTCCTCCTGACCACCGACGGCGTGCACGAGCACGTGCGGCCCGAGGCCATGGCGGCGGAGGTGGCCCGGCACGGCGACGATCTCGACGGGGCCGCCCAAGCGATCGTCAGGCGTGCCTACGAGAACGGCAGCGGCGACAACCTCACCGTCCAGATCGTGCGCATCGACGCCCTGCCCGACGGCGATCCGGCCGAGCATCTCGGCCGGAGCGCGGACCTGCCCCCGGCCCCGCTCCTCGACCCGCCGGCCCTGTTCGACGGCTACCACGTCCTGCGCACTCTGCACGCGAGCCACCGCAGCCACGTCTACCTCGCCCTCGACGGGGAGACCGGCGCGCAGGTCGCCCTCAAGATGCCCTCGACGGACCTGCACGGCGATCCCGCGGGTTTGCGCCGGATGGTGATGGAAGAGTGGATCGCCCGGCGCATCGACAGCCCGCACGTGCTGACGGCCCCCGTGCAGACCCGCCCCCGCAGCCACCTCTACACGGTGATGGACTACGTCGAAGGCCAGACACTGGCGCAATGGCTGCGGGACAACCCCACGCCGGGCCTCGAAACCGTGCGCGGCCTCGTCGAGCAGATCGCCCGCGGGGTGCAGGCGTTCCACCGGCGCGAGATGGTGCACGGCGACCTGCGCCCCGCCAACATCCTCCTCGACGCGGCCGGCACCGTGCGCCTCATCGATTTCGGCTCGACGCGGGTCGCCGGCATCGCGGAGGATGCGGAAGGGGGCGAAACGGCCCTCGGCACGATCCAGTACACGGCGCCCGAGTGCCTCGCGGGCCACCCGGCGACGCCGGCCTCGGACCTGTTCTCCGTGGGCGTCATCGCCTACCAGATGCTCACCGGGCGCCTGCCCTACGGCGCCAAGGCGGCGCAGGCCGTCACGGAGGCGCGCGGGCGGCGGCTGAACTATGTCTCCGTCGCCGCCGCCCGCGCCGGGCTGCCGCCCTTCGTCGACGCCGCCCTGCGCAAGGCCGTGCATCCGAACCCGGCGCTGCGCTACGACGCCGCCTCGGCCTTCGTGGCGGACCTGCGCGCGCCGAACGCCGCCCTGCCGGGCCTGCGGCCGGCGGCCCTGCTGGAGCGCGACCCCGTCCTGTTCTGGAAGCTCGTCGCCCTGGCCCTGGCCGTCGCGGTGGTCTGGCTGCTGGCCCACCGGGCCTGAGCCCATCGCCGCCCCCCTAATGCCGGGTGACGGCCGCCCAGGGGAGGTTCGGCACCGCCGCTTCGCAGCCGGCGATGAGGGAGGCGCGGACGTCGTCGGAATCGTAGCCGCGCCCGTGCGGGAAGGCGACGATCTGCGCCGTCGCCTCGCCGGCCCGGCGGATCCGGGCGATCCAGGCCTCGGCCTCGCGGGTGAAGCGGACCTCGTAGGTCACGCCGTCCTGCTCGAAGGTGTGGGGCTCCATGCGGCGTCTCCTGTCCCGGATCCTCGCTGTCGCGCGTGCGACGTCCCGCGGGGCCTCGCCCCATATGGGCGGCCGGGGTATGGGGTCCAAGCCGTCGTCGCCGTTCGCCCCCGAGGTCCGCCCATGCGCCTGTCCGCCTTTCGTGCCCTGATCCTCGCGGGGCTGGCCTGCGGCTCGGTGTGCGGCCCCGCGAGTGGACCCGCCGGAGCGCAGGGCCGCGGGCGCGCGCCGGCCCCCGACACCGTGCCGCCGAACCCGTTCGCGTCGAACTACCCCTCGCGGCCGCCCGAGGCGGCCCGGCCGCGCCCGCGCCGGGACCGGGGCGGCGAAGGCCTGCGCCCGCCGCGCGACATCCCGCTGCGCTGAGCCCCACCCTCCTCACCCCTTCCCCCCCTTGCGAGGCACCCATGCATCGTTCCCTGAAATCCGCCCTGCGGGCCGCCGTGATGACCGGGGCCGCCCTCCTCTCCCTCGGCATCGGCTCCCTCGGCCTCGGGCCCGCCGAGGCCGCCGACCGGACCCTGCGCATCGGCTACCAGCGCTCCTCGACCCTCATCGCCCTGCTGCGCCAGGATGCCGGCCTGGAGACCGCCCTCAAGCCGGCGGGCGTCACGGTGTCCTGGCACGAGTTCACCAGCGGCCTGCCGATCATGGAGGCCCTCAACGCCGGGCAGATCGACGTCTCGGCGGATGTCGCCGACACGGTGCCGCTCTTCGCCCAGGCGGCGGGGGCCAAGATCACCTACATCGCCCAGGAGGCGCCCTCGCCCGAGGCCCAGGCGATCCTGGTGCCGGGGGATTCGCCGCTCACATCCGTGGCCGACCTCAAGGGCCGGCGGGTCGCCGTGACCAAGGGCTCGGGCAGCCACTACCTGCTGCTGGCGGCGCTCGCCGAAGCCGGCCTCTCGTTCAAGGCCATCACCCCCGCCTACCTCACCCCCGCCGACGGCCGCGCGGCCCTGGCGAGCGGCGGCGTCGAGGCCTGGGTGGCGTGGGACCCGTTCCTGTCGGCGGCCCGCCAGCAATCGGGCGCGCGGGTCCTGCGCGACGGCGCCGGCCTGTCGCTCTACACGCGCTACTACCTCGCGGCCGACGATTACGTGGCCAAATCCGGCGACGTCCTCGGCATCCTGTTCGCCAAGCTCGCCGAGACCGGCACCTTCGTGAAGGCCGAGCCGGAGGCCGCCGCCGCCCGCCTGGCGCCCCTGTGGAAGATCGACGCCGACGTGATCGTGCGCGCCAACGCCCGCCGCAGCTACCGGGTCGAACCCGTCACCCGGGCGGCCCTGGGGGAGCAGCAAAAGATCGCCGACGCCTTCCGGGCCGAGGGCCTGCTGCCCCGCCCCGTCGACGCCTCCGCCCTCGCCATCTGGCAGCCGCCGGCCCGGTAGGCGGGGGGCCTCACACGGCGAGGCCGAGCTGGCGCGGGGCCTCGCCCGCGCCGGTGTCGAGGCCCGAGAGCGACACCCCGATCAGCCGCACGCTGCGGCGCAGGGGGAACACGTCGCGCAGGAGGCCGAGGCTGACCTGCGCCATCGCCTCGCGGCTGGCGACCGGCGCGCCGAGGGAGCGCGCCCGGGTGATCTGCGCGAAATCCGAGAACTTCAGCTTCAGGGTCACGGTGCGGCCGGCGACGCCCTTGCCCGCGCAGGTGGTCCAGACCTTGTCGAGGAGCGGCTGAAGCCGCTCGGCCAGCACGTCGAACGCGGTGGTGTCCTCCGAAAACGTGGTCTCGGCCCCCACCGACTTGCGGATGCGGTGCGCCCGCACGGGGCGCTCGTCGATGCCCCGGGCGACGCCGTGGTAATACCCGCTCGCGCTGCCGAACACGGCCTGCAACTCGGCGAGCGAGCGCGCCCGGAGGTCGCCGCCCGTGAGGATGCCGAGGCGCTTCATCTTGGCCTCCGTCACCGGGCCGACCCCGTGGAAGCGCCCGATGGGCAGGGCCTCGACGAAGGCCGGGCCCATGGCGGGGGTGATGACGAACAGGGCGTCGGGCTTGCGGTAGTCGGACGCGACCTTGGCCAGGAACTTGTTGTACGAGACCCCCGCCGAGGCGACGAGGCCGGTGCGGGCCAGGATCTCGGCCCGGATGGCGCGGGCGACCGCGGTCGCGGTGGGCAGCCCCCGGAGGTTCTCGGTCACGTCGAGATAGGCCTCGTCGAGGGAGACCGGCTCGATGATCGCCGTGTGCTCGGCGAACACCGCCTGGATCTCGGCCGACACCGCCTTGTAGACGTCGAAGCGCGGCTTGACGAAGACGAGGTCGGGGCAGAGCCGCCGGGCCGTCACCGAGGGCATCGCCGAGCGCACGCCGAACACCCGCGCCTCGTAGCTCGCCGCCGCGACGACGCCGCGCTCCCGCGATCCGCCCACCGCCAGGGGCCGCCCCCGCAGAGCCGGATCATCGCGCTGCTCCACGGAGGCGTAGAACGCATCCATGTCGATGTGGATGATCTTCCGGGTGGGGTTGGCGTCGGTCGTGGCTTCGGTCTCGCGCGACATCGGCCCTCGCGTCTCGGGCGCGGCGAACTGTTCAGTCTTTGTTCTCTTGTTGTGGATCGGGGGGCGGGGGTCAAGGGTGGGGGGCGGGGGTCCCCGACCCACATCCTCATCCTGAGGTGCTCATCGCGAAGGGATAAGCCTCGAAGGAGGGCTCCAAAAGCCAGAGCGACCCTTGGAGCCCTCCTTCAACGCCGCCGACGCGGCACCTCAGGATGAGGGGGTTGAGAAGAATCAGGCCAAAGCCCCATCTGGGATCGCCATAACTCTCAGGATTGGGACTTTTCGCGGCCGCGCGATCCAGGAAAATCGACCGCCTCCACCCCAAACATCACACCGGCGCCGGTCCAGGCGTACCCACCGTCCCACACGAATAACAGAACCGGTCGAAGGTGCTCTTGCGGTGGTCGCAGGCCGGGCAGCGTTCGAAGACGCCGATGCCGCAATGCGGGCAGAAATTGGCGGCCGGGTTGGCGAGGTCGATGGGCCGTTCACAGCCGGGGCAGACCTTCTTGGCGAGGCGGAGTTGGGCCTGGTCGGTGGCGATCTCCGTGCGGCGCTCGGCGTCGGGACGGGCCTCGGCCGCCTTCTGGCGCTCGTTGTAGGCGTGCAGCGCGTTGATCGCCGTGCGGCCGACGAGGAACGTCACGATCACCCCGACGCCGTAATGCACGTAGCCGCCGTAGCTCGGTAGGTAGGGCACCAGCTCCACGAAGAACGCGAAGGCGGCGGCGAGGGCGAAGCCCCAGACGTAGGGCCAGTTGCGGGTGTGGCGGCGGCGGGCGAGCAGCCATCCGGCGAGCGCCAGCAGGGGCAGGGTGAGGGCGAGGCGGTAGCCGAACACCCGCAGCTCCTGGCCGTGCTCGGCCGCGTCGAGCTTTGTTTGGGCCGCGCCCCGCAGCTCGGCCTCGACGGCGTCCTGCGCGGATTCGCGCTCGGAGAGGTCGAGGGCGGTGCGGTTCAGGGCTTCGAGCCGCTCCTCCACGGCGCGCTCGGCCGCCTTCAGGGCGTCGAGCCCCTCCGTGCGGGCGATGAGGGCCGGGTCCTGGTCGACGCGCCGGGTGGCGTCGCGGGTCTTCAGCCAGTTGGCGAAGGTCTCGCGGGCGGCCTCCGAGGCCGAGCGCGCGGCGTCGAGGGCGAGCTGAGCCTGCTCGGCCTGCCGCCGGGCGTCGTCCTGCTCGCGGCGGATCGCCTTGAGGGCGTCCGTCGAGGCTCGGGCCTGCTCCCGGTCGAGGAACTGTTCGAGGGTGAAGCGGTGCTCGACCTGCGGCAGGTCGCCGACCACGAGGGCGCCGAGGCCGATGAGGAACACCGCGAAGGCGAGGGCCACGAGCCACAGGACGAAATTGAACCACCGTTCGGACAAGCGACGACCGGAACGCATGGGGAGACCTCGCGGGTTTGGTGGGGGATGCGCGTCCGGCCGGGTTTCTAACCCGGCCGGACGCGCGCCTCGTTGCGGTGGCAGGATTCGAGGTCGCGGACCGAGCGGTTGTAGGTCTCGCCGAAGAGCTGGGCCGGCTGGCTCGGATCGCCCTTGGCGCGGATGTCGCGGGCGACGTCGCGGCCGTGCCCGATCACGCGGGCGACGGTGTCGGTGTAGCCGGTGCAGGACGAATTCGCCTTCGGGCTCAGGGCGTCGAGGGTCGCGCCGAGCTGCGCGTTGGCCGTCGACACCGCCGCGAGGGCGGCGAGGAAGGGCCCCACGTCGGCCTTCGGCCCCAGGGCCTCGAACCGCCGCACCGCCCGGCGCAGGGCGAGGCTGGTGGACAGGAGCCGGCGGGCGGGCGCGTCCTCGGGCAGCGCGGCGAGGCGCGCCTCGTCCCGGGCGATCTCGCGCTCGAACAGGGCGGTGCCGTAGGCGTCCATGGCCTTGGCGGCGGCCTCGACGCGGGGCACGAGGATCGGATGCTGCTCGCGGGCGAAGCGGTAGCCGTCCTCCTTGAACTCGCGGGTGGTCTGGTAGCGGGTCAGGGCCTTCAGGGTCGGGTTGAGGGCGCGCAGGGCGTCGCGCAGGCGCGCGGCCTCGGCGTCGATCTCCGGCACGGTCCCGGGCAGCGCGATCGCCGTGTCCAGTTCGTCCAGGACCCCGTCGAAATCGACGATGCCGAAATGGTACCAGGCGTTGGTGCCGAGCTTGGTCCCGAGCTTCAGGACCCGCTCGTTGTCGCGGCGGTAGTCCGCGAGCTGCCGCTCCAGGGGGTGGGAGCGGACGAGGTGGTTCTGCACCTCCGTGTAGGCATTGGCCTTGGCCAGGACTTGGGCCAGGACTTGAGCTTCAGGGTTCGGGGGCGCGGGCGCACGGGCCGGCGCCCGTCCGGAGGGCGGCGCGTTCGGGGTCTGCAGCAGGGCCTGCGCGGCCGGGGCCAGGGCCGGGAAGTCGCACCGGAACGCCTCGGTCAGGCTCCGGCGTACGGCCTCGTGGGCCTGGGCGCATTGATACGCCACCGTCGGGCGGGCGGACGCATCGCGCGCCACGGCACTCCGGAAGCTCTCCCGCAGGGTGTTGATGCCCTGGCGAATGCCGGGCCGGGCCGCCTCGGGCACGCCCGGGCTCGCGGCGCATCGCGCATACGCGTCGAGGAAGGCGTCGCAGCTCTCCACGCCCACGACGTCGACCGGCGTGATGGCCGCCGCAGGCCGGGCCGCGAAGCCGGCCAGGATCGCCAGCGCGCCCGCCACGGTTCGGGCCACGCGGCTACTTGTCCGTCCGGGTCCGTGCATGCGTGGTCCTTGGATTGGGGGGCCCGGGGTCGGGGGGCCCGGGGTGGGCGGCTTCGCCTGTCATGCGGACCCGGACCCGCTTGCGCAAGCTGTCGCACGCGCGGGGCATCGCCATCCGGTCGCCGATCCCTATTTCCTAAAGGGATTCATCACCGTACCGGACGAACCGTCGTTCGACCGAGCCGGCCCCGGCCGGCGGGCGGGCGCGGTCGCCCAGCAGGCGCCGCGACCATGCCCCTCCCCTCGCCGTCCCCCGCCGCCGCATCCCCGCCCCGCCTGTGGCGGCCCCAGCGCGTCGTCGTCACCCGCGCGGCCCGCGGGTTCGCCCATGGCCGGGCCATCGCCGAGCGCGCCGCCGCCCTCGGCGCCGAGGTGGTCGAACTCGCCGGCGATCGCCTGGTCGCCCCGAAGCACGACGACCCGCGCGCGGCCTACCGCGCCGCCAAGGGTACCCTCGCGGTGGTGGTGGCGCCCCCGAGCAAGCGCCGGCTGCAGCCGATCCCGCCCTCGGCCGACTGGCGCTTCGACCTCGCCGAGGGCTGCCACGCCCATTGCCAGTACTGCTACCTCGCCGGCTCGCTCAGCGGCCCGCCGATCACCCGCGTCTACGCGAACGTCGACGAGATCCTCGCCGTGCTGCCGGCGCATCTCGGCAGCGGCGGCGTCACCTCCGTGTCGCCCGAGCGCGCGCACGAGGGCACCACCTTCGAGGGCTCCTGCTACGCCGATCCCCTGGGCATCGAGCACCTCACCGGCAGCCTGTCGGAGGCCGTGCGGTTCTTCGGGCGCTGGGACGCGCCGGTGCAGCTGCGCTTCACCAGCAAGTTCGGCGACGTCTCGCCCCTCATCGGCCTGCCGCACGGACGGCGGGTGCGGGTCCGCATGTCGGTGAACGCCCAAGCGCTGATCCGCTTCGAGGGCGGCACCAGCCCGCTCCAGGCCCGCCTCGACGGGCTCGCGCGCCTCGCCCGCGACGGCTACCGCGTCGGGCTCACGGTGGCGCCGATCCAGCCCTTCGCCGACTGGCCGGCGGGCTACGACGATCTGTTCGCCCGCATCGCCGCGGCGCTGGCCGGAATCCCCGACCTCGATCTCACGGCGGAACTCATCACCCACCGGTTCACGCCCGGCTCGAAGACCGTCCTGCGCGACTGGTATCCGGGCAGCGACCTCGACCTCGACGAGGCGGCGCGCACCCGCAAGCTGACGAAGTTCGGCTCGACCAAGTACGTCTACCCCGCCGAGACCATGCGGACCCTGCGCGCGTCCCTTACGGAGATGCTGGGGCGCCACCTGCCCATGGCGCGGGTGCTGTACTGGACGTGACCCGGGCTTTTCTTCCGGAACGCGCGGCTTTGCGGGAGGCCGCCGCTTGCCTGCGGCGAATCCCGTCATATAACAAGAACATATCATGAACTCGTGCGTTGTCCGACACGATCACGACAGGGAGGGACCTCCATGGCCCGCTACCGCTTCCATGCGATGAACGGCTCGGACTTCGTGTTCGACGCCGTCGGCAAGGACATCCGCGCACCCGGCCGCGTGACCCGCTGGGCGGAAAGCGTGGCGCAGGACCTGATGGGCCGCCTCGACGGGGAGACGGACTGGTCCGCCTGGTACGTCAGCGTCCACGACCTCAGCGGCCGGCGCGTCCTCGTGCAGCCGTTCGTGCCCCCGCACGGGGATGCGCTCCCACGGGGGGCTTCACGCCGATCCCAGCCCGCCCCCCAGATGACGGCCTGACCGCCCGGGACGCCATGCGGCATCATGGGGGAGGCCGCCCGTCGAACCCGGGGCCGGGGCCGCCGGTTGGAACGCCATGAGCCAGCACAGCGCCGACCCCGCCCAGCAGATCATCGACGCCCGACGCCGCGAGATGGCCGTCGAACACCTGTTGTTCGGAACCATCCGGTTCCTCGCCCAGCGTCATCCCGAACTGCTCGACGATCTCGAAGGCAGCCTCGATCATCTCTGGGACAAGGGTCCGGCGGACGAGCGCGACGACGAGGCCGTGCGCGAGGTCGCGCGGCGCTTCGTCGGGAGCCTCCGGGTCGAGCGCTGAAGGCGATTGGCTCCCCGAACGGCCGCACGTTCGAGCCGCCAAGATAATCCTTCATGAAACCAAGGGTTTCGGGGCGAGAGACTTGCTGCACCCGAACGTAATACAGAACAGCATTCCTTTGACTTGATGCATGCGGGAAGGCGACATTGTCGATGGTTCGCCGCCGCACTGCTGGTCCGATCAGTGATCCTCCCATCGCGAAATCAGGCGTCCGGCGGCGAGGCCGATCCTGACCTTGCAGGTCTCGAATCTCCCGGTCGCACCGGGGGGTTCGAGAGACTGCGTGTGCGATCCCGGAGTGTCTCCCGTGCTGCGAAAATCCGCCTGCCTGTTCGCGTTCGCCCTGACCGTGCTCACACCCGCGTTCGGGGTCGCCGCGCAGGAGCCCGTAGCCGCGACCCAACCGAACGCCGCGCAGTCTACGGCGAGCCCCCTGGTCTCCACGGAATGGCTGGAGAAGAACCTCGAGGCGAAGAAGCTCCGCATCGTCGAGGTCAGCGTCGATCCGGGCGTGTTCGAGCGCGGGCACATCCCCGGCGCCCAGAACGTCGCCTGGCACACGGACCTCGTCGAGACCGTGAGCCGCGACATCGCCGGGCCGGACAAGTTCGCCGCCCTGGTGCGGCGGCTGGGCATCGACCGCGACACCACCGTGGTGCTCTACGGCGACAACAACAACTGGTTCGCCGCCTGGGGCGCCTGGGTGTTCGCCCAGTACGGCCTGACCGACAACGTCAAGCTGCTCGATGGCGGACGCAAGAAGTGGGAGGCCGAGAAGCGCCCCCTCGACACCCGCAACCCCGAGGTCGCAGCCTCGGCCTTCGCCGTCACGCCGGCTTCGCCGGCTCTGCGCGCCCGCCTCGCCGACGTGCTGGCGGTGGCCAAACGCGAGCGCGACGAACAGATCCTCGACATCCGCTCGCCCGACGAGTTCAGCGGCAAGGTGATCGCCCCGGCCGGGGTGCAGGAACTCGCCATCCGCGCCGGCCACATCCCCGGTTCGGTGAACGTGCCCTGGGCCAAAGCGGTGAACGCCGACGGGACGATCAAGTCTCCGGCGGAACTCAAGGCCCTCTACGCGGCGGCCGGCATCGACGGCACCAAGCCGATCATCACCTCCTGCCGCATCGGCGAGCGCTCCAGCCACTCATGGTTCGTCCTCAGCCGCATCCTCGGCTACCCGACCCGCAACTACGACGGCTCGTGGACCGAGTACGGCAACACCGTCGGCGTGCCCGTGGTGAACCTCGCCGGGACCGTCTGGGGCGGCAAGTGAGCGACGGCGTCGCGGCGCGCCCCCTTGCGCCGCCCGCCCCATCGAACGCCTCCGTCCGGACGGACGGGGGCGCCCCCCTGCGGGTCGCCGGGGCGCTCGCCATCGCGGGCGGCCTCGCCCTTGCGGCCCACACCCTCGCGGGCGAACCGGGGGGCGGGCGGCTCGCCCTGTCCCTGACCTTCGGCGCCCTGTTCGGCTTCGTGCTCCAGCGCAGCCGCTTCTGCTTCTACTGCCAGTGGCGCGACCTCCTCGTCACGGGCGATCCGCGCGGGATGCTCGGCATCCTGGCCGCCCTCGCGGCGGGAATCGCCGGCTATACCGTGGTGCTGGGCGCCTGGATGCCGGACCCGTCCGGCGCGCGCCTGCCGCCCGACGCCCATATCGGCCCGGTGGGACCGGTGCTCGTGCTCGCCGGCGCGGTGTTCGGGGCCGGCATGGCGATCTCGGGCTCCTGCATCGGCGCGCATCTCTACCGCCTGGGCGAAGGCTCGCCGACGGCGCCGTTCGCGCTGCTGGGCACCGGCCTCGGCTTCGCCCTCGGGTTCGCCACCTGGAATCCGCTCTACCTCGCCAGCGTCTCGGAGGCGCCGGTCCTGTGGCTGCCGCGCCACCTCGGCTACGCCGGGAGCCTCGTCGCCGCCCTGGCGGTGCTCGGCGCCCTCGCCCTGCTCCTGCTGCGCCGCCTGCCGGCGCCCGAAGCCGTGGCGCCGCCGGGCCACCTGTCGCAGAGCCACCTGTCGCAGAGCCACCTGCCGCAGAGCCACCTGCCGCCAACGAGCCCCTGGCACGCGGTGTTCGTCGTCCGCTGGCCGGTCTGGCTCGGCGGGTTGGCGGTGGGGGCGCTGGCGACCCTCGCCTACCTGCGGGTCGGCCCCCTCGGGGTCACGGCCGAGATCGGCGGACGCAGCCGGCAGGCGGCGGGGGCCTTCGGGCTGCTGCCCGAGCGCCTGGAGGGGCTCGATACGTTCCGGGGCTGCGCCACGGCCGTGCGGGACGCGGTGCTGACGCCCAACGGCCTGTTCGTCGGCGGCCTCGTGCTGGCCTCCCTCGCGGCGGCCCTCGCGGCGGGCCAGTTCCGCCCGGCCCTGCCGACGCCGGGCCAGATCGGGCGCGGCCTCGTCGGCGGGCTCCTCCTCGGCTGGGGCGCCATGACCGGGCTCGGCTGCAGCGTCGGCACCCTGCTGTCGGGGATCATGGCCGGCGCCGTCTCCGGCTGGGTGTTCGGCCTCGCCCTGTTCGCGGGTGCGGCCGGCACCCTGTGGGTCGGGCGACGGGCACGTCTTCTGGCGTAGACGCGGATCAGTGCCCGAAGACGGGTCGCAACGGGGCGGCCTCGGCGTCCTTGTAGATCGGCACGATGGCGCGCAGCCAGCCGCGGGTGTCGCGGCCGCCGTAATTGCTCTGGACCACGTCGCGGGTGACATAGGCCTGGAGGTTCACGGGGCCGAAATCGTAGCCGACGAGGCCGCCCACGGCGACCTGGCCCTGGCGCTTGTAGGCGGGGTTGCGCGTCGGCAGATCCGTCGAGCCGAAGGCGACGGGGCCGACCTCCCACTTCCCGAACTTCTTCGTCGCCGTGAGGTCGAGGTTGAGGAAGTCGGGGTAATACGCGGTGCCCAGCGGCGAGACCGTCTCCAGCACGGTGCCGTAGAGGGCGTGCGCCGTGAGGTTGAGGCCGTCGCCGTTGTAGGTCACGGCGAAGCGCTGGTGCAGCACCGCGTTCTGGATCACGATCCGGGTGTCGCTCGGCAGGTAGGCGCCGAGCAGGTAGCTCGCATGGACGTGTTCGCCGAGGGTCCAGGCGATCTGGCCGGCCAGCAGGGTCTGGCCGAAGCCGCTCTGGTAGGCCGCGCCCCGGGTGCTCGAGGCCGCGATGGGCTGGAGCACGACGAATTGCAGGCGCCCGCCCGCCACGGTCCAGGGCGTCGCCCAGATGAAGCTCGGCAGGTTGATGTTGAGCTCGGTGCCGCGCGGCTCGGTGCTGCGGATGCCGAAGCTCGACGTGTTGACGAAGTACAGGCCGACCGCGAACGGCGCGCCGGCCGGCAGGCCCACGGTCTGGCCCGGCTGCGCCGACGACCCGGCCTGCACCGGCGCCGCCATGCCGGCACCGCCCAGGGCGAGCGCCGCCATGGCCCCGGCCCTCACCCCACTCGTTCGTCCCATCGTGCTCCCGATCGTCCGCCGCAGCCGCGCCCCTCGCGGGCGACATGGCATCTGGCGACATGGCATCGGGCGAACGCGCGCGCCGCATGGCGTCCTGCCGCAGGTGCGGCCTCCCGGCTCGACCGTGGCGCGAAGGCAACAATCCGGCGCCACCGACGCGGCTTCGACCGGGCGAGGGATTAAGACATGTGAAAAAGCGTGACCGGCCGATACAATCCCGGCACCCTTCCCCGACACCCTTCCGCACCGGTCCGATTCCGCGTCCCGCCCGACATGCGGGGGTCATTCGGCCGGGGTAATGCGGCGGGGCCTGCGATCCAGCCCGTCCGAGACGCCTCCGATGCCGTTCCTTCCCCGTTCGTTCCGCAGGCTCCCGGGGGCGACCACGCTGGCGGTCGGCCTGAGCTTCGCCCCGGCGGCCGGAGCCGCCGATCTGGCCGCCGCACCCCGCGTCGCGCCCGCCTTCGTCGATTGGAGCGGCGTCTATCTCGGGCTCGAGGGCAGCGCCGGGGCCTCGTTCGGCGCCTTCGATTTCGGCCGGACCACCGTCGGGGGCCGGGCCGTCCCGGCCTTCCGGACCGGGGACGCGACGGGGCGCTCGGACCGCAGCCGCGAGGCCACCACCGCCGTCGGCGGCGCCTTCGCGGGCTACAACTGGCAGACCGGCCCGTGGCTCGCGGGCGTGGAGGCCGACCTCTTCGGGAGCAACCTCAAGCGACCCGTGGCCTCGACGGCGCCGGGCTTCGGCACCGAGGCCGTCGATCCGGCCTTCAGCCTCATCCGGGTCAAGTCCGACGTGCTGGGCGCCGTGCGCGGGCGCCTCGGCGTCGCCTTCGAGCGGTCGCTGATCTACGCCACCTTCGGGCTCACGGGGGCCGAGGCGCGGTTCCTCGCGACCTATCCCGACCCCGCGACGGGCGCGGTCGGCACCGCGCGGCGCGACCGCACCTATCTCGGCTTCACCCTCGGGGCCGGCGTGCAGTTCGCCGTCTCCGAGCATTTCAGCCTCGGGATCGACTACCGCTACAACGATCTCGGCGGCAGCGGCCGGTTCGACCTCGGCACGGTGCCGGGGGCGGCGGGCGGCCCGGTCTCGACCCGGGCCGGTTTCATCGCCAACGAGGTGATGGCGCGCCTGAGCTGGCATCCGGGCGGCCTGCGCCTGCCCGACGAGGCGGAAGAATCCGGCCCGGTGCTCGGCGAGCGCTTCTCGCTCCACGGCCAGACCACGTTCTTCAACCAGGCCGTGGCGGGGTTCCGTGCGCCCTACAGCGGCCCCAACAGCCTCGTGCCGCACCAGGCGCAGGCGACGACCACGGCGACGCTGTTCCTCGGCCTGAAGCTCACGGACAGCACCGAGCTCTACTACAACCCGGAATTCTCCCAGGGCTTCGGCCTCAGCCGCACCCTCGGGGTCGCCGGCTTCACCAACGGCGAGGCGCAGAAGGCCGGGGCGCCGTTCCCGAAGCTGCGCTCCGCCCGCTACTTCGTGCGCCAGACCTTCGGTCTCGGTGGCGAGACCGAGACCCTGCCCGACGGCCCAAACCAGATCGCCAACACCTACGACGTCGAGCGGATCACATTCATCGCCGGCAAGTTCGCCATGGGCGACTATTTCGACGGCAACCGCTACGCCCACGACCCGCGCGTGGATTTCGCCAATTGGGGCCTGTGGAGCTCGGCGGCCTGGGACTTCCCCGCCAACCTGCCCGGCTACACGCAGGGGATTCTGGTCGAGTACAACCGTGCCGAATTCGCGTTGCGGGCCGCCTACACCCAGGTGCCGAAGGAGCCGTCCAGCGACGTGCTCGACCCGCGGGTGTTCGAGCGCGGCGGCTTCACCATCGAGTTGGAGGAGCGCCACGTGCTGCCGCTCCTCGACCGGCCGGGCAAGCTGCGCCTCGGTGCCTTCTCCAACGTCGGCAACAGCGCGCGCTACCGCGAGGTGGTCGGCCTCGCCCAGGCGGGCACCTTCGACGACATCAACGACGCCGTGGCGGCGACCCGGCGCCCGCGCCGCAAGAGCGGGGTCTACGTCAACCTCGAACAGGCGGTCACCGACGATCTCGGCGTGTTCGCCCGCGCCAGCGCCGCCGACGGGCGCAACGAGAACCTGTCCTTCACCGACATCGACCGGAGTTTTTCCGGCGGCGTCTCCCTGAAGGGCAGCCAATGGGGCCGCCCGAGCGACACCGTCGGCCTCGGCACGTCCATGAACCAGCTCTCGCCGTCCCACCGCGACTACTTCGCCAACGGGGGGCTGGGCCTGCTCATCGGCGACGGGCGGCTCACCTACGCGCCCGAGCGGGCGGTGGAGGCCTACTACGCGCTGAGCCTCGGCAAGGCCCTGGTGCTGACGGCCGACTACCAGTTCGTGGCGAACCCCGCCTACAACCGGGACCGCGGCCCGGCGCACTTCTTCGGCACCCGCCTGCACGCGGATTTCTAGACGTGGCCCGCACGACGCCCGGCCGGAACCGGCAAGACACGGCCGAAGACACGGCCGGCGCCGGCCCGGAGGCTAACATGGGTTAGCCGCCGGCGATCACGGGCTTTTGTCCGTGCCCCCATTCCGGCGTCATTGCGCCGTCATGAATCCCGTCCTTGGGATACGACCCGGCAACGGGACGAGCCCCCATCGAGAACGCCTTCGCGCCGACCGCCGGAAAGTGCCGCCATGTCCACAGGTCCCCGGAAGGGCATCTCCAAACTCATCGTCCTGCTCGGGCTGGTGATCTGCGCCGGTCTCGGCGCCGTCGCCTGGTCGGAGCGCGACTCGGCCTTCGCCGGATGGGTGCTCACCACGGTGCGCGAGCGCATGGCCCAGATCTCCGGCCCGTCCGAGGAGGCGGCCGACACCGTCGGCGGCCGCGCCGACACCGTCGCGCGGGTGTTCCGCCCGAACCCGGCCCAGCGCACCGCCCTGGAGATCGCCCCCGTCCGGGCCGTGACGTTCCGGCCCGAGGGCACGGCCGAGGGGCGCATCGCCCTCAACGACGACGACAACGTGCCGGTCACCTCGCCCTATGCGGGCCGGGTCACCAAGGTGCTGGTGCGGGCGGGCGACGAGGTGAAGGCCGGCGACGTGCTCCTGACCATGGAGGCCACCGACATGGTCCAGGCCCAGAGCGACTACCAGGCGGCGCTGAACACCATCGCCAAGACCACCGCCCTGCTGAAGCTCGACGTAACCATCGCGGCCCGCCAGCAGGAGCTGTTCCAGGCCAAAGCCGTGGCTCTGAAGGACTACCAGTCGGCCCAGAACGACGTGATCGGCGCCCAGAGCGACCTCAAGACCGCCGAGGCGAGCCTGGAGGCGGTGAAGAACCGCCTGCGCATCCTCGGCAAGTCGGATGCCGACATCGCCGCCTACGAGAAGAAGGGCACCCTGAGCGCCGAGACGCAGCTGCGCGCGCCCATCGCCGGCACCATCGTCCAGCGCAAGGTCGGCATCGGCCAGTATCTCAGCACCTCGGCCGAGCCGGTCTTCGTCATCGGCGACCTCTCGACGGTCTGGCTCGTCGCCAACGTGCGCGAGAGCGAGATCCCGAAGATCCGCCTCGGCCAGGACGTCGAGGCCCGGGTGGCGGGCTTCGGCCAGCGGGCCTTCAAGGGCAAGGTCGACTACATGGCGGCCTCCCTCGATCCGGCGACCCGGCGCCTCGCCGTGCGCAGCGAGGTCGAGAACCCCGACCGGGTGCTCAAGCCCGAGATGTTCGCCGCCTTCACGATCTTCACCGGCCCCGGCCAGACCGCGCCGGCGATCCCGCCCTCCGCCATCGTCTACGAGGGCCGCCGCGCCCAGGTCTGGGTCGCCCGGCCCGACGGCGCCATCGAGGCCCGCGCCGTCACCCTCGGCCTCGCCGGCCAGGGCATGGTGCAGGTGGTGGAGGGGCTCAAGGCGGGCGAGGAGATCGTCACCCGCGGCGCCCTGTTCATGGATCGCGCCGTCAGCGGCGACAAGGCGTCCTGAGCCGGACCGCACGACCCTTACCGTCCCCCAAGAAATTCCCAGCCCCGATCGGCCGACCATGACCCGCGCGCGATGAACAGCCTGATCGTCTTCGCCCTGCGCCAGCGCGTGCTGGTGTTCCTCATGTTCCTCGCGATGCTGGGGCTGGGCTACGCCAGCTACACGCAGCTGAACATCGAGGCCTATCCCGATCCGGTGCCGCCGCTCGTCGACGTGATCACGCAGAATCCCGGGCAATCGGCCGACGAGATCGAGCGCTACATCACCATTCCCCTGGAGGTGCAGCTCGCCGGCATTCCCAACGCCACGGTGGTGCGGACCATCTCGCTGTTCGGCCTGTCCGACGTGAAGGTGCAGTTCAACTACAACTTCACCTACCAGGAAGCCCTGCAGCGGGTGCTCAACCGCCTGTCGCAGCTGCCGCCCCTGCCGGGCGGGGCCCAGCCGCAGATCTCGCCGACCTCCCCCGTGGGCGAGATCATGCGCTACAAGGTGACGGGGCCGGCGGGCTACTCGTCCACGGAGCTGAAGACCCTGCAGGATTGGGTGCTGCAGCGCCGGTTCAAGGCGATTCCGGGCGTGGTCGACGTCACGGCGTTCGGCGGCAAGACCAAGGAATACGAGATCGCCGTCGATCTCAACCGCCTGCAGGCGCAGGGCCTGACCCTGGTCCAGCTCGTCACCGCGCTCAACAATTCGAGCATCAACGTCGGCGGCCAGACCCTCAACGTCGGCGAGCAATCGGCGGTGGTGCGGGGCATCGGCCTCATCCGCGACATGGACGACATCCGCGACACCATGCTGACGCAGGTGGCCGGCGTGCCGGTCCTCGTGCGCGATGTCGCCGACATCCGCGTCTCCAACGCGCCCCGCCTCGGCATCGTCGGCCATGACGGCCAGAACGACATCGTCGAGGGCATCGTGCTCATGAGCCGGGGCGGCAAGAGCCTGCCGACCCTGAAACTGGTGGAAGCCGAGATCGACAAGATCAACGCCAGCGGCCTGCTGCCCCCCGACGTGAAGGTCGAGCGGATCTACGACCGCAGCGGGCTCATCCACACCACCACCCACACGGTGATGCACAACCTCGTCTTCGGCGTGATCCTGGTCTTCGTGGTGCAGTGGGTGTTCCTGGGCAGTTTGCGCAGCGCCATCATCGTGGCGGCGACGATTCCCTTCGCCCTCGGGTTCGCCATCCTCATCCTCGTCCTGCGCGGCGATTCGGCCAACCTCCTGTCGCTGGGCGCCATCGATTTCGGCCTCATCGTCGATGCCACCGTGATCATGGTCGAGAACGTGTTCCGGCACGTGGCCGAACCCGAGCACAGCGAGGGCCAGGAGGCGCCGGGCGGCCTCACCGGGCGGCTCGGCACCATCGCCATCGCGGGCGCGGAGGTGAACCGGGCGATCTTCTTCTCGGCCACCATCATCATCGTCGGCTTCCTGCCGCTCTTCACCCTGACGGGCGTCGAGGGCCACATCTTCGGCCCCATGGCCAAGACCTACGCCTACGCGCTCATCGGCGGCCTGCTCGCCACCTTCACGGTCTCGCCCGCCCTCTCGGCCCTGATCCTGCCGAAACACGTGGAGGAGCGCGACACCCTGGTGGTGCGCCTGCTGCGCTTCGGCCACGTGATCATCCTGCGCTTCGGCCTGCGCAACAAGGTGCTGTCGCTCCTCGTGGTGGCGGCCATGCTCGGGGCCTCCGCCATCGCGGCCAGAACCCTCGGCCTCGAATTCCTGCCCAAGCTCGAGGAGGGCAACCTCTACATCCGCGGCACCATGCCGGCCTCGATCTCGCTGGAGGCCGGCAACGCCTACGTCGAGCGCCTGCGCAAGATGGTGTCCGACGTGCCGGAGGTGGTCACCGTCCTGTCCCACCAGGGCCGCCCCGACGACGGCACCGACGCCACCGGCTTCTTCAACGTCGAGATCCTGGCGCCGTTGAAGCCCATCGACCAGTGGCGCGCCGGCCTCGACAAGGAGACCCTCGTGCGCACCCTGTCGAAGCAGCTCGACGACGCGTTCCCCGGCATCGAGTTCAACTTCTCCCAGTACATCGAGGACAACGTGCAGGAGGCGGCCTCGGGCGTGAAGGGCGAGAACTCCGTCAAGATCTACGGCAGCGACCTCACCGAACTCACCCGCACCGCCGAGGCCGTGAAGGCGTCGCTCGCCAAGATTCCCGGCATCGCCGACCTCTCGGTCTTCGCCTCCCTCGGCCAACCCACGGTGCGCATCGACATCGACCGGCGGAAAGCCGCCCGCTTCGGCCTGACGCCCGGCGACGTGAACACCACCGTCCAGGCGGCCATCGGCGGCCAGACGGCGGGCGACCTCTACGAGTACGGCTCGGACCGGCATTTCCCCATGCGGGTGCGCCTCGCATCCGAATACCGAAGCAGCCTCGCCACCATCCGCAACATCACCATCGGGGCGCCGAACCCCGCCGGCGGCGTGATCCCCGTGCCGCTCTCCGAGATCGCCACCGTGGAGCTGACCTCGGGCGCGGCGTTCATCTACCGCGAGAACCAGGAGCGCTACATCCCGGTGAAGTTTTCCGTGCGCGGGCGCGATCTCGGCGGCGCCGTGCTGGAGGCCCAGAGCCGGATCGCCCAGGAGGTGCCCCTGCCGGCGGGCTTCCACCTCGAATGGGTCGGCCAGTTCACCAACCTGCAGGACGCCGTGGCGCGCCTCAGTGTCGTGGTGCCCATCACCATCGCGCTCATCGCGCTCCTGCTCTACGTCAACTTCGCCTCCCTCACCGACATGCTGCTGACGCTCAGCGTGATTCCCATGGCGATGATCGGCGGCATCTTCGCCCTGGCCCTGACGCTGACGCCGTTCTCCATCTCGGCGGCCATCGGCTTCATCGCGCTGTTCGGCATCTCGACCATGGAGGGCGTGATCCTGCTCTCCTATTACAACCAGCTCCTCGACGAGGGCTGGGAGCGGGGCGCCGCCGTGTGGCACGCCGCCAACGTCCGCATGCGCCCGGTGATGATGACCTGTGTCGCCGCCTGCGTCGGCCTCCTGCCGGCGGCGGTCTCCACGGGCATCGGCTCGCAGGTGCAGAAGCCCCTGGCGCTGGTGGTGGTGGGCGGCATCATGCTCGCGCCCAACCTCATCCTGGTGATCGTGCCGATCCTCATCGGGCTGTTCTCGCGGCGCAAGCCGGCCCCGGGAATGCGCCCGCCGGAGGCCGCGCACGCGGCGGCCCGGGAGGCGTACGCGTGATGCGCGCGACACAGGGGCGTGAAAGCGTCGATCCCGCACGAACCGTCGCGTTGACTCGCGCGGGTCTGCGTCGCCTCTACGGGCGTCGGACGTCCGGCGGGATCGGCCACATCATGCGACGCACCACGAACGGATCCGGGATGGCGCTCCTGCGTACGGCCCGCGCCGCCGCCCTCGTGGCGGGCCTGGCGACGGTCTTGGCGGCGGGCCTCGGCGGCTGCATGGTCGGCCCGGATTTCGTGCCCCCCGCCGATCCGCCGGTGACCCGTTACACCCGCGAGCCCCTCGGCAACCCGACGGCCACCGACAAGGTGGTGACCCGCCAGGGCGGCTCGGCCGACCAGAACTTCATCGCCGGGGCCGATGTGCCGGGCCAGTGGTGGACCCTGTTCCACTCCAAGGCGCTCAACCACCTCGTGGAGGAGGCGCTCGCCAACAACCCCAACCTCGACGCCGCTCAGGCGGCCCTGCGCATCGCCCAGCAGAACGTCGAGGCCCAGCGCGGCACCCTGTTCCCGCAGGTGGGCTTCAACGGCCTCGGCTCGCGCCAGAAGGTGCCGGGCGGCGAACTCCAGAGCCCGCTCAACGACCAGCGCCAACTGTTCTACAGCCTCTATACCCCGCAGGTGACGGTCTCGTTCACCCCCGACGTGTTCGGCGGCAACCGGCGCCAGATCGAGTCGCTGGAGGCCCAGGCCGAGAACCAGCGCTTCCAGCTCGAGGCCGCCTACCTGTCGCTGACCGCCAACGTGGTGCTGGCGGCGATCCAGGAGGCGTCCCTGCGCGCCCAGATCGACGCGACGAAGCGGGTGATCCAGGCCCAGACCGAGGTGCTGACCCTCTACAACAAGCAGCTTTCCCTCGGGCAGATCGCCGGAGCCGACGTGGTGGTGCAGCAGGCGGCGCTCTCGGTGTCGATGCAGCTGCTGCCGCCGCTGGAAAAGCAGCTCGCGCTCCAGCGCAACCTGCTCACCGCCCTCGTTGGGCGCCTGCCCAGCGAGGAAGTCACCCAGACCTTCACCCTCGCGTCGCTCCGCCTGCCGACCCGGCTGCCCGTCAGCCTGCCCTCGCACCTCGTGCAGCAGCGCCCCGACGTGAAGGCGGCGGAGGCAAACGTGCAGCAGGCGAGCGCGCTCGTGGGGGTCGCCGTCGCCAACCGCCTGCCGCAGTTCAACATCACGGCCAATGGCGGGTCGAGCGCCGTGCGGATCGCGCAGCTCGCGAGTTCGGCGGCGAGCTTCTACGGCATCGTCGGCACCGTGGCCCAGCCGATCTTCGACGCCGGCACCCTGTTCCGCCGCCAGCGCGCCGCGGAGGAGACCCTCGACCAGGCCCAGGCCCAGTACCGCGCCGTGGTCATCGGCGCGTTCCAGAACGTCGCCGACGCCCTGCGGGCGCTGCAATCCGACGCTCAGGCCGTGGCGGCGGCGGCCGCGGCCGAGAAGGCGACGAGCCAGAGCCTCGACCTCATCCGCAAGCAGTACACCGCAGGCGCCATCAACAGCACCCAGGTGCTCATCGCCCAGCAATCCTACCTGTCGGCCATCGTCACCTCGGCGGGGGCCCGCGCCAACCAGTACGCCGACACCGCGGCCCTGTTCCAGGCGCTCGGCGGCGGCTGGTGGAACCGCAACGACGTCCGGCCGCCCAAGCCGGAACGGGACCCGGCGCCGTTCCTGTAGGGGACGCGCGCCCTGGGCGGAGTTCCACGAAAAAGGGCGCCGGAGACCGGCGCCCTTTATCGTTTCAGCGAACCGGCGAAAGGGTTCGGCGCTCGTCGCCTGTCAGCGCTTGCCGGCGTGGTCGCCGTCGCGCAGCTGGCCGGTGGGCTCCTGGACATGGGCCTCGAGGAACCAGAGTTGCTTGTCGACGCCGCGCGACACCTCGGTGAAGAGATCCGCCGTGCCGGCATCCCCGGCCTCGTCGGTGTCGTCGATGTTCTGGCGCACGGCGTTGGCGTAGACGGCGTAGCGGTCGATCAGCGCCGCGACGTGGTCGGCGATGGCGTAGGCGTCGAGGGGATAGGGGGCGAGCTGCGACGAACCCGCGACGGCCGCCGCCGTGCCCCGGGCGGTCCCGCCGAGCTGAGTGACGCGCTCGGCGACCTTGTCGTTGTAATCGTCGAGCTCGGCGCGGAAACCATCCAGCATCTCGTGGATGCCGATGAACTGCGGACCCTTCAGGTTCCAGTGCGCCTGCTTCACCGCCAGCGCCAAGTCGATGCCGTCGGCCAGACGGGCGTTGAGGGCGTCGGTCGAGACCTGCTTGGCGTTGGACTTCGTGCCGTTCTGGGTCTCGTGGAGCCGCTGGCCCGAGGTGGAATTCGTGTTCGCCATGATCAATCCTTTGCGTTTTGAGGAATGAAATCCCATTCCTCCGCCACGTGATGCACGGCCCGAGGCGATCGCCCCGTGCGTCACGCACATACCTCCATCAAGACGGCGAACGCCTGAGGGTTCCTTGGCCGCGACGCGAAGTGCCCGTGCCGGTCACGGTCGATGGCACGACGCCCCGTCGCGGAGCATCGCGGACCCGGCCTCAACCGTCGATGAGGTGCGGCACGAACCGGGCCCGGTCGGTGGTGATGCGCGACGCGCCCTCGCGCAGGCACAGACCGGCGGGTTCGTCGCCGACGATCCAGCTGCCGACCAAGGCGTGGCGGCCGTCGAAGACCGGGAGTTCGGCGAGCGCCTGGCGCACGTAGCCCTCGCCGCCGTAGGGCCCCTCGTCCCGCTCCAGCAGCACGCCGTCGCGCACAAGGAGGATGTTGGCGCCCTCGCGGGAGTAGAGCGGCTTCTTCACGAACGAAGTGCCGAGGGCCGCCTTGGCGGGGTCGGACTCGAAATAGGCCGGCAGCAGGTTCGGGTGCCCGGGCGCCAAGGCCCAGAGATGGGCAAGGAGCCCCTTGTTCGAGAGCACGGCCTTCCAGGGCGGTTCGAGGAAGCGGGTGGGCGACGCGCCGATGGCGGCGCCGAAGGCGTCGGCGAACATCCACTCCCACGGGTAGAGCTTGAACAGGGCGTCGAGGGGCCCGCCCCCGGCCTCGACGAAACGCCCGTCCTCGGCGAGGCCGATGGCCTCGATGGGCACGAAGGGGGCGGTGAGCCCGGCCTGCACCGCGCAATCCTGCAGGTAGGCCACCGTGCCCCGGTCCTCCAACGCGTCGGGAAAACACGTGAACGCCAACCGGCCCGGCAGCCCCATCCCGGCGAGGCGGGCGATGAGGCGCTCGTGCAGCGCGTTGAACTGGTCGGCCCCCGCGGGCAGGCGCCCCGTCGCGAGGCCGTCCTCCAGCCAGAGCCACTGGAACACCGCGCTCTCGTAGAGGGCCGTCGGCGTGTCGGCATTGTATTCGAGGAGCTTCACCGGCCCCGTGCCGGCCCCGCCGTAGCGGAAGTCGAGGCGTCCGTAGAGGGACGGGTCGCGCCGCCGGAAGCTGTCCGCGATGGCGTCCCAGGCGTGTTCGGGGATCGCCAGGGAGGCGAGGATCGCCGCGTCCGCCACCGCCCGCTCGGCGAAGGCGAGGCAGAGGGCGTGGAGGTCGCGAGTCGGCGCCTCAAGGTCGTCCTCGATCTCCGCCAGGGTGAAGGCATAGTAGGCGCCCTCGTCCCAGTAGGGCGCGTCGTCGAAGGTATGGAAGGTGAAGCCCGCCCGGGCCGCGTGCGCGCGCCAGTCCGGCCGCTCGGGCAGCGTCACCCGGCGCATCAGCCGCCCCCGAACCCGCCCGAGCGGCTGCCCGAGGCGGAGGAGAACGCCCGCCCGGTCGCGCCGAAGCCGCCGGATGTCACCGTGCGGGGTGACGATGGCGTCGCGCGCGCCACCCGCGACGCCACATGGGTCGCCCCGCCGCCGCGGGCGGCGAAAACCCGTCCGCCCGCGCCGGTGCAGTAGCCCCCGCCCCCGCCCGTCGCCTCGTCCGCGTGCCGGTAGAGGGGCTGGGGCGGCAGGGCCTGCTCCACCGTGCGGCCGAGGAGGTAGGCCGCCATCACGGGCACGAAGAACCCGGCCGCGTCCGCCACGACGGTCTCACCCGCGACGCAGCCGTCCGGGCCGTGATGCCCCCGGCACTCGTCCAGGGTGCGGTAGCGCGGCGCGCTCGACGCGTAGGCGGCCAGAGCCGCCGCGTGGTCGGTCGTGCAGGCCTCGGCGCTGCGCAGGCCCTGCGCGGCGCAGGCGGCGGGGTTCTCGTACACGAGGGCGTCCTCCTCCTTCTGGGAGGGATCGAGCCCGGCCAGCACCAGGGCGGCGGTGCCCGCCCCGGCGACGAGGACGAGGGAGATGGCGACGGAGCGCTTGCGGCGGCGCGCCTCGGCGGCGGCGTCCGGTGTCCCCGGGGGCGGCACCACCATCTCAGGCGGTCATCGAGGCGGCGTTGACGATGCCGCCCGCGAAGGACGCGGCACCGAGGAGCGTCGCGGCGGCCATGCTGCCCGCCTCGATGCGCCGGGAGAGGTCGGGCACGGCGAGGCGCACGAGCCAGTAGATCGCGATTTGCACCACGAGGGCGACGAGGCCCCAGACGATGCAGTCGAGGAGAGATTGCGCGTTGTAGATCGCCACCGAGAGCGGCAGGGCGAAGCCGACGAGGCTGAAGCCGAGGGCCACCGCCGCCGCCGCCACGTCCTGGCGGATCAGCGCCAACTCGTTGTGGGCGGTGGCGAGGGTGTAGACGAGGAGATACGTCCCGATGAGCCCCCCGGCGGTGGCGAGGTAGAGCAGGAAGGCGGGCAGCCCCGAGATCGAGGTCACGCCGGCATCCCCGAGCCGGGGCGCGGCGCTGCCGTAGGCGATTCGTCCATGGCACCGTCTCCCGTCTTAGCCCGTCCACACGGCGTACCATGCGGCCCCGCGCGATCACAACCGCGTGACGGCGTCCTCAACCGGCCTTCGCGTCGGCGGGCGCGTTCATCGGGGCCAGCCGAAGTAACGCGTGGCGGCGCCTCCGCCTTCCGCCAGCGGCCGCGTCAGCCGGCCGTGCCGGTCGATCAGCCCCCAACGGCCCCCGACCATGGCGGACGGCTGGCGCCCATCCGAGCGGCAGCCTTGGCAGACCAGGGCCTCCCCGCGGGCGTTGAACGGGAACGACCAGTCGAAATCCGTGGCCAGGACCCGGCGCAGGCGCCGGTCGTGGAACGCGACCTTGCCGGCGTGACGCGCGCGCACCAACCCCTGCGCGAAGGGGTCCGGCCCGTTGTCGAGGGGGAACACCGCCAGCGCCAGCCCGTCGCGGCGCGCCCAGAGCCAGCCGATTTCGTCGACGACGATCTCCGTCACCCCGCCCCGGAACGGCATGCGCGCGAGGCGGGCGGGATCGATGCGGACGAAGTCCCCCGCGCGGCGGGCGCAGTGCTCCGTGCGGGCGAAATCCGCGTGGACGTCGCGGCAGGCGAGCGGGTAGGCGCCCCCGTCGCGCGCCCGCACGGCCTGGGGCGCGAGGCCGGCCGCGAGCCCCAGGAGGGCGAGCGAGGTGAGCGCTCGTCCCCGTACCGCCCGGCTCACCGGAGGCCCCAGCGCCCGACCGGGCCGGGCGCGCCCGTGGCATTGTCCACGCACACGCGCCAGCCGCTGCCGTAGGCGACCTCGCGGACGTCCCAGACGAGGCCGGTGTCCGTCCGGGTCGGCACGGCCGTGCCGGTGGTGGCGAGGCCCGTTCCCGCCGCGGCGCGCGCCGCGATTGCCGCCGCCCGCTCGGGCGTGAGGCGGCCCGTCGCGGGTGCTTGCGCGCCGGATCGGGAGAACAGGCGGTCCAGGATCACCAGCACGGCTCGGGCTCCTCGCATCGACGGGCGAGCATGGGCGTCCGGCCCCGGGATGTCACCCGCCCCGGCGCCGGTTGCGGGGCGGGCGTCCGTCGGTCACACATCCCGGACCGTATCAGGCGGGAAGAACCGCATGGGAGGAACCCGGATGTCCCTGACGCTCGACCACTCCTCCGTGGAGGAACTCAACCTGGCCCTGCGCCTGTATCGGCGCCTGCTGGTCCGCCTGCTCCTGATCCTCGTCCTGGGCTTTGCCGGGGTGATCGGTCTGGCCAAGCTCAGCACGATCCTGTCGCCGCCCTACGGCGTCTATCTCCTCGGGCAGGGCCTGGAGACCTGGGGGCTGCTCGGCCTCCTCGCCCTGCTGTTCGCGGAATTCTGGTGGGAGGGCCGCCAGATCGGCAAGGCCCTGAACCATCCGGGCCTGCTGGATTCCCCTGTCGCCGGTCTGTTGAGCGGCCTCGCCGTGATCGGTGAGCGCGCCGCCGCCATCGGGATGGAGCCCGGCTTCTTCCACGGCCCCCTGCGGCCGATCCGCCAGCGCTGACGGGTCCGTGGCGCTCAGCGCGCCGGCCCCTCGCGGGCGACCAGACTGTCGCGGTGGACCGCGAGGCTCGCTCCGGCGCTCGCGAGGGTGACGGCGAAGCCGAGGGCGGGCAGCGTCCAATCCTCCGCCCGCCACAGGGCCGCCGCGAGGCCCGCGCCGGCGCCGAGGCAGGCCAGGGCCAGGGCGGCCCGCCAGCACCGCACCGCACGCGGCTCGAACCGCACCAGGCCGTTCGCCCACCAGACCAGGGGCAGCATCGACAGCCAATAGAGGGGTTGGGCCCGGGCGGCGCCGTGCGGTCCCGGCACGAGGCAGGCGGTGACCGAGACGGTGGCGGCGAGGCCCGCCACGACGGCGAGCCCGGCCGCCACGTTCGAGGGACGGTCCTTGCGCAGGCGCTGCCAGTAGGCCGGGTCGCGGCGGATCAGGGGGCTTCCTCCCGGGCCGGCGCCGGACGCTTCCAGGCCGCGAGGCGGGCCAGGACGTAGGCCGGCACGCGGTCGGCCACGGCCAGATTCTCCGGGCGCAGGGAGAAATCGTAGGTGAGGCCGTCGCGGTGGACGAGGTAGGTGCAGGTGGAGACCTCGCGCTTGTCCGAAGTGTCCGAGGCGAGGCAGCCGGGCGGGGCCTGGTCGGCCGGCCGCGCCGCGTGCCGGGACGGGAGGCGGTAGAAGCGCCGGTGGTCGACGCCCTCGGAATGGACGAGGCGCTCGCCGCCGGACGGGTCGGGCCGCCACGGCGCGCCCTCGGCGAGCCGCGCATCGAAAATGCCCCATTGCCGGGCGTGGAGGGGTGCGAAGCGGCGCCCGTCCGGGTCGCCGACGACGTGGACCACGAGGTCGGTGGCGAACGGGCCGGCATGGCCGTGGCTGAGGGGGCTGTAGCCGGGGAGGCCCGCCGCGACCTCGGCGGCGGGCAGCATCAGCCAGAGCGAATCCGCCGGTTCCCGGCCGAGCCCCGGGAGCGCGTCGAGCCAGGGCAGGCGGAAATTTCGGGAAAACTCGTAGGTGTGCGGCACGGCGTACGCGGTCCCGGCGAGGCGGTACCGCGTGATGCCGAACCGGCCCTCCGCCGCGAAGGCCGCGAGCACGAGGGGCAGGCCGAGGAGCGCGACGAGGCGCGCGACGCGACGCGAGGGACGCATGCGGGACGTTCCTATTCCGTGAGTCTGCCTATTCCGTGAGTCCGCCTATTCCGTAGGTCCGCCTGTTCTGTGGGCCCGGCGCGGAGCCCGGCCGCTTCCGCCGCGAGGTTGGCGCGGGCGGCGGCCTCCAAGCGGTCGTGGAAGAGGTCGGTCTGGTAGAGGCGCGGCCGGGCGAGGAAGCGGTCGAGGACCTGGGCGCGCCCGAGCCGCCACGCCGCCTCGGGAACGGCGGCGTATTCCCGGCGGATCGCCGCCGCGTAGGCCGCGTAGACGGCGCGCGGCGCACCGAGCACGGCGAGATCGAGGTCGAGGAGGAGCCGTGTCGCCGGGTCCGCGCTCGGGCCGTGCGCCGCCGTCGCGTGGATCATCGCGATCGCGGCCCGGACGCGCGCATCCTCGGACGCCGGCCCCGCCTCGGCACGCAGAAGGTCGGCGCTGCGGGCCTCGTTGTCGGCGCGGGCGGTGTCGTAGACGGCGTCGTGGAAGGCGATGGCGAGGTCGACGGCGTCGCCGTCGACGCCCGCGAAATCGGGATGCGCCCGCGCGGAATCGTGCCCCGCGAGCAGCGCCGCGACGTGGGGCCAGCCGTGATAGTGCCGGTCCGCCGCGCCGTAGCCCGCATCGAGGGCCCGCCACGCCGCCGCGCCGGGCGTGCCGACGGTCCGCGCCCACAGGGCGTCGAACCGCGCGCGAAGGGACGCGTCCGTGGCTTCCATCCTGCCGGCCTCAGTTCACGCGGTGGCAGGTCGAGGTGGTCTCGGCAGCCCCGCGCATCCCGCCCGCCGGCCGCACCTCGCAGACCACGTACTTGCCGCCCCGCTCGAGGGTGAAGCTCGGACCGGAGGCGGAGACGATGCGGTGGCCGCCGTTGAGGAGCGCGCTCATGGGCTCCTCAACCGGCACCCAGGTCGTGGCCGGGCGCGGCGGCACGGCGGGGGCCTGGGCGACGGCCGGGCCGGCCACGAGGATCAGCGGGACGAGGGTGTGGGACAGCGTTCGGCGCATGGGATCGTCCTGGGGTCGGGGGCGGGCCTTCGGCCCGTTCGGGCGGCGAGGGGGTCAGGGCGTCACCACGGTGAGGTCGGCGGCAGGCAGCCAGCCGATGACCGGGGCCTTCTCGCCCCGGTAGCGCACGCGCACCCAGGCGTCCCGCCGCTCCAACACCGCGACGGGATCGAGCCGGACGAGGTAGGGCGCCCGGGCCGGAGCCGGGCCGGGTTCCGGCCGGAAGGCCGTGCGCTCGGCCGTCACGAGGCCGACGCCGATCCATCCGTCCGGGGTCGACGCCGCACGCCGCGAGAGCGCGTAGGGGGTCCCCACCATGGTGCCCGTGGTCATCGAACACCCGCCGTGATCCTCCGCGAGGGTCAGGGCGGCGCCGTCCGGGGTGAAGGCGAGGTCCCCCGGGATGCGCTCCGGCTCGTCGGGAAACCACGTCTCGACCTTGGCCCGGTCGCCCGCGAGGGTGCCGCGCAGGAGGAACACGCAGGCGAATTGAGGGCTCCCGGCTTCGGCCGCCCCCCGCTGCTCGGCGAAGACCCCCGCCACCGCATCGCCGGAGACCGCCAGGGTCAGGCTGTCGTAGGTGCCGGACCGGGCGGCCGGCTCGGCCGCCGCCGCGCCGCAGGCGGCGAGCAGGGCGGCGAGGCCCAGGGCGGTATTACGCACCGTCAGAGGCCCTTCTCCAGCAGCTTCACCACGGCCTCGACCCGGTCCTTCGAGTCGGCGACGTTGGTGAACGGCCGCCAGTTCACGTCGAGGACCCCGCCGTCGAACGTGAGGCGCTTGGCGTAGTTCGAGGCGGGCGCGGTGTTCTCGTCGAAGCGGACGCGGATGGTCTTGAGCTTCGCGGCCAGGGCGTCGCGGCCCATCTTGTCCTTGGCCACCTCCTTCAGCCCGGCGGCGAGGGGCTCGAAGATCGTCTTCTCGAAATAGTCCGGGTCGGAATAGTACTTGGCGTCGCCCGGGAGCGTGAGGTCGTCCCACGCCACCTCCACCGGCACGGCGAAGCCCGCCGCCTCCTGGATCGCCTTTTCCTGCGCGGGGTAGCGGTCCTGGCGGTAGGCCGCGATCGCTCGGCGCTCGGCGAGGCCGATGGTCGGCTCGGCCATGGCCGAGGGGGCGGACAGGACCGACAGGGCGAGCGCGGCGGCGAGGGCGTGGCGGCGTGAGATCATGCGGTGGTTCCTCGGTAGGACGGCCCCGGATGCGGGCTTGGCGTGACGGTTCGATGACGGGGCGGGCACGCTGTCAAAGTGAGAGCCGCCCTCACGGGGAGATCGCCTTCACGGTGTCGGGGCGCAGCGCACCGGGCCGCCGGCCTCGACGGTGGGCGGGGCGGTCCCCGTGAGGCGTACGGGAAACGAGACGATGCTGGGCGTGTCCTTCGGGGCCTTTCCGGCCCGATAGCTCCCGGCGCAGGCCTTCACGGGTGCCGGCAGGGCCGCGACGGCGGGTGGAAGCGGCCCGTCGCGGGCGATCCGCGCCCAGCACCCGGCGCCGTGCTTCGGGATCGAGCAGGCCCCCTGCACGCCGCGGAGGAACCCGAGCCGCAGGGTCCCGTCCGCGACCGCGAAGGTGTCGATGCCGGCCTCGGCGGTCGTGTCCCGGATCAGGGTGCGGCCCGTGCCCGCGTCGAGCACCGCGAACGGGACGGTGCCGTTGGTGCTCGCTTGCTCGAAGACGAGGAACCCGCCCGTGCGGCCGAGGAAGCGCTGGCCGGCGGTCGCCAGGATGCGCGCACCCGGCCCCGGCGCGGCGGCGCAGGCGGGGGCGGCGCCGTTCACGAGCGGCACGAGGCTCGCGTCCTCGGGGTCCGGCGTGTCGGTGTCGCTCTCGCGCACCATGAGATCGCGGTAGGTGGTGCAGGTGATCTGCTTGCCCTCCCCCGACATCTTGCCCTCTCCAGACGTCGCGGTCTCGGTCTTCGCGGGCGGCTCGAACCGCGCCGCCTCCCATCCCGCCGCCACTGACGGGGCGGGGAGGCACGCTGCGAGGAGCGCTAAGCGGGCGGCGGAGCGGGTGGCGGGGAGAAGGCTGCGTCTCATGCGGGTTCCCTGTATACGGCGCGGGAGCCCCGAGGAAAGGCAGGATGGAGTGCCATGCGGACCGTTCTCGCCAAGGTCGCCAAGGGTTTTGCCGGGCCGCTCGCCACGCTTCTCGCCGCGCCGCTCCTCGGATCGCTCGCCGTCCGGGCCGAGCCCGCTCTGCCGGGCGACGTGACGGCGTACGTGACGCGGCTGCGGGACTGCAACCATTGGGGCGGGGAGGAGGCCACGGACGCGGCGCGCGGCCGGGCCATCGCGGCGGCCGTGAAGCGTCTGCGCTGCGACGCCGCCGAGGCGGACGGGCGGACCCTGCGACGGCGCCACCGGGGCGACCCCGCCGTCCTGAAGGCCCTCGACGGCGCGCGCGATGCGGACGGTTGAGCGGGGGCCCGACGCCGGCGATCCGGTCCGCCGCCGCGTCCTGCGCCTGCTGCACGTTCCGCTCCTCGGGCTGCTGCTGGCACTCGGCCTCGCCCCGGTCTTCCTGCTGTTTCCCCTCCTGCCCGCGGAGCCCGGAACCGATCCGACCCTGCGGCCCGTCGAACTCTGGCTCGGCACGGCCCTCGTCGGCGGCCTCGTCGGCACCGTGGAGGGCGCGGCGCGGCCCCTCTACCGGGCGGCCGGCCTCGTCCTCGCCGTCGGCCTGCTCTCGATCCCGGTCCTGCGCGTCCTCCTCTGGACCGACCTTCCGGTCCCGCACGGGCTCGCGCGCTGGCTCGGCCTCGACGGGGAAGCCGCCCTCGACGCCCACCTGTACGAGATCTGGCTCGCTGCGTGGCTTTCGGCTTGGGTTTTGGCTTGGGTTTTGGCTTGGCTCGGCCTCGCGCTCCTGGGCCGGCACCTCCCGGCGCGACGCGCCCGCATCGGCCGGGCCGCCGTTCGATGACGGCGCCGGTCGGGGATTCTGGTCCGGGATTGTCGGCGATGATCGTCCCGCCATGATTGCCCCTCGGTCCGACGGGACGCGAAGGGCGGCCCTCGTCGTCGGCGGCTGCGGTGTCGTCGTGTTCGGCTGGGCCCTCGTCGCCTACGCGCCGGTCCCGGGGATCGCCGCGGCCGTCGTCGCGGTGCCGGCGTTCGCCCGCGCGGCGACGCACCGGGTCGCGGTCTTCCTCGCCCTGGCGGCCGTCGGCGGCGGCATGACCTGGGCGGCGTTCGGAACGACGACGGGCTACTTCGTCCTGAACCGATCGCGGCTCGACGCCGTGGTGGCCGAGATCGCGGCCATGCCCACCCTGGTGTCCTTCGAACGCGGGCGGGACGATCCCCCGGCGGCGGAGCGAACGGCGTGGTGGGAGAGCACCCGCCTCGTCAACGGCCGGCGCGTCACCCCGTACCGTCCGCAAGGCGCGCGCGACACGGGCAGCCTGCGGGAGATCGACGTCCTGCGGGACCTCGGGGTTCCCTACGCCCGCTACCGCGCCCTCTGCGACGCCCTCGAACGCCTCGGGCTCGCGGGGTTCACCCGCGGTCCCGGCGGCGAGATCGCCCTGGACGAACCGATCCCGGGGGGCACGCCCTGGGGCACGTCGTTCGTGTACCGGCCGGACGATGCGTTTCCGGCCGGCTCCGGGGCCGAGAGCGACCGCCGCCTCGCGCCGAACTGGTTCTTCGTGACGCGGGGCTGAGATTCACCGGACGACGCCGCCGGATTCCTGGAAGCCGGATTCCTGGAAGGAAGAGCGGGCGCGCGGAGCCTCCGCCGTGGTGATGGTACCGGTCCCGAGCAGGGCCGCGAACACGAGCATCGGCACGGCCCAGACCTGCATCGGCAACCCCCAGAAGGCGTGGTCGCGCCCGGCCGGCCCGAAGGTCGTGCCGCGGTTCCAGCGCAGGCCGAGGCCGAGGACGGCGAGCGCCGCGAGACTCATGGTGAGGCAGACCGCCCGGTCCACTTCCGGCCCGTCGACCTGCCGCAGGACGATCAGGGGCAGGAACATCGCCAGCGCCACGAAGAAGACGACCCAGTAGCCCCGCCCGGTCCAGAACACGATCATGCGGCGCCCCCCTCGCGCGGTGTGTGGAGCGATCCGTCCCGCCGAAGCCGAGATCGCATCAACCCATGGACCCCGCGCCGGCCCGCCGGTTGCGCACCATCGCGGCGAGGGCCGCGACGATGATGGCCGCCAGCGCTCCCGCAATGACCAGAAGCGTGACGGTGCGGTTCCACAGGCGGTCGAGGGCGAGATCGGTGGTGACGAGGTCGGGCCGGGCCGGATCGGCCATCACCCGGACGCTGTAATCGCCCGCATGCACGCCCGTGAACACGGTGTTGATCCGGCGGACCACCGGGCCCGACGGGGTGGGCAGGGTGAGGGTCATGTCGCAGAGGTGGAGCACGATCTTGGTGCTGCACTTGCCGTCGCTCACCCGCGCGGCGGCGACGGGACGCGCCGTGTCGCGGATCTGCCAATCCGTCACCACCGGCGGGGCCGTGTAGACGGCGCAGGCGACGAGGAGGGCACCCAGCGCCACGAGGCCGAACAGGGTCCAGAAGATGTTGCCCCAGCCCTGGCGGGGCGGCGGCAGGCGCAAGGATTCGGTACGCGAGGGCTCGGGGCGGTTGGCGGCGGTGTTCATGGTCGGAACCTCACGGGATCACGGGGGTCTGGGAGGATTCGGAAGCCGCCGCGGTCTCGGCCAGGACACGGCGCGCCTGCGCCGCAGTCTCGGCCAGGACACGGCGCGCCTGCGCCGCCTGCCGGTAGCGGCCGATGAGGTCGGCGAAGTCCTGTACCGACATCCGGTACGGCAGGCCGGCCGTGACGGTGACGATGCCGCGCCCTGCGTCGAGCTTCACCTTGCGGCCGCCCGGCACCGCCTGCGGGAACGGCGCCTCCGGCGGCAGCAGCAGGCGGGTGACGACGCCGTTCTGCCGGGTCGTCATGTCGAGGTCGGCGATGCTGTCCCAGAGGATCGGTCGGTCGAGGCCGGGCACCGCCAGGGCCTCGGGGGTCAGGATCATCGTCGTGCGCTCGCCCCGCCACAGCCGAAATCCGCCGAAGCCGCCCAGGACCGCCCCGCACGCCAGCGCTACCCCCACCACGGCCCCCGCCTGGCTGGCGGACAGGCCGGGCAGGCCGGCGGCGAGCCACAGGAGGGCGACCCCGATGAAGAAGCCGCCCGCCACCAGGAGGGCGATGGCCCCCGGGCGGGTGCTTTCGCGCAGCTCCCGCGCCTCGGTGCCGATCTCCGCCGCCGTCGCTTCGAGATGAGCGCGGAAGGCCGCATCGTGGGCCCGCACCGCGTCGAGGAAATCGTGCGTCGCCGCGCGGCAGAGGCCGGCGGGATCGGCGAAGTAGGCCGCGAGCTGGCCGAGCGCGTGCGGGGGCGGAACGGCGGCGGCGGCGGCCAGGAGTTCGGCGTCGAGGGTCCGGCCGAGGGCCGCCACGCGCTCGCGGGTCGGCGGATGGGTGTCGGTGGGGTGGGCCTGCTCCGCCTCGAGATGCGTCGCCGGATCGTCGAGGCCGCGCGCGATGGCGTGGTCGAGGCTCGCCGCCACGAGGTCGGCCGGGGCGGACCCGGGCGCCTCGGCGGCGGCGTCCAAGGTCTCGGCGATGCGGGGGGCCACCGCCCCCGTGCGCAGGAGCGCCCGCGCGGCGGCGTCCACGGAGGCCGGGCCGGCACCCGCCGCATCGGCCGCGAACTCGCGGGTCCGGCTCCAGTGGCGCACGGCGAGGTGGAAGTTCTCCATGACGAAGACGCCGAGGCGCAAGGACGGGCCGAGGAGCCCGAAGGACCCGGCATGCCCCTCCGCCACCGCGTCGAGGGAGCGGCCGACGCCGGCATAGATCGGCAGGAAGCGCTGGCTGTAGACGGTGTCGCCCCCGGCGTAGTGGGCGAGTTCGTGGCCGATGATCGCCGCCACCTCGTCGCCCCGCAGTAGGGCGAGGTAGGGCAGCGGCAGGTAGAGGATCCGGCCCGTCAGCGGCGCGCCGCCGGGCTCGACCACGGCCGGGCCGGCGCTGACGAAGAAGCCCCCCGTGAGACCGACCACCACGGCCTCGGGCTTCAACGCCCCGAGCCGGTCGGCCAGCCCCTCGGTGAGCCGCCACAGGCCCGGCGCCTCGGCGGGCGAGACGACCCGGCCGAAGATCGACAGGGGGTCGGGCTCGAAGGCGGACAGCGCCCGGCGCAGGCCCAGAACCGTGGCGCCCGCCGCGATCAGGACCGCCCCGACGGCGACGGCGGCCAGGAACAGCATCTTGATCTCGCCGCCGCCCAGCCCGGGCCGCGCCAGCAGCCCGGCCTCGAAGACCACGGCCGCGACGAAGCCCGCCGTGGTGAGGAGCACCTGGAGGGCGAGCACCGGCGGCAGCAGGCGGCGCATCCACGAGAAGCCGGCCACCAGCGCGTCACGCGAGGCCCGCCCCAGTCGCCCGAGGGCGGCGCCGGCCAGGAGCACGAGGATCGACAGGAGGGCGGCGCCCCCCCCGGCCGCGACGACCACGGGCGGGAGCAGGCGGCGCCAGTCCATGATCGTCGTCAGGGTCGCGGCCTCGTCCCGGGCCGCCCGAGCCTGAACCAGGGCGAGGGGACCGCCGTAACCCTTGCCGTTGCGGCGGAACTGCATCCGGAAATCGGGGCGCCCGTCCGGCGGCGCCCGCGCCTCCAGATCCGCGACGATCCGGGTCAGGTGCTCCCGCTCGGCGGCGAGATCGGCCCAATCGGCGCCGGCCCGCTCCTGCTCCCACAGGCCGAGGAGCAGGATGCCCAGGGGCAGCAGGACGGTCGCCGCCACGAGGCGGGCGAGGGCATTTAGGCGCGACGGCGCGCGCGGGGTCTTCGTGTCGGAGATGCTGGCCTCCTCAGGTCATCGGCCCGAAAGGTGGACACCGGTTCTCGGGGATGCCGGTGCCCGCACGCGGCTCCGGCCCATCGCCGGGCCGCTGCCGATCGCCGTCGGGCGTTCGCTTCGAAAGGGGGAGCCCCCCGACGGGACGCGACGCGATCAGAACTTGTTCGCCGCCGGCACGTCCGCCGGGATCGGAAGGTGGGTTTCGTGCTTGGCGCAGGGAATCCGGTCGACCCGGCGGGTCTCGCCCTTGATGAGTTCCATGGCTCCGGTCTTGCGGTCGATGTTGAAGTACCCCCCGGGGTTCTTCAGCTTGATGATGTCGCTGGATTCGGCGGCGACGGCCTGCGGCTTCGAATCGAGCGCACCGTTCGCCTTCATCAGCGCCCAGCGCCGGGCGGGAAGATCGATGCTGAAGTAGATCGTCTTGCCACCGGTGTTGACGCAGGCCAGCGTGAACGGCTGCGCCGTCTCCTGCGCACGTGCAGGCTGCTGCGCGAGCGCGGCGCACACGCCGAAGGGGAGTAGAAAACGGCGCGCGTGTTCGTGCCTGTTTCCCCGCATTCGCCCCGCTCCCCCTGACTGCGCCGGCATGATCGCGGCGTTCGGTCATAAGCACGCGGACCGCGATCGGCAAATCCATCGCCCGTGCGCGACGGCCCTGCCTCGCGAGGCGGATTAGGAGACCATGCGTGATTTTGCCCGCCGGCCGTCGCGGATCCGCACGTCACTTTGGAGCTTATCCAAGGTGATCGTGTTTCCCCTCGGCACCCCGTCCGGCGCGCCGGACCTCGCCCGGCCGTTCGCCGGCGACGGGGCGGCGCCGCAACGGGACCAGTTGGAGCCCTCGAAGTGAATCGGAGAGACTTGATGGTGGGAGCATCCGCCACGGCGGCCCTGGCGGCCGTGCCCGCAGCGGGCGCCGCGCCGACGGCCGACAGGCCGTCCGGAACCGACAAGCCCGTTCTGGCGAAGGTGTCGCTGACGGTGAACGGCCAGCGCCGGGACCTCGAACTCGACACCCGCACCTCGCTACTCGACGCGGCGCGCGAGCACCTGCACCTCACCGGCTCGAAGAAGGAGCCCGTTCTGGCGAAGGTGTACCGACAAGCCCGTTCTGGCGAAGGTGTCGCTGACGGTGAACGGCCAGCGCCGGGACCTCGAACTCGACACCCGCACCTCGCTACTCGACGCGGCGCGCGAGCACCTGCACCTCACCGGCTCGAAGAAGGGCTGCGACCACGGCCAGTGCGGCGCCTGTACGATGATCGTCGACGGACGGCGCATCAACGCCTGCCTCACCCTCGCGGTGATGCACCAGGGCGCGGAGATCGTCACCATCGAGGGGCTGGGCCAGCCGGACGCCCTGCACCCGATGCAGGCCGCCTTCATCAAGCACGACGGCTTCCAGTGCGGCTACTGCACGCCGGGCCAGATCTGCTCGGGCGTCGCCGTGCTCGCCGAGATCAAGGCCGGCATCCCGAGTCACGCCACCGCCGATCTCAACGCGCCGATGCAGGTCACGGACGCCGAGATCCGCGAGCGCATGAGCGGCAACATCTGCCGCTGCGGCGCCTATTCCAACATCGTCGAGGCGATGACCGAAGTCGCGGGGAAGCAGGCATGAAGTCCTTCACGTACGAGCGCCCGACCTCGGCCGCCGAGGCGGCSGCCGCCGTCGCCCGCACCCCGAACGCCAAGTTCATCGCSGGCGGCACCAACCTCCTCGACCTGATGAAGCTGCAGATCGAGACCCCGACGCACCTCGTCGACGTGAACGGCCTCGGCCTCGACACCATCGCGGCGACCCCGGAGGGCGGCCTGCGGGTCGGCGCCCTGGTGCGCAACACCGATCTCGCCGCCGACGCGCGGGTGCGCAAGGATTACGCGGTGCTGAGCCGSGCGCTGCTGGCCGGCGCTTCGGGCCAGTTGCGCAACAAGGCCACCACGGCCGGCAACCTGCTCCAGCGCACCCGCTGCCCGTACTTCTACGACACGGCGCAGGCCTGCAACAAACGGGCCCCCGGTTCGGGCTGCTCGGCCCTCGACGGGGTCTCGCGCCAGCTCGCGGTGATCGGYGCCAGCGAGGCCTGCATCGCCACCCATCCGGGCGACATGGCGGTGGCCATGCGGGTSCTCGACGCCACCGTSGAGACCGTYGACGCGAAAGGGGCATCGCGAAACATCCCCATCGCCGAGTTCCACCGCCTGCCGGGCGACCGGCCCGAGGTCGACACCACTCTGAAGCCCGGCGAACTCATCACGGCGGTGACGCTGCCGAAACCGCTGGGCGGCACGCACATCTACCGCAAGGTCCGCGACCGGGCCTCCTACGCCTACGCCCTCGTCTCGGTGGCCGCCGTGGTGCAGCCGGACGGCACCGGCCGGGCGGCCTTCGGSGGCGTCGCGCACAAGCCGTGGCGGGTCGAAGCCGCGGAGGGCGCGATGGCGCAGGGCGCCAAGGCGGTGACCGMSMAGGCCTTCGCCGGGGCCAAGCCGACCCACGACAACGCCTACAAGCTGAAGCTCGCCGAGCGCACGCTCGGCGCGGTGCTCACCGAAGCGAGGGCTTAGAGCCATGAAGTTCGACACCCCCGCCGGCCAGAACCCCATCGACCAGCTCAAGGTCGTCGGAAAGGCCACCGACCGGATCGACGGCAAGTACAAGACCACCGGCACCGCCCCCTACGCCTACGACTGGCACGAT